>NZ_JBFUPM010000002.1:200257-610303 GCF_041355255.1 Paraburkholderia sp. RCC_158 | reverse complement strand
CCGAAACGGCCGGTCACGTTGCCGAAATCGCCGGTCACGATCCCGAAACGGCCGGTCACCTTCATCCGAAATACGCAGCATGCAAGGGGTGACTTGAAACGCGCTGGCGTGTCTCGGTCAAAAGCTGCCAGATGAGCGGCCCGGCGGGCCGCTCTTGATAGCAGATGGAAACCCGGCACTCCCGCGCTAGCCGCGCGCTCGCGCCCACGAGCTGCTCTAGCAGCTCGCACGTGCCCAGGTAGATGAGATGCAGTGGGTATGGGAGGCGCGGTGACGGCTGGTGCACGCGACTTGTACTGCGCCTGTGCAGTGAGTGCCCAAAATATTGTTAGGGCGTTCACTCTGAAGAGCAGATAAAAGGCCGGAATTCGAGCAAAAGGTGGTGAGCTGTTTTTTCGCGGTGCTTATACGATGTACACCCGAAGCGAGCAGCGCATGGGCAGAGGGTGAAAACAAACACTCTCACGGAGGCTCAAATGCCCGCTCTCAAAAAATTTCACCGTCATCGACCCGACCGACCGCCTGAACGTCAGCCTCAAACTCTCGACCCGTACTTCGATTGAGCAGTACCGCGTCTTCTATCAGCAATCGTACGCGACGCCAGTGGAACGTGGCGAACTCATCGAAGAAGTCCTGCGTTCGTTTTTCGAAGCGGACAGCGATTTCCTCAAATTCCTCAAGCGCATGACGTCGGCTGACAAAGCCGCGGTCGACAAGGCGCTCGGAATCGAGGGCGGCACGTACACTCCGCGTCGGATGAACGGGGGCATCAGCGACACGCTCATTGAAGAGCACGTGTAACCCTTCTGTCGCCGCCTATACACAGCCCCGCCACCCGGCGGGTTTGTCATTTACTCTTCTTCCGTTTGGATGGATAGCCAAGCTTTTGCGTCAGCGAGCTGCCGCTCTTTGTACGTGAGCACGTCGACTCGCCGGATACGTAGCTCTCCGTCTACGCACTGAACTGCGAGCAAATCACGGCGGGCAATCAGCTCTCGCACGTGCGGCCGCGACACAAAAAGCAGTTCTGCTGCCTGCGCGATGGAAATTAAATCGTCGGACGTCACCGGTACACTCCCGTGCAAGTCTGGCACCCTGTAATGTACTCCCCGCCCGCGCGGGTGCCTCATTCCGCAATCGCTTGGTCGATGATGAATTTGGCTACGGCGTTGTAGCCCTCCCTTAGGTCATCGACGTCGTGGACAATGTAACCGGAAGTCACGGCTGCATTGTCGTCAGTCTTGGTCAAGCTATGCGTCAGCATGCGCCCGACCAACACCGTATTTTTCAAAAGCTGGTGCGCCAGTGTCGAGAACGTGCGGCGCAGGTCGTGTGGCGACACGTGAATGCCGGTGACCGCAAACAGGCCCTGGAGTGTTCCGCGAATGCTCACAAGAGGCTTCTCTTGAAAACGCGGACTGCCGAGCACCCAAGGGGAACCACCGCGTGCAGCATAGCGGGGTACGAAAACCTTCTCGTAGACATATTCTGGAATGGGCATCCAGTAATACCGCTTCGACTTGTTGCCACGCTCGTCCGCAGGAACATAGTACGTTTTATCGACCATGTTCACGTTTTCCCAGCGCAACTGTGCAATGACACTGCTGCGCAGCGCGGTGAAGAGAGCCATGAGCATGAAATCGCGTTGCGCCGGCTGAGCCTGCGTATGCAACCAGTTCCAGAAAATCTTCAGTTGCTTTCGCGGGATGATGCGCTGCTTTGGTTGACTCTTGTTATAGAGGCCAACAGCCTTCGATTTCAGTTCACGGAGGGGGTTGATACGAGTGTTGCCATAGTGAGCCCCGTACAGTGCGTGCGCCAACCGCGCACTCGTTTTCGCAGACGCGATGCCGTGCTTCGACATCATGTGCAGATATTTACGAGCCCACCAGTCCGCGTCGAGGCTGTCGACATTGCGGTCGGCGACATTCTCGAATTCCGGGTCGTGACTGCGTTCAAGGTCGAGCAGTTCTCTTTCCAGCTGTTCGACTAGCTTCGGTCCATGCTTCCTGGTCGGGTCTGCCGTTAGGCGAGCCCGCCATTCGTCCAGCTCTCGCCTCTTTTCCGCAACCTCGTCCTCGTACGCTGCATCGAGTCGTTTGAGCGAATCGGCGTATCCATCGAGTGTCGTATCGCTCAGCTCGGTCCGCAAACCGATGTATCGTTTGTACACGTCGCGCAGAGTCACTATCTTCACCGGCGCCGATGCTAGGCCTTTTCGCTCGTCTCGTGCCTGGTCGCGCAGTTCCTCCGCCTTCTTGCGAGCATCCTTCATCAGCATCTCGGACACCAGTGCGAATGCCTTCTTTGGCTTTTTTCCCGCGCCGTCCGTGTACCGTGCGACCCACGAGCGAGTAACATCCCCTTTTTTGTTTGGTCGCATCACCCGAACATAGAATCCTGCATCCACTTCGTGCCGATAATCAATGCTTGTGCGTTTCCCCTCAGCAGGAGGCGCCGGGAGTGTCATCGCGTCGCTGTGAGTGCGAAATGTCACGCCGTCTGCGGACTCAGTTTCAGGTATCGTGTCGGGGGTCGCCATCGTGTGGGAAAAGGCTGAAACGTGGAAAATGTTTTCCACTATTTTCCCCCTTTTTTATACGCGATAAAAGACCCGCTAGGTGTTTTCCACTTTTGATGTTGGTGCGCGGTGACAGGTCAGGTACGTTACACAAGCCAAGTGATTGATTTAAAAAGTAATGCAGCTTAACGACGACACTACGCAAGACACCTCAAAGCACACGCCGATGATGCAGCAATACCTGCGCATCAAGGCGGAGCATCCGGGCACGCTCGTGTTCTACCGGATGGGCGACTTCTACGAACTCTTTTTCGACGACGCCGAAAAAGCCGCGCGTCTGCTCGACCTCACGCTCACGCAACGCGGCGCGTCGGCGGGCAATCCGATCAAGATGGCGGGCGTGCCGCATCACGCGGTCGAACAGTATCTGGCGAAGCTCGTGAAGCTCGGCGAATCGGTCGCGATTTGCGAGCAGATCGGCGACCCGGCCACGTCCAAAGGTCCTGTCGAACGCAAGGTCGTGCGCGTCGTCACGCCGGGCACGCTCACGGACGCCGCGCTGCTGTCCGACAAGAGCGACGTCTTCCTGCTGGCCATGTGCGTCGCGCACAATCGCCGCGGCGTCGCGACGAGCGTCGGGCTCGCGTGGCTGAATCTCGCGAGCGGCGCGTTGCGGCTCGCCGAAGTCGCGCCCGACCAGGTGGCCGCCGCGCTGGAACGCATCGACCCGGCGGAGATTCTGGTCGCCGACACGACGGCCGATTCCACGAGCTGGACGCCGCCTACGGGCGCTCGCGCGCTCACGCGCGTGCCCGGATGGCATTTCGACGTCGCCTCGGGCACGCAGCGCTTGTGCGATCAACTGGAAGTCGCGGGCCTCGACGGCTTCGGCGCGCATTCGCTCACCTGCGCGTGCGGCGCGGCCGGCGCGTTGCTCTTGTACGCGGCGGCCACGCAAGGCCAGCAACTGCGGCACGTGCGCAGTCTGAAGGTCGAGTACGAATCGGAATATATCGGCCTCGACCCCGCGACGCGGCGCAACCTGGAAATCACGCAGACTTTGCGCGGCACCGAATCGCCCACGCTGTGTTCGCTGCTCGACACCTGCTGCACGACGATGGGCAGCCGTTTGCTGCGTCACTGGCTGCATCATCCGCCGCGTGAATCGGCGGTTGCACGCGCGCGTCAGCAGGCTATCGGCGCGTTGCTCGAAGCGCCCGCGGGCGCGGGCACGGACGTCGACTCGCTGCGCGGCGTACTGCGGCACATCTCGGACATCGAGCGGATCACCGGCCGTCTCGCGCTGCTGTCGGCACGCCCGCGCGATCTGTTGAGCTTGCGCGACACCTTCATCGCGCTGCCCGAACTGCGTGCGAGGCTCGCGGCCGTTTCGTCGAACGCGGAATCGCTTGCGCGCATCGACGCGTCGCTCGAGCCGCCGCAAGCGTGCGTCGAGTTGCTCACGCGCGCCATCGCACAAGAGCCGGCCGCGATGGTCCGCGACGGCGGCGTGATCGCGCGCGGCTACGACGCCGAACTCGACGAACTCCGCGATATTTCGGAGAACTGCGGACAGTTCCTAATCGATCTGGAAACGCGTGAACGCACACGCACGGGCATCGGCAATCTGCGCGTCGAATACAACAAGGTGCACGGCTTCTATATCGAGGTCACGCGCGGCCAGACCGACAAGGTGCCGGACGATTATCGCCGCCGTCAGACGTTGAAGAACGCCGAGCGCTACATCACGCCGGAACTGAAGACGTTCGAGGACAAGGCGCTGTCCGCGCAGGAACGCGCGCTTGCCCGCGAGCGTTCGCTCTACGACTCGCTGCTGCAGGCGCTGTTGCCGTTCATTCCGGACTGCCAGCGCGTCGCGTCGGCGCTCGCCGAGCTCGATCTGCTCGCCGCTTTTGCCGAACGCGCTCGCGCGCTCGACTGGGTCGCGCCGAGCTTCTCGCTCGATGCAGGCATCGAGATCGAACAGGGCCGGCATCCGGTTGTCGAGGCGCAGGTCGAGCAATTCATCGCCAACGACTGCACGCTCACGCCCGAGCGCAAACTGCTGCTGATCACCGGCCCGAACATGGGCGGTAAATCGACCTTCATGCGCCAGACGGCGCTGATCGCGCTGCTTGCGTACGTCGGCAGTTACGTGCCGGCACGGCGTGCGGCATTCGGGCCGATCGACCGGATTTTCACACGCATCGGCGCGGCGGACGATCTCGCCGGCGGCCGTTCGACCTTCATGGTCGAGATGACCGAAGCGGCCGCGATTCTTAACGACGCGACGCCGCAAAGCCTCGTGCTGATGGATGAAATCGGCCGCGGCACGTCGACCTTCGACGGCCTCGCGCTCGCGTGGGCCATCGCGCGGCATCTGCTTGCGCATAACGGTTGCCATACGCTGTTCGCGACGCACTACTTCGAACTCACGCAGTTGCCGGCGGAATTCCCACAAGCGGCGAACGTGCATCTGTCGGCGGTGGAACACGGACATGGCATCGTGTTCCTGCACGCCGTCAACGAAGGTCCGGCGAACCAGAGCTACGGTTTGCAGGTCGCGCAACTGGCCGGCGTGCCGAACGCGGTGATTCGCGCGGCGCGCAAGCATCTTGCGTATCTCGAGCAGCAGTCCGCGGGGCAACCGGCGCCGCAGCTCGATCTGTTCGCGGCGCCGTCGCCGATGCTGCTCGAAGATGCGGACGACGAGCCGCAAACTGCTGACGCGTCGCCGGCTATGCAGGCGCTCGTCGAGCGTCTGCGCGGCATCGATCCGAACGATCTGCGGCCACGCGAAGCGCTCGATCTGCTGTATGAACTACACGAGTTGGCCGCTGCGCCGGATGCGGATCATTGAGGCACGCGGTCTGGCCGAGCGTCCGCGCGAATTCCGCGCGGGGTTGGCTATAGCTATGGCGCCAAGGGTAGCGAGCAGAGTTGGGCTGCGCATTGCAGGTCTCGTATCCGCGCTCGCCTTCGCACTTCTGCTTCCCACACCGCGTGCCCATGCAGCCGCGCCGAACTACAGCTTCGCGGTCATCGCGAACACGATGCAAAGTCCCGCCGACGAGGCCCCGACCCAGCGGCTCATCGACGCAATCGGCCGCGAACGCGACGTCTCTTTTATCGTCTACGACGGCAATCTGAAAGGCCCGAAAGAAGCCTGCCGCGATGCGCTGTATGAACGGCGCCACGCGGTGCTGGAAACGTCGCGGCCCGCGCTGTTTTTTGTTCCAGGCCAGCACGATTGGGTCGATTGCGCGAGCGCCGAGGCAGGCGGCTTCGACCCGGTCGAACGGCTCGACCAGTTGCGCCAGACGCTTCTCGGCGATGCCAACTCGATGGGCCAGAACCCGCTTGCACTGACGCGAGAGAGCGAGGTATCGCGCTTTCGTCCGTATCGCGAGAATGTGCGTTGGCAGCTAGGCGACACCGTGTTCGTCGGGCTCAATGCGCCGAGCCCCAACAATCACTATCTGACCGCCGGCGGGCGCAACGGAGAATTCGAAGACCGCGTGATCGCCAACGCATTCTGGCTCGAACATGCCGGCGAATTTGCGAAGCGCCGTGACGCACGCGCGATCGTCGTGTTCATTCAGGGCGACCCCGACGCCGAGCGCTATGAACGGCCAGAGCGTTTCGCATGGCTGCGCTTCGGACGCAATCCGCGCCGCGACGGCTTCCTCGAGTTCAAGCGCAGCCTCGTGAAGCTCGCGCAGATCTTCCACGGACCGGTGCTCGTCGTCCATTCCGACGACGAACACGCGAGCGCCGGCTTCGCAATCGACCAGCCGCTACGCAATGACAAAGGGAATCTGGTGACGAACCTCACGCGTATCGCGCTCGCGCCGCATGATCGTCTTAACCAGTGGATTCAGATTGATGCGGACTTCGGCAGAAAACCGCCGTTCCGCGTGACGGTGCGCGAGGTGCCGCGGCATATGCCGATGCCCACGACGCAGCCTGTGTTGCCGAGGGACGAGCCCGCCGCTTCGATGCCGGCGGTGCCGTCGCTCGGGCCGGCGTCCGACTTGCCGCCGCTTCTTCCTACGCCCGGCCAGTCACAACCGGACTCGCAGCAACTCGATCAGTTGCCGCGCATTCCGGCCGATCAGGGCGGCGGCGGATACGGACCCGCGACATCGACTCCGCCAGGGCAGCGGAGTGCGCCGGGAGCCTCCAGCGCTTCAGGCGCTTCAGGCACTTCAGGTGCGGCCGGCTCAGGCGCTACCGGCTCGCAGCCGCACTCAGTGCAGCGTGGGCCCTGACTTGCCGCTCTCGTCGTCCGCGTCGTCGTCTTCGTCGAGCACTTCCAGGCCATCCGCGCCATGCGCATGCTCGTGCTGGATTTCGTCTTCGGTCGCGGGACGCACGTCTTTCACGGTCAACGCGAAACGCAGCGCCATGCCGGCGAGCGGATGGTTGCCGTCAAGCACGACCTTGTCTTCAGCGACGTCGGTCACCACGTAGACGAGCGAATCGAGGTCGTCATCGCCTTCTTCCGGCGTGCCTTCGAACTGCATGCCGACTTCGAGCGGTTCCGGAAAGCGATTGCGCGGTTCGATCTTCACGAGTTCCGGGTCGTACTCGCCGAATGCGTCTTGCGGCTCCAGCTGGATCTGGGTCTCGAAGCCGGCCTCGTGGCCGTCGAGCTCTTCCTCGATCTTGGGGAACGTGCCATCATAGCCGCCGTGCAGATAGACCATCGGCTCGTCGCTTTCTTCAATCAGATTGCCCTGCGCATCCGACAGCTTGTAAGCGACCGACACGACGGTGTTCTTTGCGATTTTCATTCGATTCTCCAGAATACAACTCACATTATACGATGCCCAAGCGGCCCACTGACCACCCGGCCGAAGCAGCTTCGGCACGCAATTCTTCACCGGCTGCAAAGCCGGCTTCCGCGATTTTCCCGCCCTCGCCCGACACGCCCACGCCGCTGCTCGGCAACCTCACGCCGTCGCAATTCATGCGCCGCTACTGGCAGAAAAAGCCGTTATTGATCCGCCAGGCAATTCCCAACGTCGAAGCGCCGCTTTCGCGCGACGAGTTGTTCGAACTCGCGGACGAAGACGACGTCGAGGCGCGCCTCATCACGCACTTTCGCAATAAATGGCAACTCGAGCATGGCCCGTTCGCGCCCGACGAACTGCCGTCGCTGAAGCGGCGTGCGTGGACGCTGCTCGTGCAAGGCGTCGATCTGCACGACGACCGCGCGCGCGCCCTGCTCGACCGCTTCCGCTTCGTTCCCGACGCGCGCCTTGACGATCTGATGATCTCGTATGCGACCGACGGCGGCGGCGTGGGCCCGCACTTCGATTCCTACGATGTGTTTCTTTTGCAAGTAAAAGGCAAGCGGCGCTGGCGCATCAGCGCGCAGAAAGATCTGACGCTGCAGCCGGACTTGCCGTTGAAAGTTTTACAGAACTTTGAGGCAGAACAAGAGTGGGTGCTGGAGCCCGGCGACATGCTGTATCTGCCGCCGCATATCGCACACGACGGCGTCGCCGAGGGCGAATGCATGACCTGCTCGATCGGGTTTCGCGCGCCGTCGGCGGGCGAGCTGACGGCGCAGTTCCTTTACCATCTGGCCGAGCGCGGCGAAGAGAACGGCCGGACCGGCGCGCTTTACCGCGATCCCCAGCAGCCCGCCGTCGACCGGCCGGCGGAACTGCCCGCGGCGCTCGTCGAACGGGTTGGCGCAATCCTTGCTGAGGTCAGATGGAATGAGCAGGACATTGCGTCGTTCCTTGGCACATATCTCAGCGAACCCAAGCCGAGTGTCGTCTTTGATCCGCCGCAAAGGCCGCTCAACGAAGCGCGTTTTATCAGTGAAGCATCGAAGTCCGGGGTGCGACTGGACCGCAAGACGAGTTTGTTGTACAACCGCCGCTTTTTCTTCATAAACGGAGAGAAATTTCCGTTTGGCGGCTCGAAAAAGTGGCTCTTTGATCTCGCAGATCACCGATGTCTGAGTGCGAAACGCTTTGTAACACTCTCACACGATTCGTCGGTGACAGCACGGCTACACGAGTGGTATCGTGCGGGCTGGATACGGATGGGCGAGCTTGCCTAGCCTCGCGTGTCTGTTATACACAGTACAGTGAAATTTTGTATGAGAAAGACAACGTATTGACCCCGGATTTATGGATTGTCAGTACGAAAGTGCATATAATTTCCGCCCAAGCCGTAGGGAAGATTCCTGCTCGTCAAAAGAGCGTCTCCACCAGCGGCCGAAGTCGGTGTTGGAGCACATTACCGGTATTATTTTGCGCTGTTGCTTACCTTTAACCATAAAAGGACGTGATCATGAAGAAATCCCTCCTCGTAGCATCCCTGTTGGCAGCTGTGGCACTGGCTGCATGCAACAAGAGCAACGATCAGGCCGCTGCACCGGCTAGCGACGCAGCTGCCGCTTCGGCACCGGCTGCCGCTGCTTCGGATTCGGCTGCTGCTGCATCGGGTGCGGCTGCTGCTGCGAGCGACGCTGCTGCTTCGGCTTCGACCGCTGCTTCGGACGCAGGCGCTGCTGCTTCGGCTGCTGCTCCGGCTTCGGGCGCAAGCCAGTAAGCTGTCGCGTAGGGTTCGCCTTCGGGCGAAAACCGCATCGGGAAATCATCTCGATTTCCCGAGCGGTAAAGCGAAACGCCACGGACTCACATCCGTGGCGTTTTGTTATTTCAGCGCCGTTATTCCAGCGTCGTTTTCGCGGCGTGGAAATACGGCTATGCCATTTTGCCTATTGCGCGGCTTTGTCGTTCTCTTCAAAGAATTCGCGGACGACCTCGATTTCACGCGTACGCTTAAACGGCGGCAGGCTTTGCCAGATCCGGCGCCCATAAGGTTTATCGACGAGACGCGTATCGCAGATCATCAGCACGCCGCGATCGGTTTCCGCGCGAATCAGCCGCCCTGCGCCCTGCTTGAGCGTAATGACAGCCTGCGGCAACTGATGAACCGCGAACGGGCTCAGACCTTTCTTCGTGAGCGCATCGAGCCGCGCTGACAGAACCGGATCGTCGGGCGGCGCAAACGGCAGCTTGTCGATCACGACGAGCGATAGCGCGTCGCCCCGCACGTCGACGCCTTCCCAGAAGCTCTGACTGCCGACAAGAATCGCGTTGCCGTACGCGCGAAAACGATCGAGCAATTCCGTGCGGCTCGCATCGCCCTGAACCAGCAGCGGATAGTTCCAGCCGCGCGCCTCGATCACATCGCGCAGTTTCGCGGAGATGCGGTCCACGGCGCGCAACGTCGTGCACAACATGAAGACGCCGCCGCCCGAGGCTTCGATCGCCGGCAAGGCCGCGTCGAACACCGCGTCGGTGAACATCGGCGACGACGGCTGCGGCAAATTACGCGGCACATACAACAGCCCTTGCGACGGATAGTCGAACGGGCTCGGCAAGGTCATCGAACGTTTGGCGTTCAGGCCCATTTGCGCGGCGTAGTGCGTGAAGTCGCCGCGCACCGACAACGTGGCCGACGTGAAGATCCACGCGCGCGGCACGCCGGCGCGCTGCTTCGCGAAAATCGGCGCGACCGAGAGCGGCGTCTCATGCAACTGCACCGTGTGCGCGAAGACTTCGATCCAGCGCACTTTTTCGTTCGGATCGGCGCGCTCGTTTTTGGCTTCGGCGGAAGCGCTTCGATCCGTATCCGCAGTCTGACGTTCGAACTCGGTAGGCGGAGTCGTCCAGCCGGCCAGCACGCCCTGCAACTCGCGCGCGCGGCGCAAACAGGCGCCGATCGACTCGGCGCGCTCGGCCTGTCCGGCGAGCGCGGACTCGAGTGCATCGAGCTCCGCTTCGAGCGCTTCGAGCGCGGCGAACAACGGGTGATCGTCGGGCAACTGACCGATCGACAAGCGCACCGAATCTTCCTTGAACGCAAGCCGCACGTCGCGCGCGGCACGCTCCAACGTCGAACCGAGCTTGACCCAGTCGACGGCGTCGCGGGCATGCCCCAAGCCCTCGGCCACCGAATCGCGCGCGAGTTCGAGAAACTGCGCGGTGGAAAGCGTCTCGCCGAAAAACAGCGTGGCCGTTTCGGGAAGCTGATGCGCCTCGTCGAAGATAACCGTGTTGGCCGTGGGCAGCAGCTCGGCCATGCCGGTGTCGCGCAGCATGATGTCGGCGAAAAAGAGGTGGTGATTCACCACTACGATGTCGGCCTGCTGCGCCTCGCGGCGCGCCTGCATCACGAAGCAGTCCTTGTAATGCGGACACTCCTGGCCGAGACAGTTGTCGCGCGTCGATGTGACCATCGACCACACCGCCGCCGTTTCCGGCACACTCGCGAGCTCGGCTTTGTCGCCGGTTCGCGTGATCTTCGCGAAGCGCACGATGTCCTGCAGATACGAGGTTTCCTGGCGCGACGGCAAGCGGCCGTTATCGGCCGTGCGCTGCAGATAGTAGTGACACAGATAGTTCGCGCGGCCCTTGAGCATGGCCACCGACACGGGCACCGCCAGTGCGTCGCGCACGGTCGGAATGTCGCGCTGAAAGAGCTGGTCCTGCAGGTGCTTGGTGCCCGTGGAGACGATCACCTTGCCGCCCCACAGCATGGCCGGCACCAGATACGCATAGGTCTTGCCCGTGCCCGTGCCGGCCTCGACGATCAGCGTGTTCTCGGCGCCGTCGAGCGCCTTTGCTTCGTCCGCTTCGACGGTCTCGCTTGCGGCATCCGCGCCGGCAGTTTGCAGACGCCGCGCCGGACGTTTCTGCGCCTCGAACATCGCGGGCTCGGGCATCGCGCGGCCCGATGCTTCCATGGCAGCAGCGACGGCGCGCGACATTTCGATTTGCGACGCCCGTGAGCGATAGCCGTCGATCTGCCGCGCCAGCAAACCGTTGTCGGCGAAGATGTCGTTCAGTTCCGCGGCGCGGCGAGGATCGAGCGATGCGCTCAGCGCCTGCGCGGCGGGACGCGGCGCAGGTGTGCCGGTGTCAGAGGCGCTGTCGGCGGCACTCGCGCGTGATGAAGTTTCAAGCGAAGTTTCAAGCGGTGAATTCAAGGCAAGCGTTTCCTGCAAAGTCCGGCTCGCGCGGCGCGCGCCCGGCGCCTGCCAGGCCGCGAACTCAGGCGCGTGCGTCCGGTTCGAGCTGCAATTGCAGCAAGATGATGGTGTCCTTGACTTTGAGTTTGCGCTTTTTTAGGCGCTGCAACTCGAAGTCGTCGATGCCGGGCTCATCCGATATTCGGTCGATCAAACGGTCGAGCCCACTATGCTCCGATTGCAGTTGCAGAATCCGGTCGCGAAGTGTGTCCGCGTTGATGACGTGATGTTGATCGCGCATGCTCGCCTCCGCTCGACTGTGACACGGGCTGCATGTTCGCGATGTTCAGCCCGTTGCCTGAGGTTGCTGTCCGGCTCAAAACGCGTTACGGCGACTGTCTGCACTACGGCGCGCGCTGGCTACTGCGTGCACTACTGCGATATTACAACCGCATGGCACCCACCGTGCGGATGGGTGCGATACCAGCACCATGCAAGCGCCATTCAACGCCATACGCATGTCACACGCACTGCGCACGGCGCGGCTCGCTACTGTTGCTGCTGTTGCTGTTTCTGCTGCTCTTCGAGTTGCTTCTGCTGCCTCAACTGTTCCTGGCGTTTCTGCTCGGCCTTTTCGGCGGCCTGCTTCTGGCGCGCTTCGACATCGGCCCGGTGCTGCGCGGCCTCGGCCTGTTTCTTTTCGAAGCTCTGCTGCTTCTCGACGCGCTCCTGCGCTTTCTGCGCGCCCTGCTTGCGAGCCTCGTCGAGCTTGCGCTGGAAGTCGCTCTGCTTCTGATCGTAAGCCCGCTGATTGGCAGCCGCCTGCGACGGGCTGATGCCGCGCTTCGCCTGGTCGATTGCGTGCTGACGCTGCTTTTCCTCGTAGGCCTCGGCGTTGGCGCTGCGCTGCGGCGCCTCGGCACTGCGCTGCGCCTGGTCGAGCGCGTGCTGGCGCTGCTTGTCTTCGTAAGCCTGGGCGTTGCGCGCGTCTTCGGCAGCACGCTGCGGCGCGCTCGCCTCGTCTTGTGCGCGCTTGATCGCCGCCTGCTCGTCGCGCTTGCGCGCGCGCTCGGCACGCTGCTCGCCGTCGAGTGCCAACTGCTCCTTGCGGATCTGCGCCTGAACCGTGCGCATCTGATCGCGCGCCTTGTTCAGACAGTGATTGACAAAGAACGTGCTGTAGCAGTCATGCTCGGCGACGCCATAGCGATAGTTGTTTTCCTCGGTGCGTTGATCCAGCGTTCTCTGCCGCGCGTCGAATTCGGTGTCCAGCGCCGCGGTGCTGCTTGCACCGTCGGCAGCGGCATTCGCATCACCGCCGGCACTGCTGCCCTGCACAGCCGATGCGGCCGCGGGCGTCACCGATTGCGCCGCAGCAGGCTCTGACATGGCCAGCGCCGCAGCCATCATGCACGCCGACGCTGCGCAAGACGCCATCAACGTTCTGCTGGAAACCCACGCGAAAAGGTCGGCACGACGCGACCCGGCTACACGCGAAGCAAACGGCCAGCGCGCGGCGAACAGCGGCAAATGTGGCGAGCGGGAAACCGGGCGCGAGCCTTGGCGGTTGAACAAAAAGGAGATTGGCAACGTGATTGGCAACGTCAGAGAGGGTCAACGGAACATGCCCGAAATTCTATCACCCCCGCGCGGTTGAGCCCTTTGGCATTTGTGGCAAAATGCCCCGCTCTAGCAAACTGGTCGCAGCGCGCACGCACTGCGTGCCCGGCGCCTCGTGTGTGTGCGAGGCGCCGCCGGCGCACGGCCCCTGACCGAGTCCGCAGGAAACCCAAGAGCTTATGACGGAAACCGTAGCACTCAAGATCGTACAGCGCATCGCCGCCGAACTGTCCGTCCAGCCGCGCCAGGTCGCGGCCGCGGTGCAACTTCTCGACGAAGGAGCGACCGTTCCGTTTATCGCGCGCTACCGCAAGGAAGTGACCGACAATCTCGACGACACGCAGCTGCGTAACCTCGAGGAACGCCTGCTGTATCTGCGCGAACTGGAAGACCGGCGCGCGGCGATCATCGCGAGCATCGACGAACAGGGCAAGCTCACCGACGAGCTGCGCACCGCGATCGAGGGCGCCGACAGCAAGCAGGTGCTCGAAGACCTGTATCTCCCGTATAAGCCGAAGCGCCGCACGCGCGCGCAGATCGCTCGCGAAGCCGGCCTGCAGCCGCTCGCCGATGCGCTGCTCGGCAATCCGCTGCTCGACCCGCAAACCGAAGCCGCCGCGTATGTCGACGCCGAGAAAGGCGTCGCCGACGTGAAGGCCGCGCTCGACGGCGCACGCGACATCCTCTCCGAGCAATTCGGCGAAACCGCTGATCTGCTCGGCAAGCTGCGCGACTACATGTTCAATCAGGGCGTGGTGTCGTCGAAGGTGGTCGAAGGCAAAGAGAGCGCTGAAGAAGAAAAATTCCGCGATTACTACGACTACGCGGAAACCATCCGCACGGTGCCGTCGCATCGCGCGCTCGCGCTGTTCCGCGGCCGCAATGCCGGCGTGCTGATGATCAAGCTCGGCCTCGGCGAAGAACTGGACGCGCAGGTGCCGCATCCGGGCGAGGCGCTGATCGCGCGTCATTTTGGCATCGCCAATCAGAACCGTCCGGCCGATAAATGGCTGTCGGACGTGTGCCGCTGGTGCTGGCGCGTGAAGGTGCAGCCGCACATCGAAAACGAACTGCTGACCAATCTGCGCGAGGAAGCCGAACACGAGGCGATCCGCGTGTTCGCGCGCAATCTGAAGGACCTGTTGCTGGCCGCGCCGGCGGGCCCCAAGGCCGTGATCGGTCTCGATCCTGGTATGCGCACCGGCGTGAAAGTCGCGGTGGTCGATCGGACGGGCAAGGTGCTCGCCACCGACGTGATCTATCCGCACGAGCCGCGCCGCGACTGGGACGGCTCGATTGCGAAACTGGCGCGCATCTGCGCGCAGACGCAGGCCGAGCTGATCAGCATCGGCAACGGCACGGCGTCGCGTGAAACGGACAAGCTCGCGAGCGAACTGATCGCGCGTCATCCCGAACTCAAGCTGCAAAAGATCGTCGTGTCGGAAGCGGGCGCGTCGGTCTACTCGGCGTCCGAACTCGCGGCAAAGGAATTCCCGGACATGGACGTGTCGCTGCGCGGCGCGGTGTCCATCGCGCGGCGTCTGCAAGACCCGCTCGCCGAACTCGTGAAGATCGAGCCGAAGGCAATCGGCGTCGGCCAATATCAGCACGACGTGAACCAGCGCGAACTCGCGCGCTCGCTCGACGCCGTGGTCGAAGACTGCGTGAACGCGGTCGGCGTGGATGCGAATACGGCGTCGGTCGCGTTGCTCGCGCGCGTGTCGGGGCTCAACGCCACGCTGGCTCGCAACATCGTCGACTATCGCGACGCGAACGGTCCGTTCCCTTCGCGCGAGCATTTGCGCAAGGTGCCGCGTCTCGGCGACAAAACCTTCGAACAGGCGGCCGGTTTTCTGCGCATCAACAACGGCGAAAATCCGCTCGACCGCTCGTCGGTGCACCCGGAAGCGTATCCGGTCGTCGAACGGATTCTCGCGAAGATCAACAAGCATGCCGGCGAAGTGCTCGGCAATCGCGACGCGCTGCGCGGCTTGTCGCCCGCCGAATTCGTCGACGATCGTTTCGGTCTGCCGACCGTGCGCGACATTCTGCTCGAACTCGAAAAGCCGGGCCGCGATCCGCGCCCTGAGTTCAAGACGGCGACGTTCCGCGAAGGCGTCGAGAAGGTCAGCGACCTGACGCCTGGCATGGTGCTCGAAGGCGTGGTGACGAACGTCGCGGCGTTTGGCGCGTTCATCGACGTCGGCGTGCATCAGGATGGTCTCGTGCACGTGTCGGCCATGTCGACGAAGTTCATCAAGGACCCGCACGAAGTCGTCAAGGCCGGCCAGATCGTCAAGGTCAAGGTGCTCGAAGTCGATGTGAAGCGCCAGCGTATCGCGCTGACCATGCGTCTGGACGACGAGTTCGGCGCGGCCGCAACGCGCAGTGGCGGCGGTGCGCAGCAGGATCGCGGCGGCTCCGGCCGTGCGGGCGGCGGCAATGGACGCGGCGCGCCGCAGCCGCGCTCGCGTGAACCCGAACCGGGCGGCGCAATGGCCGCGGCATTCGCGAAGCTCAAGCAGAAGTAAGCGCCTCTGCGTTCGGTGTGCGAAGTGCTTATGCCGCGCCGCTGAATGCACGCCGTCTCTCACGGGCCGCCAACAAAAAACCCACGCAATGCGTGGGTTTTTTTCGTTAGAGCTAATGCCGGCTACTGCGGGCTACTGCGCCGTCCGTCAAATCTCGATCTTCGTTCCCAACTCCACCACGCGATTCGCGGGAATACTAAAGAAGTCGGTCGGCTTCGCGGCGTTCTGATGCATCCACGCGAACACACGTTCACGCCACACCGACATGCCGGGCAACTGCGTGGGCACGACCGTTTCGCGAGCGAGGAAGAACGACGTGTCCATCAACTCGAACGTCATGTCGTGTGTGCGGCCGATTTCCATGAGCACGGCCTTCACGTCCGGCGTTTCATTAAAGCCGTACGCGGCCTTCACGAGATACAAACCGCCGTCGATGTTCCTCACCGTCACGCGCTCCGCGTCGTTCACATACGGAATGTCGCGCGTGATGAAGGTCAGGAAGATGGTGCGCTCATGCAGCACCTTGTTGTGCTTCAGATTGTGCAGCAGGCTGACCGGCACGAGCGTATCGCTGCCGGTGAGGTAGATCGCCGTACCCGAAACACGGTGCGGCGGATGCGCGAGCAGCCCTTGCAGGAACGGCATCAGCGGAATACCGTCGGCGGCCGTGCGTTCCTTGACGATCATTCGGCCCTTGAACCACGTCATCAGCAGGAAGAACAGCAACGCGCCAATGCCGAGCGGCAGCCAGCCGCCCTCTTCCACCTTCAGCAGATTCGCGCCGAAAAATCCTAAGTCGATCGTGATGAACACGGCGATGATCAGTCCAACCAGGAACTTGTTCCAGTTCCACACCTTCACCATCACGACGCACGCGAGGATGGTGGTGATGACCATTGTCGCCGTCACCGCGATGCCGTACGCGGCCGCGAGGTTATCGGAACTCTTGAACGCGATCACGATGCACAGAATGATGAAGAGCAGCATCCAGTTCACGACCGGCACATAAATCTGGCCGATAGCAAGCTCTGACGTATGCAGGATCTTCATGCGCGGCACGTAGCCGAGCTGAATCGCCTGGCTCGTCAACGAATACGCGCCCGAGATCACCGCCTGCGACGCGATCACCGTCGCCACCGTCGACAGCACGACGAGCGGCAGCAACGCCCACTGCGGCGCGAGCAGGAAGAACGGATTCTCGATTGCCTTGGCGTCGTGCATCAGCAGCGCGCCCTGGCCGAAGTAGTTCAGCACCAGCGAAGGCATGACCAGCACGTACCAGCCCATGCGGATCGGCTTCGCGCCGAAGTGGCCCATATCCGCGTAGAGCGCCTCGGCGCCCGTCAGCACGAGCACGACCGAACCCAGCACGACATACGCTTGCAACACGTGCGCGGCCATGAAGGAGTACGCGTAATACGGGTTCAGCGCGCGGATCACAGTCGGCGATTGCACGATATGCCAGAGCCCGAGCACGGCGAGCACGACGAACCACACGACCATGATCGGACCGAACAGACGGCCGACGGTGGCCGTGCCATGCCGCTGGATCCAGAACAGCAGGATCAGAATCACGATGGTGAGCGGCAACACGAGATGAGACAGATGAGGCGCCGCGATCTCGAGACCTTCGACGGCGGAAATCACCGAAATGGCGGGCGTAATCACCGCGTCGCCGTAAAACATGCAGGCGCCGAAAATGCCGAGCATCATCAGCAGGCCGGCCATTTTCGATTTCTCATCCAGCGAACGCAGCGCCAGCGCCATGAGCGCGAGCACGCCGCCCTCGCCGTTGTTGTCCGCGCGCATCACGAACAGCACGTACTTGATGCCGACGACGATCACGATGGCCCAGAACAGCAGCGAGATCACGCCCAGGATGGATTGATCGGTCAGCGGAATGCCATGCGACGGGCTGAACGCCTCTTTGAGCGCGTACAGCGGGCTCGTGCCGATATCGCCGAACACCACGCCGATCGCGGCGAGCGCGAGCGAAGGTAGTGGCTGTTTGTGCACGTGATTGTTATCTGTCATAAACGCGAGGAAATCCGTTTCCTGGGCGGAAAAAAGCGACCGCTATTCTAAACCGCCTGCCTGAGACCGCCCAGCTTATTGTGGATACACCACGTGGATGGTCCGCGCAGTGTAGCACTGCGATATGTGCGCGTCTGCTGCGTAACGTCTCGTGCGGCGAATGTCACTGCGCGCGGGCGAAGCGCCGCGCGTTGTTGCCAGCGCATAAAAAAACGGAGCCCTATGGGGCTCCGCTACGATGCGCTTTTGAGGCATCAATTTTCCGAGGACTCCTGCGCTTGCGCCATGCCGCGCTTGATCCACGCGCCGAGGTTATGCGGGCGAACCGTATCCCACTCCTCGAACGGTTGATGAATCCACGGATTGGTCGGCAAGTACTGCACATGATAGTCGGGCTTCACTTTCGAGCAGCCCTTGTACCAGAGCACCGCCGAACGCACCGCCGTAATGGCCGGATAGCGTTCCTTCAGATGCTGCTGAACACGTGCGAGCGTCACGCCGGAATCGACGAGGTCGTCGACGAGCAGCACGTTGCCGTGCAGTTCACCGCGCGTCATCGTGATGTATTGCGCGATGTCGAGTTCGCCCTGCTCCGTGCCGGCCGCTTCGCGATATGAACTGGTTGCGAGAATAGCCAGCGGCAAATCGTAGATGCGCGAAAGCTGGTCGCCCACGCGCAAACCGCCGCGCGCGAGGCACAGAATCTTGTCGAACTTCCAGCCCGATTCATGCACGGCGAGCGCCAGCAATTCGATCAGCCGGTGATACTCGTCCCAGCCGACCCACAGGTTTTTATCGTCGTTGCGCGGATCTTTCATCGCAATCATGGGGACACCTTGCACCATCGCTTAAGCCTTGAACGGATGACGAAGCAGAATGGTCTCGTCGCGATCCGGACCGGTCGACACCATGTCGATCGGAATGCCCGCCACTTCCTGCACGCGCGACAGATACGCACGCGCGTTCGCCGGCAGCTTGTCCCATTCCTTGATGCCGACGGTGCTTTCCTTCCAGCCCGCGAAGGTTTCGTACACCGGCACGCAACGCGCGACTTCCGACGAGCCACGCGGCAGCAGATCGACGTTCTTGCCGTCGACGGTATAGCCGACGCACAGCTTCACTTCGTCGAGACCGTCGAGCACGTCGAGCTTCGTCATGCACAAGCCCGACACGCCGTTGATCTGGATCGAGCGGCGCAGCGCGGCGACGTCGAGCCAGCCGGTGCGGCGCGGACGGCCGGTGACCGAGCCGAATTCCTTGCCGACGGTGGCGAGTTCCAGGCCGATCGCTTCCTGGCGCGCGGCGTTGTCCGCGTCGTACAGTTCGCTCGGGAACGGGCCCGAGCCGACGCGCGTGCAGTACGCCTTGGTGATGCCGAGAATGTAGTTCAGCTTTTGCGGACCGACGCCCGCGCCTGCCGTTGCCGCGCCCGCGACGCAGTTGCTCGACGTGACGAACGGATAGGTGCCGTGGTCGATGTCGAGCAGCGTGCCTTGCGCGCCTTCGAACAGCAGGTTGCTGCCGGCGGCGTTCGCGTCGTACAGACGGCGCGACACGTCCGTCACCATCGGCTTCAGACGGTCGGCGTAGCTCAGCATCGTGTCGAGCGTTTGCTGGAAGTCGACAGCGGCGACGCCCAGGTACTGCGTCAGCACGAAGTTGTGATAGTCGAGGTTTTCACGCAGACGTTCGGCGAAAGTCTCCGGCTCGAACAGGTCCTGCACGCGCAAGCCGCGGCGCGCCACCTTGTCTTCGTAAGCCGGGCCGATGCCGCGGCCGGTGGTGCCGATCTTGCTCGCGCCACGGCGCGCTTCGCGGCCCTGGTCGATGGCAATGTGATACGGCAGGATGAGCGTGGTGGCTTCGGAAATGAACAGGCGGTTCTGCACGTCGACGCCTGCGGCCTCGAGTTCGCCGATTTCCTTGAACAGCGCTTCCGGCGACAACACGACGCCATTGCCGATGTAGCACGCGACGCCGGCATGCATGATGCCCGACGGGATCAGGCGCAAGATGGTTTTCTTGCCGCCGATGATAAGCGTGTGGCCGGCATTGTGACCGCCCTGGAAGCGAACGACGCCTTGAGCGTGGTCCGTCAGCCAGTCGACGATTTTGCCCTTGCCTTCATCACCCCACTGGGTTCCCACGACGACGACGTTACGCCCGGGGTTCACATTCACTGCGCTGGCAGACATGTTGTTTCGTAAGCTGGTTAAAAACGTATTTTACCTATGTTCGCGGACGCTTCCGGAATTTTTCCGTTTCCGCTCAACGGCATGCACGTTATGGTGGGTATCGTGAAAGGAGCGCGGCCGGTGGTGGCCGATGTTGGCCGAGGGTAGCCAATAGCCGCGCGATGTCCGGCGACGCATGCGGAACAACTGCTGCGCGCCTCGATGTGTCCGCGAAAAAACCGTGAGCGACGCTATTAAAACGCGCTCACGAGCGCGGTTCGACGGTCCATGCGCCGTTGCGCTCGACCAACACGCGGTCGAACGCGAATTCGTCGAGATCGTGTTCGTGACCGGGCAGCGCCTGGATCACGACTTCACCGGCGTCGCGCAACGCGGCCACGCTCACGCGCAGCGCGTCGTCGTGTTGCCAGGGCGCGAGAATCGCGCTGCTGCGCGCTTCGACGGGCGAAATGCGCGCGACTTCGCGAAGATCGAGCGAGAAGCCTGTCGCCGCGCGCGCCCGGCCATACGCCTGGCCGACGTGGTCGTAACGGCCGCCGCGCGCGACCGCGTTCGGCACGCCGTCGACATACGCCGAGAACATCACGCCGCTGTGATACGCGTAGCCGCGCAAATCCGCGAGGTCGATCATCACTTCGGCGCCTTCGACCTGGCTTGCGAGGAATGCGAGGTCGTCGAGCGCGCGTGCGATGGCCGGCGCATTCGGCAAACGCGCGCGCGCTTCTTCGAGCACCGACGCGTCGCCGTAGAGTGAAGGCAGCGCGCGCAACGCATCGCGCGTGACGGCCGAAAGATTCGCGGTCAATTCGACGAGCCGCGGCACGTCCTTGCCCGCCAGCGCGTCGTAAAGCGATTGGCCGAGTTCGGCGGCGGCCGGCTCCGCTTCGATCAACGCCGCGAGCACGCCCGCGTGACACAGATCGAGGCGCACTTTGCCCAGGCCCGCGAGATGCAGTGCATCGAGCATCAGTTGCTGGATTTCCAGGTCGGCCTCGAGGCGCGCATGACCGTAAATTTCAGCGCCGATCTGAATCTGCTCGCGCGTCGCGTGCAGACCGCGCGGCCGCGTATGCGCGACATTCCCGGCGTAGCAAAGACGCGTGACGCCCTGACGGTTCAGCAGATGCGCGTCGATACGCGCGACCTGCGGCGTGATGTCGGCGCGCAGGCCGAGCGTGCGTCCGGACAACTGATCGACCAGCTTGAAGGTGCGCAGGTTCAGATCGTGCCCGCCGCCCGTCAATAGCGACTCGATGTATTCGAGCAGCGGCGGCATGACCATCTCGTAGCCGTACGAGCGAAAACGGTCCAGCAGACGACGCCGCAATTCTTCGATCTTGCGGGCCTCCGACGGCAGCACGTCGGCAATGTTCTCGGGAAGTAACCAGGTCGACATCGATACAGTCCTACGACGTTGAACACGGCGGCACAATGCGCCGGTAGTAAGTGTGAATGGCGGGCTCGGACTCGATTGCGGCGGCTTCGGCAGACGGCGGCGGAAGCGTACGGCTCATGCAGTCGCTACGCAGGAAGAGCGCCTGTCGAAACACGCGGCGGTCGATGCGGAAACATCGCGGGCTTGTTCACGCTGAGGCATCGCGTGTCGCCCCACGCTCCGCGTCAAGTCACGAAAAACAGCAGGATCAGCCCCAGCAGCATGACGATCAGGCCGCCGATACGAATCTGATGCGTGGGCCGTTCCGCTATTCTACGGAACGTGTCGCGCCACGCGCTCGGAAAAACGAATGGGAACATCCCCTCGATAACCAGCATCAACGCGATCGCGAGCAGTAACGAGCCGACTATATCCATGCGAAAGAAGGGGCCGCGATGCGAATGCCGCGGCGTTCCGGGTTATTAGTGTTTGCGCGAGGCCGCGGAAGCGTCCGGGGCTGCGCCGCCGGTCGGACTACGCATGAAGCGGAAAAACTCGCTGCTCGGGTCGACCACGATCACGTCGCCAGGCTTGAAGGTGTTCCGGTACGCCTGCATGCTTTGATAGAACTGATAGAACTCCGGGTCGCTGCCGTACGCCTGCGCGGCGATCTCGGCGGCTTTCGCATCGCCCTCGCCCTTGATGGTCTGCGCCTGGCCGTAGCCGTTAGCCAGAATGGCCTGCTGCTGCGCGACGGCGTCGGCCTTGATCTTGTCGGCTTCGGCGGCGCCCTTCGCGCGCTCGTCGGCCGCGATCTGCTGGCGCTCGGCGATCATCCGCTTGTAGACCGAGTCGGCCATGGCGGCCGGAAAATCGACCCGCGTCAACTGCACGTCCACCACCGACACACCGAGCGACGCCGCCGTCTTGTCCATCGCACCGCGCGCTTCGTCGGCGAGTGTCTGCTGTTTGGCGAGCGCATCGGCCAGCGTGTACTTGCCGAATGCGTCGCCGAGCGCACCGCGCGCGACGAGCGCGAGACGCTCGGGCAGGCTTTGCACGTCGCCCTTCGTTTCGGCGAGCAGCTTCAGCGGATCGGTCACGCGATATTTGACGACCGGGTTCGCGAGCAAATCGTTCTTGTCGGCGGTCACGTAGCGGTCTTCGTCCGGCGCATCGAGCGACTGGATGCGGCTATCGACGAGCGTCACCGTTTGCAACGGCGGCGGCAGCTTCACGTGCAGTCCGGGCCCGAGCAACGCCGGCGCCGCGTCGCCGCGCGACGACAACACCGCCGTATGGCGCTGGTCGACAACGACCACCATCGACGAAGCGGCGAACAGCACGATGACAACCGCGATGACGAGCGCAATGATCTTGTTCATGTTCTGCGCTCCTTATTGAACGTCGTCTTCGCGCATACGGCTGCGGAAGGACTCGCGCGAGCGCAGCGCGTCGCTGCTCGCCGCCGCGCGGCTTGCAGGCGTGGCGGCGGCTGCGGATGCGGACCCGGAAGCAGCCGTCGATGCGGCGGCAGCCGATGCGGCATTCGCCTGCGCCGCCACGGCACCCGACGAATTCGCCGGCTGCGACGCACCCGCCGCTGCGGCGCCCGATGCAGCCGCGGCTGCCGCGGCATCTGCCACACGCTGACGGTTCTGCTCGACGAGCTTGTCGAGCGGCAGATACAGCACGTTGTTGCCGCTCTTGTTGTCCACAAAGACCTTGGTCGTATTCGAATAGATCTGCTGCATGGTTTCCAGATACATGCGCTGACGAATCACAGCGGGCGCCTTCGAGTACTGCGCATAGACTTCCTTGAAGCGGTCCGCGTCGCCTTGCGCTTGCGCCACCGTCTTGTCGCTGTACTTCTTCGCGTCGTCGATCTGGCGCGCCACGTCCGCTTGTGCGCGCGGAAGAAGCTCGGCTGCATAGGCTTGCGCGTCGCGCTTCGCACGCTCGTTTTCCTGACGCACGCGCGCGGCGTCGTCGAACGCGGCCTGCACCTGATCAGGCGCCTGCACCGCCTGGATCGTCACGCCCGTGACAGCGAGACCGGACTGATACTGATCGAGCGATTTCTGGATTGCCGCGATCAATTGCTGGCGAATTGCTTCGCGATCCTGACCAAGAATGTCTTGTGTGCTGCGCGCGCCGACGATGCCGCGCACTGCGGCCTGCGCGGCCTGCATCACGCTCTGGTCGGGATCGACGCTGCGGAAAAGGTAATCGGTCGGCTTGCGGATCTGGTACTGCACGGCGAAGCGAACGTCGACGATGTCCGCGTCGTGCGTCAGCATTGACGCGTCCTTCACGTTCGCAAGACGCACGACGTTGTTGCGGCCGATCTCCACCTGCCGAATCTGGCCGACATTGACGAGTTCGTGCGTTTCGAACGGATACGGCAAACGCCAGTGCACACCGTGCGCGGCCGTGTAGCGATATTTGCCGAACTGCATCACCACGCCGGCCTGGCCGTCCTGCACCACGAACACGCCGCTGCCGAGATAAATGGCGATCAGCACGCCGATCACGATGCCGACGCCGATGCGCGCGCCACGACCGTTGTCCGGACGGCCGCCGCCGGCACCGCCGCCCTTGCGGCCGAACATCCGGCTCAAACGACGGTTGAAATCCCGCCACATCTCGTCGAGATCGGGCGGACCTTCACCTTCCTTGGCCTGCGGCCGCTTGGGCTCGACGGGCCGCTGGCGCTCGCCATTGCCATCGCCACGGCCCCAGCGCGGATCGTTCAGTGAAAGCATGGCGCGCATGCGCAGCCAGATACTCCGCTCGTTGTAATCGTTCACCTGTGTTCGTTCACCAGAGTAGACAGCGGGTCAGTGCAATTGGAACGGGTCAGTGCCCGAGTTCTGGAACCTTGCGGTGCTCGCGTGGTGCTGCCGACCGGTCTTCTTCCGACGAGTCCAGCAGCGTGTCGGGAAGAGGTTCGGCAGTAGCGATCTCAGCGATGGCAGCGCGCAATGTGTCCAGCCCTTGCCCCGTGCGCGCGCTCAAAAAGACGCGCGAAATATTACCATACTCGTCTCGCTCGACCGCCTCGCCGCGGGCCGCCAATTCGGGCACCGCGTCGATCTTGTTGAACACGAGCACCTGCCGGACGGTGTCCGCACCGATTGCGTGCAACACCTCGTTCACCTGATCGATCTGATCGAGACGCACGGCGCTGGAAGCATCCACGACATGCAGCAGCAGATCCGCGTGGATCGTTTCCTCGAGCGTGGCGCGAAACGCCGCGACGAGTTGGTGAGGCAGTTCGCGAATGAAGCCGACCGTATCGGACACCACCACCTGCCCCGCTTCGTCGCCGAGATAAACACGGCGCGAAGTCGTGTCGAGCGTGGCGAAAAGCTGATCGGCCGCGTACGCCTGCGCCTTCGTCAGCGCATTGAAGAGCGTGGACTTGCCCGCATTCGTATAGCCGACGAGCGACACCGACATGGTCTGATTGCGCGAGCGCTGGCGGCGCTGCGTGCCATGCTGGCGGCGCAATTTTTCGAGCCGCGACTTGAGCGCCTTGATGCGCTCGCCGATCAGCCGGCGGTCGGTTTCGAGCTGCGTCTCACCAGGCCCGCGCAAGCCGATACCGCCTTTTTGCCGCTCGAGGTGAGTCCATGCACGGATCAGCCGCGTGGACAGATACTGCAATTGCGCGAGCTCCACCTGCAGCTTGCCTTCGTGGCTGCGGGCGCGCTGCGCAAAAATGTCGAGGATGAGACTCGTGCGGTCGATCACGCGCCGATTAAGCGCTTGCTCCAGATTGCGCTGCTGGGCAGGCGCAAGAGCGTGATTGAAGATGACGAGTTCGATGTCGTTGGCCTCACACGCAAGGCGCAGTTCTTCGGCCTTGCCGCTGCCGACGAACATCTTTGCGTCGGGACTCGCCCGGCGCCCGGTGAGGGTGACTAGAGGATTCGCGCCCGCGCTTTGCGCGAGCAGGCTGAGTTCTTCGAGACTGGCTTCGAAATCGATCTTACCGAAGTCGATGCCGACAAGCGCTGCATTGATCAAATTGGAGGGTATCAAAATGAGGCGGCCGGAAGTAATCGCCAACGGGCGACGCTATGCCGGCCGCGACGGGGGTTAGGACTGTTCGGAATCCGGGTGGAAATTCACCGGACGGGCTGGCACGACAGTCGAGATTGCGTGCTTGTAGACCATCTGGGTGACCGTATTCCTGAGCAACACGACGTACTGGTCGAACGATTCGATGTTCCCTTGAAGCTTGATGCCGTTGACCAGGTAGATCGACACCGGCACATGCTCTTTACGCAGTGCGTTCAAAAACGGGTCTTGTAACAATTGCCCTTTGTTGCTCATAGCAAACTCCGTATTTTTTTGCAGGTTGACTGAATTGACGACAGAAGAAAAGGTATCTGCCGTCAACCGCTACACTATAGCCGATTTTCGTTTTCGCGCGGGGCCCCTGCCGAAGCGGCCAAACCCAACGCACACGCGGGTTTCAGCCTTTGTCCGCGTAAGGGTTCGTCGACGATCTGAACTCTATTCGCAATGGAGTCCCGGTCAGCTTGAAAGTTTCCCGGAAGCGGTTTTCAAGGTAGCGTTTGTACGTTTCGGTGATCGCGTCGAGCGCGTTGCCGTGAATCACGATGATCGGCGGATTCTGTCCACCCTGGTGCGCGTAACGCAATTTCGGCCGCACCGGACCGCGTCGGCGCGGCTGCTGGAACTCGACCGCCTCGATCAGCGCGCGCGTCAGCTTCGGTGTGGGCAGCTTCGACATTGCCGCGGCGTAGGCGTCGTCAACCGAGCGCATGAGCGGACCGATTCCCGTTTTTTCCGCAGCGGAAATGAAATGGAATTTGGCGAAGTCGAGGAATTTTAGTTTGCGTTCCAGATCGGCTTTCGTGCGTTCGCGCACATGCGAATCGAGCCCGTCCCATTTGTTCACGCCGACCACCAGCGCGCGGCCCTGCTCGACCACGAAGCCGGCAATGTGCGCGTCCTGTTCCGAAATATCCTGGCGCGCGTCGAGCAGCAGAATGACGACGTTGGCGTCCGAAATCGACTGCAGCGTTTTGACCACCGAAAACTTTTCGATCGCTTCGAACACCTTGCCGCGGCGGCGCAAACCTGCCGTGTCGATCAGTGTGTACGGCTTGCCCTGACGCTCGAAGTCGACGTAGATCGAATCGCGCGTGGTGCCGGGCATGTCGAATGCGATCACGCGCTCTTCGCCCACCAGCGCATTGATCAGCGTCGACTTGCCCACGTTCGGACGGCCGACGATCGCGATCTTCGCGCCGCGCGCTTCCTTGTCCTCGTCGGTCTCTTCGGGCTGGCCCGCGTACGCGACGCCGAGCGCCTCGTTGATCATTTCGGTGACGCCGTCGCCGTGCGCGGCCGAAATCGCGCGCGGATCGCCGAGACCGAGTTCGTAGAAGTCGGCGGCAACGGTGCTGTACTTCATCCCCTCGGCCTTGTTGACGACGAGGAAAATCGGCCGGCCCGTCTTGCGCAGATAATCGGCAATCGACTTGTCTTGCGGCGCGAGACCATTGCGGCCGTCGACGATAAACACGACGATGTCCGACTCCTCCACCGCCTGGCGCGTCTGGCGCGCCATCTCGTGCAGGATGCCGTCTTTCGCGACCGGCTCGAAACCGCCCGTGTCGACGACGAGATACGGCCGCTCACCAGTGCGCCCTTCGCCGTAGTGGCGATCGCGGGTGAGGCCGGGCAAGTCGGCGACGAGCGCGTCACGCGAACGCGTGAGGCGGTTGAACAGCGTGGATTTCCCCACATTGGGGCGCCCGACGAGGGCAATAACGGGTTTCATCAGATGTTGTTCACGGTGAAACGCGGATCGGAATCGACCGTCCGCATAGCGACGCCATTGCGCCGCTACACGGCAGCGTTTGACGAAAATTATCACGAATTCGGCCAGCCCCGGATGCGCTGTCCAGATGCGCGCCGAGGCGGACGGGGGTTTGGCTGATGCGCAGCGTGATCGGCTGCGAGGTCATGTCCTGCTGCAGGCGGTTCGTTCGCCGGCTACGCTGCGTGTCTTGTGATGCGGCTGACTGCGGCACCGCAAGAAACAAGCGGCGTCACGCGTGCTGCTTTTGTTGATCGCTTGCGTGCATCGCTCGACTGCATCGCGTTCATGCGCTGCTGTGTTCGCCGTTCGCGGCCGATCGCTGTTATTCGCAGCGATTGTGCCGCTCGCTTTCGCAGCGCTTTTCGTTCTCACCGGCTCAGCCAGTCCGGTGGAATCGCTTACTTACCTCGCGATGTTGCACGCGCGGTGTCGGTTGCCAGCGTCGCCTGCGTCGGCGCGCTCAACGACGCTGCCACTACTATGCGCCTCAAAAAACGCGCGGCCGGCAAAGCCGGCCTGCGCGCTCGACAGCGCCCCCGCCAATCAGCGCGGACGGTAACCGTACAGGTCGCCGTCGCGCGTTTGCACGACGAGCGTCTCGCCGGCCAGCACGGGTGCCGCGCTAATCGCGCTGCCGTCGGTCTTCATGCGTGCGACGAGCGTTCCGTCCTCGCGCGACAGGAAGTGCACGTAGCCCTGATAGTCGCCCAGCACCGCAGCGCGGCCGAGGATAAACGGCACGCCGAGTTCGCGGTTCTTGAGCTTGTCGTTCTTCCACAGCGGCGCGCCGGTGGTAACGTCGAACGCGGACACGACGGACCAGTCGTCCGGCGCGACGACCGCGCGATCGTCCTGCGCGAGACCGCTCGCGCTCGAAAACGCCTTTTCCCACAGCGCGCGGCCCGAGTTCGCATCGAAACAGCCGATCTGACCTTGGAACGTCACCGCGCAGGTTTCCGAACCGACCAGCGTGGGCGGGCCGGTCACGTCGTTGATGCGCTCCACTTCCGTCACGCCCTTCGGATAGGACACCGGCGTTTGCCAGTAAGTCTCACCCGTTTGCAGATTGATCGCCGAGAACGATCCGCCAGGGAAACCGGCCAGCACGGCCGCGTCGCCCGCGAACGTCATGCCCGACGACACGCGCAGGTTCAGCGGCACAGCGCGATTGCGGTAATTCCACTTCTGCTCGCCGGTTTGCGCATTGAACGCGACGATCTGGCCGTCGACTGTACGCACGACCACGAGACCATTGCCGACGAGCGGCGGCGAGATGATTTCGCCGGGCGCCTTGGCCGTCCATAATTGCTTGCCGTCTGCGCCGAGCACATAGACGTCACCCTTCAGACCGCCGACGGCCGTCAGCGTGCCGTCGCTGCCGACACCCGCGGAGATGTCGTCGTGCAGCTTGACTCGCCAGATGTCCTTGCCGGTTTGCGCGTCGATCTTCGCAACGGAGCCGTTCGCGCCGGCCGCGTACACCGCGTCGCCGATCGCAACCGGCGAGAACAGATAACGGCCTGCCTTGCCGACGCTCGTCTTCCAGGCTTGCTGTACGTCGAGCACGGGTTTGAACTCGGTGAGCGGCGTCGGCACGCGGCGCTCGTCTTTCGTGGATGAGCATGCCGCGAGAGCGAGGACGGTCATCGCACAGACAACGGGCACAGCGTAACGTTTCAGCAGATTCATCGGTGGACGAAGCATTCAGGAAATAGGTTAAAGAAAGGCCGGTTGATCTTGGCGCGCGACGTTGCGCGCGATGCTTAGCCGCCCAGCGCGTCCAGCTTGAACTGGATCAATTGGCGCTCCGAACTGTCGTTCTTCGGCAGCGATTCGAGCGCGAGCTTGTAGGCCGCGCGCGCGTCGTCACGCTTGCCCTGAGCGGCGAGCAGATCGCCGCGGCCGTTGGCCACGATGCCCTTGAACGCGTCGGATTGCGGTTCGGCGAGCAGTGCGAGGCCCTGGTCGTAAGCCTTCTCGTCGAGCAGCAGCGAAGCGAGGCGCAGCCTGGCGATCTGCTTGAACTCGTCGTCCTTCGCGTGATCAATGGTCCATTGCAACTGCGTTTTCGCGCCGGCTTCGTCGCCGGCTGCGTACAGCGCCTTCGCGGCGCCAAGCGCCGTCATTTGCGCGTACGCGGTGCGGCTGAACTTGTCTTCCATGTCGGCGGCGACGCGGCTGATCTTCGCCTTATCGCCCGATGCCACCGCCTGCTGCACCTGGTCGTACAGCACGGCGGCTTCCGCGGCCTGACGCCGCTGCCAGAAATTCCAGCCGTTCCAGCCGGCTGCGGCGACCAGCGCCACCAGCACGATCCACGTGGTTGCATTGCCCCACTGCGCCCACCAAGCCTTCAGACCTTCAATCGATTCTTGTTCGTCGTGGTAACTCATTGCCCGGCGATTTCCTCTTTCTTGCTACGTGTGCGTGTCGAGTCTGATCGGTCACAAAACCGGCTCGACGACATCGCGATCAGTCGTCGCCGTCTTCGGCGGTTGCAACCATCGCATTGATTAGAAATTCGGTCAAGTCTTCGGCGGGCACGTTATGTTGCTCGTTTTTACCGCCGTTAGCATTTGTATCTCGCAGCGGTTTGACCCCGACCGTACCGTTCGCGATCTCGTCTTCGCCGAGCACCACGGCGAACGCGGCGCCGCTTGCGTCGGCGCGTTTCATCTGCGATTTGAAGCTCGCCGATTGACCGTCGGCGCTGCAATGCAGGATCACGTCGAGGCCGGTATCGCGCAGACGCTCGGCAATGATGAAGGCCTGCTCGCGCGCCGCATCGCCCTGGTGGACGACGTACACGTCGCAACCTTCGTCTTCGGGCACGAGTTGCTCTTCTTTCAGCAGCTCGAGAATCCGCTCGATGCCCATCGCCCAGCCGCATGCGGCCGTAGCCTTACCGCCGAGTTGCTCGATCAGCGGATCGTAACGGCCGCCCGCGGCGACCGTGCCTTGCGCGCCGAGCTTGTCCGTCACCCATTCGAACACGGTCAGATTGTAGTAATCGAGACCGCGCACGAGACGCGGATTGATCTTGAACGGAATGTTGTTCGCTTTGAGAATGCGCTGCAAACCTTCGAAGTGCGCGCGCGATTCCTCGCCGAGAAAGTCGATCAGCTTCGGCGCGTTCTGCGCGACTTCCTGGAGCGCCGGGTTCTTCGTGTCGAGCACGCGCAGCGGGTTCGTGTAGAGACGCCGCTTTGCGTCTTCGTCCAGCACGTCCATGTGCTTTTCGAGGTACGCGATCAGTTCGATGCGATGCGCCGCGCGTTCTTCCGCGAGACCGAGCGAATTGATTTCGAGCTTGATGCCCATGAGGCCCAGGTCGTCCCACAGACGCTGGCACATCATGATGATTTCAGCGTCGGCGTCGGGGCCGGCAAAGCCGAGCGCTTCCACGCCGACCTGATGAAACTGCCGATAACGGCCGCGCTGCGGACGCTCGTGACGGAACATCGGGCCGATGTACCACAGACGCTTCGGCCCGTCGTACAGCATGTTGTGCTCGATCGCCGCACGCACCACCGCCGCCGTATTTTCCGGGCGCATCGTCAGATTTTCACCGTTCAACGCGTCGGTGAAGCTGTACATTTCTTTCTCGACGATATCCGTCACTTCGCCGATACCGCGCGTAAACAGCTGTGTATGTTCGACGATAGGCGTACGAATATTCTGGTATCCGTACGAACGCAGCATCGACTTGACGGTCGTTTCGAAAAATTCCCACAGCCCGGCTTCCTGCGGAAGGATGTCGTTCATGCCCTTCACGCCGGACAGCTTCTCGAGCTTTTTCTTCTGTTCAGTCATCTGTATGCGATAGCCGATGTTTAGTTGAGCGCCTCGGCGCGGCCATAGCGGCGCTCGACGTAGTCACTCACGATTTGCTGGAATTCTTGCGCGATGTTCTCGCCGCGCAGCGTCTTGACCTTCTCGCCGTCGATAAACACGGGCGCGGCCGGGTTCTCGCCCGAGCCCGGCAGGCTGATGCCGATGTTCGCCTGCTTCGACTCGCCCGGACCGTTGACGATGCAGCCCATCACCGCGACGTGCATTTTTTCGACGCCAGGATACTGGTCGCGCCAGACCGGCATTTGCGTACGCAGATAGGTCTGGATTTGCGACGCCAGTTCCTGGAACAGCGTGCTGGTCGTGCGTCCACAGCCGGGGCAAGCAATGACCATCGGCGTGAACGAGCGCAGACCCATGGTCTGCAAAATTTCCTGGCCGACGATCACTTCGCCGGTACGCGGCGCGCCCGGTTCAGGCGTGAGCGAAATGCGGATCGTGTCGCCGATGCCCTGCTGCAGCAGCACCGACAACGCCGCCGTCGACGCGACGATGCCCTTCGAGCCCATGCCCGCTTCCGTCAGACCGAGATGCAGTGCGAAATCGCAACGGCGCGCGAGTTCGCGGTACACCGCGATCAGGTCCTGCACGCCGCTCACCTTGCACGACAGAATGATCTGGTTGCGCGAGAGACCGAGTTCGACCGCCCGCTCCGCCGAGCCGATCGCCGACTGGATCAGCGCTTCGTACATCACGCTTTGCGCTTCCCACGGCGTGGAACGCGCGGCGTTTTCGTCCATCATCTTCGCGAGCAGGTCCTGGTCGAGACTGCCCCAGTTCACGCCAATGCGCACCGGCTTGTCGTACTTCACCGCCGCTTCGATCATCTGCGCGAATTGCGTGTCGCGCTTCGCGCCGTGACCGACATTGCCGGGGTTGATGCGGTACTTCGACAACGCCTCCGCACACGCCGGATAGTCGCGCAGCAGCAGGTGGCCGTTGTAATGAAAATCGCCGACGAGCGGCACCGACACGCCCATGCGGTCGAGTTGCTCGCGCACCGCCGGCACGGCCGCGGCCGCCTCCGGCGTGTTGACCGTGATGCGCACCAGTTCCGAACCGGCTTGCGCGAGTTCCTTGATCTGGATAGCGGTGCCGATGGCGTCGACGGTGTCCGTGTTCGTCATCGACTGGACACGCACCGGCGCGTCGCCGCCGATGGTGACGAGCTGGCCGCCCCAACGGACGTCGACCGCATGCGACTTGCGCCGCGGCGCCTGCCCGCCGAACACCGGCTCGTTTGACACGATCTTGCTACTGGATTGGGATTGAGCTTCGGATTGCATCGAAAAACCCATTTACGCCGCAGTCGCCGCAAAAATGCAGCGCCTGAATTGAAAAAGCGCCGCGGTCCGGTTGGCCGCGGCGCACACCGTCTGTATCAAGGCAGCGCGAAGCGCGCCACGTTGCCTTTCGCCGCCGCATATTTCGACGGATCGACCGGCTGGCCGTCGAGCGTGATCGACTCGAGACCCGCCTTGTTGCCGACCGTAACCTTCAAGGGCGCTTCGCCCGTCACTTCTTTTGTGTCGCCCGCACGCACGAGGCCGGAGAAGACTTCCTTACCGTCCTTGCCGCGCACGCTGAACCAGCTGTCCTGCGTGACGCGCAGCGCAACGATGGCCGAACCTGCCGTCGGTGCAGCGACTGCCGCCGATGCGCCCGCAACTACCACCGGCGCGCTCGCCGCAGGAGCAGAGGGCGCAGCAGGCGTAGCCGTGACAGGCGGAGGCGGAGCCGAAGCCGGCGCCGTGCCGGCAGCGAGCGGAGCAGGCATCGGTGTAGCCGACGACGCGCCTTGCGCCGCAGCGTCCGTCTCGGGCGCCGCCTCCTGAGCGGCTGCCTCAGAGCCGGCCGCCGGACCTTGCGCGACAGCACCGGACGCACCAGTGGCGCCACCCGCGCCGCCGTTCGCGCTTGCTTTCAGACGTGCCAGCCAAGCCGTGGAATCGCCGCCATTGGTATGCCACATGGCGAGCGCGATAACCGCGACAATCACCGCCGCGACGCCCCACAACCACGAGCGGCTTCTTTGCGCGCCTCCGCCGAGCGACAGCGACACGCGGCCGCGCGGCAAATCCTTGCCCGATGAAGCCGGCATCGACAGATCCGGCGCAGGCACGCCCTTCTCGCGACGCAAAGCCTGCGTAAACGGCGTGGGATCGGCGCCGAGCATCTTCGCATAGCTGCGCACGACGCCGAGCGCAAACGTGGTGTCCGGCAAGTGGCTGATGTCGCCCGCTTCGAGCGCGCGCAATTTGGCGGGCGCCACCTTGAGGCGGGCAGAAACGTCTTCGATCGACCAGTTCTTCGATTCGCGCAGTTGCGTCAAGCGCGCGCCAACCGCCGCCAGCGAGTCCAGGCCCGGCTGCCCCACAGGCTGCACCACCGCCCGTGCGACAGATGCCGGGCGGCCTTCGTTCGTGTCTGTGTCCTGCGGCTGCGGGTGCTGCGGCTCACTCATCCCAAATCCTTTCGCGTCGATTCTTTTTTCACTGTGCGACCGGACCGGTCCAAACCTCATGTCCGAATCGCAGACCGTTTATAACAAAATGCGCGGCCTCTTGTGCCGCTTCCGATCGATTCTGCAAACTTTCTTTTCAATTGCCGGGGCGTGAAGCGTTTTTGCGCATTCTCCGGCGCTTGCGCCGAATCTTCGCAGCCCCCCGCCCCTTCCTGCTAGACGGCGCGAACCTCGATGATCTTCGCTGCCTTCCCGGTGCGCTCAGCGAGACGCGTGCGGTCTTTCACCGCACCCGCCAACTGACCGCAGGCAGCGTCGATATCATCGCCGCGTGTTTTGCGCACGGTGGTGACGACGCCCGCGTCCATCAACACCTGTGCAAACCGCTTGATCTGTTCCGACTTCGAGCGCACCAGGCCCGATTCGGGGAACGGATTGAACGGAATCAGATTGAACTTGCACGGGACGTCGCGTGTGAGCGCGAGCAGCTCGCGCGCTTGCGCTTCGCTGTCGTTCACGCCGTCCAGCATGCAATATTCGAAGGTAATGAAATCGCGCGGCGCGACTTTCAGATAGCGCTGGCAAGCCGCCATCAATTCGCGCAGCGGGTATTTTTTGTTGAGCGGCACCAGCATGTCGCGCAGCGGATCGCTCGGCGCATGCAGCGAAACTGCCAGCGCAACGGGCAAATCGGCGCCCAGCCGGTCCATCATGGGTACGACGCCCGAGGTCGACAGCGTGACGCGCCGGCGCGACAGGCCGTAGGCGTTGTCGTCGAGCATCAGGCGCATGGCGGGCACAACCGCGTCGTAGTTCAGAAGCGGCTCGCCCATGCCCATCATCACGACGTTCGTGACGACGCGCTCGCCCTTGCCTTCGCCGCCCACGGCGCGGCCGCCGGCCGCGCCGAGCGACGCGCGCAGCGCGAACTCGGCCATGCGCAACTGGCCGATGATTTCACCGGTGGTGAGATTGCGCGAGAAACCTTGCTTGCCGGTCGAGCAGAAACGGCAGTTCACCGCGCACCCCGCCTGCGACGACACGCAGAGCGTGCCGCGCGTTTCTTCCGGGATGAAAACGGTTTCGACCGCGTTGCTGTTGCCGACGTCGATCAGCCACTTGCGTGTGCCGTCGGTAGAAATATGGTCGCTGACGATGCCCGGCATCGAGATCGTGGCGCGCCCCTTGAGCTTTTCGCGCAAGGACTTCGCCAGATCGGTCATGCCGTCGAAGTCCGCAGCGTTGTACTGGTGGATCCAGCGCTGCAATTGCTTGGCGCGAAACGGCTTCTCGCCCAGGCTGTCGCAGTAAGCGACGAGCCCTTGGGCGTCGAGGTCGAGAAGGTTGACGGTGGAACTGCTCGTCATATCGAATCCTGCCATTTCAGTGCGAGACTGGTTCATGCAACAAGCTGCATGAACGCAAAACCGTTCGCGCCCATCCTGCTGCTTTTACCTTACTACTTTGCCCGGCGATTGGTGTGAATAAACGCATTGACTGCACCGGCCGCCGGGGCAATTCAGCATTAGCGCGAGTACACGTTCACTTGCGGGAAGAAGAACGCGATTTCAACTGCAGCCGTTTCAGCGGCGTCCGAACCGTGCACTGCGTTCGCGTCGATGCTGTCGGCGAAGTCGGCGCGGATCGTGCCCTTTTCGGCCTTCTTCGGGTCCGTTGCACCCATCAGATCGCGGTGCTTCAGGACGGCGTTTTCGCCTTCCAGCACTTGGACGACCACCGGGCCGGAGATCATGAATTCAACCAGGTCCTTGAAGAACGGGCGTGCGGCGTGCACAGCGTAGAACTTCTCAGCGTCGGCGCGCGACAGATGGACCATGCGCGAAGCCACGATCTTCAGGCCGGCGTTTTCGAAACGGCTGTAGATCTGGCCGATCACGTTCTTGGCCACTGCGTCCGGCTTGATAATGGACAGGGTGCGTTCGATCGCCATAAAAACTCCAAAAAATTAAGAGGTTACAGATTCAAATGAATCCGCTATTGTAGCATGTTCCCATGTATGATTGCGATTGAACCCTTACAGCATTGAAAGACTCCAAGCAGGAGTTTGTGAATGCTGGTAGCGTAGGCCGTGTAGGACTTTCAACGCACTTTTCGCAGCGTGAACGCATTGAAACTCCGGGCCATCGCACCGATCTTATGATCGGGTAGTTTGCGGCGGGCGGCGAACAGCGTCCGGCGCGGCGGCATATGGCAACAACGGGCACCACCGGGCAAGAACGCTGGACAATCCGCTGACAACTCACGCAACACGCTTCTGACGTAAGGAGAGACCATGAACGATCATCCGTATAGCTTTGGCCGCACTGGCGCGGTCAGCACGGTCGAAACGCGTAACCGGGTGCTACGAAACACCTACTGGCTGCTGGCGCTGTCCATGATTCCGACAGTGCTCGGCGCGTGGGTGGGTCTCGCCACCGGTTTTTCGCTGTTCGCCGCCACCAGTCCCGCCATGAGCCTGCTGGCGTTCTTCGCGATCGCCTTCGGCTTCATGTTCGCGATCGAGAAAACAAAAAATAGCTCCGCGGGCGTGTTCGTGCTGCTGGGCTTCACGTTCTTCATGGGCCTGATGCTGTCGCGCATTCTGGGCTTCGTGCTGGGCTTCTCCAACGGCCCGTCGCTGATCATGCTCGCCTTTGGTGGCACTGGTGTGATCTTCGCGTCCATGGCGACCATCGCGACCGTGAGCAAGCGCGACTTCTCCGGTCTCGGCAAGTGGCTCTTCATGGGCGTGATCGTGCTGCTGCTGGCGTCGGTCGCAAACGTGTTCCTGCACCTGCCGGCGCTGATGCTCACGGTGTCCGTCATGGCGATCGTGATCTTCTCGGCGTACATGCTGTTCGACGTGCAGCGCGTCGTGAACGGCGGCGAGACGAACTACATCACCGCGGCGCTCGCGATCTATCTCGACCTGTACAACGTGTTCGTGAACCTGCTGGCGCTGCTCGGCATTTTCGGCGGCAACCGCAACTAAGGCTTCACACCTCGCACCTCGGCGGCGCTCAACGCGCCGGCCTGGTGGAAATCATGAAAAAGCCCATAACGAGCGATCGTTATGGGCTTTTTTTACGCGTGCGATGACGATGCGCCCCGGCGACAAACCGCCGCGGCCCCGGACCTACTCGCGCATCACAAGCTGAGCCACTCGAATCCATCCGCCTGCGACGCGACCACCACCTCGGTCGCCGCGGCGCCGAGCACGCTCGCCATCGCGGCCTGCGCGAGTTCCGGCAGATTGTTCTGCTGACTCAAATGCGCAGCGACCAGATGACGCAGACGCGAGCGATCGAGCGAAGCCAGAATTTCGGCCGCCGCGTCGTTGTTCAAATGCCCGTGATTGCCGCCGATCCGCGCCTTCAGCGATTGCGGATAGCGGCTGCCGGCCAGCATGCGTACGTCGTGATTGCATTCGAGCACCAGCGCGTCGCAGCCGCTCAACACAGTGCTGATATGAGGCGTGGACGTGCCGACGTCTGTCAGCACGCCAAGACGGCTCGCGCCATTCGAGAACACGTATTGCAACGGCTCGCGGGCGTCGTGAGGAACGGTGTACGGAAGAACGCTCAGGTCGCCGATCGCCACCGCCTCGTCGCCCCACAGCACTTGCAGATCGACGTCGGCTTCATCGGCGCCGACCGCGCGGGCCGTGCCCCAGCTCATGTACAGCGGAATCGACCACTTGCGCGCGAGCGTCAACGCGCTGCCAATGTGGTCGCTGTGTTCGTGTGTGATCAGAACGGCGTCGAGCGCTTCGGCGCTCGAACCGAGCCGGTTCAGGCGCCGCTCGACTTCTTTCGCCGAGAAGCCGCAATCGAGCAGCACGCGCGTGGTGGTTACGCCGCTTTGCGCCTCCACCAGCAACGCGTTGCCTTCACTGCCGCTGCCAAGACTTGCGAACCGCACGGCCTGTTCAGTTCAGCTGTGCGTGCAGGAGCGTCACGAGGCGCTGCGCGTCGGACGAATTGTCGATCTGGCCGTTCGTGTCCAGCACCGCGACCTGCGTCACGGCGTCACCCTTCGGGCGCACGTTGACGAGGAACTGCTGACCAGGCTTCTTCGTCGAAGTGCCGCTGTAAAACAGCTTGCCGAGCAGCCCTTCCTTCTTCAGTTCCTGCATCGAATCGGCGTAGCGCACGTAGTAGATGCCCTTCTCGCGATCGCGGTTGTCGACCGTGAAGTTGGTGCGGTCGAGCGCCAGGCCCACGCGCAGCCACGCACGGTCGAACGATTCCTGCAGGTCGAGCGTCGACGCACCCGCGCTCTTGTCAAGCGTGGCGGGCGCCGTGGCCGGACGCGCTTCCGTCAGCAATTGCTTCGACTGCTTTTCGGTGAGACCGAATTTCTGCATCAGCTTGGTCAGGAACAGCGCTTCGAGCGCCGGGTCGCGCGGACGCTCTTCCCAACGCGACGACGTCTTGTCCTGCCCCGTCAGCACTTCTTCCATCGCGCTATGCGTGACGGAAATATCCGTGGTCTCGGAAGGACCGCGCGACACGAGCGTACGGAAACTGTCCCGCGTGCCCGACGAATACGCGAAGTCGATCACTTTGCCCACCGTGCGGCGAAACCAGTCGTCCGGAATGTTGGCGCGGTTTTCCGCCCAGTCGGTCACCATGATGCCGGTAGCCGGCGCGTCGGTCTTCAGTGCGAAGCCGTTTTCCTGCCAGAACTCCTGCAGCTGCGGCCACAATTGTTCCGGCGAGCGGCCGTTGACCACCAGCCAGCGACGGTCGCCGTCGCGCTCGATGTGCATGCCGTACGGGTCTTGCGCGGTCGGCTGGCCTTCGGTCGAATTGCCGGCCGCCGTGACCGCGCGCTTGGTCGCGCCGCCCAGCGCCAGATTGGCCGGCGGTGCAACGTAACGCTGGTCAGTGCCGGTGGTGGTCAGGTCGCCGGGAATGGCGAGCGGCGGCGCACTGCCCGCGGCCTTGTAATTCACACGATCGGAAGCGAACCAGTCGTTCAGGGTGTCACAGCCGGCGAGCGTCACCAGGGCAAGCGTCAGCGCCGCCATGCGGGTTGCGTGGAGGGAAAGTGCGGAACGTTTCATGAGGTCCTTCGTGATGCTGGAACGCGGTGCCTGGTTCTGGGTGCCGGGAACGTGGGCTGGATCGACGTCGGTTAAGGAAATGCCGGTGGCTGGGCGAGCGCTGACGGGTATGACAGGCCGCCCGGTTAGCCGAGCAGGCCCGCTTCGCGCAACGCGCCGCGCACCACTTCGTGGTATTGCGCGTCGAGCGGCGTGAGCGGCAGGCGGATGCCGCCCTGCACACGACCCAACTGCTGCAGTGCCCATTTCGCCGGAATCGGATTCGATTCGATGAACAGGTTCTTATGCAGCGACAAGAGCTTCAGATGAATTTCGCGCGCGGTCTTCGCGTCCGTCGCAAGCGCGGCCTTGCACAGCTCGCTCATGGCGCGCGGCGCGACGTTGGCCGTCACCGAGATATTGCCGTGGCCGCCGAGCAGCATCAACGCGATGGCGGTCGGATCGTCGCCGCTGTAAATGCCGAAATGCGCCGGCGCCGACTTGATCAGATGCGCGGCGCGATCGATATTGCCGGTCGCTTCCTTCACACCGATGATGCCCGGCACCTGCGCGCAACGCAGAATGGTCTCGTTGCTCATGTCCGCGACCGTGCGGCCCGGCACGTTGTACAGGATCACCGGCAGATCGACCGTTTCGGCGATCTTCACGAAATGACGGTAGATGCCTTCCTGCGTCGGCTTGTTGTAGTACGGCACGACCTGCAGCGTCGCGTTTGCGCCGACTTCCTTCGCCTCGCGCGTGAGCTCGATGGCTTCGGTCGTGGAATTGCCGCCCGAGCCCGCGATCACCGGAATCCGGCCCGCCGTGTGCTCGACCGCGGTCTTGACCATCAGCACGTGTTCCTCGACGGAAAGCGTGGCCGATTCGCCGCTCGTACCGACCACCACGAGCGCATTCGTGCCCTCGGCGATATGCCAGTCGATCAGTTTGCGAAACGCCGGCAGGTCGAGGCTGCCGTCTTCGAGCATCGGGGTGATGATGGCAGGAATGCTGCCGCGAATCTGAACGCCGTCGTTGCCGGCGGTGTTGCCCGAGTGTGTGCCGTTAGTCATGAAACGCCATGAATTTGATCAGGTAAACCGCGATTGTAGCGGATTAGCCAGCCAACTCGTAACAAGGCGGGGGCGCCGCCTGCGCGGGGTTGTCTGAGCGGTCCGCCTCGAGAATGGCGCAGATGCGCTGGACGTAAGCCGGGCGTGGCTGCGCGAGAAAACCGTCCTGAAACGCGACCACCCGCAAGTGCCCGCGCACGACCTCGAGCAGCTCGCCTGGCGCGAGCAGGAACGCGGGGTTAGAGGGCTTGCCGACCGTTTCGTTTCCTTGCGCGAAGGTCTCGTAAACCAGTACGCCGCCGGGCGCGAGCGACGAAACCAGTTGGCCGAAAAGCGGCCGATGCAGATAGTTGGTGACGACGACCGCCGCGAACTTCTCGTCCGTGCGCAACGGCCACGGAGCGCCTTCGATGTCGGCCAGGATACGTGTGACGAGCGGTTCGTCGGCGAGCGCATCGAGCGCGGCCGCGTCGCGGTCGATCGCGGTGACGGGATGCCCCAGCGACGCAAAGAAGCGCGCATGCCGCCCCGCACCCGAAGCGACGTCGAGCACCGCGCCGCCCGCCGCGACCAGATGCGCCCAATGACGCACCCAGCGCGACGGCTCGCCCAATCCATGCATGGCTGCGGCCGGCGTGCTCATGACGTGCGCGCCGCTCGTCAGTTGTACGACAGACCCATCGCCTCGCGCACGTCGCGCATCGTTTCCGTGGCGAAGCGGCGAGCCTTGTCGCAGCCGTCGGCGACGATCGCGCGCAACAGCGACGGGTCGTCCATGTACTTCTGCGCGCGCTCGAGCATCGGCTGCTGCTCGCGCAAGATGCCTTCGATCACCGGCTGCTTGCATTCGAGACAGCCAATACCCGCCGACCGGCAGCCCTTCTGGACCCACTGGTGCGTGGTTTCGTCCGTGTAGACCTGGTGCAACTGCCACACCGGGCACTTGTCCGGATCGCCCGGATCGGTGCGGCGCACGCGGGCCGGATCGGTCGGCATGGTGCGCACTTTCTTCGTGATGGTCTCGGCATCTTCGCGCAGACCGATCGTGTTGCCGTACGACTTCGACATTTTCTGGCCGTCGAGCCCCGGCATGCGCGACGCTTCGGTCAGCATGGCCTGCGGCTCGACCAGAATGATCTTGCGCGAGCCTTCGAGATAGCCGAACAGGCGCTCGCGGTCGCTCATCGACAGGCTTTGCGATTCCTGCAACATCGCGCGAGCCTGCTCGAGAGCCTCGTCGTCGCCTTCCTGCTGATAGGCGTTGCGCAGTTCGTGATACAGCTTCGCGCGCTTGCCGCCGAGCTTCTTCGCGGCTTCGTTCGCCTTGTCCTCGAAATCCGCCTCGCGGCCGTACAGATAGTTAAAACGCCGCGCGATTTCACGCGTCATTTCGACGTGCGGCACCTGGTCTTCGCCGACCGGCACGAGCGACGCGCGATACAGCAGAATGTCCGCCGCCATCAGCACCGGATAGCCGAGGAAGCCGTACGTGGACAGATCCTTGTCCTTCAGCTTTTCCTGCTGCTCCTTGTAGGTCGGCACGCGTTCGAGCCAGCCCAGCGGCGTGCTCATGCCGAGCAGCAGCGACAGCTCCGCATGCTCGGGCACGCGGCTCTGGATGAACAGCGTGGCCTGCGCCGGGTCGATACCGGAGGCGAGCCAGTCGATCAGCACCTCCCAGACGTTTTTCTCGATGACCTCGGGCGTTTCGTAGTGGGTCGTCAGCGCGTGCCAGTCGACGACAGCGAAGAAGCACGGGTATTCGGACTGCAGCCGCACCCAGTTTTTCAGCACGCCGTGATAGTGGCCGAGGTGCAGCGACCCGGTGGGCCGCATGCCGGAGAAGATACGGTCTGGGAACATGATTATTTAGAAAAGCGAAACAAGTGGAGTCAGGATTGCGGTGATGCCGCTGTAGCCGAGCGCGACGAGCGGGCTCAACCAGTAGCGCGTCAGCGTGCCCGTCATGACCAGCGCCATGACGATAAAAAAGCCATACGGTTCGAGGCGCGACAGCGCGATGGCCTGGCGCGGCGGCAACAGCGCCATCAGCACGCGGCCGCCGTCGAGCGGCGGCAGCGGGAACAGATTCAGCACGCCGAGCACCAGATTCACGCCGACGCCCGCGCCCGCCATGCGCGTGAAGAACGGTTCGTCGACGGCCATCACGGCGAGCGCCACGCCGAACAGGCCCCAGATCAGCGCCTGGACGAAGTTGCACCCCGGCCCGGCGGCCGCGACCCACAGGCTGCCCCAACGCGGATTGCGCAGATTGCCGAACGCGACCGGCACCGGCTTCGCATAGCCGAACATGAACGCGCCGCTCGTGGCGAAGTACAGCAGCAACGGAATGGCGATCGTGCCGAGCGGATCGATGTGCCGCATCGGATTGATCGAAACGCGGCCGAGCACGTAGGCCGTGTTGTCGCCGAGCCAGCGCGCGACGTAACCATGCGCGGCCTCGTGCAGCGTGATGGCGAAGATCACCGGCAACGCGTAGACCGCGATGGTTTGTATCAGGGAAGAATCCATAACTCGCTATTGTAACAATGCGATTGCGTGCGTCTGTCCGCTTTCGCTCATGCCGTCTCTTCGAGACCGAATGGCGCGAGAGAACCGCGCCCTGCCCGCACCAGCACCGGCTCGTCGCCGGTCAGATCGATCACCGTGGACGGCTCGCACACGCAAGCCCCGCCGTCGATCACGAGATCCAGTTGTTTTTCGAGCCGCGCGCGAATTTCCTCGGGCTCGTTGAGCGGCGCCGTTTCGCCTGGCAGAATCAGCGTCGAGCCGAGCAGCGGCTGGCCAAGTTCGCCGAGAATCGCGAGCGTGATCGCATGGTCCGGCACGCGCAGGCCGATCGTCTTGCGCGACGGATGCGAGAGGCGCCGCGGCACTTCCTTCGTGGCCTGAAGCACGAACACATAAGGCCCCGGCGTCACCGATTTGATCAGCCGGTACTGACGGTTGTCCACCATCGCGAAGTTCGCGAGTTCCGACAGATCGCGCACCAGCAGCGACAGCAACTGCTTCTCGTCAAGCCCGCGAATCCGGCGCAGGCGCTCAACCGCGTCCTTGTCGTCGAGATGGCACGCGAGCGCGTAGCTCGAGTCGGTCGGCAATGCGACCACGCCGCCGTCGTTGATGATCTGCACGGCCTGCTTCACGAGGCGCGGCTGCGGGTTATCGGGATGAAGCCGGAAGTATTGGGACATGGCGGCTAACGATGGCGACGGAGAGACAACGGTTTATAGCGCGGCTCAAAGCAAAACGACCGTGGACCGTGCGAGGCGAACGCGGACTTGACGAGCGGGAACGCGAGCGCGCCGGATTCCCGGCTCGCACACGACGTGCCGCGTCGGCACGGCGCGCGTTCACAGCCAGCGTTCCCAGACGGGCTTGAGATCGGAAGGAAGCGGCGGCAGCGTGCCCAGTTCGACACGCCCCTCGCCCGGCGCATGAAAATCCGACCCGCGCGACGCCTCGAACCCGAAGCGGCGTGCGACGTCGGCGTATTCGCGGTATTGATCGGGCGTGTGGCTGCCCGTGACGACTTCGATTGCCTTGCCGCCGAGGTCGATGAATTCGGCGAAAAGTGCGTCGAATTCTGTCGGGGAGTACGCGTAACGGCCCGGATGGGCAACGATTGCCTCGCCGCCGGCCGCCTTGATCCAGCCGACCGCGTCGGCCAGTTTCGACCAGCGGTGCGCCACATAGCCGGGTTTGCCGTCGCCGAGATAGCGGTTGAATACGTCTTGCGTGGACGCGGCGTAGCCGCTTTCGACGAGGAAGCGCGCGAAATGCGTACGCGAAATCATGTCCGGGTTCGACACGTACTTGAGCGCGCCTTGATACGCGTCGGGAATGCCGAGCGTGGCCAGTTGCTCGCCGATCGCCTCGGCGCGCGCCGCGCGGCCGTTGCGCGTGCGCGCGAGGCCGTCGATCAGCACCGAGCTGGTCGGGTCGATGCCGAGCCCGACGATGTGAACGGTACGCGCCGCCCACGTCACCGAAATTTCGACGCCGCTCAGATAGTCCATGCCGAGTTCCGCGGCGGCTTCACGCGCTTCCTGCTGGCCGCCGAGTTCGTCGTGATCGGTCAGCGCCCACAAGGTCACGCCCCCCGCATGCGCACGGCGCGCGACATCGGCCGGCGCGAACTGGCCGTCGGAAACGGTGGAGTGACAGTGGAGGTCGGCGTTCATCATCGTCTGGAGAAGGTTTGCAGCCATTTTACTGCAACGCAGTAAGTGGACGCAGAGCAAATCTCGTAGGCGATTGCTTGGGCGGCTTCTCTGCGACGCTCGCGCCGGTGCAGTGCCGCCCTTGCCGGCGCTACGCGCAGAATCCCTCGATCAGCGCCGCCACCTGTTCCGGCTGATCGTGGTGCACCATGTGCCCCGCTTCGTCGATGAACTTCTCGCGCCAGTCGGCAAATGCCTGGAAACGCGCCTTGAATTCGTCGAGCGGAATCTCGCCGGCCAGTGTCGCGAGCGTCGGCGAATTGGCGGCTTCGACATGCAGCACTTTCGCGCTCACCTTGCGCCAGACGGCCATGACCTCGTCGAGCCGGTACAGCGTCGGGCCGCGCAGTTTGTGCGCCGGGTCGGCGAGCAGCATGAAACGCCCTTCGCCGTCGGGCCTCGACCAGTGCTTCGCGAGGAACTCCGCGCGGGCCGGGGCGAGCCGCGGATTCGTCTTGATGAGGCGCCCGGCGACCTCGTCAAGCGATGCGTAGCGCTTGAGTTGCGGCGGATCGCGCGACTCGTCGAGCCAGTTCTGCAGACGCTTCGGGGCTTGCGCCGGGTGCGCGGGCGCGAGTCCGAAGCCTTCCAGATCGACCACCCGCCGCACGCGCTCGGGGCGCGCGCCCGCATACAGGCAGACGACGTTCGCGCCAAGGCTATGCCCGACGAGATTCACCTGGCCGGTCGGCGCGTAGTGGTCGAGCAGCGCGTCGAGATCGGCGAGGTAATCGTGGAACCAGTAGTGGCCGCCGCCGCTTTGCGCCACCGGCCAGTCGGACAGGCCAAAGCCGCGCATATCCGGCGCGATGACCTGCCAGTCGCCGCCGAGCGCATCCACGACGAACTGGAACGACGCGGCTACGTCCATCCAGCCGTGCAGCATGAACAGCATCGGCGCGTCGGGATGGCCCCAGCGCCGCACATGCAGACGGATGCCTCGGACGGCGACGAACTCGGAGCGGGAAGTATTCATGGTCGGATGCCCGCCAAAAAAGAATGATCGTTCGATTATAACGAGATAGGCCGACGATGGGCGGCGCCCGAGTGCGGACTAACTCAGTCGCGTGGAGACGCCCTACTTTTGCGGATCGTCCACGTCGAGGCCCGCCAGCGCCGCCAGTTCGGCGAGTTCCGCGTCGTCGAAACCTGCATCGCGGCGCGCCTCGAAATTGAACGGACCACGCAATTTCGGCGCGTGATACTGGTCGGCGAGGCGCGTGTAGGTCGTGTGCGGGTCCAGCCCGCCTTCGTCGCACAAATGACGAAACCAGCGATTGCCGATCAGCACGTGGCCGATTTCGTCGCGCAGAATCACGTCGAGAATCGACGCCGAAGCGTCGTCGCCCGCCTGCTGCAGACGCGCGCGGATCGGCGGCGACGCATCGAGGCCGCGTGCTTCGAGCGTGCGCGGCACGAGCGCCATGCGCGCGAGCACATCGCCACGGGTGCGCTCACACATGTCCCACAGGCCGTCGTGCGCGGGAAAGTCGCCGTACGCATGGCCGTAGTCCGCGAGCCGCGCGGACAGTAGCGAGAAGTGGTACGCCTCTTCGGCGGCGACTTTCAGCCAGTCGGTGTAGAAAGCGGCGGGCATGCCGGCGAAGCGCCACACGGCGTCGAGCGCCAGGTTGATCGCGTTGAATTCGATGTGGGCGAGCGCATGCAGCAACACCGCGCGACCTTGAGGCGATTGCATGCTGCGCCGCCCGAGCTTGCGCGGCTCTACGAGTTCCGGACGCGCGGGCCGGCCGGGCAATTCCGGCGGTTCGTCGAGTGTGATATTGGCGATACACGGCAGGCTGCCGTCGAGCACCGCTGCGTAGAGCGCGCGCGCGGCGTTTGCCTTGGTCGCCGGATCGGGTTCGCGCAGCGCGGCAAGCGCCGCTGTGCGCGCGCAAAGCGCGTCGTCGCCCATGTCAGACGCGGAGTGAACGGACGAAGCGGACGAAGCGGACGAAGCGGCGGACATCATGGCAGCGTGATCGGTAGAGGGAAGTGAGAGCGACGGAGGTCGACGGACGTTTAAGGGCAGCGCGCGCCTGTCGCGGGCAAACAGCGAACGGAGCTGGCGTCGGTCGGGTCACAAGCGCAGTGGCTACCGCCGCTTGCAGGTCTGACGGCATGGCCGCACTGGCCGCTTCTGTCCGCACGCTGCAACACCATGCGACGGCAACCCGCCAGACCCACCAAACCGCGCCCACGACCCCGCATATCGCACGAAGCGGCCGAACCACACAACCGTTTACAATACTCGATTCGACGCTCGCGAGAGCCCAAAGCGCCTCGCAGCAGCCAACGAAAAGCCGTCAAACCCGACACGCCGCGAGCCGTCCGCACGCCCGGCGACCGATCCGACCGATCCACGAGGAGACAACGTGACCATTTACAAGCTTGGCGACGCCGCACCGAACATCCACGAAAGCGTGTTCGTCGCGGATTCCGCGACCATCATCGGGAACGTGACGCTGGAGGAAAATTCGAGCGTCTGGTTCGGCGCGACGCTGCGCGGCGACAACGAGCCGATCACGCTCGGCGCGGGCAGCAACATCCAGGAAAACGCGGTGCTGCACACCGATCCGGGTTTTCCGCTGACCATCGAGGCCAACGTGACAATCGGCCATCAGGTCATGCTGCACGGCTGCACGATCAAGGAAGGCGCGTTGATCGGAATTCAGGCGGTGGTCTTGAATGGCGCGGTAATCGGCCGCAACTGTCTGGTCGGAGCGGGCGCCATCGTGACTGAAGGCAAGGTGTTTCCCGACAATTCGCTGATTCTCGGCGCGCCCGCGAAAGTGGTGCGCGAACTGACCGACGCGGACATCGCCAACATGCAGCGCGGCACGGCAAGTTACGCCGAGCGCCGCGAGTATTTCAAGGCGCAGCTCGTGCGTATCGGCTAACCGGCCGGGGGCGCGGCGCGCACGGCGTGTGCAGGGCATCTCGCCGTGCCGCGCCATTCGACAGAGGAAAAGTTGTGAGCGACCAGTTGCAAAAATTCATGTTCAGCGCGGCGCCGGTGCGCGGCGAAATCGTTTCGCTGCGCAATACATGGCAGGAAGTGCTGACGCGCCGCCAGTATCCGGCGCCCGTGCGGACGATTCTCGGCGAGATGATGGCCGCGTGCGCGCTGCTGTCCGCGAATCTGAAGTTCGACGGCACGCTGATCATGCAGATTTTCGGCGACGGCCCGGTCAAGATGCTGGTGGTTCAATGCAGCTCCGACCTGTCGATGCGCGCCACCGCCAAACTTTCCGGCGACGAAGACAGCGTGATCGGCGAGACGACGTCGATGATCGAATTGCTCAACGCAAGCGGTCACGGCCGCTGCGTGATCACGCTCGATCCGCGCGACAAGAAGCCGGGGCAACAGCCGTATCAGAGCATCGTGCCGCTGTCGGGCGAAAACGGGCCGCTCGAGTCGATGGCCGAAGTGCTCGAACACTACATGCATCACTCCGAGCAGCTCGACACACGCCTGTGGCTCGCGGCGAATTCCGAGCGCGCGGTCGGCATGCTGCTGCAAAAACTTCCCGGCGACGGCGGCATCGTCCCGCATCCCGGCGAACTGGACGCGGATACATGGGAGCGCGTCTGCACGCTCGGCGGCACGCTGTCGCAAGACGAACTGCTGAAGGAAGAACCGGGGACGGTGTTCCGGCGCCTCTTCTGGCAGGAGAACGTCCAGCATTTCGAGCCGGCCAGCGCGCGTTTCGAATGCACCTGCTCGCGCGAAAAAGTCGGTTCGATGCTGAAGATGCTGGGTCGCGACGAAGTGGACGGCGTGATCGCCGAGCGCGGCCACGTGGAGATTCATTGCGAGTTCTGCAATCAGCGGTACGAGTTCGACCCCGTCGACGTGGCGCAACTTTTTTTCGCCAATGCACTCTCACAAGGTGTGACGCCGGCTGCTGAACAACGGCATTGAAGCGGTCGGCGGGTGGGCGCTTTGCGGGTTCGTTTAATGTCCGCAGAGCGTCCGCTTAGTGTCTGCTCAATGTCCGCTTAGACTGCGCTGATGTATCGACCGATCGAGATTCAACATGAGCATTCCCACTTCATTGCCGCGTCCCGCGCGCACGCTCGCCGTGTTGACGGCGCTCGCCGGTCTCACTGCATTGACCGGTTGCATGATGGACCCGCCGGGTCCCTCGCCCATTTATAGCCGGCTGCCCGCCGACCAGTCGGGCATGGCCAGCACCGCACAACCGCTGACGCCGGCCGAGCGCGAGCGTTACGACGCAATCGACCGGCAGGTCATGGCCGAGCAGAACCAGGCCATCGCCGCCGAAAACGCCGCGCAAGCGTGGTCGCGTTATTACAGCCCGCGTGTGCCCGTCAGCGTGTACGGCAGCTACTACGGCGGTGGATGGGGACACGGCTGGGGCACCGGCGTCGGCATCGGCTATGGGTCGTACTGGGGCTGGTGATCCAGTGGCAGGTGCAATGCCGCAGAGCCGTCGTTCCGGTCGCCGAATGTGCGGCCCAAAATGCAAAAAGGCGCGGTCCACAGACCGCGCCTTTTTTGTCTACGTCGTTTCCCGCACCTGACCTTACGCGCCCCAAGCGCTACTGAACCACCATCACGCCGCGATCGACGCCCCACTCAGTGCGCCGGCTTCTTCTCTTTCGCCGCCTTGCTGCCGTGCTTACGCTCGGGCTTCGCGCGCGACTCCGGATTCGGCACCACGTGCAGCGGCGCGGCCGACACCTCGCCGCGTGTCGACGCACTAGTCGACGGCGCGTTTGCCGTCGGCAACGGCGCATTCGGCGACACGAACTGCACGAACACTTCGCCGTCCTTGACCATGCCCATCTCGTAGCGGGCGCGCTCTTCGACGGCAGCCGTGCCGTTCTGCAGATCCTGCACCTCGCCTTGAATACGCTCGTTGCGCAGCTTCGCGTCGGCGTTCTTTTGTATCTGCTGCGCGAGCTGTTGCTGCAGTTCGTGGACGCGCAACCACCCGCCGTGGCCCCACCACAGCGGGTACTGGATCAACGCCAGCAGAACGATCAGTACAGCAGTGACGAGCCGCATGAAGTAAGCACAATAAATACGCGCCGCCCTGCGCTTTACGCAGGGCGGCGAGGTCAATCAGACACGAGGAAGAACCGGCTCATCGGTCAGCGCTAAAAAGTCCACTCACAACCATTAGCGCAGATTGTAGAACGCCGACTTGCCCGGATAGCTGGCGATATCACCGAGGTCTTCTTCGATACGCAGCAACTGGTTGTACTTCGAGATGCGGTCCGAACGCGACAGCGAACCCGTCTTGATCTGGCCGGCGTTCAGGCCGACGGCGATGTCCGCGATCGTCGAGTCTTCCGTCTCACCCGAGCGATGCGAGATGACAGCCGTATAGCCCGCGCGCTTCGCCATTTCGATTGCGGCGAACGTTTCGGTCAGCGTGCCGATCTGGTTGATCTTGATGAGGATCGAGTTCGCGATGCCCTTCTCGATGCCTTCCTTCAGGATGCGCGTGTTGGTGACGAACAGATCGTCGCCGACGAGCTGAATCTTCTTGCCGAGCTTTTCGGTCAGCAGCTTCCAGCCTTCCCAATCGCCTTCGTGCATGCCGTCTTCAATCGACACGATCGGGAACTTGTCGGCCAGCGTCGCGAGATAGTCCGCAAATTCCGCCGACGACAGTTGCAGGCCTTCGCCCGCCAACTGGTACTTGCCGTCGTGGTAGAACTCGCTCGCCGCGCAGTCGAGCGCGAGCAGCACGTCTTCACCGGCGCGGTAGCCGGCTTTCTCGATAGCTTGCAGGATGGTCGACAGGCACTCGTCGTTGCTGCCGAAGTTCGGCGCGAAGCCGCCTTCGTCGCCCACTGCCGTGCTCATGCCGCGGTCCGACAGAATCTTCTTCAGCGCGTGGAACACTTCGGCGCCGCAGCGCAGTGCTTCGCGGAAGGTCGGCTGGCTGACCGGCACGATCATGAATTCCTGGATGTCCAGGCTGTTGTTCGCGTGCGCGCCGCCGTTGACGATGTTCATCATCGGCACCGGCAGTTGCATCGCGCCCGAGCCGCCGAAGTAGCGGTAGAGCGGCAGGCCGGCTTCTTCAGCAGCAGCCTTCGCGACGGCCATCGAAACAGCCAGCATCGCGTTCGCGCCGAGGCGCGACTTGTTGTCCGTGCCGTCGAGTTCCAGCAGCGTCTTGTCGAGGAAAGCCTGCTCGGAAGCGTCGAGGCCCATGATCGCTTCGGAGATTTCGGTGTTGATGTGCTCGACAGCCTTCAGCACACCCTTGCCGCCGTAGCGGCCGGTTTCGCCGTCGCGCAACTCGATTGCTTCGCGCGAACCGGTGGACGCGCCCGACGGCACCGCGGCGCGGCCCATCGTGCCCGACTCGAGCAGTACGTCGCATTCGACGGTGGGGTTGCCTCGCGAATCGAGAATCTCTCGACCGATGATATCTACGATAGCACTCATGGTTTCCTCAAGAAATGACGATGAATTCTTTACAGCGACACGGTGTCGATATGCAAGCCGGCACGCGGCGAACGCGTGAATCAGTTGAAATCGCTTTCGAGGAACGGCGTGCGCTTGACGGCCTGATCGAGCGTGACGAGCGTCTCGAGCAGATCGGCCATGCGATGGAGCGGCACCGCGTTCGGACCATCCGACTTCGCTTCTGCCGGATTCGGGTGCGTTTCCATGAAGAGACCGGCGACGCCGACCGCCACGGCCGCACGCGCGAGCACCGGCACGAATTCGCGCTGACCGCCCGAGCTCGTGCCCTGGCCGCCCGGCAACTGCACCGAATGCGTGGCGTCGAACACGATCGGCGCGTTGGTTTCGCGCATGATCGCGAGCGACCGCATGTCCGACACGAGGTTGTTATAACCGAACGACACGCCGCGCTCGCATGCCATGAAGCGGTCTTCGGAAAGACCCGCCTCACGCGCCGCGTCGCGCGCCTTGTCGATCACGTTCTTCATGTCGTGCGGCGCGAGAAACTGGCCTTTCTTGATGTTGACCGGTTTGCCCGAACGCGCGCACGCGTGAATGAAGTCGGTTTGACGGCACAGAAAAGCCGGCGTTTGCAGCACGTCTACCACTGATGCGACCTGCTCGATCTCGTGCTCGGCGTGAACGTCCGTCAGCACCGGCAAACCGAGCTGACGCTTCACTTCCGACAGGATGCGCAAACCTTCGTCCATGCCGAGACCGCGAAACGACTTGCCGCTGCTGCGATTGGCCTTGTCGTACGACGATTTGTAGATGAACGGAATGTTCAGCTTCGCGCAGATTTCCTTCAGGCGGCCCGCGGTGTCGATCGTCATTTGCTCCGATTCGACGACACACGTGCCCGCGATCAGGAAAAACGGCTTGTCGAGCCCGATTTCGAAATCGCCCAGTTTCATGCTTTCTCCCCGACTTCGCTCGCGACGCGCGACTGCTGATGCGCGAGCGCGGCTTCGACGAACGACTTGAACAGCGGATGGCCGTCGCGCGGCGTGGACGTGAATTCCGGGTGGAACTGCACGCCGACGAACCACGGGTGCATGCTGCGCGGCAGTTCCATCATTTCCGGCAGATCTTCACTCGGGGTACGGGCGCTGATGATAAGACCACCGGCTTCGAGCTGGGGCACGAAGCGGTTATTGACTTCATAACGGTGACGATGACGCTCGTTCACGTCCTTGCCGTAGATCTCTTCGGCCATCGTGCCGGGCTTGATCGGGCAGCGTTGCGAACCGAGGCGCATCGTGCCGCCGAGGTCGGATTCTTCCGTGCGCTTTTCGACGCGGCCTTCGCGGTCGTACCATTCGGTGATCAGCGCGACCACGCGGTTCGGCGTTTCCTGATCAAACTCGGTGCTGTTCGCGTCTTTCAGCGCGACCACGTCGCGTGCGAATTCGATTACGGCCAGTTGCATGCCGAGACAGATGCCGAGATACGGCACCTTCGCTTCACGCGCATAGCGGATCGCGGCGATCTTGCCTTCGGTGCCGCGACGGCCGAAGCCGCCAGGCACGAGCACGGCGTCCAGATGCTTGAGACTTTCGACGCCCTGCGTCTCGATCTCTTCCGAATCGATGTACTCGATGTTCACGCGCGTGGACGTATGCATGGATGCATGACGCAGCGCTTCGATCAGCGACTTGTACGACTCCGTCAGATCGACATACTTGCCGACCATGCCGATCGTGACTTCGTGCTTCGGATTCTGCAGCTTCTCGACGAGTTCGGCCCACATCGACAGATCGGCGGGCTTCGGCGTGAGCTTCAACTCTTCGCAGATGATCGCGTCGAGACCCTGATCGTGCAGCATCTGCGGAATCTTGTAGATGCTGTCCGCGTCCCACACCGAAATAACGGCGTCTTCGGGCACGTTCGAGAACATGGAGATTTTCGCGCGCTCGTCGTCCGGAATGCGGCGGTCGGCGCGGCACAGCAGCACGTGCGGCGAGATACCGATTTCGCGCAGCTTCTGCACGCTGTGTTGCGTGGGCTTGGTCTTCAGTTCGCCGGCGGTGGCGACCCAGGGCACCAGCGTGAGGTGCACGAAGCACGCGCTGTTGCGGCCCATGCGCAGACTCATCTGACGCGCGGCTTCGAGGAACGGCAGCGATTCGATATCGCCCACCGTGCCGCCGACTTCGACGATCGCGACGTCCGGTTCGCCGCAGGTAGCGGAAGCTGCCCCACGCTCGATGAACGCCTGGATTTCATTCGTGATGTGCGGAATGACCTGCACCGTCTTGCCGAGATAATCGCCGCGGCGTTCCTTGCGGATCACCGATTCGTAAATCTGGCCCGTGGTGAAGTTATTGGCCTTGCGCATCTTCGTGCTGATGAAGCGCTCATAGTGGCCGAGGTCGAGGTCGGTTTCCGCTCCGTCTTCCGTCACGAACACTTCGCCGTGTTGAAACGGGCTCATCGTGCCGGGGTCGACGTTGATGTAGGGATCGAGCTTGAGAAGAGTGACTTTGAGACCGCGCGATTCGAGGATCGCGGCGAGGGAAGCGGCGGCAATACCCTTGCCGAGGGAAGATACTACGCCGCCGGTGACGAAAACATATTTGGTCATCGCTGGATGCTCGCGGGAAAAACGGATTATACCGTAAAGCAGGGTCTCAACCCCAGCAAAATGCGAGCGCCCGCGGCAAGCCGATGCGCCGCGCGAGCCACGGCGATCGACGCGCGCCGCCTCAGCCGCGCTCGCTCAGTTCGCGCAACATCCGCTGCACGGCGCGCGCGGTTTCGATCGGCTTTTCCATCGGAAACAGATGGCTGCCCTCGATCCATTCGATATGCCCGCCCGTCGCCCGGCGCGTCGCGCTCAAGCCGACCTGGCGAACTTCCTTCGAGCGCGTGCCGCCGATGAAACCCACCGGCACCGGCGCGCCGCGCGCGAGCCGCGCACCGAGCGTGTGCGGCAAGGTCCGGTAGATCTGATATTCGATGCGCCGATCGAACGCGAGACTGCGCGAGCCGTCGTGCGAGACCTGCGGAATGCCGAACTCGATGTAGTCGGACAGCATGCGCTCGTCCCAACGCGCGAACGCGGGCTTCGAATGGAAATGCCGCCACGCCTCGTCGCGGCTCGCCCAGTGCGTTCGGCGCGTGCGGGTCGCGGCCGCGGGCGACAGCCGCTCGTCGAGCCCGGTGAATTGCGACACGCGCAGGATGCTGCTGCGCCAGCCGGCGACCACCGGCGAATCGAGCATCACGACGCCTCTCACCCACTGCGGCTTTTTCAGCGCGGCCATGAGCGACAGATAACCGCCAAGCGAATGGCCGACGAGCCACACAGGCTGCTCATACGTGCGGCCGATGTCGTCGATCAATTGCTCGACGAGATGCGGCCAGTCCTGCGTCACCGGAAAGCGCGGATCGTGTGCGATGCGTTCGATGTAGCGCACGTCGTAGTCGTCGGAGAGCTCGGCGAAAATCGTCCGGTAAGTCGAGGCCGGAAAGCCGTTCGCGTGCGAAAAATGAATGATGTTTTTCAACTGCGGTTATCTCCGTTCTGTTTTCGTTTTCGCGCGGCGGGTGAAGCGGTGCGGCATCTGGAAGGTATGCCGCAGTGTTCGCGGGTGCGCTCGTGGCGGCGCTTGTTGTCTGGCCGTCTGGCTGTGTGGCTGTCTGGCGGCACTGGCCATTTTCAGCCTCTCCTTTTGCGATGCGCCGATGTCCGCTGTCACGATCTGCGAACGTCGAGCGAACGTTGAGCGAGCATTCATCGATCCATCCAGTAGCGCCGCTGCGTGTCGCGATAACGCTCGACCGTGAGCGCGGCGTCTGGCGCATGCGGGGCCTCGCGCGCGGCGAAGTAAGGATCGACAAGCACGCGCACCGCGCCGTCCGAATCGCTCCTGCCCAACTCGATGTGCCGCGCCGAATAGCGCGCCAGCACGCCCGCACTGGGATGATGAAACCGGTTGCGATAGCCTACCTGAAATAGCGCGATGAGCGGGTCGATAGAATCGAGGAACGGTTCAGTGGATGAGGTCTTGCTGCCATGATGCGGGACCACGAGCACCTGAGCGCGAAGCATGTCGCGATCGCGCGAAAGCAGCACGCGTTCGGACGGGGCCTCGATGTCTGCGGTTAGGAGCGCGGCGAGGGGCGTGGCTTGGGGTTGGGGGGTTGGTCCCGCGGTCGGTGCGCTGTTCGGTGCACCGGTCGGTGCGGTGTTTGATGCGCTGATCGGTGCGCTGCGCACTGAGCTATCCGTGTCACCCGTGCCATCCACGCCCGCACTCTCCGCACCGCTGCGCACGGCACTACCCGATTCCGACGCAACCGCCACCGGCAACGCACTCACGCGCAGCACGCAGCAGTGCGCGTTCGGTTTGCCTTGCAGCGGCCCAGGGTCGGGCCAGAGCATCGCGAACTCGACGCCATCCCACTGCCAGCGCTGACCCGCCGCGCACGGCCATGTGTCTGCGCCGCGTTGCCGCGCGTTCGCCCATAGCGCGTTGGCAGGCGCGAGCGCCGCGACCATCTGACGAACCTCGATGGCATCCAGCACGGCCGGCGCGCCGCCCGAATGATCGGAATCGGCATGGCTGATGATCAATGTATCGAGCGCATTCACGCCATGCGCTCGCAAATACGGCACCACTACTCGCTCGCCGGCATGCGTCGATTCGGGCCCTGGTCCGGCATCGAACAGCAGCGCGTGATGCGCGGTCTCGACCAGCACCGACGTGCCCTGCCCCACATCAAGCGCGGTCAGCCGAAAGCTGCCGTGCGGCGGCCCGGACGGCGCGGGCACGACGAGCGGCAACCAAGTCAGCGGCGCGGCCCAGCGCAACGGCCAGCCGCGCGGTGCAAGACACCAGAGCACGCCGGCCGCGGCGGCGGCGAGCGTCCATCCACTCGGCTGCGGCAGCCACCAGAGCACCCAACGCGGCCCGGACAGCCGTTGCAATCCCGCGATCATCACCTCGAGCAACGCGTGCGCGATGCGCCATGCGTAGGCATCGAGCGGCGCGGGCAACACGACGCCGGCCAGCACCGACGGCGTGACCAACACGCTCACCCACGGAATCGCGAACGCATTCGCGAGCGGGCCGATGAGCGGAATCTGGGCGAACCAGTAGACGGTCAACGGCGCGAGCGCCAGCGTGACGGCGAGCTGGACGTGGGCGGCGCCATAGAGCCGCTCACCGAACGCGCGAATGCGCCGTGCAGCGGCTGTGCGAAAGCGCGGAAAGCGCAACGACCGCCACAAACCCGATGCCCGCGACGACGCAGCCAACACCCCGCCCGCGCCACCACCTTCGTCGTCGATCTCATCAAAATGCTGTGCACGGTCCCACACCCGCGACCGCCCCGACGTCGCAAAAAGAATCGCCGCCACCGCGCAGAACGACAGCCAGAATCCCGCCGACACCACCGCCCACGGATCGATCAGCACCACGAGTCCGAGCGCCCACGCGAGCACGGCCGAGCGCGGCACATTGCGCCCGCTTACGTAGGCGAGCGCGACGACGCTTGCCATCCACAACGCGCGTTGCACGGGCACGTTGAAACCGGCCAGCGCCGCGTGCAGCGCGGCAAACAGCGCGCCGCCCGTCACCGCGACGATTTGCGCTGGCAGCCACAACGGCAAGTTGCGGCCGATCCATCCCGAGCGCCGCCAGAAAGCGCCGGCGAGCCAGGCCGCGAGCCCTGCGGCAAAGCCGATATGCAAGCCCGAAATCGCCACGAGATGACTGGTGCCGGTGGCGCGCATCAGTTGCCAATCGGCGTCGCTGATCTCGTCCTGTGCGCCGATCGCCAACGCGACGACGATGCCCCGATGCGGCGCGCTGCCAAGCACCGCGTCGATTCGTGCCCGCAGCGCCGCGCGCCAGCGGTCCACGGTCACGCCGACACCGCGCGCGTCTGGCCGCAACCGCACCGCCTGCGCCGCCGCGCTGACATAGCCGGTGGCGCGCACATTGCGCGCGAGCAGCGCAGCTTCCGCATCGCGCAGACCGAAGTTCGCATTGCCGTGCGGCCGTTTCAGACGCACGCGCAAACGCCAGCGCTCGCCGGGCTGAAGCGGCGGCGGAGCTTCGTCGGCAATCCATGCAAGCTGAATGACGCGTGGAAAGATAACCGGCGTCGGCGGCAGCAGTCCCGCTTCGTGTGAGTCCACCGACTCGACATCGAACGGAAAACGCGCGCCGTTATCGTCGCGCGCAGGCAAGCCTTTGATGCTGCCGGTCACGTCGATGTCGCGGCCCTCCCACGCGAGCGGCAAGCTTGCCGCGAGCCGCACGTCGGCACGCCACGCCGCATAGCCGAAGCCCGCGCACCAGGCTACACAAGAGACCGCGCACCAGCCCGCGAAAGAACGCCAGCGCCGCAAGGTCCAGTGTGCGACCGCGCTGTGCCCGTCCGACTGAATCTCCGCCCGCCGACGCAACCCCCAAATCGCAACAGCCGACGCCGCACACGCCAACGACACCAGCAAGCACCCGCCTCTCCAACCCGGCAACTCAGCCTGTTGCTGCAACCAGACTACGCCCAACGCAAACCCGCACCACCATGCACGCATCCGCCCTCCGCCCGCCATCCACCGGACGAAACAACGAACACCCGCTCAACGCGCCGCGCAACGCACAGGCATGCCGGGACGTGTGTCTCGCCCGGCGCGAACCACTCACGAACCACTAAAAATCAATGGCTTCGATTATGCAGAGGAAAGTGCGAGCCGCGGCAGCGCGGCGAGCGCGTTAGCCGTTGTGCCTAGGGCGGTCTCGTCGACGGCCATGCCGCGCAATTGCGCGAGCCCCGCGCCGATGCCTGGAATCTGCTCGGGCGAGTTGCGCTGTTTGTAGATCCAGGAGGGTGGAATGTCGGGCGCGTCGGTCTCGACCACGAGCGCGTCGAACGGCAACTGTTCGGCGAGGCGCCGAATCTGCCGCGCGCGCTCGAACGTCAGATTGCCGCCGAAGCCGAGATGCATCCCCTGATCGATGTAGGCCTGCGCCTGCTGGAAGCTGCCGTTGAACGCATGCGCGATGCCGCGATGAATCTGGTGCCGGCGCAGTCCCTTGATGACCTGGTCCTGCGATTTGCGCACATGGCAGATCACCGGCAGATCGAACTCCCGCGCGATCTCAAGCTGGCCGTTGTAGAAGAATTGCTGCCGGGCGTCGTCGAGGCCGTCGACGAAATAGTCCAGACCGATCTCGCCGATGCCGACAAAGCGCGGATCGTCGAGACTCGCCTCGATTTCCGCGCGCAGCAGTTCGAGGTCGCCGTCCTGCGCGGAGGGCGTGAAGAGCGGATGAATCCCGAGCGCGTATGCGCCGCCTTCGAAGCGATGCGCCAGTTCGCGCACGGTCGCGAAGTTCTGCCGGCCGATTGCGGGAATCACGATACGCCCGACGCCCGCGCCTCGCGCCGCCGTCGCGACGTGCTCGCGATCGGCGTCGAATTCGGAAGCGTCGAGATGGCAGTGCGTATCGATCCACATGACTTGCCTCGCTAGCTGAGCAACTGAGTGAGCAAATGAGCCGCAGAGCAACAGAACGCTTTAAACGAAACGCGGCGCTGACTGGAACGTAGCCAAGCGGGCGAACCTGGCGAACCCGTACCCGGCAACAACCCAACTCCGCACCGCCCCGCCCCGCCTCGCCGTCACACCGGCACGGGCGGCTCTTCGTACAGAACGCCGTCGCGCAGCCGCATGATGCGGTCGCACCGGCCCGCGAGTTCCGGGTCGTGCGTGACGATCACGAAGCTCGTTTCGAGCGTCCGCGACAGTTCCAGCATCAGGTTGAAGACGGTATCCGCGGTGCCGCCGTCGAGGTTGCCCGTCGGTTCATCGGCGAGAACGCACGCCGGTTTCGTGACCAGCGCCCGCGCGATGGCCACGCGCTGACGCTCGCCGCCCGACAGTTCGCCCGGCCGATGTTTCGCGCGATGCGCCATGCCGACGCGCTCGAGCACCGCGAGCGCCTCGCGGCGCGACGCTTCGGTTGTCATGCGGCGAATTCGCAGCGGCATCGCGACGTTGTCGAGCGCCGAAAATTCCGGCAGCAAATGATGAAACTGATACACGAAGCCGAGCGCGCGATTGCGCAGGTCGTTGCGCTCGCGCTCGGAGAGTTTCGTGAACGGCTTGCCCATCACCGAGACGTGGCCCGCGCTCGGATCGTCGAGACCGCCGAGCACATGCAGCAGCGTGCTTTTGCCCGAACCCGACGCGCCGACGATCGCAAGTTTCTCGCCGCGCCGCACGCTCAATTGCGTGTTGTTCAGCACCTGGACGTTCAGACCGCCTTGCACGAACGACTTCGAAATGCCGGTCGCTTCCAGCACGTAGGGATGCGGCGTCATTTCCTGAGCGGTCATGGGTAAAGTTGCGGAACGGTCATTCATAACGCAGCGCCTCCGCGGGACGGACTTTGGCGCCGCGCCAGCTCGGGTAAAGCGTGGCCACGGCCGACATCAGGAATGCAATGATGCCGATGCGCGCGACGTCGGCGGGAATCAGTTCGGACGGCAACTCGCTGATGAAATACACCGACGGCGGCAGGAACTGCACGCCGAACGCATGCTCGATCATCGGCACGAGCCACGGGATGCTCCACGCGATCAGGCAACCGAGCGCAACGCCGGTCGCCGTGCCGATAAAGCCGATCGTGACGCCCTGCACGACGAAAATCTTCATGATCGAACGCGGCTGCGCGCCGAGCGTGCGCAAGATTGCGATGTCGGCCTGCTTGTTGGTCACCGTCATCACCAGCGACGACACCAGATTGAACGCCGCCACCGCAATGATCAGCGTGAGGATGATGAACATCATGCGTTTTTCGATCTGCACCGCCGAGAACCAGGTCTTGTTCTGCTGGGTCCAGTCGCGGATATACAGGTCGCCGGAGAGACTGCGCGCGAGCTGATGCGCGACTTCGGGCGCCCGCTGCATGTCGGCGAGGCGCAGCCGCACGCCGGTCGGCGCGGGCAGCCGGAACAGCGCCTGCGCGTCCTTGATGTTGATGAGCGCCAGCGTGCTGTCGTACTCGTAATGCCCGGACTCGAAGATGCCCACCACCGTGAACTGCTTCAGGCGCGGCAGCATGCCGGCCGGCGTGATGGTGCCTTCGGGCGCGACGAGGGTGATCTTGTCGTTGACAGCGACGCCCAGGTTGGTCGCGAGATCCGCGCCCAGCACGATGCCGAATTCGCCCGGCACGAGGTCCGTCAGCTTGCCGCCTTTCATTTCCTTGCCGATGTCCGAGACCTGCGGCTCGAGCGCCGGTTCGATGCCGCGCAGCGCGACACCGCTCACGGCGTCCTGGCGTGTGAGCAGCGCCTGCGCTTCGACATAGGGCGCGGCGCCGATCACTTCCTTGTTCTGGCGCGCTTCCTGAGCGGTCAGTTGCCAGTTGGGCATCGACCCGGTCGGCGAGAAAATTTCGACGTGCGCGAGCACCGACAGCATCCGGTCGCGCACTTCTTTCTGGAAGCCGTTCATCACGGACAGCACGACGATCAGCGCGGCCACGCCGAGCGCGATGCCCGACATCGACACCAGCGCGATAAAGGAGATAAAACCGTTGCCGGTCGTGCGTTTGCCGGCGCGCGTGTAGCGCCAGCCGATCTGCCATTCATAGGGAAATTTCAAGCGAGTCCTTTTCTGCGTTCTTCGGCCACTCTTGCCGCTGGGGCAGCCGCTGCCGTGCGGCTGCGGTTGCTTGCGATTGCCCGCGGTTGCGCATGGTTGCGTGGCCCGAGTGTCCTGATCATTGGTGTCGCGGCAATGCGGATGGTTCCAGTCTGGTCTGGCGGCGCAACTGCGCGCCAGACTTCACCCCATATCGCCGATGCCGCCACCGTCAATCAAGCGCGAAGTTTGCCATACAATGCCGCGCCGCCGCGTAAAGGGACGAGTGACGAGCGACGGTTCGGTGAGGTCCGCGCGGTTGACCGGTTGCCGCAGTTGACGTGTCGCTGCGCGGACGCGTTGCCGGAGTTGACGCGTTCCCGCGGTGCGCCGGCTTGCGCGTTCACCGCCTTCGCCGCAAAGCGCCCTGCGGCGATCCCTCGCGAGCCCACCGCGGCGCAAATGCTCCCGCTGTCCGCCAGCCGCTCTACGCCCGCCCCAGCGCAAATGCTCCCGCCGTCCGCCAGCCGCTTCACGCCCTCCGCGACGCCAATGCCCGCGCCCGCCATCCGCCGCGCCAATCGAAATCGCCGCACGCTTTGCCCTACAATGCGCAGCATCATGCACGCCAACCGCCTCCATCTTCTGCTTCCTTTCGCGCTGCCTGCCGCAGCCGATGCCGCCACTGCTCTCCACGACATCCGCAGCCCCGCCCTCGACCGGCTGATCGCGCGCGCGACGCTCGTGGAACGCGTGATCGGCGAGGATTTCCAGCGCACGCTGCCGCATGAACGGTGGATCGCTCGCCAGTTCGGCGCTTTATCGACCGGCGCGACGGGCGCGACCGACGCGACCAGCACGACCCGCCCCGCCGACGCCACCAATGCAAGCCCAGCCGCCGACGAAGCCCCGCTCGCCCCGTACATGCTGCGCGCCGACGGCGGCGATCCCGGCGACGCCACCTGGGCCTGCGTGCAGCCGGTGCACGTGCGCATCGCGCATGACCATCTGGTGCTGATCGATCCGGCGTCGCTCGAACTCTCGGACGAAGAAGCCAGCGCGCTACTCGCGGTGGCGCGGCCGCTCATCGAAGAACTCGGCGTGCGAATCGAGGCGCCGAATCCCACGCGCTGGTATCTGTCCGGCGACGGCTTCGGCACGCTCGCCGGCGCGTCGCCGCTGCGCGCGAGCGGCCGCAACATCGAAATCTGGTTGCCGCACGAAGCGCATTCCGGCGAGCGCTCGCGCGCGTGGATGAAGCTGCAGAACGAAGTGCAGATGGCCTGGTTCGAGCATCCCGTCAACGAGGCGCGTGAAGCGCGCGGCCTGCCCGCCGTCAACTCCATCTGGTTTCATGCGCAAGGCGCGGCGCGTCCTGTGCAAAGCCCGTTCACGCAAGTTTTCTCCGACGCCGCCGCCACGCGCGGCCTCGCGATGACGGCCGGCGCGCCGGTCGCGGCACCGCCGGCGTCGTTCGCGGCGCTGGCGTCGTCGGCGTCGTCGCCGTTGGCTAAAGACGCCGGCAGCGACAACAACGCGACGCTCGTCGAGCTCGATCCGTTCTCGGCGCCTTACATCGAACAGGACTGGGCCCGCTGGAACGCGGCCTTCGCGTCGTTGCAGGGCGACTGGATCGAACCGGCGCTCGCAGCGCTCGAATCGGGCGCGCTCGCGCAACTCGGCCTGACGCTATGCGGCGACACTGGCTCGGTGACGCTCAGCATCACACGCGGCGATCTGCGCAAGTTCTGGCGGCGGCGCGTGCTCGCATCGCTGTTCATCGAATGATCGACCGCACGATCTAACGTGCCCACGCCCCTATCGACGCACCAACCGACGCCCCTTCACAATGACCCGAATCGTTACGCGCGCCTGTTCTCCCGTCGACGCCGAAATCCTCGTGCGCCACGGCCTGCATCCGGTGCTCGCGCGCCTCTATGCGGCGCGCGGCGTGTGCCTGCCCGACGAGCTCGAAACCGGCCTCGCGCGCCTCGTGCCGCCCGCCGCGCTGAAGGGTTGCGACGAGGCCGCCGCGCTGCTCGCCGACGCCATCCAGCAGAAGCGCCGCATGCTGGTCGTCGCCGATTACGATTGCGACGGCGCCACCGCCTGCGCAGTCGCGGTGCGCGGGCTGCGCATGTTCGGCGGCAAGATCGATTACCTCGTGCCGAACCGCTTTGAATACGGCTATGGGCTCACGCCCGAGATCGTCGCGCTGGCCGCGCAAAGCGCGTCGGGCAAGCCGGAACTGCTGATCACCGTCGATAACGGCATCGCGAGCGTGGACGGCGTGGAAGCGGCGAACGCGCTCGGCATCGACGTGCTCGTCACCGATCACCATCTGCCCGGCGACCAGTTGCCGGCCGCGCGCGCCATCGTCAATCCGAATCAGCCGGGCTGCGAGTTCCCCAGCAAGTGCATTGCGGGCGTCGGCGTGATGTTCTATGTGCTGCTCGCGTTGCGCGCGGAATTGCGCCGGCGCGGCGCGTTCGGCGACGACTTTCCCGAGCCGCGTCTGGACGGCCTGCTCGATCTGGTCGCGCTCGGCACCGTCGCCGATGTCGTGAAGCTCGACGGCAATAACCGCGTGCTCGTCGCGCAAGGTTTGCAGCGCATCCGCAAAGGCAAGATGCAGCCGGGCATCGCCGCCCTCTTTCGCGCGGCCGCTCGCGACGCGCGCAACGCGTCGGGCTTCGACCTCGGCTTCGCGCTCGGTCCGCGCCTGAACGCGGCCGGACGGCTGTCCGACATGTCGCTCGGGATCGAATGCCTCACCACCGACGACATCGGCCGCGCATGGGAACTCGCGCAGCAGCTCGACACGATGAACCGCGAGCGGCGCGAGATCGAAGCCGGCATGCAGCAGCAGGCGCTCGACGACCTCTCGTCGATCGACCCCGACGGCGCGACCACCATCACGCTGTTCAATCCGGCGTGGCATCAGGGCGTGATCGGCATCGTCGCGGGACGGCTGAAGGAGAAGTTTCACCGGCCCGCGTTCACGTTCGCGCTTGCCGACGACAGCGGCCAGCTCGTCAAAGGCTCGGGGCGTTCTATCGCGGGCTTTCATCTGCGGGATGCACTCGATCTGATCTCGAAGCGCGAACCCGGCATGATCGTCAAATTCGGCGGCCACGCGATGGCCGCGGGCCTCACGCTCGCGACCGCCGACGTGCCGCGCTTCACGGCCGCGTTCGAAGCGGTCGGCCGCGAATGGTTGAGCGACGACGCGCTGTCGCGCACCGTCGAAACCGACGGCGAACTCGAGGACGCGTATTTCACGCCGCAATTCGTCGACATGCTCGACGCAGCCGTGTGGGGCCAGGGCTTTCCGGCGCCGGTGTTCTCAGGCGAATTCGACGTGGCGTCGCAGGCGCTCGTGAAGGACAAGCACCTCAAGCTGCAACTGATGCGCGGCCGCCAGCGCTTCAACGCGATCTGGTTCAACCACACGGACACGCTGCCCGCGCGCACCACGGTCGCGTACCGGCTCGCGAGCGATACGTGGAACGGCGTGTCGCGCGTCCAGTTGATCGTCGAGCATGCGGTGAGCTAGCACGCTCGTCAACGAACTGCCGCGGCCGCGCTCGCCCTACTCGCGCCCAACTCGCACCGCCCCGAAAATCTCCGCAAAATCAACCGCGAACAAGCGCCGGATCGCCGGGAGGCATCCGGCGCGGCACGCCGATCGGCTATAATTTCCCCTTTTTACGAAGCCACAAAGATCGACATGGAAGCGGAACGTCTCAACGCGATCGAAGCCTCTCTGGCGGACCTGCGCACGCGCGCGGCCGACCTACGGGGGTATCTTTGACTACGACGACAAATCTCGTCGTCTGATCGAAGTCAACCGGGAACTCGAAGACCCGGACGTCTGGAACGACTCGAAACACGCCCAGGCGCTCGGCCGGGAAAAGAAGCTGCTCGACGACACGGTCGGCAAACTCACCTCGCTGCACAACGACTTGCGCGACGCGCAAGACCTGTTCGAGATGGCGCGTGAAGAAGGCGACGACGAAACGCTCGTCGCCTGCGAAGCGGACGCGCAAGCGCTCGAGCAGCGCGTGGCCGACATGGAATTTCGCCGCATGTTCGCGAACCCCGCCGACCCGAACAACGCGTTCCTGGACATCCAGGCCGGCGCGGGCGGCACCGAGGCGTGCGACTGGGCCGCCATGCTGCTGCGCCAGTACCTGCGTTATTGCGAACGCAAGGGCTTCAAGACGGAAGTGCTCGAGCAGACCGACGGCGACGTCGCGGGCATCAAGAACGCCACCATCAAGATCGAAGGCGAATACGCGTACGGCTTTTTGCGCACCGAAACCGGCGTGCACCGCCTCGTGCGTAAATCGCCGTTCGATTCTTCGGGCGGGCGTCATACGTCGTTCTCGTCGGTGTTCGTGTATCCGGAAGTCGACGATTCGATCGAAGTGGACATCAACCCGGCCGATCTGCGTATCGACACGTACCGCGCGTCGGGCGCGGGCGGTCAGCACATCAACAAGACCGATTCCGCGGTGCGTATCACGCACATGCCGTCGGGCATCGTCGTGCAATGCCAGAACGACCGCTCGCAGCACCGCAACCGCGCGGAAGCCATGGCCATGCTGAAATCGCGCCTGTACGAAGCGGAAATCCGCAAGCGTCAGGCCGAGCAGGACAAGCTCGAAGCCGGCAAGACCGATGTGGGCTGGGGTCATCAGATCCGCTCGTACGTGCTGGACAACAGCCGCATCAAGGATCTGCGCACCAACGTCGAAATCAGCAATACGAAGAGCGTGCTCGACGGCGATCTCGATCCGTTTATCAGCGCAAGCCTGAAGCAAGGCGTCTAAGCGACAACCGGCGCGGCACGCACAGCCGCGCCGCCTCTTTTTATTGCCTGAGGTTTTTCACCGACTGGCTGTTCGCAAGCGGCTCGACCCACGCGGACCACGAACACCAAGACCATCATGAACGAACCGATCCAACCGAACCTCGTGCCCGAGGTGGACGACAACAAGATCATCGCGGAGCGCCGCGAAAAGCTGCGCGAATTGCGCGAGCAAGGCGTCGCCTATCCGAACGATTTCCGTCCCACGCATCACGCCGAAGATCTGCAGGCGCAGTTCGAGCACACCGACAAGGAAGCGCTCGAAGCGAATCCGCTCGAAGTCGCGATCGCCGGCCGCATGATGCTCAAGCGCGTGATGGGCAAGGCGAGCTTCGCGACCGTGCGCGACGGCTCGGGTCAGATCCAGTTCTTCATCACGCCGGCCGACGTCGGCCAGGAAACGTACGACGCCTTCAAGAAGTGGGACATGGGCGACATCGTCGCGGCGCGCGGCGTCCTGTTCCGCACCAACAAGGGCGAGCTGTCGGTGCGCTGTACCGAACTGCGTTTGCTGTCGAAGTCGCTGCGTCCGCTGCCGGACAAGTTTCATGGCCTGTCGGACCAGGAAATGAAGTATCGGCAGCGCTACGTCGATCTGATCGTCACGCCGGAAACGCGCAAGACATTCGTCGCGCGAACCAAGGCGATTTCGTCGATCCGCAAATTCATGGCGGATGCCGGCTTCATGGAAGTCGAAACGCCGATGCTGCACCCTATTCCCGGCGGCGCGGCGGCCAAGCCGTTCACCACGCATCACAACGCGCTCGACATGCAGATGTTCCTGCGCATCGCACCCGAGCTGTATCTGAAGCGTCTCGTGGTCGGCGGCTTCGAGCGCGTGTTCGAGGTCAACCGGAATTTCCGTAACGAGGGCGTGTCCGTGCGCCACAATCCGGAATTCACGATGATCGAGTTTTACGCGGCCTACACCGACTACAAGTGGGTGATGGATTTCACCGAGCAGTTGATCCGCCAGGCCGCCATCGACGCACTGGGTACGGCCACCATCACGTACCAGGGGCGCGAGCTGGATCTGGCCAAGCCGTTCCACCGTTTGACGATCACGCAGGCCATCCAGAAATACGCGCCGCAATACACCAACGAGCAGCTCGCCGACAGCGCGTTTTTGCGCACCGAGTTGAAGAAGTTCGGCGTGGATGCGTCGCAGCCGCAGTTCCTGAACGCGGGCGTGGGTTCGCTGCAACTCGCGCTCTTCGAGGAAACCGCCGAGTCGCAGTTGTGGGAGCCGACGTACATCATCGACTATCCGCTCGAAGTGTCGCCGCTCGCGCGCGCGTCGGACAAGGTCGAGGGCATTACGGAGCGCTTCGAGCTCTTCATTACCGGCCGCGAGATCGCCAATGGCTTCTCGGAGCTGAACGATCCGGAAGACCAGGCCGCGCGCTTCAGGAAGCAGGTCGACCAGAAAGACGCCGGCGACGAAGAAGCCATGTTCTACGACGCGGACTATATCCGCGCGCTCGAATACGGCATGCCGCCGGCGGGCGGCTGCGGCATCGGCATCGACCGTCTGGTGATGATGCTGACCGACAGCCCGAGCATCCGCGACGTGATTCTGTTCCCGCATCTGCGTCGCGAGGACTGAAGACCGCGGTTTTTGCTTGCGGTTGGTTTTTGGAAACGCCCGGCTCTATGTCGGGCGTTTTCTTTTGCGCACGCCGCATCAGGCGCGGTTTGTAACGATAGGTAAAAGGCCCGCTGCCCCCAGCCTCCGCACGACGGCTTTCCGGCAAATCGTTACAATTCGAAACGCCTCGGGGATCGAATTCCGCGAGACTGGGTCTCACTAGAAGTCACTCTGCCGAAGACGGAGGTCAAGATGGACAAGCCCAACACGCAACCCGCCACACAAGCTGCCCCGCCGACGCCGCCGACTCAGCGGCGGCTTCATCCGCTCGTCGCGACTGCCGCGGGCGCGGTGATCATCGCGAGCCTGGTCGCCACGGCGGCCGTCACCGGCATGTTCCCGAAGGCGTCGAGCAACGGCGAGCCGACGAATCAGACGCAAGCGGCGCAGGTTGTGCCGCAAAGCGCGCAGCAACAGCAACCTGTGGTCGATTCGGCGGCGCCGGCGAATCCGGCTGCGCAGCAGCCAGCGCAGACAGCCGCCGCACAGCCCGCCGAGCCGCAACGCGCACCCGCACCCGTGCAGCAGCAATACGCCCAACAGCAACCCGCGCCGCAACCACAGGCCGAGCCCGCGCCTCAATACGCTCAGCCACAGCAGCCTGTACAGCAAGCGCATTGCTCGACGTGCGGCACGGTGGTCGCGATCTCCGCGGCGCGTCAGGAAGGACACGGCACCGGCATCGGCGCAGTCGGCGGCGCAGTGGCCGGCGGCGTGGTCGGCAACCAGTTCGGCAGCGGCAACGGCCGCACCGCGATGACGCTGCTCGGCGCGCTCGGCGGCGGGCTCGCCGGCAACTCGGTCGAAAAACATATCCGCAGCACGACGTCGTATTCCGTGCGGGTACGGATGGAAAACGGCAAGACGCGCTACTTCACATATCACGAAGCGCCGCCCTTCCAGCAAGGTCAGCGCGTTCGCGTGCAAAACGGCACGCTCGTCGCGGACTAAATGCCGCGGCGCTTAAACCTCACACGCACAAGAAGTCAGCGCGCATAAAAAAGGCGATTCCAATGATGGAATCGCCTTTTTCCTTGCAGCCTCGGCATCCGCCGAAACCGCTTCGCAACCTCAGTAATCCGCGTCTTCAATCCATGCAGCCTGAATCGCCTCGAGAATTTTTTCGTTCGACCGGTTGGGGTCGTCGTCGAATCCTTCCAGCTCCGTGACCCAGCGATGCAGGTCGGTGAAGCGCACCTGCTGCGGATCGACGTTCTGATGCTTGTCGGTCAGGGCCATCGCGATGTCTTGCGTATCGGTCCACTTCATGGCTGCGTCCTCCTGTTAGTGGTTTTCCTTCGCGTGATTGATCGAGTAACGCGGGATTTCAACGACCAGGTCCTGCTCGGCCGGCACGATCGCCTGGCACGACAGACGCGAAGCCGGCTCGAGCCCCCACGCCTTGTCCAACAGATCGTCCTCGTCTTCCTCGGACGGCGTCAAGGCGGCGAAACCCTCACGCACGATCACGTGACAGGTCGTGCACGCGCACGACTTCTCGCAGGCATGCTCGATTTCGATGCCGTTATCGAGCAGGTTGTCGCAAATGCTCTTGCCGGGCACGGCTTCGATCACCGCGCCTTCCGGGCACAGTTCGACGTGAGGCAGCACAACGATTTGAGGCATACATTTTCCGTTTGGGTCTGAGGCGCGGCCTCAAACAGGCTTCGCACCATTTTACTGGCGACGCGCGGAGTTTTTAAGTCCGCGTGTCTTTAAGTCCATCGCGCTCATGGGTTTGCAGCGGCGAACCGCGGCTGGCCACGTGAGCGCGGCAAGCGTCAGATCTCGTCGAGCTTGCGGCCGGCGAGCGCGCGGCGAATGCCCTTGTTCATGCGGCGGGCGGCGAATTCGTCGGTGCCTTCGGCGAGCTTTTTCGTCGCCGCTTCGATTGCGTCGACGTCGTCGCTCTGCGCCACGTCGCGCAAGCCGTTCAGCAGCGCGTCGAGTTCCGCGCGTTCGCTGTCGTCGAGCAGTTCGGCGTCGGCGGCGAGCGCCGCGCCGGTTGCTTCGATCAAACGCCGCGCCTCGACTTGCGCCTCGCGCAGTGCGCGGGCGCGCATGTCGACTTCGGCGGTCGAGAAGCTGTCCTCCAGCATGCGCGCGATGTCGTCGTCGGCGAGACCGTACGACGGCTTCACGACCACCGACGCCTCCACGCCCGAGCCCAGCTCGCGCGCGAACACGGACAAGAGGCCGTCCGCATCCACCTGATACGTCACGCGGATGCGCGCGGCGCCTGCCGCCATCGGCGGAATGCCGCGCAGCTCGAAACGCGCGAGCGAGCGGCAGTCGCTGACGAGTTCGCGCTCGCCTTGCACGACGTGGATCGCCATCGCGGTCTGGCCGTCCTTGAAGGTCGTGAAATCCTGCGCGCGCGCGACCGGAATCGTCGAATTGCGCGGGATGATCTTCTCGGTCAGCCCGCCCATCGTCTCGACGCCGAGCGACAGCGGAATCACGTCGAGCAGCAGCCAGTCGTCGCCGTCCGCGCCGCGGTTGCCCGCGAGCAGATCGGCCTGGATCGCCGCGCCGAGCGCCACGACCTGGTCCGGGTTGAGATTGGTCAGCGGCGGCTGGCCGAAGAATGCTTCGACCGCGCGGCGAATCACCGGCATGCGGGTCGCGCCGCCCACCAGCACGACGCCCTTGATGTCCTTCGTCGCGACTTTTGCGTCACGCAGCGCTTTCTTGGTCGGGCCGAGCGTGCGTTGCACGAGCGACTGTGTGATGGCCTCGAAAGTGGCCTCGCCGATCGTCAGATCGATCCTGGTGCCGTTCGAAAGCGTCGCGGCGAGGGTTGCCTCAGGCGCGTCCGACAACGCCTCCTTGGTCGTGCGCACGCTGTCGAGCAGCAGCCGCACGTCTTCCGGCGCGAGCGACTGCGGCGCGATGCCGGCTTGCTGCAGCACATGGCGATAGAGCGCGTGGTCGAAATCGTCGCCGCCGAGCGCGGAGTCGCCGCCCGCCGCCAGCACTTCGAACACGCCTTTCGTGAGCTTCAGAATCGACAGGTCGAAAGTGCCGCCGCCGAGGTCGTAGACCGCATAGAGACCTTCGGAGCCGTTGTCGAGGCCGTAGGCGATCGCGGCCGCCGTCGGTTCGTTCAGCAGGCGCAGCACGTTCAGGCCGGCGAGGCGCGCGGCGTCTTTCGTGGCCTGGCGCTGCGCCTCGTCGAAATAGGCCGGCACCGTGATGACCGCGCCGACCAGTTCGTCGCCGAGCGTGTCTTCCGCACGCTGGCGCAGCGTCGCGAGAATTTCCGCCGACACTTCGACCGGACTCTTCACGCCGTCGACGGTGCGGATCTGCACCATGCCGGGCGCGTCGATGAAGTCGTACGGTGCGTTTTCGGCGCCCTCGACTTCCGCCTTGCCGCGGCCCATGAAGCGCTTGACGGAGACGATCGTGTTGTGCGGATCGGTCGCCGCCTCGGCCTTGGCCGCGCGGCCGATACGCCGGCCGCCCTTTTCCAGGTAGCGCACGACAGAGGGCAGCAACACGTGGCCATCTTCGTCAGGCAGCACGTCGGGCACACCGCTGCGCACGGCGGCGACGAGAGAATTGGTCGTGCCGAGATCGATACCGACCGCCAGACGCCGCTGATGGGGCGCCGGCGCCATGCCGGGTTCGGAGATTTGCAGTAAGGCCATCTGGATCTTCTCGGAGCCGCGAAGCCCCGTCCTGAATTTTGCGTTGCTGGATGTAGTGCCAAAGCCGCGTCAGCGCCGATGCGATGCGACGCGCTGAACGAGGCTAGCTCTCGAGCCGCTCGATCTGCGAGCCGGTTTCCGACGCCACCCGTTCGATGAACATCAACTGCCGCACCGCCTCGCCCGCCGCCTGGTCCGCGCCGCTGTCGAGCAATGCGCCGAGCTTGTCGAAACGCACGCGCTCTTCGTCGCGCAATTCGCCGAGCAGCGCATCGAGCGCGTCGACGTTCTTCGCCGCGGCGGCGTCTTCGATCGCTTCGCGCCATTCCATCTGCTGCATCAGAAACGCCGGCTCCATCGCCGTGTTGTCGTGCGCGCCGATGTCGATGCCGCGCAGATGCAACAGATACGTCGCGCGCTTGAGCGGATCGCGCAGCGTCTGATACGCCTCGTTCGCGCGCGTCGCCCATTGCATCGCGATGCGCTTTTGCGCGTCGCCGGCCGCCGCGAAGCGGTCCGGATGCACTTGCGCCTGCACCGTGCGATACGCGTGATCGAGCGCGGCGGGATCGAGCGCAAATTGCGCCGGAAGACCAAAGAGGTCGAAGTGGCTATCGTTCAGCGAGGCCATCGGATAGAAGTTTCCGTTCATTCAAAGGAGCGCATGCAAAGCGCAGTCCCGCGGTGCGATCGTGGGATCATGCGATCTTGCGAAGCAAACTAAAAAGGCGGCCCGCGCCGCCTTTGGTCCGCTCACGCGGAAGTTCCGGTTATACGCGGAACGACTCGCCGCAACCGCACTCGTCCTTCACGTTCGGATTGTTGAACTTGAAGCCTTCATTCAGGCCCTCGCGCGCGAAATCGAGCTCGGTTCCGTCGATATAAGCAAGGCTCTTCGGGTCGACAATGATCTTCACGCCGTTGCATTCGAACACCTCGTCTTCGGGCGCGAGTTCGTCCACATACTCGAGCTTGTAGGCCAAGCCGGAGCAGCCGGTGGTGCGCACGCCCAGACGCAGGCCCACGCCTTTACCACGACGGATCAGATACTTCTGCACGTGCTGTGCTGCCTTTTCGGTCAACGTAATTGCCATAGCGTTTCTCATTGCGCGGTGCGTGCCGACGCCCCGCTGCCCTGCCTGCATCAAATATCGCTCATGCGTGACGGCGCGAACCCACCGCGCCGTTCGCTTCCGCCGTTCGCTTCAACTCGCCCGATCGCTTTCGAACTCGTGGCTTCAGGCGTGCTGCTGGTCGCCTTCCACTACTGCTGCTTCGCCGTGACGTTGCTTGTAGTCGGCGACCGCTGCCTTGATCGCGTCTTCCGCGAGAATCGAGCAGTGGATTTTCACCGGCGGCAACGCGAGTTCTTCGGCGATCTGCGTGTTCTTGATCGACATAGCCTGATCGAGCGTCTTGCCCTTCACCCACTCGGTGACGAGCGAGCTCGACGCGATCGCCGAACCGCAGCCGTACGTCTTGAACTTCGCGTCTTCGATGATGCCGTCCGCGCCCACGCGGATCTGCAGCTTCATCACGTCGCCGCATGCGGGTGCGCCGACCATGCCGGTGCCGACCGCGTCGTCGTCCTTCGAGAACGAGCCGACGTTGCGCGGGTTTTCGTAGTGGTCCAGAACCTTGTCGCTATAAGCCATGATTACACTCCTTGATTCGTTTCAATCTGCGTGTTCGTAAATTGCGCGGTGAACTGTGCGGTAAATTGCGCGATCGTTTCGACTAGCCGGCGCGTCAGTGCGCTGCCCACTGAATCGTCGAAATATCAATGCCGTCCTGGTGCATTTCCCACAGCGGCGACAGATCGCGCAGCTTCGCAATTTTCGTCTTCAGCAGATTGATCACGTAGTCCACGTCCTGCTCGGTCGTGAAGCGGCCCACCGTGAAGCGGATCGAGCTGTGCGCGAGTTCGTCGTTACGGCCAAGCGCGCGCAAGACATACGACGGTTCCAGCGAAGCCGACGTGCACGCCGAACCCGACGACACCGCCACGTCTTTCACCGCCATGATCAGCGATTCGCCTTCGACGAAATTAAAGCTGATGTTCAGGTTGTGCGGCACACGCTTTTCCATGTCGCCGTTCACATAGACTTCGTCGATCTCCGACAGCCCGCGCAGCAAACGGTCGCGCAGCATGCGAATGCGCTCGTTTTCCGTTGCCATTTCCTCGCGCGCGATGCGGAACGCCTCGCCCATGCCGACGATCTGGTGCGTAGCCAGCGTGCCCGAACGCATGCCGCGCTCGTGACCGCCGCCGTGCATCTGCGCCTCGATACGCACGCGCGGCTTGCGGCGCACGTACAGCGCGCCGATGCCCTTCGGACCATACGTCTTGTGCGCCGAGAAGGACATGAGGTCGACCTTCAGCTTTTGCAAATCGATATCGATCTTGCCGGTGGCTTGCGCGGCGTCCACGTGAAAAATAATGCCTTTTTCACGGGTGATTTCGCCGATTGCCTCGATGTCCTGAATCACGCCGATCTCGTTGTTCACCGACATCACCGACACGAGAATCGTGTCCGGGCGAAGCGCGGCCTTGAACTTCTCGAGGTCGATCAGACCGTCGTCCTGCACATCCAGATACGTGACTTCGAAGCCTTCGCGCTCCAGCTCGCGGCAGGTGTCGAGCACGGCCTTGTGCTCGGTCTTCACCGTGATGATGTGCTTGCCCTTGCTCTTGTAGAAGTGCGCGGCGCCCTTGATCGCGAGGTTGTCCGACTCGGTTGCGCCCGAGGTCCAGATGATTTCGCGCGGATCGGCATTGACGAGCGCGGCGACGTTTTCGCGCGCTTCTTCGACCGCGCGCTCAGCCGTCCAGCCATACGAATGGCTACGCGACGCGGGGTTGCCGAACTGCTCGCGCAGATACGGAATCATCTTGTCCACCACGCGCGGATCGACCGGGGTCGTGGCGCTGTAGTCCATGTAAATGGGCAGGTGGGGAATCTCGTTGTTCATGTATCGCTCCGGGGACGTCGTGTGCTCTGGCTTCTGAATTCGTGATCGCGCTGCGGTATGCCGCGCCGCGTCTTACGAACCGGCCATGTTGAAAACGGAATTAGGACCTTTGGGCGCCACGCGAACCGGCTCGACCGCCGGCGCCTCACTGCGCCTGTCGCGCAGAACGGCCGGCGCGCCTTCGCGCGAACGTTGCTGGTCGACCAGATCTTTCAGCGAGACCGAATCCAGGTACTCGACCATTTTCTGGTTCAGCGTGGACCACAGCTCATGCGTCATGCAATGGCCGTCGTGCTGCTTGGTGCCCTCGCACGAGCCCTTGCCGCCGCATTGGGTGGCGTCGAGCGGCTCGTCCACCGCGATGATGATGTCGGCCACCGTCACGTCTTCGGCGCGGCGCGCGAGATTGTAGCCGCCGCCCGGCCCGCGCACGGACTCGACGATTTCATGACGACGCAGCTTGCCAAACAGCTGCTCGAGGTACGACAGGGAGATATGCTGGCGCTGGCTGATACCTGCAAGCGTCACCGGGCCCTGCTCCTGGCGTAAAGCCAGGTCGATCATCGCCGTGACGGCGAAACGGCCTTTCGTGGTGAGTCTCATATGTATGGGGAACCGCTATTCTCGACAAGTTTTGTCAAGTATAAATACATGACCGATTTAGTCAAGTATCCCTCCTGGGATGTGGGTCATTACTTAATTGCTCGCGCGCTTTTTCCCAGCGACGCCGCGACCTAGTCGATCAATTGGGGGCGCAATGCGGCGATGAGCCCGCGGCAAGCCGCCTCGCATTGATCCAGCACCTGCTCGAAACCTTCCGCGCCGCCGAAATACGGATCGACGACTTCGCGCGAACCGCTCCAGCGAGCGTCGCTTTCGGGCACGAATTCCATCAGCAGGCGAATCTTGTCCTGCTGGTCCGGCGGACACACCTGGCGCAGCGCGGCGACGTTCTTGTCGTCCATTGCGATCAGCAAGTCGAAGCGGTCGAAGTCGATGTCGGCTATCTGCCGCCCACGCAGTGCCGCGAGATCGTAGCCGCGGCCGCGCGCGGCCTGCTGCGCGCGCTCGTCCGGCGGCTGGCCGATGTGCCAGTCTCCCGTGCCGGCGGAGTCGATCAGAATGCGCCCACCGAGCTTCGCCTCGTCGACGAGACGGCGCATCACGGCTTCCGCGGTCGGCGAACGGCAGATGTTCCCGAGGCAGACAAAGCAGATGGACACAGTTTTCATCGGAGGCTTCTTTTGCGCTTTTCGGCGCGGTGAGGTGCGAATGGCGGCAAATACGCCGCGACGCGACGCCCGCCGCGCGGTGCCGCGATTATACAAAGGCGCACGAAATCGCGCCGCGGACGCCGCCCGGCATTGCTTCGGCCGCTCGCGGGCTCAGGTTCAAGTTCAGGACGCCTGCGCCAGAGGCAGCGCGGTCACGGTGCGCAACGGCTTGACCGGCGCGGACGACGCGTCGTCGATCATGCCGTAGGACGCCGCCCGCGCCAGTTCGGCGGTCAATTGGTCTGCCGCCAGCGGCGCCTGCGAGCCGCGCGCGGACAGATCGCCGCAAATGTGCAGATACGCCACTGCCGCTAATCCGACGACCAGTGCGAGAGGCCAGTACACCGCTATTGTCTTTTTCATGATGTCGTTCTTCCAGAGGAGGGGTAGCTAAGCTCATCGCTTACTATGCCCATGACGAATCCTATAGGAATAGCCAATCGGGAAAAACCGGCTCAGGCGCGATACAGCGTTGTCGGAAATGGAACAGTGATTTGATGCGGACACGATCAGGCGCGATCGGCTCACGCCTGGCACGAAAAATAAGTCCTTACAAAAGCATACAAAGCTACCGCCACGGATGCGCATAATTGCGGTCTCATTACTACGAAACCTACTGTCTCGGGCTTGAAATGAAACGCTTCGCACCCTTTGCCGCTGTCGCCGTCGCCGCCCTGCTCGGCGGCTGCGCCGTCTATCCGGACGGCACGCCGATGTACAGCAACGGCTACAGCACCTACGACGGCTACTACGACGCGTACGGCGCGCCCGTCCCGCAGACGAACGTCTACATGGGCTACAGCAATTATTACGGTCCGGGCTATTACGGCGGTCCGGGGCGCTATTACGGTCCAGGATACGGCGGATACCGAGGGCGGCCGTACTACGACGGAGACCACGGCAATCGGGGCGGAAACGGTGGGCCGCATGGCCAACCCAACGGTGGACCTCGCGGCCAGCCCAACGGCGGACCGCCTCCGCAGGGAGCGGTCGCGGGTCCGCGCGGTCCGAGCGGCTCGAATGCGCCGCGGCCCGGCGTCGCGCCGCCGCCCCCGCCGCCGCCCGCGCCGGCGCCAGCACCGCAGGCGGGCGGTCGCGGCGATGCCGGCGCACCCGTGTTGAGAGGCAATCCGGCTCGGGGCATGACGACGCATTAGAGCAGCGCTTTAGCGGCGGTGAACGGCACGCCGCGGGCACGCCGCGGCGTGTCAAGCGACTTGCCACGCGGGCCAGCCTTGGCGTATGGCACCGGCGCCGTCGCAACAGCGGTTGGCTCTCGCGAAAACTTCTACCGGCACGTTGCACAACTCACTAGCAGTAGCAGTAGCACTCGCGCGACGGCAGAGCGCCGCCCCAACCTTCTTCAGCCGATATGACTGCGTTGCGCGGCGTACAACTCCCGGAACGTGCGTCCAACCGGCGCGGGCATATCCCGCGTATTCGTCCAGCCGGCGCCGCCCAAAGGGAGCTTCGCAATCGACCGATTGCGCCCGCCCATGCGCTCCAGCACCCGCACAGCGAGTTTCGTGACGAGCGCGTAAGCGTCCGGATGCATCGCCAGAAAACCCCACACTGCGAGACCCGCGCGCTCCTTCCACGGACGCAGGCGCCGTTCGACCTGCTTCTCGCGCAGTTTGCGCAGCAGATCGGACAACGGAATGCCGACCGGACATACGCTATTGCACTCGCCGCACAGCGTGGCTGCTTGCGGCAGATCGAGCGCCTTATCGAGGCCGACGTAGCTCGGCGTCAGCACAGAACCCATCGGGCCGGGATACACCCAGCCGTAGGCATGGCCGCCGACTTTCTGATACACCGGGCAATGATTCATGCACGCGCCGCAACGAATGCAGCGGAGCATCTCCTGAAAATCGCCGCCGATCAGCCCCGTGCGCCCGCCGTCGACGAGCACCACATACATATGCTCGGGCCCGTCCTGATCGCCCTCGCCTCGCGGCCCGGTCAGCACCGAGAAATAGTTGGACGTGGTCTGGCCCGTCGCCGAGCGCGGCAGCAAGCGCATGGCCGTCGCAAGGTCTTCGAGCGTGGGCAGCACCTTTTCGATGCCGGTGACGGCGACATGCACGCGCGGCATCACCGTACACATGCCTTCGTTGCCCTCATTGGTGACGAGCACCACGGAGCCGGTTTCCGCGATCACGAAGTTGCCGCCGGTCACACCCATGTCCGCGCTCATGAAGTGCGGGCGAAGCACCTGCCGGGCTTCCAGCGTCATATCGGGAATTTCGGTAAGCCGCGGCCGGCCGTGCGTTTTGGCGAACAGGTCGGCGATCTCGTCCTTATCCTTGTGGACGACGGGCGCGATGATGTGGCTAGGCGGCTCGTTGTCGTTGATCTGCAGAATGTATTCGCCGAGATCGGTCTCGATGGATTGCACGCCCATCTGTCCGAGCACCTCGTTCAGGCGCATTTCCTCGGTGACCATCGACTTGGTCTTGATCACCTTCTTCACATCGTGCCGGCGTGCAATTTCGCCGACGAGCCGCGCGGCCTCCTGCGTGGTCTCGGCAAAGAGCACGGTGACGCCGCGCCGGGCCGCCTCGCGTTCGAACGTCTCGAGCCACACGTCCAGATTTTCGAGCGCCCGGTTGCGGCGCTCCTTCAGTGCGTCCCGCGTGGCGGGAAAGTCGATCGCGGTCAGCGCCGCGGCGCGCGCGGAGACGAACTTGGTGGACAGTTTGGTCAGGTTCTGCTGCAGCCGCTGGTCCGCGAGCTTCTGACCGGCGCGCGCCTTGAATTGCATCGATTGGATTTGCATGGCGGTCCCCTTACCCCGTTATACGTCGCCGGCCAGGACCTGCGCGATGTGCAGCACGCGCGTCGCGGTATCGCCGGTGCGCCTCAGGCGCCCTTCGATATTGAGCATGCAGCCGAGGTCGCCGAGCACCACCGCGCCCGCGCCGCTGTCGCGGATATTCGCGCATTTTTCGTCGACGATCGCCGTGGAGATGTCGCCGTACTTCACCGCAAACGTGCCGCCGAAGCCGCAGCAGTGTTCGCAGCCCTTCATTTCGGTCACCGCGACGCCCACCTGGGCGAGCAGTTCGCGCGGCTGCGCCTTGACGCCGAGTTCGCGCAGACCGGAACACGAATCGTGATAGGTGACCTGTCCGGCGAATTCGCCTGGCTGCAACCGCACTTTGGCGACGTTGACGAGGAAGTCGGTCAGCTCGAACACCCTGGCGCGCAGGCGGCCGAAGCGATTCATCAGTTCGGGGTCGTCGGCGAAGAGATCGCCGTAATGCGTGCGGATCATGCCGCCGCACGAGCCTGACGGCACCACCACGTAGTCGAACTGCTCGAATTCGCGCAAGGTTTTCTCGGCGAGGTCGCGGGCGATGCGCCGCTCGCCCGAGTTGTACGCGGGCTGGCCACAGCACGTTTGCGCCGGCGGCACCACCACTTCAAAACCGGCGCCTTCGAGCAGCTTGATCACCGAAAAACCGATTTCGGGCCGCATCAGGTCGATCAGGCAGGTGACGAACAATCCGACTCGCATGAGCCCTCCTCCGGGAAAACGTCCCTGATTATCCGCTGTTTGGCGCACAATACCAACGCCCGGAAGGCATAGGACGAACGCCTCGCCGAATTCGAAGGCCGCTTCCAAGTGCGTTCGCTTTTTTCACGATACGAGATACAATCAGTTTCCGCTGTTTGACGCGTCAACCGATTCTTCTTATGAGCGACACGAACCCGGATCCCAAAACTTCGATCCAGGTGATCGAACGCATGATGCGCCTGCTCGACGCACTCGCCGCGCATAGCGACCCGGTCAGCCTGAAAGAACTCGCCATCCGCACGGAACTGCATCCGTCCACCGCGCACCGCATCCTGAACGACATGGTGATGTGCCGGCTCGTCGACCGGTCCGATCCCGGCACGTACCGGCTCGGCATGCGCCTGCTGGAACTCGGCAATCTCGTGAAGGCGCGGCTGTCCGTGCGCGACGCGGCGCTCACGCCGATGCGCGAACTGCATCGGCAGACGGGCCAGACGGTGAACCTGTCGGTGCGTCAGGGCGACGAGATCGTGTACATCGAGCGCGCTTACTCCGAGCGTTCGGGCATGCAGGTGGTGCGGGCCATCGGCGGACGCGCGCCGCTGCATCTGACGTCGGTCGGCAAACTCTTCCTCGCCGCCGACGAATCGACGCGCGTGCGCGCCTACGCGACCCGCACGGGCCTGTCGGGCCACACGCAAAACAGCATCACCGACTTAGCCAAGCTCGAGCGCGAACTGTCGCATGTGCGCCAGCAAGCGTGCGCGCGCGACAACGAAGAACTGGAGCTCGGCGTGCGCTGCATCGCCGCGGGCATCTACGACGACACGGGCAAACTCGTCGCGGGTCTGTCGCTTTCGGCGCCGGCCGACCGCCTGCAAGATTCCTGGCTAGGTCAGCTTAGCCAGACGGCGCTCGTGATTTCCGAAGCGCTGGGGTATCGGCCGCAGGCTTCGCAGGATCACGGACATCATTCGGGCTCGCATGCATAAGTCGTGAGTCCGCGAATCGCAGCGTGCAACGAAAAGCCCCGCAAATGCGGGGCTTTTCGATTGCGGCGACCGATTCTTCAACCGACCGCAAATCCAGAAACACAGCGCGCTCAGGTGCCCGGCCCGCCGGCGTCCGCGCTCGTGATACGCGCCTGATCGCCGCCGTTGTCGAGCCACGTGCGCAGCCGCGTGGCGTCGGCGAAACGCGAGTACTTGCCCGACGAGTCGAGCAGCACGAGCACCATCGGACGGCCATGAATATTGGCCTGCATCACGAGGCACTCGCCCGCTTCGTTGATGAAGCCGGTCTTTTGCAGACCGATCTCCCACGTCGGGTTACGCACGAGCGCATTCGTGCTGTTGTACGCGAGCGTGCGCTTGCCCGTGTACACCTCGTAGCTGCGGTCCGTCGAGAACCGGCGGATCAGCGGATATTGATACGCCGCATTGACCATCTTCACGAGATCGCGCGCGCTCGACACGTTCTGGCTCGTCAAACCGGTGGGATTCTCGAAGTGCGTGTCGGTCATGCCGAGTTGCCGCGCCTTGGCGTTCATGGCGGCGAGGAACGCCGGCCGGCCGCCCGGGTAGTAGCGCGACAGCGCGGCGGCAGCACGGTTTTCCGACGCCATCAGCGCGATATGCAGCATGTCTTCGCGCGACAGCACCGAGCCGACGGACAGGCGCGAGCCGGTGTTCTTTTCGTAGTCGCGGTCTTCGTCCGTGACTTCGAGCTGATCGGTCATCGGCTCTTTCGAATCCAGTACGACCATCGCCGTCATCAGCTTCGTGATGGACGCGATCGGCACCACGGCGCGCGAGTTTTTATCGAAGAGCGACTCGCCGGTGTTCTGGTCGACCACGTACGCGACGCTCGAGCGCAGCATCAGCGCGTCCGGCGTCTCGTGCAGGCCGAATGCCTGGCCGACGGTCGGCTGGCGCGGCTCATAGGCAACGCGCCGCACCACCGAGTGGTGACGGCCGTTCGACGTATAGGTCACGCGCTTGCGCTTGACGCTCGCGCGCGGCGCGTCGTCATCAGCGGCGGCGGCCTTCGCGACCGCGCCTTTGCTGCCGGCTTTCACAGCTTTGCTCGAGACCTTGGTTGCGGCGGCGGGCTTCTTGCCGGCCTTCGCGTGCTTCGAGGTTTTTGCGGAGGCAGCGGGCGTCGCGGCAAAAGTGCTCACGGGCGTGCCAAGCGCCGCCGCGAGGACCATGGAGGCGGCCACCGACAAAGCGGTGCTGCGCGCCGCGCCGTGGATCACTTTTAGCGACGAAAACATGTCGGTTTTCATGGGTGTTCTGTAGGGAGCGGCGAGAGGGTTCCGCAAGTGTAGTAAAACAACGAAAAATTAGCAATTTGAAGCACTTATCTGCGCTCCTTAAACCAGCTTATAAGCTCCGATCGCAAAAACGCAAATAAGTGCCGCGCTTCGATCGATAAAAACGATCGGAGCGCCGCGCCTCGCCACCACCGTCACCCTGAAAAAGGGTGTGGTCCTTTCAGCATAACGGCAATTTCGAGACAACCTTGATGAGGGGAAACACGGCTGTCGCGGCCAACGAGGTCTCGCGCCGCGGACGCAAGCGAGCCAACACGCGCAGCGCACGTTGTCTTAAATGCCCGCTGCAAATCGCAGACGCGCGTTCGACCGGCATCAACGATTAACGTTCCGTGACAGTTTATGGTTTACATCAATTCGCATCCGCGCCGAGCTTTTGTTAAATAGACCCCTCACGGTTTTTTCTGCGGTGCACGCAAAAGCGCCTCGGAGAGGCTGTTGGAGCCGGAACAAAATACCGTTTTCGGACTTTCCACTGGCAAGAACGGTCAATCGTTCCGCGTCATGCGGCTGTCATTCAGAGCGCATAAGCTATTGTTTCCTAAGTGGTTTCTTAAGATTGTGCAACGCACAAAAACCACTTGACATTCCTTGGCGCCATCTTAAAATAGAACTCATTGCTGCGATGCACAATACATCGCGGTCCGGGCAGACGAATTTGTGCGTCTCGCCACCACCCAATGCGGTCGCAGAGTTCGGCCGCAATCCAGGAGCGTAAACCATGACTTTGCTGACCCCCGAGCAATTCGCTGCAGCCCAGAAAGCCAACTTCGAAACGCTGTTCGGCCTCACCACCAAGGCATTCGAAGGCGTCGAAAAGCTGGTCGAACTGAACCTGCAAGTCGTGAAATCGACGCTCGCGGAAAGCCAGGAAAATGCCCAGCGCGCGCTGTCGGTGAAAGACGCGCAGGAACTGCTGGCACTGCAAGCGAGCCTCGCGCAGCCGGTCGCTGAAAAGGCGCTGTCGTATGGCCGTCACGTGTACGAAATCGTTTCGGCAACGCAAGGCGAGTTCGCCCGCGTAGCGGAAGCGCAGTTCGAAGAGCAGAACCGCAAGGTTCAGTCGCTCGTCGAAAACGTCGCGAAGAATGCACCGGCCGGTTCGGAAACCGCTGTCGCCGTGATCAAGTCGGCCATCACTGCCGCCAACACCACGTACGAAACGGTCCACAAGGCCACGAAGCAAGCTGTCGAAATCGCGGAAAGCAACTTCAACGCAGCCGCTACGGCCGCTTCGAAGGCTGCATCGCAAGCCGCTGCACAAGCTTCGCGCTCGGCCAAGAAGCCGGTCTAAGTTTCCGGTCTGCTTCCAGGCTCGCTGTCGGAGCCTGGGTCGACTGACCCGAGGCCTTGCTTCGGGCATCGTTTGCGCCGGCCCAGCTTCATCGCTGCGCCGGCGTTGCTGTAAGCAACAGCGTCGTGCCGTTGCCGCTCACACGGTTTCAATTGGCCGAACGCTCCGATACGTTGAATGACGTATCGTTTGCCCGGCGAAGCGCCGGGATTTTTTTGCGCGGCGTTCGCGGCGTTGCTTCGTTTCGGACCGCGGCTCGAATGCGATTGAGCTTCAGATGAAAAACGGCGCGCCCCGCAAAGGGCGCGCCGTTTCTTTTTGAGCGCCATCCGCACGCATGCGGATGAGCCAAACGCATTACTTCTTTTTCTGCGGCGGCAAATCGGTACAGACGCCTTCGTACAGTTCGGCGGCCATGCCGATCGATTCGCCGAGCGTCGGGTGCGGATGAATCGTCTTGCCGATGTCTTCCGCGTCCGCGCCCATTTCGATCGCGAGGCACACTTCGCTGATGAGGTCACCCGCATTCAGACCGACGATACCGCCGCCGATCACGCGATGCGTTTCCTCGTCGAACAGCAGCTTCGTGAAGCCCTCGTCGCGGCCGTTGGCAATCGCGCGGCCCGATGCGGCCCACGGGAACACCGCCTTGCCGTACTTGATGCCTTCTGCCTTCAACTGGTCTTCGGTCTTGCCGGCCCACGCCACTTCGGGATCGGTATAAGCCACCGACGGAATCTGCAGCGCGTCGAAGTACGCCTTCTCGCCGTGAGCGGCTTCGGCGGCAACGTGTCCTTCGTGGACGGCTTTGTGCGCGAGCATCGGCTGACCGACGATATCGCCGATCGCGAAGATGTGCGGCACGTTGGTGCGCATCTGCTTGTCGACGTCGATAAAGCCGCGATCCGTGACCGCCACGCCGGCCTTGTCCGCGCCGATCTTCTTGCCGTTCGGCGAGCGTCCGACCGCGACCAGCACGAGGTCATAACGCTGCGCTTCCGCCGGAGCCTTCTCCCCTTCGAACGACACGTAGATGCCGTCCTCTTTCGCTTCGGCCGCGGTGGTTTTGGTCTTCAGCATGACGTTGGCGAAACGCTTGCTGTTGTACTTTTCCCAGACCTTGACCAGATCGCGGTCCGCGCCGGCCATCAGACCGTCGAGCATTTCGACGACGTCGATCTTCGCGCCGAGCGTGGCGTAGACCGTCGCCATTTCGAGCCCGATGATGCCGCCGCCGATCACCAGCATGCGCTGCGGAATCTGACGCAGTTCGAGCGCGCCGGTCGAATCGACCACACGCGGATCTTCCGGAATGAACGGCAGCTTCACCGCTTCAGAGCCCGCGGCGATGATCGCCTGCTTGAACCGGACGACCTTTTTGCCGCCCTCGGTTTGTACTTCCATGTGGTTCGGATCGACGAACGCGCCGGTGCCCGTGACCACTTCGACCTTGCGCATCTTCGCCATGCCGGCGAGACCGCCGGTCAGCTTCTTGACGACACCCGACTTGAAGTCGCGCAGCTTGTCCAGATCGATCTGCGGTTTGGAAAACGTGATGCCGTGCGCGCCGAGCGCTTCGGCTTCGTCGATGACGAGCGCCGTGTGCAGCAGCGCTTTCGACGGGATACAGCCGACGTTCAGGCACACGCCGCCCAGCGTCGAATAACGCTCGACGAGCACCGTCTTCATACCGAGATCGGCGGACCGGAATGCAGCCGAATAGCCGCCAGGGCCCGAACCGAGCACGAGCATGTCGCACTCGATATCCGCGTTGCCCGAGAAGCTGCCCGCTTGCGGCGCGGGCGCGGCGGCGCCCGGCGCGGCGGCGGGAGCCGGCGCGGGTGCAGGCGCTTTTTCCGCGGCCTTCGGAGTTTCTTTAGCGGGCGCTGCTTCGCCGGACGTTTCGACGAGCGCGATGACGGTGCCTTGCGAGACTTTATCGCCGGCTTTGATACGGATTTCCTTGACGATGCCGGCGGTATCGCTCGGCACTTCCATGGATGCCTTATCGGACTCGAGCGTCAGCAGCGACTGTTCTTTTTCGATCGCATCGCCCGGTTTGATATTGACTTCGATGACATCGACGTCCTTGAAGTCACCGATATCCGGCACTTTTACTTCGACGAGACTCATAGTGTCCCCTAGTCTTGTTGATGGTGATGAGAAGAACCCGCCCAGGGCCCAAAAACTGGCAGCGCGCCAAACAGAATCACCTTTTGCAGTCCGCCGAAGGACGCGCCTTTCTTTTGCCTACTTTTCTTTGGAAGACAAAGAAAAGTAGGTGCCGCCCCGCACAGGGGCAGCGCCAATAGACCACTAAGAAAACAGGTTCTACAGAGAGACACTGATCACAGAAAAAAACCAGCGCCCCGCGCAACACCACATCAAAGAATCACACGCCGAAAATCGGCAAGAATCGCCCCAAGATACGCATTGAAGCGCGCAGCCTCAGCCCCGTCGATCACCCGATGGTCATAAGACAACGACAGCGGCAGCATGAGACGCGGCACAAACTGCTTACCGTCCCACACCGGCTTCATCGCGCCACGCGACAGCCCAAGAATAGCGACTTCAGGCGCATTGATAATCGGCGTGAAGTTAGTGCCGCCGATTCCGCCCAGTGACGAAATCGAGAAGCAGCCGCCTTGCATCTGATCCGGCTTGAGCTTGCCTTCACGCGCGGCCTTGGAAAGATCGGTCATTTCCTTCGCGATCTCGACGAGACCCTTCTTGTCCGCATCGCGAATCACCGGAACGACGAGACCGTTCGGCGTATCGGCTGCAAAACCCACGTGGTAGTACTGCTTGAACACGAGGTTGTCGCCGTCGAGGCTCGCGTTGAACGTCGGGAATTTCTTCAACGCCGACACAACGGCCTTGATGACGAACGCCAGCATCGTGATCTTCACGCCGGCCTTTTCGTTTTCCTTGTTCAACTGCACGCGCAACGCTTCGAGTTCGGTGATGTCGGCTTCGTCGTTGTTCGTGACGTGCGGAATCATGACCCAGTTGCGATGCAGGTTCGCGCCCGAAATCTTCTTGATGCGCGACAGCGGCTTCGCTTCGAACGGGCCGAACTTGGAGAAGTCGACCTTCGGCCACGGCAGCAGATTCAGCTCGCCGCCGCCGGCTGCAGGCGCGGCTGCGCCGGCCGGCGCCGCGCGCTGGCCCGTCATCACGCCCTTGATGAACGCCGTGACGTCGGCTTGCGTAATGCGGCCTTTCGGACCTGTGCCCTGAACCTGCGTCACGTCGACGCCGAGTTCGCGCGCGAACTTGCGCACCGACGGCGAAGCGTGGCTCGCGCGGCGCGAACCGCCCTCGCCTGCCGGGATCGAAGGCGCTTGTGCGAGTGCGGACGGAGCGGCCGGTGCGGGCGACGGCGCGGCAGGCGCATCCGACGGCTTTTCGGCTTGCTGCTTGGCCGCGGGAGCCGGCGCGGGCGCCGCAGCGCCGCCTTCGGCTTCCACGACGACGATCACCGAGCCTTCCGACACGGTATCGCCGACCTTGACCTTCACTTCCTTGACGACGCCGGCCGCGGAACTCGGCACGTCCATCGTCGCCTTGTCGGATTCGAGCGTGACCAGCGACTGCTCTTTCTCGACGCGATCCCCGACCTTCACCGCGACTTCGATCACGGGAATGTCTTTGTAGTCGCCGATATCCGGCACTTTGACTTCCTGCAGACCGCCGCCGCTTGCGGCCGGTGCAGCGGCCGGAGCCGCAGCCGGTGCAGGCGCGGGAGTAGCCGCAGGTGCGGGTGCAGGCGCAGCCGCCGGAGCAGCCGCAGCCGCGCCGCCTTCAGCGCCATCCAGCACCACGATCAGCGAACCTTCCGACACGTTGTCGCCGACCTTGACCTTCACTTCCTTGACGACGCCGGCCGCCGAACTCGGCACATCCATCGTCGCCTTGTCGGACTCCAGCGTAACGAGCGATTGCTCTTTCTCGACGGTATCACCCGCCTTGACCAGCACCTCGATCACAGGAATGTCCTTGTAATCGCCGATGTCCGGCACCTTGACTTCGATCGCTTGACTCATTGTTAGTGTCTCCTGGGCCGCGCACGCGACTGCCGCTGCCGGTCGGAACCGGTCAGTGGCGGGCGCGCACGCCGTGGCACACGGGGAATGATGCCTTAGACGGTCATCGGGTTGGGTTTGGCGGGATCAAGGTTGTACTTCTTGAGCGCCTCGGCGACGACCTTGCGTTCGATCGTGCCCTCGTCTGCCAGTGCATTCAACGCGGCAACCGTGACCCAGTAGCGGTCGACTTCGAAGAAGTGGCGCAGCTTCTCGCGCGTGTCCGAACGGCCATAGCCGTCCGTGCCCAGCACGACGAACTTCTGCGGCACGAACGCGCGAATCTGCTCGGTCAGCGCGCGAACGTAATCGGTCGAGGCAATCACCGGACCAGGCGCGTCCTTCAGCAGCTTCTCGACGTGCGAGAGCTTCTTTTCTTCCGTCGGATGCAGCATGTTCCAGCGCTGCACTTCGTGACCTTCGCGAGCGAGTTCGGTGAAGCTCGGCACGCTCCACAGATCGGCGGCGACGCCCCAGTCGTTCTTCAGCAGGTCGGCGGCGGCGATCACTTCGTTGAAGATCGTGCCCGCGCCCATCAGTTGAACACGCGGCGCTTTCTTGTCAGCGTCGGCTTTGCGGAACGCGTACATGCCCTTGATGATGTCGGCCGCTACGTTCTCCAGACCCGCGCCCTGCGGAATCGCCGGGTGCTCGTAGTTCTCGTTCATCACCGTGATGTAGTAGTACACGTCTTCCTGCTCCGCGACCATGCGGCGCAGGCCGTCCTGCATGATGACGGCGAGTTCGTAACCGAACGTCGGGTCATAGCTGATGCAGTTCGGCACCGACGCGGCCCACAGCAGCGAGTGGCCGTCTTCGTGTTGCAGACCTTCGCCGTTCAGCGTCGTGCGGCCTGCCGTGCCGCCCAGCAGGAAACCGCGCGAGCGCATGTCGCCCGCGGCCCATGCCAGATCGCCGATGCGCTGGAAGCCGAACATCGAGTAGAAGATGTAGAACGGGATCATGATCTCGCCGTGCGTCGAGTACGACGTCGCGGCTGCGATCCAGTCGGACATGCCGCCGGCTTCGTTGATGCCTTCCTGCAGAATCTGACCGGTTTCCGACTCGCGGTAGAACATGAGCTGGTCGGAATCTTCCGGAATGTACTTCTGGCCGTCCTGATTCCAGATGCCGATCTGACGGAACAGACCTTCCATGCCGAACGTACGCGACTCGTCCGGGACGATCGGCACGATGCGTTTGCCGAGCGCCTTGTCCTTCAGCAGGATGTTGAGAATCCGCACGAACGCCATCGTCGTGGAAATCTCGCGGCCTTCGCCCGTGCCCTTCAGGAGCGGCTCGAATGCCGCAAGATCCGGCACCGGCAGCGACTCGGCCTTCTGACGGCGCGCCGGCAGATAGCCGCCGAGTTCCTGGCGGCGAGCGCGCATGTACTCGAGTTCTTTCGAACCTTCTTCGAACTTGAGGTACGGCACGTTGACGAGGTCTTCGTCGGAGATCGGCAGACGGAACTGGTCGCGGAATTTCTTCAGCTGCTCCACCTGCATCTTCTTCTGCTGGTGGGTAATGTTCATCGCCTGGCCGGCTTCGCCCATGCCGTAGCCCTTGATCGTCTTCGCGAGGATGACGGTCGGCTGGCCCTTGGTCTGCGTGGCTTCGTGGAACGCGGCGTAGATCTTGTGCGGATCGTGGCCGCCGCGGTTCAGGTTCCACACGTCTTCATCCGACCAGTCGGCGACCAGCGCCTTCAGTTCCGGCGTATTGAAGAAGTGCTCGCGAACGAACGCGCCCGACTCCGACTTGTACGTCTGATATTCGCCGTCGACGACTTCCATCATGCGGCGCATCAGCGCGCCCGACTTGTCGCGCTGGAACAGCGCGTCCCAGCGGCTGCCCCACACGACCTTGATGACGTTCCAGCCCGCGCCGCGGAATTCGCTTTCCAGTTCCTGGATGATCTTGCCGTTGCCGCGCACCGGACCGTCGAGGCGCTGCAGGTTGCAGTTGATCACGAACACGAGGTTGTCGAGCCGCTCGCGGCCGGCCATGCCGATCGCGCCGAGCGATTCCGGTTCGTCCGTTTCGCCGTCGCCGAGGAAAGCCCAGACCTTGCGGCCGTCGGTCTTCGCGATGCCGCGCGCCTGCATGTACTTCATGAAGCGCGCCTGATAGATCGCCATGATCGGGCCGAGGCCCATCGAGACGGTCGGGAATTGCCAGAAATCCGGCATCAGCCACGGATGCGGATACGACGAGATGCCCTCGCCGCCCACTTCCTGGCGGAAGTTGTCGAGCTGCTGCTCGGTCAGCCGGCCAAGCAGGAACGCGCGCGAGTAAACACCCGGCGACGAGTGACCCTGCACGAACACGAGGTCGCCGCCATGTTCGGGCGACGGCGCGTGCCAGAAGTGGTTGAAGCCGACGTCATACAGCGTGGCTGCCGACGCGAACGACGCGATATGGCCGCCGACGTTGGTGTCCTTGCCCGCGCGCAGCACCATCGCGATGGCGTTCCAGCGCGTGTACGAGCGGATGCGGTGTTCGATGTCCTGGTCGCCGGGAATCTTCGCCTGGCGCGCGACGGGAATCGTGTTGATGTACGGGGTGTTAGCGGAGAACGGCAGATGTTCGCCATGCACGCGGGCGAATTCGATCTGTTTCTCGATCAGGTAGTGGGCACGGTCGGGGCCAACAGCAGAAATCACGCCATCCAGCGCTTCCAGCCATTCGCCGGTTTCCTGGGGATCGTCGTCTTTTTCAGCGGCGACATATTTCATGACTTCGTCGGGTACAGCGGACATGCTCGTCTCCTGGATATAGAGGAACGCTCTTTGAACAGACGACGCGGACGAAGCACGGCCGCGGCAGCTTCGGCCGATTGTAATAAGGGTCCCGACGTCCACGCAACAAAATTTTCGAATTACGAGATCGGTTCTCATAATGCGGAAAATTGTTGCAGCGCAACCTGATTTGACTGCCTTTCCCCGGATACGTCGGCTAGTGTGCGCCGAATAACGGCACTTTCAGTGATTTTTTGCGTGATTTGCTAGCTACGCGCTGCGCTACAATGCCACGCATGTTGACCGAACGGCTTTTCGCTCGATCGGCGCGCAACGCTGGTTCGCCGGCGGATTCGTCGCCGTCCTCCCGCTGGCACCATGGGCCCTGGTGGTCCAATTCCTATTTGCTGACGCCGCTCCTGTCGATCCTGGTGTTCCTGGTCGTCATGAGCCTGATTCTGTGGAGCCTGAACCGGCGCGAGCAGCAGCAGCAGGAAGACACGCTTTACCGTAACGTCGCATGGGCCCAGCAGCAGATTCGCCTGTCCATGACCGGCGCGCAGGAACAGATCCAGGCGCTCGCGCGCGACCTCGCCGCGGGCCACGCCGATCCGCAGTCGTTCCAGGTGTCTACCACGGACATCATGCAGGGGCATCCCGAAATCCTCTACATGAACTGGTACACGAGCCAGCAGCAGCCGCGCTGGCCCAATACCGCGCTGCCCGTGTTCGGCCAGCGTCTCGCCAAGCCGAACGACACGCAAATGGACGAAGCGGTCAAAGCCGCCTTCGCCGAGGCGCGCAGCACGCGCCGCCAGGTGTATTCGCCGCTCATCTACGACGACCTCGGCAACGGCTACATCACACTGCAAACGCCGGTCTTTCGCGACCGCGAATTTCTCGGCTCGATCGCCGCGGTGTTTTCGGTCGAAGGCATTCTCAAGCACGACATTCCGCCCGAGCTGTCGGCGAAGTACAAGATTTCGATCGTCGACGCGAACAACCGCGAGCTGACCACCACGTCCACGCGGCCGCGCCTGCCGCGCGACATGTTCTACGATCTGCCGCTCGATCCGCCGGGCCAGGGCGTCTCGGTGCGCGTGTACGCGTTCCCGCAGATGACGAACTTCACCAACAACACGCTCGTGTGGCTGGTGGCCGGTTTGTCGTGCTTCGTGCTGTGGAGCTTGTGGAGTTTGTGGAAACACACGCGGCAGCGCTTCGAGGCGCAGCAGGCGCTCTACGCCGAAGCGTTCTTCCGCCGCGCGATGGAAAACTCCGTGCTGATCGGCATGCGCGTGCTCGACATGCACGGCCGCATCACGCACGTTAATCCCGCGTTTTGCCGCATGACCGGCTGGGACGAAAGCGACCTCGTCGGCAAGACGGCGCCGTTCGCCTACTGGCCGCGCGACGCCTATCCGGAAATGCAGCGGCAGCTCGACATGACGCTGCGCGGCAAGGCGCCGTCGTCGGGATTCGAATTGCGGGTGCGCCGCAAGGACGGCTCCACGTTCCACGCGCGTCTGTATGTATCACCGCTGATCGACAGCTCGGGCCGCCAGACCGGCTGGATGTCGTCGATGACCGACATCACCGAGCCGAAGCGCGCGCGCGAGGAACTCGCCGCCGCGCATGAGCGCTTCACCACCGTGCTCGAAAGTCTCGACGCGGCCGTGTCCGTGCTCGCCGCCGACGAAGCCGAACTGCTGTTCGCCAACCGCTACTACCGGCATCTGTTCGGCATCCGCCCGGACGGTCATCTGGAATTGGCGGGCGGCGGGTTCGATAGCGCACAGGCGTCGTCGGATTCGATCGATATGGTGGACACATACGCGGGACTGCCCGCCGCGGCGTTGACCGAAAGCACGGCCGACGCGCAGGAAATCTACGTGCAAAGCATCCAGAAGTGGTTCGAAGTGCGCCGTCAGTACATCCAGTGGGTGGACGGCCATCTCGCGCAGATGCAGATCGCAACCGACATCACCACGCGCAAGCAGGCGCAGGAACTGTCGCGCCAGCAGGACGAAAAGCTGCAGTTCACGAGCCGTCTGATGACGATGGGCGAAATGGCGTCGTCGCTCGCACACGAACTGAATCAGCCGCTCGCCGCCATCAATAACTATTGCTCCGGAACCGTTGCGCTGGTTAAATCCGGTCGGACGACGCCTGACAATCTGCTGCCCGTGCTCGAAAAAACCGCACAGCAGGCGGTGCGCGCCGGCATGATCATCAAGCGCATTCGCGAGTTCGTGAAACGCAGCGAGCCGAAGCGCCAGGCGACGCGCGTCGCGGACATCGTCGCGGACGCCGTGGGTCTCGCCGAAATAGAAGTGCGCAAGCGGCGCATTCGCATCGTCACCGACATGCGCTCGCGGCTGCCCGTCATTTACGTCGACCCCGTGCTGATCGAGCAGGTGCTGGTCAACCTGTTGAAGAACGGCGCCGAGGCGATGGCGGAAGCGCGGCCCAACGCGGTCGATCCGGTGATCCGCGTCGTCGTGCGGCTGGAGGGCGGCTTTGTCAACATCAGCGTCGTGGATCAGGGCCCGGGCGTCGACGAAGCAACCGCCGAGCGGCTGTTCGAACCGTTTTACAGCACCAAGTCCGACGGCATGGGCATGGGGCTGAACATTTGCCGTTCGATTATCGAATCGCACCGCGGTCGTCTGTGGGTGGTCAACAACGTCGAGTCAGACGGCCACATCACAGGCGCCACGTTCCATTGCAGTCTGCCTATTGGAGAGCCTGACGGCCCGAGCAACGGCGGGTCAGAGGCGCCGACACCACAAACCGTTACGGGAGAGCTATGAACAGCCCAGTCACCACACAGGAAACTGTCTTTGTCGTCGACGACGACGAGGCCGTGCGAGATTCGCTGCGCTGGCTGCTGGAGGCGAACGGCTACCGCGTGCAGTGCTTCTCCAGCGCCGAGCAGTTTATCGACGCATGGCAGCCGCATCAGCATCCGGGCCAGATTGCCTGCCTGATTCTCGATGTGCGGATGTCCGGCATGAGCGGACTGGAACTGCAGGAACGCCTGATCGCCGACAACGCGTCGCTGCCGATCATCTTCGTGACGGGTCATGGCGATGTGCCGATGGCCGTGTCCACGATGAAAAAAGGCGCGATGGACTTCATCGAAAAGCCGTTCGACGAAGCCGAGCTGCGCAAGCTGGTCGAGCGCATGCTCGACAAGGCGCGCAGCGAAAGCACCAGCGTGCAGCAGCAGCGCGCCGCCGCCGAGCGCCTGGGCAAGCTGACCGCGCGCGAGCATCAGGTGCTGGAGCGCATCATCGCGGGCCGCCTCAACAAGCAGATCGCCGACGACCTCGGCATCAGCATCAAGACCGTCGAAGCGCATCGCGCGAACATCATGGAAAAGCTCAACGTCAACACGGTCGCCGATCTGCTGCGACTCGCGCTGTCGAACAAACCGCAACCGGCGCAATAAATACTGGCAAGCGTCGGCGGCGCGTCCGGCAGTTGCCGCGGCGCGCCGTGTGCCATTCGTCATCGGCCGACTGTCCAGTCCGGCTCTTCTCCGCTATCTCTTCTGTCTGCTCGCCTCGGCGCGAGCCGTCCGCTAACGCGGACGTCGTCGGCTTGCCCGCGCGCACGCCGGTATAATGACGGACTTTGCAGCGACGCCTATCTCCGATTAGCGTCGCGCGCTTTTCATGTGCCGACCCGTTGCTGCTGAAAAACGCCATCGCGCGCGGCACGCGCTGCTCCGCTTTCCATACTGCCCCTCTCGACCGACCATGACTGCCAAACTGATCGACGGCCTCGCCCTCTCCAAGACACTGCGCGCCGACGTCGCCGCACGCGCCGCCGCGCTGACCGCCCGCGGCCATCAGCCGGGGCTCGCTGTCGTGCTCGTCGGCGACAATCCGGCCAGCGAAGTCTACGTGCGCAACAAGGTCAAGGCGTGCCACGACAACGGTCTGGGCTCGTCGCTCGACCGTTATCCGGCGGACCTGTCGGAAGCCGAACTGCTCGAGCGTATCGACGAACTCAATCGCGACCCGCTGATCCACGGCATTCTCGTGCAACTGCCGCTGCCGCCGCATATCGACAGCCACAAGGTGATCGAGGCGATCGCGCCGGAGAAGGACGTGGACGGCTTTCACGTCGCCAATGCGGGCGCGTTGCTGACCGGCAAGCCGTTGTTCCGTCCGTGCACGCCGTACGGCGTGATGAAGATGCTCGCCGCCTATGAGATTCCGCTGCAAGGCGCGAACGCAGTGGTGATCGGCCGCTCGAACATCGTCGGCAAGCCGATGGCGCTGCTGCTGCTCGAAGCGGGCGCGACGGTCACGATCTGCCACAGCAAGACGCGCGATCTCGCCGCGCACACGCGCAATGCCGACATCGTGGTCGCGGCCACCGGCCTGCGCAACCTCGTCACCGCCGACATGGTGAAGCCGGGCGCGGCGGTGATCGACGTCGGCATGAATCGCGACGAGGCCGGCAAGCTGTGCGGCGACGTCGATTTCGCGGGCGTCAAGGAAGTGGCCGGCTACATCACGCCGGTGCCGGGCGGCGTCGGTCCGATGACGATCACGATGCTGCTCGTGAATACGATTGAAGCCGCGGAGCGCGAGGCAGCGAAGAAGGCCTGAAGGTAAAAAGGAAAGCGCTGGGCAACTGCCAGCCCCGCGCTTTCAACTCGCTACGCAACCCCGGTTTGACTGCTGCTTTCATATCGGCGTGAGTCGAGATTTTGTCCGACTCGCTATGACTCACGCTCGTCTGCGTCCCCGCCCTGCCTCTCCTCGCACTTCAGTCTCACTCCATCACCCTTTGAATCCAAACGCTTGCTGCATGACCGTCAGCGCACGGTTTCGCGCGCGCCCTGCTTGCTGGCCGGCCGCGCGTCGGCACGCACCGCATGCGGGCGCGCGAGGCGCGCGCGGCACCACATCAGCACCGGCCGTTCGACACAGTGCCACGACAGCGCGGCGCACAGCACGATAAACGGCGCGGCGATCAGCACCGCCGTCACATGACTCAATTGCGGCGCGATATTCGCCACGCATTGCTGCACCATGAAGCCATACAGATAGATGCCGTACGAGTAGTCATGGCGCGGCACAAAGCGCCGCAACAGCGGCGTCATGCCGACCCACAGCACGCCATACACAAAAGCCAGATAGAACAACGGCTGCGCGCCCGCCGTATCGCGGAACACCAGAAACACCATCGTCAACGCGAGCGCCATCAGACCGTGGATGTCGATCCGCTCGCGCAATCCATACAGCAGCACGCCGAGCATGAAGAACGGCTCCGGCCAGAACGAATAGCCGCCGGGCGTCTCGCTGAAGTCGCGCAAGCCGATCTGCACGAGCGGCAGCGAATGCGGCGTCAGATGCGGCGGCAAATGCACGCGCAGCACGAAGGCGGCAATGCCGAGCGCCGCCGCGAGCAATGCGCCGCGCGGGCTCGACAGCAGACCGAGCATGCCCGCCGCGAGCACGATCAGATAGCAGCGCACTTGCAGCGGAAGCGTCCATAGCGGACTGCTGACGTCGACGGGAAAGCGGTTGTGTTCGAACACGCCGGGCAGCGCCCAGCCGGTGTTCATCACGATGGTGGAAAAGTTGTCGAGGTTCGCCCACGTCATGCCGGAGCTGAAATACTCGCGCAGCGGCAGCGTCGTGAACAACGGCCCGACAATGAACACCGTCACCAGCGAGCCGAGCGCCACTGCCGGCCACAGACGCGCGATGCGCAGCACCGTAAAGCGCGGCACCGAGCGTTGACGGTCGAAGCTCGCGGTCACGAGCATGCCGCTCAACAGGAAGAACGCATAGACGCCGAGCGCGCCGAAGCCGTCGAAACCGAGCGCGTTGTGGACCCAGTCGCTCGAGCCGTCCGGCGCCTGCAGCAGATACGAATGGCCATACACGACGGCCACGGCGGCGACAAGCCGCACCAGGTCGAAATTGTTGCCGTTGCGCGATAGAGCGTGCGAAAGCGGGTGCATCGATACCTCTTGGGGAAAGCGTCGGAAAGCGTCAACTGAAGTGCTGAGCCGCCACTCCGCAGTCAAGCGACGGACGCATCAGCATGCGGCGCGGCGCCGTTTGACACAGTTCGCTTTCGCACAGAAGCGCCGCGCGCCGCGACATCTGGTAATTTGTATGCCTGCCCCAATACTATGGATGTCAGGTGCGATGGGGCGCCGCCGCGCGCACGCCGCCCAGCACCGGTTAAAGTATCCGTTAGTCATCAACCGTTCACCCGCGTCAGACAGGAAGCCTCATGTCCACTACCGTCTCGAATCACGACAATCCGCTCCTCGATTTCTCCGACCTGCCGCGCTTTGGCGAAATCCGCCCCGAACACGTCACGCCCGCGCTCGATGTGCTGCTCGCCGATGCAGCGGCCGCAGTCGAGCGCGCCGCTTTGCCGGTTACACCCGCTTCGTGGGCCGATGTCGTCGAGCCCGTCGAGCGCGCGACCGAACCGCTGTCGCGCGCATGGAGCGTCGTCGGTCATCTGAACGCTGTTGCCGATACGCCGGAACTGCGCGCCGTGTATGGCGAAAACCTGCCGCGCGTGACCGAGTTCTGGTCGAGCGTCGGGCAGAATCTTGCGCTGTACGAGAAGTACAAGACGCTGAACGCAAGCGACGAATTCGCCGCGCTCAGCAGTGAGCGCCAGAAGATTCTCAGCAACGCGCTGCGCGATTTCCGTCTGTCCGGCGCCGAATTGCCCGAGGACCAGAAGCCGCATTTCGCCGAATTGCAGGAGAAGCAGGCGGCGCTCTCGAAGGCGTTTTCCGATCATGTGCTCGATGCGACGAACGCTTATGCGTATGTCGTCGAAGCCGGCAACGAAGCGGCACTCGCCGGTCTGCCTGAAGACGTGATCGAAGCCGCGAAAGAAGCGGCTGAGCGCGACGGCAAGACCGGCTACAAATTCACGCTGCATTTCCCGTCGTACTTCCCGGTCATGCAGTACTCGGAGAACCGTCCGATGCGCGAGGCGATGTACCGCGCGTATGTGACGCGCGCGTCGGAACTCGGTCCGCAATACGGCAACGGCAAGCCCGAGTGGGACAACACGTCGGTGCTCGCCGAGCAGTTGAAACTGCGCGCGGAAGAAGCGCACATGCTCGGCTACAACAATTTCGCCGAGGTCTCGCTCGCGCCGAAAATGGCGGAATCGCCGGAACAGGTCATGACTTTCCTCGAAGACCTCGCCACGCGCGCGCGTCCGCATGCGGAGCAGGACTGGAAGGAACTGCGCGAATTCGCGGCGAATGAACTCGGCCTGAGCGACCTGCAACCGTGGGACATGACGTTTGCCGCCGAGCGTCTGCGTCAGAAGCGCTATTCGTTCTCGGAAAACGAAGTGAAGCAGTACTTCCCGGAAGACGCTGTTTTCAAGGGCCTTTTTAAAGTCACCGAGACTTTGTTCGGCGTGCGTATCCGCCGCGACGAAGCCGCCGTGTGGCATCCGGACGTGCGCTTTTTCCGCGTCGAGAATCAGGACGGCGGCCTCGTCGCACAGTTCTACCTCGACCTGTACGCACGCGAAGGCAAACGCGGCGGCGCCTGGATGGACGACGCGCGCGGCCGTCACAAGCATACGCACGGCGGCGTGCAAACGCCGGTTGCGTATCTGACCTGCAACTTTTCGGCGCCGGTCGGCGGCAAGCCTGCATGCTTCACGCACGACGAAGTCATCACGCTCTTCCACGAGTTTGGGCACGGGCTGCATCACATGCTGACGCGCGTCGACGAACTCGGCGTGTCCGGCATCAACGGCGTCGAGTGGGACGCGGTCGAACTGCCGTCGCAGTTCATGGAGAACTTCTGCTGGGAGTGGGACGTGCTCTCCGACATGACCTCGCACGTCGAAACGGCGCAGCCGCTGCCGCGCGAACTGTTCGACAAGATGCTTGCCGCGAAGAATTTCCAGAGCGGGCTCGGCACCTTGCGGCAGATCGTGTTCTCGATGTTCGACATGCAGTTGCATACCGGCTTCGACGCGACCGGCACGAAGAACGCGACGCAACTCGCGAGCGAGATCAACGAGCGCTTTCATGTCGTGCCGCAAGCGCCCTTCTCGCGTTGGCCGAACACGTTCAGCCACGTTTTCGCGGGCGGTTATGCGGCGGGCTACTACAGCTACAAGTGGGCCGAGGTGCTGTCCGCCGACGCGTATGCGGCATTCGAGGAAGCCGCGCAATCGGCGAGCGGCAGTGTGCTCGATCAGGCAACCGGCATGCGCTATCGCAAGGAGATTCTCGAAGTGGGCGGCAGCCGCCCGGCGATGGAGTCGTTCAAGGCGTTCCGCGGACGCGAGCCGAACATCGACGCGCTGCTGCGGCATAACGGCATGACGCCTGCCGCCGCGCACTGAATGAATGGTGTTGTGATGCGATGAAAAGCCGGTGTTCCGCACAATGCGGACACCGGCTTTTTTGCTGGCTGCGTACGGCGGTCAGGTCAGTCGCGATGCAGCTTGAAGTCCACTTCCGAAGGACGTCCGTCGAGCGACAACGCCGCGCGCGCCGCCGGTGCGCGGCTCACCACCTTGCCGCGGCTGATCACCGCCAGCCGCGCCGCGCGCAGGCGGATCGCTTCCACCGGATCGCGCGCGTCGAGCAGCACGAGGTTGGCGGCGCACCCCGGCGCGACACCGTAGTCTTCCAGACCGAGAATGCGCGCGCCGTTCACCGTGACCGCGTCGAAGCACGCGTGCATGCCTTCGACGCCCGTCATCTGCGCGACGTGCAAGCCCATGTGCGCGACTTCGAGCATGTCGCCCGAGCCGAGGCTATACCACGGGTCCATCACGCAATCGTGCCCGAACGCGACGTTGATGCCCGCCGCCATCATCTCCGGCACGCGCGTCATGCCGCGCCGCTTCGGGTACGTGTCGCTGCGTCCCTGCAACGTGATGTTGATGAGCGGATTTGCAATCGCCGATACGCCCGACTCGCGCATCAGCGGCAACAGCTTGCTCACGTAGTAGTTGTCCATCGAATGCATCGACGTGAGATGCGAACCGGTGACGCGCCCATGCAAGCCGAGGCGCTGCGTTTCGGCGGCGAGTGTTTCGATGTGGCGCGACATCGGATCGTCCGATTCGTCGCAGTGCATGTCCACTCGCAAGCCCTGCTCGGCCGCGTACTCGCACAACATGCGCACGGATTGCGCGCCGTCGGCCATCGTGCGTTCGAAATGCGGAATGCCGCCGACCACGTCGACGCCCATTGCAATCGACCGCTTGAGGTTTTCGAAAGCGCCGGCACTGCGCAGCACGCCGTCTTGCGGAAACGCGACGAGTTGCAGGTCCAGATACGGCGCGACACGGCGCTTTACTTCGACGAGCGCCTCGACGGCGAGCAGGCGCGGATCGCACACATCGACGTGACTGCGGATCGCCAGCAGCCCGCGCGCGACCGCCCAGTCGCAGTACTGCATCGCGCGTTCGATCAGCGCCCCCTGCGTGAGATGCGGCTTGAGTTCGCCCCACAGCGCGATGCCTTCGAGCAGCGTGCCCGACGCGTTCACGCGTGGCAAACCGTAGGACAGCGTTGCGTCCATATGGAAATGCGGATCGACGAAAGGCGGCGTGACGAGCGAGCCGGCCGCGTCGATTTCGTCGCGCGCGACGGCGGCCAGATTCGCTTCGACCGCGACAATGCGCCCCGCTTCGATGCCGATGTCGACCGCGTGCTTCGCTTGCGGCGCGACGCGTGGCGGCAGCATCGCGCGGCGGATGATCAGGTCCATATCTCGCTCCTTTTTGTGTCGGCGTTCGCGTCGTGATTCATGACGATTCTATCGGCGTCAGAAAGGCCGCGCCGGTTTTGTACGCGCTTAAATTGGGATCCCCGTACCGGCCGGCAGCGAGCAATCCGTACCGGCAACCCGCGGCACGGCGCACCTATACTCGGTTCACGTTATGGCGTTGTTCATTGAGGAGCGTGCGGATGAAGACGATAGGTGTGATCGGCGGCATGAGCTGGGAATCTTCCGCCGAGTATTACAGGCTGATCAACCGCCACGCGAAGGCGCGCCTCGGCGGTCATCACAACGCGCGCAGCCTGATGCTGACAGTGGACTTCGCGCCCATCGAAGCGAATCAGCGGGCGGGCGACTGGCACGCGCTCGGCGAACAGATGGCCGATGCGGCGCGTCAACTCGAACGCGGCGGCGCCGGGCTCGTGATGCTTGCGACCAACACGATGCATCGCGTGTATGAGTCGATCGAGCGCGCCATTCATGTGCCGTTCCTGCATATCGCCGATCCGACCGGCAACGCGCTGCGCGCGGCGGGCGTCGAACGAGTCGGTTTGCTCGGCACGCGCTATACGATGGAGCAGGCTTTTTACACGGGACGGCTACGCGAGCGCTACGGCCTTGAAACGCTGGTGCCGGAAGAAGCGCAACGCGCGGACGTGCACCGCATCATCTACGACGAGCTGTGTCACGGCAACGTGAAGAGCGAGTCGCGCACGATATATCAAGGTGTGATCGAATCGCTGGCCGCGCGCGGCGCGCAGGCGGTAATTCTCGGCTGCACCGAGATCACGTTGCTGATCAAGGCGGAAGATTCCGTGCTGCCCGTGTTCGATACGACGGCGTTGCATGCGCAAGCGGCGGTGGAGTGGGCGATTGGGGGTGATGAGGCGATTGCGGATGACTGACAGCAAATGAAAAAGCCCGCGTGGCTTGCGCCAGCGGGCTTTCAATAATGCCTGGTTGCGGGGGTAGGATTTGAACCTACGACCTTCGGGTTATGAGCCCGACGAGCTGCCAGACTGCTCCACCCCGCGTCAGAGAAAAAGAGTATATAGGGGCGTCGGCAAAACGTCAAACTATTGCTTCGACTAACGGTGTCGGCATGCCATTCGACGCGCAAAATCCGCACCGCGAATCACAGATCCTGAACCGTCGCGCCCTCGATCTTGCCGTCGATAATATCCGCGCCGTACTGACTCGCGCTGCGTTTTGCGACGCCGAAGTCGGAGAACGTGGCGGGCAGCACGAGACGAAACACACGGCTCGCCTTCGAACCGCTAATGGCACCCGGACGGCAGACGCGCACCGCGACGTCGTAGCCTTCCGCATGCCGCTTGTGACCGTCGAATTTGTCGAACGCCCGCGAGAAAACCAGCGGATGCACTTCGAAGTCCTTATAAAGATCTGGATAAGCCTGAGCCATGATGCCCTCCGGTGCACGCCGGTGCCTGAGTGAGTCGAACTGTGAATATCACCCCACTATACGCTGCGCGCGGCGCGCATCGGCTTTTTATTTTCGATGCACGAGGCGCGGTGTGGGCGTGAGTACGGGTGTGAGCGCAGCGAAAATCGTCGCCTTCGCGCGGGCGCTGGTAAGCTACGGCTCCTGCGCCATTCAGCTTGAGAATCTCCCGTGAAAATCGCCACCTGGAACGTCAACTCACTCAAAGTCCGCCAGCAGCACGTGATCGACTGGCTCGAAACCAGCGGCACCGACGTACTGTGCCTTCAGGAACTGAAGCTGCCCGACGAAAAGTTTCCGCGCGCGGAACTCGAAGAGAAAGGCTACCGGAGCTGGTTCGCGGGCCAGAAGACGTACAACGGCGTCGGCATTCTGGTGCGCGCGGGGCTCAACGTCGACGAAGCGAGCGTCGTGCGAAACATTCCGGGCTTTGATGACTTGCAGCAGCGCGTGGTCGCGGCGACCGTCGAGGGCGTGCGCATTATTTCCGCCTATTTTCCGAACGGCCAGGCACCCCGCACCGACAAGTTCGCGTACAAGCTGCGCTGGCTTGCCGCGCTGCACGACTGGGTCAAAAGCGAGATGGCGCTGTATCCGAAGCTCGCGCTGCTCGGCGATTACAACATCGCACCCGACGACCGCGACGTGCACGATCCGAAGGCTTGGGAAGGTCAAAACCTGGTGTCGCCGGAAGAACGCGCGGAGTTCGTGCGGCTGATCGAACTCGGTCTCGTCGACGCATTCCGTCAGTTCGAGCAGCCGGAAAAAATCTATTCGTGGTGGGACTACCGGATGATGGCTTTCCGACGCAACGCGGGTCTGCGCATCGACCATATTCTGCTGTCGAAGGCGCTGGCCGAAACGTGCGCTTCGTGCGAGGTCGACAAGGTGCCGCGCAAATGGGACCAGCCGTCGGACCACGCGCCGGTCGTCGCGCAACTAGGTTGATAGAGGCGCCCCGACGCATTCGCATTCGCACACACGCTCAAGCCGAAACCCCCAGCGTTCCCCACAAAAACTCGAACACCATCGCGTCGTGCTCGGCCTGCTCCAGTTCGTCGGAGCCGCCGTGACCGCCCTCCGTATTCTCGCGATACCACACGTTATCCACACCAAGCGCCTGCATGCGCGCCGCCATCTTGCGGGCATGGCCGGGATGCACGCGGTCGTCGGCGGTCGACGTCGTGAACATCACCGGCGGATACTTCACGCCCGCCGTCACGCGGTGATACGGCGAGTAGGCGGCGAGCACGCGCGCGGCGGCGCGATCGTCGGGATCGCCGTATTCGTCGATCCACGACGCGCCGGCATGCAGCAGGTGATAGCGGCTCATGTCGAGCAGCGGCACTTCGCAGACCACCGCGCCGAACAGCTCCGGGCGCTGCACCATGCACGCCGCCACCAGCAGGCCACCGTTGCTGCCGCCCTGGATGCCGAGCTGCGCGGCGCTCGTCACGCCGCTTGCGACGAGCGCTTCGGCAACCGCGATGAAATCGTCGAAAGCGCGTTGCCGATGCTCGGTCTGCGCCGCCGTGTGCCAGGGCGTGCCGAACTCGCCGCCGCCGCGAATGTGTGCGACCACGTACACGCCGCCGCGCTCGAGCCAGCCGATGCCCTGCCCCGCGAGATAGCTCGGCAATAACGGAATCGCGAAGCCGCCATAGCCGGTCAGCAGACACGGCCGCGTGACATGCTGTTCGGCGCGATCCGCATGATCCATGCGCTCGGCGGCAGCTTGCGCGTCGCGCGGTCCGATCACCGTGTACGGCACGCGCGTGCCGTCCGCGGAAACGGCGTCGCCGCGCGTCACCACATAGCGCGTCGCGTCGAACTGCGTCGGCCAGCGGTGGACCAACTCCCACGCGGTGAGATCGTCGCGGGCAAGATCGGCGAGCCAGTACGCGGGCGGCTGCAGATAGTCGTCGGTATCGACGAACACTTCGTCGTTCAACGTCGACTCCACCGGCGAGACGTCGGCCTGCCCCTCGCCGTGCGACGGGAAGACACGCTGTTGCCACTGCCATGTGTGATCGGCGGATTGCATCGGCGTGAACAGCAAGGTCTTGTTCTGCACGTCTTCCAGATACGACACGATGAGCTGGTTGCGCGTGTGCGTCCATTCGCAGGCGGACGTCTGCGAAGTCGGGATGAACAACGGCGTGACCTCGCGCTCGCCGCGCAGGAACGCGTCTTCACGGATCGCCAGCAGCGCGCCGCCCGGATACGTCACTTCATCGTAATGCCAGTCGAGGCGCGGCTCGAGCAGCAGCCAGCCGTTCCAGCCGCCCACCGCGACATGCGAGGGCACGTCGTAACGACGCCACGCATCGGCGGCAAGCGGGACGCCGTTCGCCGCGTCGAGGTAGTACCTGTGCGAGTCGAAGAAATCGACGCTGCTCACGACCGTGTGACGCTTTTCCACCGGATCGTAGTGCGCTTGCACGCCGATGTCGTCATACGCGCCCTCGAACACCACGGGCGCGTCGGCGAGCGCCGTCCCGCGCGTCCAGCGCCGCGCTTCGCGCGGATAGCCGGAGCGCGTCAGGCTCTCGCTCCCATTGTCCCAGCCGACGTAAAGCGTATCGCGGTCGATCCACGACGCCGCATGCTTGCCCGCCTTCGCGATCACAAAGCCGTCGTCGACGAGGCGTCGCGCGTCGATGTCGAACTCGCGCACGACGACCGCGTCCGACCCGCCTGGCGACATGGTGATCAACGCGCGATCGCCATCCGGGTAAAGAATGTCGAACTCGACGCAGACCCACGGCGTGCCTTCGGCTTCGCCTAGCGCGTCGAAGTCGATCAGGTTCTGCCACTCAGGCTTACCGCCGCGCCACGCCGCCCACGTGGTGCGCCGCCACAGCCCTTTGGGATTGCGGTCGTCCTGCCACAGGTCGTACGCCCACTCTTTCCATCGAGTGGGAATGACGGGGCGTTCGCGCGGCAGATACGCATCGGCGAGCCATTGTGTGAGCGTGTCGAGTCGCTCACCGCTGCACCACGCGGCGCGGGTGCGGGCGTTCTGCTCGTCGACCCACGCGAGTGCTTCGGGGTCGTCGAGCGCTTCGAGCCACAGGAACGGATCGGTGGAAAACGGCCAGGGAGAACTAGCGGAAGAGGCAGGGGGCATCGTGAGCTGTCGGATAAAAACAGCGTTGATTATGCCTTGCCGCGCGAGAAGCGGCGGTGTTTGCGCGGCGGTTCAATGTCTGGATGTTCGGATAAAGGCGCAAGCGGCGGCCGGACGCGATATCCATGCCGCCGCCCGCCGCCTTCACACATGCCGTGCGGTCATCGAATCAAGGCTCGAGATTGAGCTCCTGAATCTTGCGCGTAATCGTATTGCGTCCGATACCGAGACGCTCCGCCGCCTCGACCTTGCGACCGCGCGTGAAGTCGAGCGCCTCGCGAATCACCGCCGCTTCGAAACGGCGTGCGAGTTCGTCCATCACGTCCGCGGAATTCTCGCGCAGCAAGCGTGCGACTTCCGTGCGCAAGCCGCCTTCCCATGCGCTGACCGTGGCAACCGGCAGGCCGCCCGGCATGCCCGCATGCGTCGCCACGCTTCCGCCATTGATCGGCGCCGTGGCCGCGAGGCCCGCGTCCGCGCTACCGATCGGACTGCCGCCCCCGCCCGTCGTAAGATCCGTCGCGCCGGCCTGCGCGGGACCGAGATCCGGCGGCAAGTCCTTGATCTCGATGGTCTGCGCGGGCGCCATCACCGTGAGCCAGTTAGCGAGATTCTCCAACTGCCGCACATTGCCCGGAAACGGCAGCGAAGCCAGATAAGCGAGCGCCTCTTCCGATACGCGCTTCGGCTCGACGCCCAGATCGCGCGCGCTCTTCTGCAGAAAATGCCGGGTGAGCAGCGGAATGTCTTCGCTGCGCTCGCGCAACGCGGGCAAACGCAGGCGAATCACGTTGAGACGGTGATACAAGTCCTCGCGGAAAAGCCCCTGACGTACGCGCGATTCCAGATTCTGGTGCGTCGCCGCGATCACGCGCACGTTGGCGCGCAGCGGATTGTGGCCGCCGACCCGATAGAACTGGCCATCGGAGAGCACACGCAACAGACGCGTCTGCAAATCGAACGGCATATCGCCGATTTCATCGAGAAACAGCGTGCCGTTTTCGGCCTGCTCGAAGCGGCCCTGGCGCATTGCCTGCGCGCCAGTGAAGGCGCCGCGCTCATGGCCGAATAGTTCCGATTCCAATAGATCTTTTGGAATCGCCGCGGTGTTCAGCGCAATGAAGGGACCGTTCGCGCGTGGGCTATGCCGGTGCAACGCACGCGCGACCAGTTCCTTTCCGGTGCCCGATTCGCCGGTAATGAGCACGGTTGCCGCCGAATGGGACAAACGTCCGATCGCGCGAAACATGTCCTGCATCGCGGGCGCCTGGCCGAGCATTTCGGGTGCATCGGCAACGCGGTCGTCCCACGTCTGTTCGCCGCGCATGCTCTCGTCCACCGCGCGGCGGATCAGCTCGACCGCTTTGTCGATGTCGAACGGCTTCGCGAGATATTCGAACGCGCCGCCCTGGAACGCGGCGACCGCGCTGTCCAGATCGGAGAACGCCGTCATGATGATGACCGGCAAGCCCGGCACCTTGTCACGCACGGTTTGCAGCAATTCGAGGCCCGAGCCGCCCGGCATCCGGATGTCGGACACCAGCACCTGCGGGCTTTCGTGATCGAGCGCCGCCGACGCCTCGCGCACGTTCGCGAAGCTGCGCGTCGCGAAGTTTTCGCGAGCGAGCGCTTTTTCAAGCACCCAGCGAATCGATTGATCGTCGTCTACTATCCAGATCGGCTTCATATAGGTCTGTCAGAAGTCTTGAGATGCCTGCGGTGTGCGAAGGCGTGTCAGTAGTCGAGCGGCAGCAGAATCTGAAACTCGGTGTGGCCGGGCCGGCTTTCCACTTCGATCAGACCGTCGTGTTGTTGCACGAACGTCTGCGCGAGCGTCAGACCGAGACCGCTGCCGTCCTCGCGCCCCGATACGAGCGGATAGAAGATGCGGTCACGAATGTCCTCGGGAATGCCGGGGCCGTTGTCGATGATATGCAAGTCCAGTGCCAGCTTACATAAGCGTTTCGACACCGTGATCTTGCGTGCAATGCGCGTGCGCAATTCGATGCGCGCGTCGCCTTGCGAGATGCGTTCGCGCAATGCCTCTGCCGCGTTGCGCACGATGTTCAGGAGCGCCTGGATCAGTTGCTCCTTGTCGCCGCGCAGGTCCGGCACGCTGACGTCGTAATCGCGCTCGATCGTGAGGCCGCGCGGAAACTCCGCGAGAATCACCTGACGCACGCGCTCGCACACTTCATGAATATTCACGTCGCCGACGATATGCGGATGCCGGTGCGGCTCGAGCAAGCGGTCGACCAGCGTTTGCAGCCGGTCCGATTCCTTGATGATGACCTGCGTGTACTCGCGCAACTCGTCGCGCTGACGCTCGCCCAGTTCGAATTCGAGCAGTTGCGCCGCGCCGCGAATCCCGCCGAGCGGATTCTTGATTTCGTGCGCGAGATTGCGGATCAACTGTTTGTTGACGGCCGTGAGGTCGTTGATGCGCTCCTCGCGGTCGCTGCGCAAATGCCGCTCGTTCTCGAACAGTTCGAGCAGCACGTAGTCTTGCGCGCTTTCCAGAAAGCCGACGATCGCATGCACATGCAGCGGCTCGTGAGCGGGCCGCTCGAGCACGGCATCGAGATGCGTCGCGTGAAAACGGTGAGCGGCGATCGACGTGATGGTGGCGACGAGTTCGTCGGCATTCGAGAAGATGTCCGGCCACGCCATCTGCGTGAGTTGCCGGCGCGAAAGCTCGAGCATCGACTCCGCCGACGGGTTCGCAAACGCGACGCGCAGCGTGCGCTTCTCGAGTATCAGCACGACGGTGGGCAACGCCTCGAAGCCCGGCAACAGTCCGGACGCGACGAGCTGTGCGTCGTCGGACAGCGTGTCGACGTGCCCTTTTCTCGCCTTGATCAGATTCTTTAGAACCATCTTGCAGTCTGGCCGATAGGAGATGGTGGCAAACCGCTGCGTCCGGTCGAATGAAAAAGGGACGGCGCCGCCGTCCCTTCGTGACCGATCGCGAGCGTCGGACAAAGCGCTTCGCCATTCGACGGGCGAAGCGCCATTGCCGCTTACAGCGAGTAGTACATTTCGAATTCGATCGGGTGCACCGACTGACGATAACGTTGCAGCTCGTTCGTCTTCAGTTCGATGTACGCGTCGAGCATCGAATCCGTGAACACGCCGCCGCGCGTCAGGAACTCGCGGTCGCCGTCGAGCGCGTCCAGAGCCTGGTCGAGGCCGGCACACACGGTCGGGATCTTTGCATCCTCTTCCGGCGGCAGGTCGTACAGGTTCTTGTCGGCAGCTTCGCCCGGATGAATCTTGTTCTGCACGCCGTCCAGACCCGCCATCATCAGCGCGGAGAAGCACAGGTACGGATTCGCCATCGGGTCCGGGAAACGCGTTTCGATACGGCGGCCCTTCGGGTTCGACACGTGCGGAATACGGATCGACGCCGAACGGTTGCGCGCCGAGTAAGCCAGCTTGACCGGTGCTTCGAAGTGCGGCACGAGACGCTTGTACGAGTTCGTCGACGGGTTCGTGATCGCGTTCAGCGCGCGAGCATGCTTGATGATGCCGCCGATGTAGAACAGCGCGAATTCCGACAGACCTGCGTAGCCGTTGCCCGCGAACAGGTTCTGGCCGTCCTTCCAGATCGACTGGTGAACGTGCATGCCCGAACCGTTATCGCCGACGATCGGCTTCGGCATGAACGTAGCCGTCTTGCCGTACGTGTGCGCGACGTTCTGGATGATGTACTTCATCTGCTGCAGCCAGTCGGCGCGTTGCACGAGCGTCGAGAACTTGGTGCCGATTTCATTCTGGCCCTGGCCCGCGACTTCGTGGTGGTGCACTTCGACCGGAATGCCGATCTGTTCGAGCAGCAGACACATTTCGGAGCGGATGTCCTGGAACGTGTCGACCGGAGCGACCGGGAAATAGCCGCCCTTCGTGCCCGGACGGTGGCCGGTGTTGCCGCCTTCGAATTCCTTCGACGACGACCACGGTGCTTCTTCCGAACCGATCTTGACGAAGCAGCCCGACTGGTCCGTGTTCCACCGGACCGAGTCGAAAATGAAGAATTCCGGTTCCGGACCGAAGAATGCCGTGTCGCCGAGACCCGAGCTCTTCAGATAGGCTTCGGCGCGCTTTGCCAGCGAACGCGGGTCGCGTTCGTAGCCCTTGCCGTCAGCCGGTTCGACGACGTCGCAGGTCAGAACGAGCGTGGACTCTTCATAGAACGGGTCGATGAAGGCGGTGTTCGCGTCCGGGACCAGCAACATGTCCGATGCTTCGATGCCCTTCCAACCGGCAATCGACGAACCGTCAAACGCATGGCCGCTTTCGAACTTGTCTTCATCGAATGCCGACACCGGCACCGAAACGTGTTGCTCTTTGCCGCGCGTGTCGGTGAAACGGAAGTCGACAAACTTGACGTCTTCGTCTTTGACGAGTTGAACGACGTCGGCCACGGATTTACTCATAACCTATCTCCTGATTAACGAATTCGGCGGATTTCAGCCGCCGCCCAATCTAGCTGACCCGTCCCGGCGCGTCCACCCTCAATTGTGAAGAGCGAATGTGAAAATTAGCCGTTGCTGATCGATCGGCCTGACTAAAGCAGCAACTGTGCCATGTATGCGCCAAGACGGCGCGCGTGCTGACAGTGCGCGCGTCGGCGGGGAATTCGCGCACCGGGGGATATGCAGCCCTAAAATTCGATGGTTTTTGTAAGCACCAAAATGAGGCGCGGGTGCGGAGTGGCCGCTGTCGCGGAACGACTTTGGTGCATATGCGGCATTTTGCACCATTAAAGGGCGAGCGGTTGCAGCGTGCGCGTCGCCTCGGATTGCAGGTCGTCCGGTGGCCGCGCGGGCCCAAAGCGCCGCGCTAGAATGGTCACTTGATCAAGGAGACCAACGCATGACTACCCTCGAACAGTTGTATGCGCAGGCGGACAAACGCCGCACCGAAAGCCAGTTGCCTTACGCCGGCGCGCTGTCGCCGGCCGAGGCGTTCGAACTGCTGCAGCTCGACACGGGCGCGCGTCTCGTCGATGTGCGCACGCGCGCCGAACTCGACTGGGTCGGCCGGCCCGTGATCGGCGACGGACAGTATGCGCACGTCGAATGGACGCGCTATCCGGGCGCCGTGCCGAATCAGGAATTCCTGCATCAGTTGAGCGACGTGGCGTCGCCCGATACCCCGGTGCTGTTTTTGTGCCGCAGCGCCGCGCGCTCCAAGCTCGCGGCGATCGCCGCGGCGCAGGCGGGCTTCACGAAGGCTTATGACCTGCTGGAAGGCTTCGAAGGCGACAAGGACGGCCAGGGACATCGCAAGACGGTGTCGGGCTGGTGCTTCCGCGGCTTGCCGTGGATTGGCGCGTGAGGGGTGCGTGAGGGCGCTGGAGCGGCGTATTGAAGCGGGGAGTAAAGCGTCCGGTACAGAGCTGCGGGCCTGTGAACCGCCGGTCGGAAGCCAGCCGGTCGCGAACCGACCGCTAGCCCGCTACTATCGCCGCTATTAGCCGACCGCTCGCGCACGCCTCACCGTTAAATCGCGCGTCAACAAGGCAGACATCACGCGCGAGGCTTCCCCGCCGCCTCGTGCTCGACAATATCGCCGCCGAGCAGATGCACTCCCTCGCGTAGCTTGACGAACGCCGCCGCCACCGCTTCCGGCTCGCCCTTCACGCCGAGATCGATGTGATGCCGCGCATAGACGCCGCCACGCTCGGCGTCGCCCACGCTCGGCAGACTGAACACGCGCACGCCGGGGAAATCGCGCTCGATCTTCTCCATCAGCGGCGTTAAACGCGACTCGGGCAACTCGAACACGAGCAGCGATTTTTCCGCGTGCGGCATCGCGTGATGCAGATGCGCGTAGTGCGTGTCCAACACCCATTCGATCATCGGCCAGGCCATGACCGGGAAGCCCGGCACGAAGTAGTGCTCGCGGATCGAGAAGCCCGGAATCTTGTTGTAGCCGTTCGGAATGATCGCCGCGCCTTGCGGATACGTGCCCATATTCAGCCGATGCAGATTCTCCGGCGAGTTCAGGTCGAGCGGCGTCGCGGCCGTTGCCGGGTACATGTCGCGGATGCGCTCCTGAATCAGCTTCTGCGCTTCCGGATGCAGTTGCAGCGGCACGCCGAGCGCGGCCGCCGCGCATTGACGCGTGTGATCGTCCGGCGTCGCGCCGATGCCGCCCGTCGAAAACACGATGTCGCCCGATTCGAAAGTACGCCGCAGCGTGGCCGTGATGCGCTGCGGGTCGTCGCCGATGTACTCCGCCCAGCCAAGCGACAAGCCGCGCGCGCCGAGCAGTTCGATGACTTTCGGCAAATGCTTGTCGACGCGCCTGCCCGACAGGATTTCATCGCCGATGATGATGACGCCAAATGCCATTGCCGCCTCTTTGGTTATCTCGTTCGTTGATCAATAAGGAACCGGGGCCGCGTGCCGCACGCCGCCGGCCTCCTCCGCGCGCATGCGCTGCAGCGCCCGCAGACAGTAGTAGCCGAACCACAGCGCCGAAAACACGAGGATGAACGCGTAAATCCAGATCGTCACCGCGGTGATGACCGGAAACAGCACCAGCAGCCACACGGACGACGCCCACAGCAGCGTCGGAAGCGAACCCATCAGACCGCTCGCAACGCCGATCAGCAGCAGCGGCAACCGGAAGCGCCGCACGAGCGCGCGCCGCTCATCGCGCGTGGCGTGCAGTGCGAGCGCGTCGTACGTCATCACGCGGTAGGTCAGCCAGCCCCACAGCAGCGGCGGAATCAGCGCGAAAAACGGCGGCACGAGCCACAGCGGCAGCGTCACGATCAGCAGCACGAGACATACCAGCGTCGTCCAGAGCGCCTGGCCAAGGCTGCCGTACCACGTTCCGCCGCGGCGCATTTCCAGGCCGGGAAACTGGCGCGTCGACAGGAAGCGGATGACGGCCGGCATCGACAGCGTGGCGATCAGCAGCAACACCGTGACGACGATGAGCGGGATCGTCATCGCGACCACGAGGAACGGCGCGATGGCCGCGTGCAGCCCGGAAAAACCGAGCGAGTCGAACAGATGGTAAAGCGTGACGGTGAACGACCAGCCTTCGAGCCAGCCGCGGGTCGCGCCGATCAGCGTCTGCCAGCTAAACCACAGGATCACGCCCCAGCCGACCGTCGCCGCGACGAACGGCATGAAGGTCAGCCAGAGCATGCGCGGGTGGAGCGCGCTTGCGAGCGCGCGCCCGAACGAGCGCAAAAGGTCATTCATGCGAGCCAGTGCCGGTGAGTGCAACGGTGAAATGATGGAGCGGCGCGGCGGTCACTGAACGTGAACCGTGCGCGCAAACGTGGACAGCATAAACCACGCGACGGGCCGCCGGGGAGACCGGCGGTGGATGGACAACGAATGGAGGACGATTGAAGAACGAAGTCAGTCCGGCTCAGACCGCGGTGGCGCCGCCCTCGTCCCGATTGCCGCGCCGCGCGCTCAGACGCCGGCCGATGCGCACGAAAGCAAGCCAGTGCTGCGCCCAGAAGCCTTCGCCGTACGCGCGACCCTGCAACTGGTCGCTGATGCCGGTCGGCTCCATGTCGCGGCTCCACGACACGCTGCGAAACAGCATGTCCCACCACGGAAACAGCACGCCGAAGTTGCAGCCGTACTTCAGGCCCTCGTGACCGTAACCGATCGCATGATGGCGCCGATGAAACGTCGGGCTCACCAGCAGCCGCTCGCCGAGCCAGCCGAAATGCAGGCGGATATTCGCGTGCTGCACGCTCTGCGCAAGATTGGTAATCGCGACCAGCACGACGAACTGCGACGGCGGCACGCCGATCACGAGCGCGATGACCGCGAAGAACGATGCCTGCAGCAGGTCGTCGAGCAGATGGTTGCGGTCGTCGGCCCACAGCGACATTTGCTGCTGGCTGTGGTGCACCGCGTGCAGCTCCCACCACACGCCGATGCGATGCTGCCAGCGGTGATACCAGTAACCGGCGAAATCGAGCGCGAGCAGGTACATCACGAACGTGACGAGCGGCTGCGTCGTCACGCCCGGCCACAGGTTGTCGAACTCGATATTGGAGATGTTATGCAGGCGCAGCCATGCCTGCACATTGTCGAAAAACGGCTGCAGCGCGAAGAAGAAAAACAGGTTCAGGATGCCGAGCTTCGCGATCCACGTGTAGATCACGTCGACGCGCACTGCCTTGCGGTTGTCCCACTGCTCGACCGGACGCAGCGCCTCGAGCGGCCGCAGGATCGCATACATGGCCAGCACCTCGAGGACGCCCACGATCACCCAGTAAAGGCTGTCGTAGGTGTCTTCGTCGTAGTCCATCAGATCGAAGTGGAACAGCAGCGGCTGCACCACGTTGACGTACAGCAACGTCTGCGCGGCGGAGACGAAGTTGTCGAGCGAAGAGAAGATCAGATGGAACATGGTGCTGGTCGGTTACTTCTGTGTTTGCCGCTCGCTATCGTGGGTATTGCGCTGCGTACTGCGCGTATCGTGCCTCGCGTGCGGCGTGGCGCGGCATGGCTCGCTCCATTATCACGCGCCGTTGGGCGCTGTGACCGGCGCGCGATTAAAGAAATAGATGCCGTGCGGCGAGCGGCCGACGGCGATCGTCTGGATCAGCTTGCGCGTGCTCAGATCGATGATGCCGACGTGCTTCGCGAAGCGGAACGTTACCCAGAGATAGCGCTTGTCGGCGGAAAGTTCCATGTCGTCGGGCCCGGGCATCAGACCGGTGATGTCGCCGACGTTCGTGAGCGAGTCTTCGTCGATGATGCTGATCGTGCTCGCGACGCGGTTCGACACCGCGACATGCTTGCCGTCCGCCAGCGAGCGGAAGTTGTGCGCGCCGTTGCCGGTATGGATCGTCTTGACGATCTTCTGCGTGTGCCAGTCGACCACGGCCACGTAATCCGCGCCGGTCATGCCGACCAGCAGATACTTTTCGCCCGGCGTCATCCACAGGCCCGCCGGCACCTTGCCGACTTTCATCTTCCACTTGACCGTTTGCGTGGCCAGGTCGATGGCGGCGAGTTCGCCCGAAACCTGCAGCGTGACGAAGACCGTCTTGCTGTCGTTCGTGAACGCCATGTGGCTCGGCATGACCGCGAGCGGCAGACGCGACGCGAGCGCCATCTGGTTCTTCTGACCGTCGTAGTGATAGATGTCGAGACGGTCGAGACGCAGCCCCGTCGTGACGAGCCATTTGCGGTCAGGCGAGAAGCCGATCTGATACGGATCTTCGATATTTTCGACCCAGCGCTGGACCTGCCCTGTCTTCGGGTCGACGAACATCAGATTGTTCGATACCGAATTGGCGACGATCAGCGAGGAATTATCCGGCGTCACCATCAGATGATGCGGTTCCTTGCCCGTGGGCACGGTGCCGATAACCTGGCGGGTAGTCTCGTCGATGAGGCTCAGCGTGGCTTCGGCGGAATTCAGCACGATCACGTTGTTGGCGCGGGCTGCGGGAGAAAAAAAGCCTGCCGCGGCGGCGAGCGCGAAGCCTGCGGCGAACGTGGCTGTCACGCCAGGAAGAAAAAATTTACGCATGAAAACTCACTTCGGAGAACGACCGTCATTGTAGAACGTTTGCCGTGGCCTGCGGTTGACGCAGATCGGGGTTGCAGAGCGGGGAAAATCGAGGGCCGGATGAGCGCGCCCGAAGCGCATCGCCGATAAACATGATCTGCAAGATCGAAAGGTGTCGTCCTAACTAGAAAATGTTGTCGTGAGAATACGCTCAATAATCACGAAACAATTTAATACCGATAGAGAAATATCTCGCTGTCGATTAAATATCCAGTCAGATAAAGACGCAAATTAAGAACGTGAAAATTAATTCCGCGTAATTCGGATTTTGCTTATTTGCGCCGGCCACGCACGCCCGGAGAATCCCGCAGGCTCATCGTCCAAGCCATTCCAAAGGACGCAAGAGTGAGCGCGGATGGTCGGTCGTTGATAATCAACTGAAAATAGCGACCTTGATGAACGGCAACCAATATAAATTCGGCTATCCATAGCCGGCTTTTGTGCGCCTCACAATGGGCGATGAGACCCATTTCCGATTATCGCGCCCACTCCGTCCACGAAACAACAGCGCGGAGTTTTTCCAAGTGAATAAAAGCTATCAATCAATCTGGTGTGAAACGACGGCAACGTGGGTAGCGGCACCCGAGACGTCGAAGGCGAAGACGAAGCGCGGTTCGTCGCGCAGGAAAGTCGTCGTGCAGGCAGTGCTGGCGGCGGCTGCGGTGTTGGGTGCGGCGAATGCAATGGCGGCGGGCGTCAATGCGATCGAGGCGGGAGTTGGCGCTAATGCAGCGGGAGACGGCTCGGTCGCAGTTGGTGTAAATGCGAAAGCCTTGCAGGTCAATGCTATTGCCGTGGGTGCAGATGCAATCGCTTCTGGCGGGAACTCCATGGCTCTCGGCATGGGCGCTATGGCAAGCGGCGACCTCTCGACCGCGATGGGCCTTGTCGCCACGGCATCCGGCGACGGCTCCACGGCTGTAGGAACGGCTTCAGTGGCTGCAGGTGTGCGCTCGGTGGCGACCGGGTTTTATTCGCAAGCCAACGGCAGGGACTCGGTTGCAGCCGGTACTGGAGCCGTCGCGGACAAAGATGGCAGTACCGCTCTAGGCAGCGCTGCGCAGGCAAATGCGACACTGTCGACCGCAGTTGGCTACGGCGCAACCGCTGGGGCGGCCGGCGCTGTCGCGCTGGGCGTGGCTGCCAGGGCGTCTGGGAACAATGCGTTCGCCGGCGGTCCGTTAGCAACGGCTGGGGGCGATAACTCCACGGCCCTCGGCTACGCGGCAAGCACCAGCGCATTGAATTCGGTTGCGCTCGGCTATGCAGCCACGGCGTCGAAGAACAACGCGTTTGCAGGCGGTGCGTCAGCAATGGCTGCCGGCGATAACTCGACGGCGCTTGGCTATGCGGCAAGCAGCAGCGCATTGAATTCGGTTGCGCTCGGTTATGCAGCCACGGCGTCGAATAACAACGCGTTTGCAGGCGGTGCCTCAGCAATGGCTACCGGCGATAACTCGACGGCCCTTGGCTATGCGGCAAGCGCCAGTGCTCTGAATTCGGTTGCGCTCGGTTATGCAGCAAGCACGAGCGCTTCGAATTCGGTTGCGCTTGGGTATGCAGCGACCGCGTCCAGTAACAACGCGTTTGCCGGCGGACCGGCAGCAAACGCAGCGGGGGATAACTCCACGGCCTTGGGCTATGCGGCAAGCACCAGCGCATTGAATTCCGTTGCGCTCGGTTATGCAGCGACCGCGACAAGTAACAACGCGTTTGCTGGCGGTGCGTCAGCAATGGCTATCGGCGATAACTCCACGGCACTTGGCTATGCGGCAAGCACGAGCGCCTCGAATTCCGTTGCGCTCGGCTATGCAGCCACGGCGACCAGTAACAACGCGTTCGCCGGCGGTCCGTCAGCAATCGCAGCGGGCGACAACTCCACGGCCTTGGGCTATGCCGCAAGCACCAGCGCTATGAATTCGGTTGCGCTCGGCTATGCAGCGACCGCGGCCAATAACAACGCGTTTGCTGGCGGTGCTTCGGCAGCGGCAGCGGGCGATAACTCGACGGCCCTCGGCTATGCGGCAAGCACGAGCGCCTCGAATTCCGTTGCGCTCGGCTATGCAGCCACGGCGACCAGTAACAACGCGTTTGCCGGCGGTCCGTCAGCCATCGCAGCGGGCGACAACTCCACGGCCTTGGGCTATGCGGCAAGCACCAGCGCTCTGAATTCGGTTGCGCTCGGCTACGCAGCGACCGCGTCAAGCAACAACGCGTTTGCCGGCGGTCCGTCAGCAATCGCAGCAGGCGATAACTCGACAGCCCTCGGCTATGCGGCCGCGACAACGGGCTTGAATTCGGTTGCGATTGGCTATGGCGCGGCTGCTTCGACCGACAACAGCGTTGCGCTGGGAGCTCAGTCGACGACAGGCGCGGATCTCACGAAGCTAGGCTATGTCCCCACAGGCGCCGATCCGGCAACGATCGCCGGTATGAGTGCAAAAGGCGAGGTATCGGTTGGCTCTCAAGATAACGAGCGCCGCCTGACCCATGTCGCGGCTGGTGTGGACCCGACCGATGCAGTCAACGTCAGCCAGTTGCAGGCAGCCACTGCAAGCGCCTCACGCTACTTCAAGGCCAACGGCAACGGCCTTAACGATGGCTTAGACGACGCCTCGGCTACCGGCGCGAACGCTGTCGCGATCGGCAGCTCCGCGCTGGCAACCGGCGAAGCAAGCTTCGCCGCCGGCACGAGCGCCCAAGCCCAGGGCAAATTCAGTACCGCCGTCGGCGGGTTCGCCAGCGCGACCAACGACGGCTCCACTGCCCTCGGCTACCAGGCCAACGCGGCAAGCGACAACGCCACGGCCGTCGGTTATCAGGCAAGCGCACTCGCGACGAACTCGGTGGCACTCGGCCAAGGCTCGCTCGCCGATCGCGGCAACACCGTGTCCGTTGGGTCTGCCGGCAACGAACGTCAGGTCACCCACGTGGCCGCCGGAACCGAGGCAACCGACGCCGTCAACGTGAGCCAGCTGCAAGCCGTCAGTGCAAGCGCCTCGCGCTACTTCAAGGCGAACGGTAACGGCCTTAACGACGGCAAAGACGACGCATCGGCTACCGGCCCGAACGCTGTCGCGATCGGCAGCTCGGCGCTGGCCGCTGGGGAAGCAAGCTTTGCCGCCGGCACGAGCGCCCAAGCCCAAGGTAAATTCAGTACCGCCGTGGGCGGCTTCGCCAGCGCGACCAACGACGGCTCCACTGTCCTCGGCTACCAGGCCAACGCGGCAAGCGACAACGCCACGGCCATCGGTTATCAGGCACGCGCGCTCGCACCGAACTCGGTCGCATTGGGCCAGGGCTCGCTCGCCGATCGCGCCAACACCGTCTCCGTTGGCTCTGCGGGCAACGAACGTCAGATCGCCAACGTCGCGGCCGGCAGCGCCGACACCGACGCCGTCAACGTCGCGCAGTTGAAAGCCGTAAGCGACCAGGGTGCCGCGACCGCCGCGAAGCTGGACGGCGCCGTGACGTACGACCGCAACGCCGACGGCAGCGTGAACAAAAGCAGCGTCACGCTCGGCGGCGAGTCCGCGAGCGGCGGCACGATCATCCACAACGTGGCCGATGGCGTCGCCGCTTCCGACGCCGTGAATGTCAGGCAACTCGATGCAGCGATCAGCGGCGCGGTCAACAACGCCGTCGTCAATGCGGCGAACCCGTTCTTCAGCGGCGAAGGCAATCGCGACACCGAGGGCGCCATTTCATCGGGCGTGCACTCGGTCGCAGGCGGCGCCAACGCACAGGCCACTGGCACGAACGCGAGCGCAATCGGCGCGAATTCGGTGGCAAGCGGCAACAACGCGAGTGCAATCGGCGCGAACTCGGTCGCGAGCGGCAACAACTCGACGGCACTCGGTGCGACCGCCGCGGCAAACGCGGACAACTCGGTCGCGCTGGGCCAAGGCTCAGTCGCCAATCGGGCGAATACGGTATCGGTCGGCGCGGGCGGTCAGGAGCGGCAGATCACCAATGTCGCAGCCGGCGTGCAAGGTACGGACGCGGTCAACGTCAACCAGTTGCAGCAAAGCGTGAGCGGCGCGGTCGGCGAGGCGCACAACTACACCGACGACCAGATCCGCTCGGCCCGACGCGATTCGTATGGCGGCACGGCATCGGCGCTGGCGATGGCCGGTTTGCCCCAGGCTGTGCTGCCTGGCCACGGCATGGTCGCGATGGCCGGTGGCACGTATGGCGGCCAGTCGGCGCTGGCCATCGGCGTGTCGCAGTTGTCCGAGACCGGTAAGTGGGTCTACAAGCTGCAAGGCAGTACGGACTCGCGCGGGCAGTTCGGCGCGTCGCTGGGTGCAGGCATGCACTGGTGAAAAACGGGCGTCGTGGAACCGGAGCACGGCCGTCCGACACCCACGACGCCGGGTAAAGCAAACGTAGTGTGCAGGTAGCCCCAAGCCCAGCTCCGGCTTGGGCACGTTTGCGCGTGATGCGCTCCTACAAGGAAAGCATCACGCGCCTTTTTCAGCATCGAAGAAGACGTGAAAGCGAGAGAGTTCGCGTTGCAACGGCCCCCGCCCCGCACACAAGAACGAGGCAAAAACGCAGTGGCGAGCCAAACGATCGCACTACGAGAAGACGCCCGATCGCGGCCACTCACTGCTCATGCGAACTCATGCGAACGACGGCACAAACCTCGCGCCCCGGAAAAATCATCGCGCTCCGGAAAACTCAAAACCGCCGCCCGCACCTTCCCCCACCTCACCGCTGCATCGAATCCCAAACCTTATAAAGCCGCTTGACCGACACAGGCATCGGCGTGCGCAACTCCTGCGCGAACAGCGAAACGCGCAATTCCTCCAGCAGCCAGCGGAATTCGGCAAGACGCGCATCCAGCACGCCGCCGCGCTGCGCGACCGCGCGTTGATAGTTCTGCAACAACGGTTGGAATTCGGCGAACTGCCGTGCATCGCGCGCGGGGTCCGCTTTCAGCTTGTCGATTCGCAGCGCAATGCCCTTCAGATAGCGCGGAAAATGCGTCAATTGCGAATACGGCGTATCCACCACGAACCGCTTGCCGATCAGCGCGTCCAGTTGATGCTGGATATCGGCGTACGCCGCCGTGAACGACTTCGCCTGCACGAGCTTTTTCAGCACGCTCGCGTATTCGCCGAGAATCTGCCCGACCAGCCGCGCAATCTCCTGAGCCAGCAACGTGAGCCGGCTGCGCCCTTCATCGCGGCGCGTATGGAAGCTAACGTCGTCGTCCGGCAACGGATCTTGCAGGCACGCACGATCGAGCGCGGTGTCGATCAACTGATCGCGCAACTCTTCCTGCGTGCCGCGCGTCATGAACTGCATCGCCATTTCGCGCAAGCCCGGCAGATTTTTCTCGAGATACTTGATCGGTTCCTTCAACTGCAAAGCGAATAGCCGACGCAGACCCGCGCGATGAATCCGCGCCGCCTCATCGGGGGAATCGAACACTTCGACATCACAATGCGTACCGCGATCCACTAGAGCCGGATAACCGAAAAGCGTCTGTCCGCCGCGGCGAATTTCGAGCAACTCGGGCAGCTTGCCGAAATTCCACGTCGTCAGGTTTTCGTACAACGCGGTGCCGCCGGCGCCTTGCGTCGCAGTCTGCGGCCCCGGCGCCGGAGCGCCCTTGCTGCGCGACGCCGCACCGGCCGGTGCAGGTGCCGCCGCCTGGCCGCGCGTGCCCGCAACATCCGCGAGCGCCGCACCCGCCGCGCTCGACGCAATCTTCTGGAAATGCTGCTGCGCCTGCCCGCCGAGTTCCGCGCGCAACTGCGCCAGGTTGCGGCCCATCGCGAGTTGCCGCCCGTGTTCGTCGACAACCTTGAAGTTCATGAACAGATGCGGCGGCAAGGTTTCGAGCTTGAAATCCGCCTGCTTCAGCGCGACCTGCTTTTGCTCGCGCACATCGGCGATCAGCGCTTCGAGCAAGCCGCCCGCGGCAAAACGCGGCGCGGCGTGCCGCTCGACGAAACCAGCCGCGTATTCCGGCAGCGGCACGCAGTGGCGCCGCAACTTCTGCGGCAATGACTTCAGCAGAAGATGCGTCTTCTCCTTCAGCATGCCGGGCACGAGCCACTCGCAGCGCCGCGCGTCGACCTGATTCAGCGCGAAGAGCGGCACGGCGAGCGTGACGCCGTCGCGCGGCGAACCCGGCTCGAAGTGATAGCTGAGCGCCATGTCGACGCCAGCCATCGTCATCCGTTTCGGGAACAGATCGGTCGTCACGCCCGCGGCTTCGTGGCGCATCAGATCGTCGCGCGACAGATACAGCAGACGCAGCTTGTCCTCCGCCTGGCCGCTCTTTTTCACTTCGTCGCGATACCAGCGCTCGAACGCCGCGCCGGTGTAAATGCCCTTCGGCAGCGTCTGATCGTAGAACGCGAAAATCAGCTCATCGTCGACGAGCACGTCCTGGCGACGCGACTTGTGTTCCAGTTGTTCGATGTCGGCGAGCAGCTTACGGTTGTGCGCGAAAAATCCGAGCTTCGTGTCGAATTCGCCTTCGACAAGCGCGCCGCGGATAAACAGCTCGCGCGCCCGCGCCGGGTCCTGCTTGCCGAAGCTCACGCGGCGCCGGTGATAGATCGGCAGCCCATACAAAACCGCGCGCTCGAACGCCGACACCTGCGCCGCGCGCTTCTCCCAATGCGGCTCGGACAGCGACTTCTTCAGCAGATGCGCGCCGATTTTCTCTATCCACTCGGGCTCGATCCTCGCGATGCAGCGCGCGTACAGACGGCTCGTCTCGACCAGTTCCGCGGCCATCACCCACTTGCCCGCCTTCTTCACGAGCGCCGAGCCCGGCCACAGATAAAACTTGATGCCGCGCGCGCCGAGGTAATACGGCTCGTCGTCGGCTTTCAGACCGATGTTGCCGAGCAGACCCGTCAACAGCGCAAGATGGATCTGCTCGAAGGTCGCCTCGGCTTCGTTCAGACGCCAGCCGTGTTCGCGCACGACCGTCAGCAATTGCGAATGCACGTCGCGCCATTCCCGCAGACGCAATTGCGACAGAAAGTTCTTCCGGCATTCCTCGTGCAACTGCTTGTTCGACTTCTTGTGCGCGATGGCTTCGTCGAACCAGTTCCAGATTTTCAGCCACTGCAGGAATTCCGAGCGCTCGTCGGCAAAACGGCGATGCGCCTGGTCGGCCTGCTCCTGCGCCTCGATCGGACGGTCGCGCGGGTCCTGCACCGACAACGCGCTCGCGATGATCAGCACTTCCTTGAGCGACTGCTGATCGCGCGCGGCGAGAATCATCCGGCCGACGCGCGGGTCCAGCGGCAGACGCGCGAGTTCGCGGCCGAGCGGCGTGAGCTGATTGTCGTCGTCGACGGCCCCGAGTTCGTTCAGCAGTTGATAGCCGTCGGCGATCGCGCGGCCTGGCGGCGGCTCGATAAACGGAAACGTCTCGATCGCGGTCAGATGCAGCGACTTCATGCGCAGAATCACCGACGCCAGCGACGAGCGCAAAATCTCCGGATCGGTAAAGCGCACGCGGCTCTGATAATCGCTCTCGTCGTAAAGACGAATGCAGATGCCGTCGGCCACCCGCCCGCAACGCCCCGCCCGCTGATTCGCGGCGGCCTGCGAGATCGCCTCGACCTGCAACTGCTCGACCTTGTTCCGATACGAATAGCGCTTCACGCGCGCGAGGCCCGTGTCGACCACGTAGCGAATGCCGGGCACTGTCAGCGAGGTTTCCGCGACGTTCGTCGCGAGCACGATGCGTCGCGCGTTCGAGGTGCGGAACACGCGCTCCTGCTCGGCGGCGGACAGGCGCGCGAACAGCGGCAGGATTTCCGTATGCGGCGGATGGTGCTTGCGCAGCGCCTCGGCGGCGTCGCGAATTTCGCGCTCGCCCGGCAGGAAGACGAGCACGTCGCCGGGGCCTTCGCGGCACAGTTCGTCGACGGCGTCGACGATCGCTTCCATCAGATCGCGGTCGCGCTCCTTGCCGGATTCGCGCGGGCTTTTCGGCCGGTCGCCACGCGACGCGCCAGACGAACCAGACGAGCCCGAGGTGCCCTGCGCCGCCTTGATCGCCGGGCTTTCTTCCGCGACCGGACGGTAGCGCACCTCGACCGGATACAGCCGGCCGCTCACTTCGATCACCGGCGCGGGTTTCTCTTCACTGCCGAAGTGGCGCGCAAAGCGGTCGGCGTCGATCGTCGCCGACGTCACGATCAGCTTCAGATCGGCACGCTTCGCCAGGATTTCCTTCAGGTAGCCGAGCAGGAAATCGATGTTCAGGCTGCGCTCATGCGCCTCGTCGATGATCAGCGTGTCGTACGCCTTCAGCAGCGGATCGGTCTGCGTCTCGGCGAGCAGAATGCCGTCCGTCATCAGCTTGACGGATGCACCCGGCGACAGATTGTCGGTGAAGCGCACCTTGTAGCCGACCACTTCGCCGAACGGCGTGCCGAGTTCCTCGGCGATGCGCCGGCCCGTCGCCGAAGCGGCGATGCGGCGCGGCTGCGTGTGGCCGATCAGGCCGGCGCCGCCCGCGCCGAGACCGCGCCCGAGCGCGAGGCAGATTTTTGGCAACTGCGTGGTCTTGCCCGACCCGGTCTCGCCGGACACGATCACCACCTGGTTTTCGGCGATGGCCTTCGCGATTTCATCGCGGCGGGCAGATACCGGCAGCGCTTCGGGGAAGGTGATCGGCGGAATCGGGTTCGGCTGGACAACACGCGGCTCGCGTGGCGGACGCGGCGGACGGGCTTCCTGCGGCTGACGTGGCGCGCGCTGCTGCGGCTCACGTGGCGGACGCGGCCCACGCGGTTCTTGCGGCTGGCGTGGCGCACGCGGTTCACGTGCTTCACGCGGCTCGCCTGCTTCGCCAGACCCACCCGATCCGCGAGACTCAGCATGCTTCGCTTGCTCGGCGCGACTTTTTTCCTTCGCGGACGCCTCAGCGCCAGACACGGCACTACGCGGCTCGCGCGCCTTGCGGGGCACGTCCGGCTTGCCGCGGTTCGCGTCCTGGTCGGGGCGGCGCTTGGCGTCGCCGGCCTTCGTTTGATCGGCGGCCGGCGCCGCATTCTCGTTCGCCGCGGCGGGACTTTTGGGTACATTCGACATGGGGGCGCATTATAATCCCGGGCATGAATTCCCAAACCGACCTCGTCCCCGCGCCCGCGAGCGTTCCGGCCCCCGACGGAGCAACGGAACAGCTTGCACAGCACGCGCAATTCGTCGACTGGATGCGCTCAGTCGCCCCTTATATCCACGCGTTCCGGAACAAGACGTTCGTCGTCGGTTTCGGCGGCGAAGTGGTGCATCAGGGGCTCCTGAATGCGCTCGTGTCGGACATCGCGCTGTTGCAGGCCATGGGCATCCAGATCGTTCTGGTGCACGGCTCGCGTCCGCAAGTCGAGGAGCAGATGAGCCTGCACGGCGTCGAGTCGGAGTTTTCGCACGGCATGCGCATTACCGACGCGCGCGCGCTCGAATCCGCGAAAGAAGCCGCCGGCGAAGTGCGTCTGGACATCGAGGCGGCCATCAGCCAGGGCTTGCCGAATACGCCGATGGCGCATGCGCACATCAGCGTCGTGTCGGGCAACTTCGTGACCGCGCGGCCGGTCGGCATTCTCGACGGCGTGGACTTCGCGCACACCGGCGTGGTGCGCAAGATCGACGCCGATTCAATCCGTCATTCGCTCGCGAGCCGCAAGCTCGTGCTGCTGTCGCCGCTCGGTTTTTCGCCGACCGGCGAGGCCTTCAATCTCGCCATGGAAGACGTCGCCTCCGCGGCGGCCATCGCATTGCGCGCCGACAAGATCGTGTTCCTCACCGAAACGCCCGGCCTCATGCAGGCAGGCGAAGACGGCACGGAACTGATCCGCGAACTGTCGCTCGACGACGCGTACAAGCTGCACGAAAGCGGCGAAGTCACCGGCGACGCGGGCTTCTATCTGAAGCACTCGATCCGTGCATGCCGCGGCGGCGTGGCGCGGGCGCACATCATCCCCTACGCGCTCGACGGCAGCCTGCTGCTCGAACTGTTCCTGCACGACGGCGTCGGCACGATGATCTCGTACGAGAACCTCGAAAGCCTGCGCGAAGCGACACCGGACGACGTCGGCGGCATTCTCGCGCTGATCGAGCCGCTCGAATCGGACGGCACGCTCGTGCGGCGCGGGCGGCATCAGATCGAACGCGACATCGACCATTTCTCGGTCATCGAGCACGATGGCGTGCTGTTCGGCTGCGCGGCGCTGTATCCGTACACGCAGGAACGCATCGGCGAAATGGCGTGTCTGACGGTGGCGCCCGAAGCGCAAGGCACCGGCGACGGCGAGCGCCTGCTCAAGCGCATCGAGCAGCGCGCGCGCGCCCGTGGGCTCACGCGCATCTTCGTGCTCACCACGCGCACCGAACACTGGTTCCTCAAGCGCGGCTTCGTCAAGGTCACGGTCGACGACCTGCCCGAAGACCGTCGCCGGCTGTACAACTGGCAGCGCAAATCGCTCGTGCTGATGAAACAGCTCTGAGCGGTCGCCAGCAGCGACTGCCCGTTCAATCGAATTCACTAACCCCTTTTTCATGGGACCGGAGTAAGGGCTCAAGCACCCGACTCCCGTCGACACAGGAGAAGCACAGCATGACTCGTATGGTTCAATGCGCGAAGCTCGGCAAGGAAGCCGAAGGCCTCGATTTCCCGCCGCTGCCGGGCGAACTCGGCAAGCGGATCTACGAAAGCATTTCCAAGGAGGCGTGGCAAGCCTGGTTGAAGCAGCAAACCATGCTGATCAACGAGAATCGTCTGAATATGGCCGATCCGCGCGCGCGCCAGTATCTGATGAAGCAGACCGAAAAGTTCTTCTTCGGCGAAGGCGCGGATACGGCGCAGGGTTATGTGCCGCCGGCGAGCGAGTGAACGCGGGTTGAGCGCCGGGTGAACGCGGAGCGCTGAGTTTCTTTATCAGCATCAGCGTCCTCTCGCAGCGTCAACCGCAGCGACGAAATCCGCGCCACCGTGCGCGGATTTTTTTCGCCTCGGAACTCGCGCCGAAACCATCGGCGCGCCACCCCCAAAACTCCCCAAACGGTACATTTTCGAACCGTTTTAAGCCCCTTCTGGAGACCGCCGCGATCGCCTGAATCCCCCACCGGGCAAGGGATTGCGCGCCTGCGCCAAGGCTCCCGGCCAAAACCGGGTTTGCACGATCCTCTGTCATCGTGCTAACATGTGCATCGTTCCAACAGCAATTCACCTTCATTCGCGTTCTCTGACCTTGCGACACCAAGTGCTTGCACTGCGCGTGTCCATCGCGATGGAACAGTTTTTATACAAGAAGGCTTGTCGGTCGTATCGTCGTTTGAGATTGCCCTGAAGCTGCCCTGAGGTCATCCCCAGAGGCAAACCAGGCGGCGAATAAAGCACCGGCCTTTTTCGTTTCAAGCCTTCCAGTGGCGTGCGGTCCGGCTTCAGCCACCCGCGTCCTCATGCGCTTGCCCCCTTCACGGCCAGGCAGGCGCAATAGTCAGCACAATCTAGACGAGTGTTTTTTCGCGACCAGGCTCGCGAGGCACGGGCGTTTGCTGCTTTTGCGGCCCTGGCTGCGCGTCGCGTTTCTTTTTACGCGCGCCCGCTCTTTCGCCGTCGCGGCGAAGAGGCCTTGCCCCGTTTGCGAAACTGCACTTTCCAGCAACCGTGGCGGAACGCATCATGAGTTTCGTCGCAGTCATCGGAGTTTTTACCTTGACCGCTTCCAGCAACGGCTTCTGGCGACATCACAAACAAGAACAACGCCTCTCTCTCGACGACATCACCGTCGTCGACAAGTCTCTCCTCAAGCGTGCCGTCGGCGCCATGGCGCTCGGCAACGCAATGGAATGGTTCGATTTCGGCGTCTACAGCTACATCGCTGTGACGCTCGGCAAAGTGTTCTTCCCGTCGTCGAACCCGTCCGCCCAGTTGATCGCGACCTTCGGCACGTTTGCCGCGGCGTTCCTCGTGCGGCCGGTCGGCGGCATGGTGTTCGGCCCGCTCGGCGACCGCATCGGCCGTCAACGCGTGTTGGCGATGACCATGATCATGATGGCGCTCGGCACCTTCGCGATCGGGCTGATTCCGAGCTACGGGTCGATCGGCATTCTCGCGCCGGCCTTGCTGCTCGTCGCGCGTCTCGTGCAAGGCTTTTCGACGGGCGGCGAATACGGCGGCGCGGCGACCTTCATCGCCGAATTTTCGACGGACAAGCGCCGCGGCTTCATGGGCAGCTTCCTCGAGTTCGGCACGCTGATCGGCTACGTGCTCGGCGCGGGCACGGTCGCCGTGCTGACCGCGACGCTGTCGAACGAGGCGCTGCTGTCGTGGGGCTGGCGTGTGCCGTTCCTGATCGCCGGTCCGCTCGGGCTCGTGGGTCTTTACATCCGCATGAAGCTCGAGGAAACGCCCGCGTTCAAGAAGCAGGCCGAGCAACGCGAAGCCGAAGACAAGGCGCTGCCAAAGCAGTCGCTGGGCAATCTGCTCGTGCAGCAATGGAAGCCGCTGCTGTTGTGCGTCGGCCTCGTGCTGATCTTCAACGTCACCGACTACATGGCGCTCTCGTATCTGCCGAGCTATCTGTCGGCCACGCTGCACTTCAACGAGTCGCATGGTCTCTTCATCGTGCTGCTCGTGATGGTGCTGATGATGCCGGCGACGCTCGCTGCCGGCCGTCTGTCGGACGCGATCGGCCGCAAGCCGGTGATGCTGTTCGGCTGCGTGGGTCTCTTCGCGCTGTCGATTCCGGCGCTGCTCCTGATCCGCATGGGCACGCTGCTGCCGGTGTTCAGCGGGCTGATGATTCTCGGCGTGCTGCTGTCGTGCTTTACGGGCGTGATGCCGTCGGCGCTGCCGGCGCTGTTCCCGACGAAGATCCGTTACGGCGCGCTCGCCATCGGCTTCAATGTTTCGGTGTCGCTGTTCGGCGGTACGACGCCGCTCGTGACCGCATGGCTCGTCGACCGCACCGGCAATCTGATGATGCCCGCGTACTACCTGATGGGCGCGTCGCTGATCGGCATCGTGTCGGTTGTCGCGCTGCGCGAAACGGCACGCAAGCCGCTGCTCGGCTCGGGCCCGTGCGTGGCGACGCGCGCGGAAGCGCACGCCGTGCTGCGCGGCGAACGCGAAGCGGAAGAGATGGACGAAGGCTACGCCGCGACCGCTACGGCGCGTGCGTGATTTAAGGGCGAACTGCGGCGCTTGTTGAGAGCATCGCAAGTAGTGCAAGTAGTACAGGACGGGCCGGCATTGCAGCCGGCCCGTTTTCATTTCAGCAGCGGATCGACGCGTGCCTCGGCCCGCGCGCCTTCGATTGTGAGGATGCCGGCCGAAACCGGCAGCTTGAAGCGCCGCGGGCCTGCGCTGCCGGGATTGACGAACAGCACGCCGTCGCGCTCGCTAATCGACGGCTTGTGAGAGTGTCCGGTCACGACCACGCCGATACCTTCTTTACGCGGATCGGCCGGCACGTCGGCGATATCGTGCACGACGAGGATCGTGACCTGCTGCACGGCGAGCGTCGCATGCGTCGGCAGCGATGCGGCCCACTCGCCGACGTCGTTATTGCCGCGCACCACGGTGAGCAGTGCGATTTGCGCGAGCGCGTCGAGCACCGCTTCGTTGCAGATGTCGCCGGCGTGGATGATCGCGTCGCAACCCGCGAGATACGCGAGCGCCTCGGGCCGCACGAGGTTATGCGTGTCGGAGATGAGGCCGATGCGGGCTGGCGGCGGATGGGGTGTGGCTGAAGTCATGACGACAGTATCCGTGAAGCCCGGGCTGGTTCGCAAACCGCAAACGATGCGCGCGCAGACGGTAACTCGCCGGCGCGCGCGCAATCAATCCACTGGCTGCCGCAACGAAGCTTCACGCGACACCTCTTGCGCGGGCCGCCTCGCATCCGGCATGCGCCGCGTCGCGCCGTGCACGACGATGCACACCGCCGACGCACACGCGAAGCTCAACCACACGCCATAGCGCGGCAGCAGCACCGCGGTCACAGCGAAGAACGCGGCGAACGAGCCGCGCCCGACCACCATGCCGCGCATCAGCAACGCGACAAAATCGGGTCCATGCTCGCGCTGCGCCGACACGGCGAGCACCATCCCAAGCAGCGGAAACACGGAAAGCAAGCCGCTCCACGTCGCGCCCATCGACGCCGCCAGGCTTGTCACCGCGAGTGTCAGCAACGCGCCCGCGAGCATACGCACCACGAGATCGCCGAAGCCGGCGCGCGTGGCCGGCACCTGCCCCGTCGCGCGTGGCAAGCCGCATTGCGAAACCGCGACCGCCACGCAAGCCACGGCGACAGCCCACGCGAGCGACGCGGGCAGTCGCGTCAACAACAACGCCGCCACGAACCACCCGCTCATGCCCGCGACCAACGCAAGCGGCCACGAGAAACGGCGGCAACTCCACGCATACGCAAAGTTGAAGGCTTCCGACGCGGCGATCGCCGCAATCGACGCCACCGACGCCTGCGCCGCGAACGACGGCCCTCGCGCGAGCGCAAGCAGCAGCACGATCGGTCCGGCGACGACCGGCAGGCCCGCGAGCCAGCCCGCCACCGACGGCCCCCACAAGCGCGCCGCCATCGTCAGCGCGGCGAGGAACGCCGGCACGAGCGCAAGCTTGAGCGCCAGCACGCTCAACCTTCCAGCACGTGCTCAATCCGCCGATCCGGCACGAGCCACCACGCAGCAGCGAGCGTATAAAGCGCCGCCGACATCATCGGCGCAATGAACGCGAGCGCGATGCCCGCCAGATAGATCGCGACCGACACCCTGCCCTTGAAGTCGTTGCCGACCGCCTTCGCAAGCGCCGAGTCGAGGCCGTGCTGACGGATGAGCAAGCGCGTCAGAATGAAATAGGCGATCGCCGACATGAACAGCACGACGCCGTACAGCGCGGTCGGCCACGAAGCGAGATGGTTCTCGCCGACCCAATGCGTGACCGCGGGCAGCAGCGACAGCCAGAACAGCAGATGCAGATTGGCCCACAGCACGCCGCCGCTGACCTTCGTCACGGCATGGAACAGATGGTGATGATTGTTCCAGTAGATGCCGACGTAAATGAAGCTCAGCACATAGGCGCAGAACACCGGCAGGAGCGGCCGCAGCGCGGCGAGGTCGAAGCCTTCCGGTACTTTGATTTCCAGCACCATGATCGTGATGATGATGGCGATCACGCCATCGCTGAAGGCTTCGACGCGTCCCTTGCCCATCGGCGGTTCCTCGAGTGAATGCGGTTGAATGCGGGTTCAATGCGGATTCAATGCAGGCTGAATGCGGACCGCGCGCATACATCGCACGCACGGCCCGCGCCGCTCGCGATTATCCGCGATGCCGCAACGCGTTGTCGATCCACGTCTTGAGATCGGCCTCTTGCAATCCGCCTCTTTCGAGCCGCGCTATTCCAAAGGCTTCAGACCGTCGAGCAGCGTAGGAATCAATTCGCTGATGGTCGGGTGGATATGCATCGCGTATTGCAAGGTCGGATACGGCGCGCCCGCCGTCATGATGTCGATGAACGTATGGATCGCCTCGTCGCCTTCTATGCCGTGGATCGCCGCGCCGAGAATCTGCTTGCTGCGCGCGTCGACGAGCACCTTCATGAAGCCGTCGGTTTCGCCGCGTTCGCGCGCGCGGCCGACGCGCGACATCGGCATCGTCGCGATCAGCGCGTCGCGGCCGCTTTTGCGCACGTCGTCCTCGGAAAGCCCGACGCGCGCAAGCGGCGGATCGACGAATACCGCATACGCCATGATGCGCGTGTCGACCGTGCGCGCGCCGCCGTCGAGTAGATTGGCCGCGACGATCTGGTAGTCGTCGTAGGACGTATGCGTGAACGCGCCGCGTCCGTTGATGTCGCCGATCGCCCACACGCCCGGCACGTTGGTGCGCAGTTGGCCGTCGACGGGAATCGTGCCGTGCCGGTCGGTCTCGATGCCGGCGGCGGCCAAGCCGAGGTCGTCGGTATTCGGTTCGCGGCCGGTCGCGAACAGCAGATGCGACGCCTCGAGCGCCGGCACGTTCTGCTCGAAGCCGATGCACACTTCGTTCTCGCGATGCGGATGCGGCTCGACGCGCGAAGGCTGCACGCCGAAGCGGAACTCGACGCCTTCGCGGGCCAGCACCTGCTGCACGGACTCGGCAAGATCGGCGTCCTCGCGCGTGAGCACCCGCTCGCCGCGCACCAGCACGATCACTTCGCTGCCGAAGCGGCGAAACACCTGCGCGAATTCGAGCGCGATATAACTGCCGCCGACGATCACGAGCCGGCTCGGCAACTCGGTAAGCTCGAGCAGACTGGAGTTGGTGTAATAGCGGATTCGCTCGATGCCTTCGAGCCGCGGCACCACAGCGCGCGTGCCGGTATTGAGGAAAATTTCGTCGGCGCTGATTTCATGCAGCAGCGCGCCGTCCGGTCCGCTGACGGAAACCGTATGCGCGCCCGTGAAGCGCGCATGGCCGTTGAACACCGTCACGTTTTCGGTGCCGCGCAGCCATTGTTCGACGCCGTCGCGCGACTGCCCGATGATCTTGTCCTTGCGCGCCTTCACCGCCGACAGATCGACGTTGACCGAACCGCTCACCAGCACGCCGAGCCGCGCCGCGTGGCGCGCGACGTGCGCCGCGCGCGCGCTCGCCACATAAGCCTTGGTCGGCGTGCAGCCGACGTTCACGCACGTCCCGCCGAACGCCGCGCGTTCGATAACCGCCGTGCGCCGGCCGCTTTCGGCAAGACGCACGGCAAGCGGCGGGCCGCCTTGTCCGGTGCCGATCACAACTGCGTCGAAGTGCTGTGCCATGACGACTCTCCTTGCGGCTCGCGTGCGGGTCGTTGCATCTTACGCCCAGTCGCCGCCGCGCTCATGTCGACGCTCATGTCACCGCTCACGTCACCGCGCTTGTCACCTCTCACGTCGCCGCATACGCATCCGCCAACGCCCGCGCATAAGCGCTCGCGCCGACTGGCCGGCTGTACAGATAGCCCTGCTGCTTGTCGCAATCGATCGAGCGCAGAAACGCCGCCTGCTCGGGCGTTTCCACGCCTTCCGCGGTGACGTTCATGCCGAGCGAATGCGCCATCGCCACCACCGCCTGCGTGATCGCAATCGAATCGCGATGATCCGGCAAGCCCGCGACGAACGACCGGTCGATCTTCAGGTTATGCAGCGGAAAGCGCTTCAGATACGACAGCGACGAATAGCCGGTGCCGAAGTCGTCGACGGAAATACGCACGCCCGTCGCGCTCAGTGTCTGCAACATCGGCAACACGGTGTCGCTGTCGCTCATCAGAAGCCGCTCGGTGATTTCGAGTTCGAGCGCCGCCGGGTCGAGCCCGGACTGGTCGAGACAGCGCCTGATCCGCTCGACGAGGCCGTCGTTGAACTGGCGCGGCGACAGGTTCACCGCGACGATCAGGTCGGGCGCGAGCGTGCGCCGCCAGCGCGCCGCCTGCTCGCACGCGTGCGCGAGCACCCATTCGCCGATCTCGGCGATCAGCCCCGCGTCTTCCGCGACTGGAATGAACTCGGCAGGCGACACGTTGCCGAGCTCGCTGTTGTACCAGCGCAAGAGCGCCTCGGCGCCGATGGTGCGGCCCGCGTGGCTGTCGACGATCGGCTGATACACGAGGCTCAGTTCGCCGCCGGCGAGCGCGCGCCGCAGCGACTGCTCGATCACAAAGCGGCGCTGCAGTTGCTGATTGAGCTCGGCGGTGAAGAACTGGAAGTTGTTGCGGCCTCGCTGCTTCGCGTGATACATGGCCGAGTCGGCGTTGCGCATCAGCGTCGGCGCATCCTGGCCGTCTTCGGGAAAGCGGCTGATGCCAATCGACGCGCCCAGGTAGTACTCGTTGTCCGCCACCGCGAACGGCACCGCGATTTCGTCGAGGATATGACGGGCGAGCGCGATCAGCCGGTCGCTGCAATCGCTCGCGCCGACCACGATCACGAACTCGTCGCCGCCCACGCGCGCGAGCGTGTCGTCGGGGCCGACGCAGCCGGCGAGCCGCTGCGCGACGCTCTTCAGCAACGCGTCGCCGGCCTCGTGACCGGCTGTGTCGTTGACCTTCTTGAAACCGTCGAGATCGACGAACAGCACCGCGACGTTCGCGAATTCGCCGCTGCCGTTCGGCGCACCAGGCGCGAACAGGCTGTTCATCCGCTCGGTCAGATACGCGCGGTTGTAGAGGCCGGTGAGCGAATCGCGGGTCGCGAGGAATTTGAGCTGGCGCTGCGCCTCGCGCACGGGGCCAATATCGGTGAAGGAAATCAGCACGGAGTCGGGCTTGCTTTGGCCCGGCTTCAGGATCGGCACCACGTTTTCGGTGATCCAGATGACTTCGCCGCTCACCAGTTCGACGGCGAGCGTGACGCCGAGCATCGGCTTGCCGGTCGCGAGCACCTGGCTGGTGGGCCGCTCATCTTCCTTCACGGGCGAGCCGTCCTCGTGAAAGCCGCGCACCATCACCGTGCGAATGCTGCGCCCGACGATTTGCGGCCCGGTGCGCAGCATGCGCTGCGCGCTCGGATTGCAGGCGAGCACGACGCCCTCGCGCGACTGCACGACGATGCCTTCGATCAGATGATCGACGACGAGCCGATGATGCTCCTCGCTGTTCGCGAGACGTTGCGCCATCGCGTCCTGATGCACGGCGAGCCCGACGCTGCGGCCGATGTCGCGCAGCATCGTCTCTTCCTGAGCGGTCGGCCGGCGCGGCTCGCGATGATAGACGGCGAACGCGCCGAGCACGGCGCCCGCGTCGTTTTCGAACGGCACCGACCAGCACGCACGCAGGCCGAGCGGCAACGCGAGCGCGCGGAAGTCCGCCCACAGCGGGTCCGTCTCAATGTCCTCGACGACCACGAGCCGCCGCTCGTACATGGCCGTGCCGCACGAGCCCGCGCACGGGCCGATCGCCACACCGTCGATTGCCGCGCTGAAGTGCGCGGGCAGCGACGGCGCGCCGCCCATCCGCACATGCAGGCCGTCTTCGTCGAGCAACAGGATCGAGCATGCCGCGCCCGAACCGAGCAGCGCTTCCGCGCGGTGACACACCTCGTCCAGTAATTCCGGCAACGGCGTATTGCGGGTGATGAGCCGCAATACGCTGCGCTCCGACGCCAGCACCTCTTCGGCCAGATCCGGCCGGTATCGGCAACTATCGGGCGTCGCTCCTGCCTCCATGCGTGATGTCGCTTCGCGGTTCATATATGCGCCCCCCTACCCAACATCGGCAAGATTGTGTAAGCAGCGCACCAGGGTATACCCGTCAAACTCACAGGATTTCCGCAGGTGGCGCTTCGATTTGCCGTGTCTTCCACTATCGCGGCGCCGCACGCGTCGCGCAAGGCAATATCTGGTAATCACTTGCGCTAACCGCTGCTTTTTCCGGCGTCCGCATGACGCGCGATCGGACGATCATCCGTTGCATGAGAAACCCTGCATCGCGTGAACCGTCATGAAAATCGTCCGCCCTCTTCTGATCGCCGCGCTGCTGATCGCGCATCCGTCCGCTCAAGCCGCGAGCTTCGATTGCAGCAAGGGGCGCTCGCTCGCCGAAAAGATCATCTGCAACGATCCCGCGCTGTCGCGCCTCGACGATACGTTGGGCCGACTCTACTGGAAAGCGCGGCGCACGGTGAGCGACCGGCGCGGCTTCATCGTCGACAGCGACAGCAAGTGGGCGTGGCGCGAGGCGAATTGCCGCGACGCCGAGTGTTTGGGGACGTGGTACGCGGCGCGCATCGGCGAACTGGAGCAGGTGATTGCGGGCGTGTGGATGGGTGCTTCGGGCGTCGATCCCACGATGCTTCAATGCACGGCCGCGCATCCCGGCATCGTGATCGGCGAGCAGTGCGCGAGCGTCATCAAGCAGAACGGCAGCCAGTGGAACCACCAGACGCCGCATGGCGGCGACTGGTTCTGCGGGGTCGCGATGTTGGGACGAACGTAGTCATGCGCTGCGCCGTGCGTCGCTTCAGTGAAGGCTCGGCGGCGTGTCTGGATCAGGCGCGGCATCTTCCGCGGCTCCGCTCTCGCCGAAAAGCTCCGCGCATAACTCGCGGCCCGTCTCCGTAAGACGCGCAGTGCCGGCGCCCTCCTCATCGAACATCGTCTCCACGAGGCCGCCGTCGACGAGCGCCGTCAACTGCCGCCGCAGCGCGCTCATCGGCACGTTCGCCTGCTTCGACAGCCTCGCGAGCGACCACGCGCCGCCCGGCGTCTGCCGCGCGGGCCTTTCGCTTTGCGCGCGCCAAAGCTGCGCGAGCACGGCGAGCAGCACCGGATCGATTCCCTCTTCGTCCATTCATGTCTCCTTGTGTTTTATCCGCCGGCCGCCTTGCTTTTCGTGCGAGCGATGCCGGCGCTTCACGTCATCTGCGTGATCAGTTCGCCGAGTGTCTTTAACGCCGCCTCGCTGTCAGCCGTCCACGGATAGCTGTAGTTGAGCCGGATGAAATGGCGAAAATCGTTGCGCGTCGAAAACATCATGCCGGGCCCGACCGTGATGCCGCGCGCGAGCGCCGCCCGGTACAGCTTCATCGAATCGACGCGCTCGGGCAACTCCACCCACAGCACATAGCCGCCTTGCGGCGCGGAGATGCGCGTGCCCGCCGGAAAGAACCGCTGCACCATTGCGCTCATGATGCTCGCCTGCTGCCGATAAACCTTGCGCACATGCCGCAGATGCCGGTCGTAGCCGTCCTGCCGCAAATAATCGGCGACGGCGACCTGCGGCACCGAAGGCGTCGTCAGCGTATTCAGAAACTTGAGCTTCTCGACCTGCGCGCGATAACGGCCCGGCAGCGCCCAGCCTATCCGGTACGACGCCGTCAGGCTTTTCGAAAACGACGCGCAATGCAGCACGAGCCCCTGCGTGTCGAAGCTCTTCAACGTCGACGGTCGCGACTCGCCGAAATACAGCTCCTGATACACATCGTTTTCGATGACCGGAATCTGGTGCGCGGCGAGCAGTTCGACGAGTTGCCGCTTGCGCGCGTCCGGCATCTGAAAACCGAGCGGATTCTGGAAGTTCGGCATCACCATGCAGGCGGCGATCTTCTGTCTTGCGATCACCTGCGCGAGCGCGTCGATGTCGATGCCGTCGACGGGATGCGTCGCCACCTCGATCGCGCGCATGCCGAGCCGCTCGATGGCGTGCAGCATCGCGTAGTAAGTCGGCGATTCGACGGCCACCGTGTCGCCCGGTTTGGCGATCGCCTGCAGGCTGAGGTTGATTGCCTCGGTGGCGCCGAGCGTGATGACGATCTCGCCGGGATCGACGGGCATGCCGTTCTCGGCATAACGGCGCGCAATCTGCCGGATCAGTTCGGGGTTGCCGGGCGGCAGATCGTCGATCAGATTCCAGCTCGCCTGACGGCGCGCAATCGCGTTCGCATACTGATTGATGCGCCGCCACGGAAACAGCGACGGGTCGGGATATGGTGAGCCGAACGGCACGGCGTCGTGCGCGCGGATGCTGCGCAGCGTGGAGAGCACGAGACGGCTCACGTCGACCTCGGCGGCAACCGGGGCAACGGGCGGCGCGGCTTTGCTGTCCGCGCGCCGCGTCTCGGGGCGGAACGCATTCAGCGCCGCTTCGCGCACGAAATAACCGGACTGCGGACGCGTTTCGACGATGCCCCGGCTTTCCAGCAACGCATACGCATGCAGCACCGTCTTGATGCTCACGCCATGCTGCTGGCTCGCCTGCCGCACGGACGGAATCCGCTCGCCCGCCGCGAAGACGCCGCGGCGCACGGACTGGGTGATTTCGTCGGCGAGCTTTTCGTAGAGTTTCAAGGACGTGGCTCAAGGAAAACGGATATCTCGCGCGCCAGTCTATGACAAAACGCAAGAACTGTATCCCTTCCCTTTTTGTTTTTCTGTATGCTGCACTGCGATTGGAACACAGTAGTCTTGGAACATCGGCCGAAAAGCCATGACAAGACCACGCGCGGCAACATCATGAAGAACACCGACATCCGCAATAAATCAGGCGCCGACACCAGCGGCGCCCGCATCGAGCCGTACACGCACCCGGCGGCCGGCTGGGGCGCGCTCAAGTACGTCGCCATCAACCTGATCAAGGAAAAGGTCACGGGCGGCAATTACCGCACGCTGCTCAAGCAGAATCAGCCGGACGGCTTCGACTGTCCGGGCTGCGCGTGGCCCGACCGCGAGCATGCGTCCACGTTCGAGTTCTGCGAGAACGGCGTGAAGGCGGTCGCCGCCGAGGCGACCAGCAAGCGCGTGACGCCCGCGTTCTTCGCGGAGCATACGGTCGCCGAACTCATGACGCAGTCCGACTTCGAACTCGAACAGCACGGCCGCCTGACCGACCCGCTCGTCTACGACGCGATGAGCGACCGTTACGTGCCGATCGGCTGGGACGAAGCGTTCGATCTGATCGCGAGCCATCTGAAGCGCCTTGACGATCCGGACCAGGCCGCGTTCTACACGTCGGGCCGCGCAAGCAACGAAGCCGCGTTTCTGTACCAGTTGTTCGTGCGGATGTACGGCACCAACAATTTCCCCGATTGCTCGAACATGTGCCACGAAGCGACGAGCCGCGGCTTGCCGCACACGGTCGGCATCGGCAAAGGCACGGTCACGCTCGACGACTTCGAACACGCGGACACGCTGCTGATCTTCGGCCAGAACCCGGCGACCAACCATCCGCGGATGCTCGGCGAACTGCGCGAGTGCGCAAAGCGCGGCGCGACCATCGTGTCGATCAATCCGCTGAAGGAGCGCGGGCTGGAGCGTTTCGCGAGCCCGCAGCATCCGGTGGAAATGCTGACGATGGGCAGCACGAAAATCAGCTCGGTGTTTATCCGCCCGAAGGTCGGCGGCGACTTCGCGCTCATCAAAGGCGTGGCCAAGCGCGTGATCGAACTCGATGACGAGGCGCAGGCGTCCGGTCTGGCTCGCGTGCTGGACGTTGCGTTCCTCGCCGAACACACGGTCGGCTTCGAGGCGTTCGCACAAGACCTGCGCGCCGAGCGCTGGGACACCATCGTCGCGGAATCGGGCGTGCCGTACGAAGACGTGCTCAAGCTCGCCGACATCTACGCGAAAGGCCGCGCGGTGATTTCGACGTGGGGCATGGGTCTCACGCAGCACAAGAATTCGGTCGCGACGGTGCAACTGCTGTCGAACCTGATGATGATGCGCGGCAATATCGGCCGGCGCGGCGCGGGGCTGTGCCCGGTGCGCGGCCATTCGAACGTGCAGGGCGACCGCACTGTCGGCATCGAGGAAAAGCCCACGCAGGCGTTTCTCGACCGGCTCGGCGAGGTGTACGGTTTCGAGCCGCCGCGCGAGCATGGGCTCGACGTCGTGAACACGATCCAGGCGATGCTCGATCGCAAGGTGAAGGTGTTTATCGGTCTGGGCGGCAACTTCTCGATTGCGACGCCGGACACGCCGCGCACGTGGGAAGCAATGCGTTCGTGCGATCTCACCGTGCACATCACGACGAAGCTGAACCGCAGCCATCTCGTGCATGGCCGCGATGCGCTGATTCTGCCGACGCTCGGCCGCACCGAGATCGACTTGCAGAACGGCGTCGCGCAAGGCGTGAGCGTCGAGGATTCGATGAGCATGGTGCACATCTCGTACGGCATGAACAAGCCGGCTTCAGAAAACCTGCTGTCCGAAATCGCGATCGTCGCGCGCATGGCGCACGCGACGCTCGGCAGCCACAAGGTCGACTGGCTCGCGCATGCCGCGGACTACGCGCTGATTCGCGACGGCATCGCGAAAGTGATCGACGGCTTTGACGATTACAACGAGCGTCTGAAGCGGCCGGGCGGTTTCCATCTCGGCGTCGCATCGCGTGAACGGATCTGGAAAACGCCGAGCGGCAAGGCGCAGTTCCTCGTGCATGCCATCGCGCTCGACACGCCGATTCATCGCGCGCGCGAGCAGCATGGCGACCGCCTGATGACGCTGATGACGACGCGTTCGCACGATCAGTACAACACGACGATTTACGGGCTCGACGACCGTTATCGCGGCGTATACGGACAGCGGCGCGTGCTGTTCGCCAACAAGGACGACATCGCGATGCTGGGTTTCGCGGCCGGACAGCGCGTGGACATCACGAGCGTGTGGGCCGACGGCATCGAGCGTCACGCGGATGGTTTTTTGCTGGTCGAATACGACATTCCGCGCGGCTGCCTCGGCGCTTACTATCCGGAGACGAATCCGCTCGTGCCGCTGTCGTCGGTTGCGGACGGCGCGGGCACGCCGACTTCGAAGTCGATTCCCGTGTTGTTGAAGGCGTCGGCGCTCGAGGCCGTCGCGGCCTGACGCATCAGGTCTGCGCCTTCGCCAACGCGCGATGCGTGAGGTGAAGCCGCAGATCGAATTCGAACTGATGGTAGCCCGGCTGCATGAACTCGCAGAGGCGGTAAAACGCCTTGTTGTGATCGCTTTCCTTCAGATGCGCGAGTTCATGCACCACGATCATCTTCAGAAACTCCGGCGCCGCGTTTTTGAATAACGACGCGATGCGGATTTCCTTCTTCGCCTTCAGCTTGCCGCCCTGCACACGCGAGATGCTCGTGTGCAGGCCCAACGCGTGGCGCATCACGTCGAGCTTGCTGTCGTACGTGACCTTGTCGATCTGCTCCGCGCTGCGCAAATGCTCGCGCTTCAATTCCGCGCAATACGTGTAGAGCGCACGGTCGGTTTGCACGTCATGCGTATTCGGATAGCGGGCAGCGAGGTATGCGCCGAGTTGATCGTCGGCGATGAGCTTGGTGACTTTGTCGAGCAGCGCGGGCGGATAGCCGCTCAGGTATTTCAAATGATGATGCATGGTCGTGGCCTGGCGTGGGCGGCCTGCGTGTCGAATACTTCGCAAGCAGGTCGCTAAACGGCGAGTTTACACGGCCGTCTCTCCCCTTGCCTCGCGTGCATCAGATGCGCCAGGCGGCGCCGCCAGGAAAATCATGCTGATCGAGCGAGTCCGCGTGAATCTCGATGCTGTAGCCCGGACGCTGCGGCGGCATATAACGGCCGTTGCGGATCACGACAGGATCGACGAAATGCTCGTGCAAATGATCCACGTATTCGAGCACGCGATTTTCCAGCGACGCCGACACGCAGATATAGTCGAACAGCGAAATATGCTGGACGTACTCGCATAAACCGACGCCGCCCGCGTGCGGACACACCGGCACGCCGAACTTCGCCGCCATCAGCAGCACGACGATCACTTCGTTCAGACCGCCCAGCCGGCAACTGTCGACCTGGCAAAAGTCGATCGCATGCGCCTGCAGCAACTGCTTGAACATCACGCGGTTATGACAGTGCTCGCCGGTCGCCACGCCGATCGGTGCGAGCCGCGCGCGAATCGCCGCGTGACCGAGAATGTCGTCGGGGCTCGTCGGCTCCTCGATCCACCACGGATCGAATTGCGCGAGATGCCGCATGTTGGCGATGGCTTCATCGACGTCCCACACCTGGTTCGCGTCCATCATCAGCTTGCGGCCGGGGCCGATTTCCTCGCGCAAAATGCGGGCGCGGCGCATGTCTTCATCCAGATTGCCGCCGACCTTCTGCTTGAAATGCGTCCAGCCCTGCGCGACGCCTTCGCGCGCGAGGCGGCGAATCTTGTCGTCGTCGTACCCGAGCCAGCCCGCCGAGGTCGTGTAAGCCGGGTAGCCTTGCGCGAGCATTTCCTTCTCGCGCACGGCCTTGGTCGCCGCGTGACGATGCAGCATCGCGATCGCCTCGTGCGGCGTGATGACGTCCGTCACATAGCGAAAGTCGAGACAGCGCACGAGCTCTTCGGGGCTCATGTCGACGAGCAGTTTCCACACCGGCTTGCCTTCCGCTTTCGCCCACAGGTCCCACACGGCATTGACGACCGCCGCGGTGGCCAGATGGATCGCGCCCTTGTCCGGACCGATCCAGCGCAACTGGCTGTCCGACGTCAGCGCGCGCCAGAACGCGCCCATGTTCGCGGCAATCTCCTCGAGCGTTTTGCCGACGACGAGCGGCGCGAGCGCCTCCACCGCCCTCACGCAGATTTCATTGCCGCGCCCGATCGTGAACGTCAGGCCATGACCCACGAGCGCTTGCGGCGCGTCCGTTTCGAGCGTCACGTAAGTGGCCGAATAATCGGGCGCGGCGTTCATTGCGTCGGAGCCGTCGAGCGAGCGCGACGTCGGAAAGCGAATGTCCCGCACCGACAGCCGGGTGATGGTAGTGATCGTGGTACTGGTGGTCATGTCACACGCTCCTCGACGGCTGCATTCGGGCGACGATCAATCGTAGAGCACCGCCGCGATCTTCGGATCGTTCATGTTGCTCTTGTCGTACCAGTAAAAGCCGGTATCGACTTTCTTCGGCAGCTTCTCGCCCTTGAGCGCCTTTACCGCGGAATCCACCACGCATTTGCCGATGCCGATCGGGTTCTGCGTGATCGCGCCCGCCATCAGGCCGGAATTGATGTCGTCCTTCTGCTCCTTGCCCGAGTCGTAGCCGATCAGCACGAGCTTCTTGCCCGACTCCTTGACGCCGATTGCCGCGCCTTCCGCGGAACCTTCGTTCGCGCCGAAAATGCCCTTCAGGTTCGGGTTCGCCTGAATCATCGCCTTGGCGATCTCCGCGGATTTCAGGTGGTCGCCGCCGCCGTATTGCACGGACACGATCTTCACGTTCGGATGCTTGCTCTTCATCTGGTTCACGAAGCCGTCGCGCCGGTCGATGCCCGTGCGGCTCGTCTGATCGTGCACGATCACGCCGACGTCGCCCGCATTGCCGATCGCGTCGGCCATCTTGTCGGCGGCGAGCGCGGCGGCGGCGAGATTGTCGGTCGAGCAGGTCGTGAGCGGGATGTCGCTGTCCACGCCGGAGTCGAATGCGATCACCGGAATCTTCGCCGACTGCGCGCGTCTCAACAGCGGAATGGCCGCCTTGCTATCGAGCGCGGCAATGCCGATGGCTTGCGGTTTTTTCGCGAGCGCGGCAGAGAGCATGTCGATCTGCTTGTCGACCATCGCCTCGGTTTCCGGGCCTTCGAATGTGATTCTGACCTTGTGTTCCTTCGCGCCCTGCTCCGCGCCGGCTTTGACGGCCTGCCAGAACTGATGCTGGAAACCCTTCGAAATAAGCGGGATATAAACGTCGTCGGCATGAGCGAGATTCGCCCCGCCGATGAGCGCGCTCACGCCGAGCACGACGCCGAATGCTTTCCGATTCAACATGGACTTTCTCCTCCTAAGGTGTGGACCTTCTTCTTCTACAGTCGTCGGGGAAGCGTTGTCGCGCCTCCCTTGTTGATATTGTCCGGCGCGTGCTCAGCGCTTTCTGCGCCGCAGGATGTCGGCGTAGACCGCGAGAATGATGATGAGGCCCGTCACCACGATCTGCCATTCCTGGGCGACGGACATGATGCGCAAGCCATTGGTCAGCACGCTCATGATGAATGCGCCGATGATCGTGCCGAGTATCGTCCCCGAGCCGCCCGACAGCGACGTGCCGCCGATCACGACCGCCGCGATCGCTTCGAGCTCGTAGCCCTGGCCGAGCGCCGGCTGCGCCGAGTTCAGACGCGACGCGATGAGCAGACCCGCGATGCCGCAAATCGCACCGCCAAGGCCATAAATGGCGATCTTCCAGCGGTCGACGTTCACGCCTGACAGCCGCACCGCCTCTTCGTTGCTGCCCAGCGCGAACGTGTAGCGGCCGAGCGCCGTGCGATTGAGCGTGATCGAGCTGGCGATCGCGAGGAAGAACAGGATCAGCACCGCGTTCGGAATCGGCAGGCTCGGCACGAAATAGCCGATCAGCGAGTCCTGCGAAATCATGTAGAAGTTTTCGGTGTCGGTGAAATAGATCGGCTTGTCCGCCGACACCACGAGCGACAGTCCCTTGAGCAGCAGCATCATGCCGAGCGTCGCGATGAACGGCGGGATTTTCATCTTCGCGGTGAGCGTGCCGGAGATCGTCCCGCAGATCGCGCCCGTGCCGATGGCCGCGAGCACGCCGAGCCACATCGGCAGATGCCAATACGTGAGGAACACGCCGCAAATCACCGCGGTAAAGGTCATCAACGTGCCGACCGACAGATCGATGCCGCCCGTGATGATGACGAAGGTCGACGCAATGGCGAGCACGCCGTTGACCGCCGTCGCCTGCAGAATGCCGAGGATGTTGTCCATCTGCATGAATGCCGGCGACGCGAAGCTGAAAAACACCAGCAGCAGAATGAGGCTCGCGAAGGCGAGCATCTTTTGCAACGCCGTCGGCGAGAAGATGCGGGCCTTCAGGCCGCTCAGGCGCCGCGCGCCGGTGAGCGCGGAGGAATCGGATTGCACTGTCATAGCGTCCTCTCGCGGCTCACGCCGCTTTCAGGGTTTGGCGCTGCGTGGCCAGATGCATGATGCGCTCCTGCGTCGCTTCTTTCGCGCTGAGTTCGCCGGTAATGCGGCCCTCGCACATCACAACGATGCGGTCGCTCATGCGCAGAATCTCCGGCAGCTCCGACGAGATCATCACGATCGCCTTGCCCTCGTCCGCGAGCGAGCGCAGCAGTTTGTAGATCTCGCTTTTTGCGCCGACATCGATGCCGCGCGTGGGTTCGTCGAAGAACAGCACGTCGCAGTCGCGCTCCAGCCACTTGGCGATGACGATCTTCTGCTGGTTGCCGCCGGACAGGAGCCGCACTTCCTGACTCGCCGACGGCGTGCGGATTGCCAGCAGATTGATGAAATGACTCGCGCGGCGGCGCATCCGCGCGCGGCGCAAAAAGAAGTTGAGCGACAGGAAATTGCGCAGGTTCGACATGACGATGTTCGACTCGACGTCCATGCCCGTTGCAAGCCCGAAGCGCTTGCGGTCTTCGGAGAGATAGCCGATGCCGTGCGCGACCGCATCGCTTGGATTTTTAATCGACGCTTTCGCGCCCTTCACGAAGATTTCGCCGGACTCGACGGGGTCCGCGCCGAACACCGCGCGCGCGACCTCGGTGCGGCCCGCGCCCATCAAACCGGCAAAGCCGAGTATCTCGCCCTGGCGCAACGTGAAGCTCACATCGCGCACGAGCGGCCCGGCGTTCAGATGCCTGACTTCGAGCGCGGTCTCGCCTTGCGCCGCATCGCGCGCGGCGGGCGTTGCGTCGCTCAAGGTGCGTCCGACCATCATGCCGATGATCGCCTCGACGGTCGTGTTCGCGGCGTCGACGGTGGCGACATATTCGCCGTCGCGCAGCACGGTGACGCGGTCGGCGATCTGCTTCAGTTCGTCCATCTTGTGCGAGATGTAGACGATGCCGACGCCCCGCGCCTTCAGTTCGCGAATGATGCGAAACAGCTCGGCGATTTCGGCGTCGTTGAGCGCGGACGTGGGCTCGTCCATGATGAGCACGCGCGAGTCGAACGACAACGCCTTGGCGATCTCCACCATCTGCTGGCTCGCCACGGTCAGCTCGCCGACCATCGCGCGCGGATCGAGATTCACATGCATGCGCGACAGAATTTCGCGCGCCGCGATGTTGAGTTTGTCTTCGTCGAGAAAGAGGCCGAGCCGCCCGCGCGGCTCACGGCCGATGAAGATGTTCTGCGCGACCGTGAGGTGATTCATCAGTTGGAGTTCCTGATGAATGATGCCGACGCCCGCGGCTTGCGCGTCGCGCGGGCTCAGGAATTCGGCCGGCTCGCCGCCAACCAGGATTTCGCCGGAATCGCGCGTGTACACGCCGGCGAGGATTTTCATCAGCGTCGATTTGCCGGCGCCGTTCTCGCCCATCAGCGCGTGGACTTCGCCCGCCATCAGTTCGAACTGGACGTCGTGAAGCGCCCGCACGCCGGGAAAGCTCTTGCTGAGCTTTTTGACGGAAATCAGCGGGGTCATGGCGCGACGCCGACGACGGCTGCACGGCAAACGCTCGCCTCAACCCGGCAGGCGGAGCGCGAAAGCGCCGGACGGCGCGCGGTGGTTCGTCTTAAATCGCAACGAGAAGCCAGGCACATTGCTGGACCCCCAAACCGATGTGCGACGATTCTACGACGCGCGAAGGCAGCGGCTCAAGTGCAGGCATTCCCGGGTGTCTGGAGTGGTTACGGGGGTCGTTTGTGCAGAGTTTGGGATTTTTCAGACAAGCCTGCCTCCGCAAACACCGCTTCTACAGGTTTCGTTCGGTCGTGATCCCCTGCCGATCCGTTCCCTGATTGGTGCCGGGCCGGCAACGCCATGTGTCTCCATGCATGCCTACCGCAGCAGGCAGGGCCCGCCTATGATCGTGATGTGATTCAACGAGCGTAGCGCGTGCTCAGGGCAGGGAACCGTCCCTGATCTTTCCTCAACTGCATTCGAACCCGAATGGGGTGTCGAATGATCGATAAAGGACAGCAATCATGAAAATCGTCGTGATCGGAGGCACCGGCCTGATCGGCTCGAAGGCTGTCGCCATTCTGCGCGAGAACGGCCACGAGGTCGTCGCTGCGTCGCCCAGAAGCGGTATCAACAGCATCACCGGAGAGGGACTCAACGAAGCGCTGGCCGGCGCGCAGGTGGTGATCGATCTCGCCAATTCACCGTCGTTCGAAGACAAGGCCGTGCTGGAGTTCTTCGAGGTTTCCACCCGCAATCTTCTTGCGGCTGAGGCAGCGGCGGGCGTCCAGCATCATGTCGCGCTGTCCATCGTCGGAATCGAGCGGACGCCGGAGAACGGCTATTTCCGCGCCAAGGTCGCGCAGGAAAAGCTGATCGTGAAATCCGGCATCCCCTACACCGTGATCCGCTCGACGCAGTTCCTGGAGTTCCTCGGCGGCATCGCCGAGTCGGGTGCGGATGGAAACGTCATCAGGGTGTCGCCCGGCCTGTTTCAGCCCATCGCGGCTGACGACGTTGCCGCGATCGTGGCCGACGTGGCGCTTGCGGCGCCGCGCAACGGCATCGTCGAGATTGCCGGCCCGGAAAAAGCGCCGTTCAACGAAATCATCGCCCGCTATCTGAAGGCCGCCGGCGATCCGCGCGAGGTCGTGAGAGACCCGGAGGCCCGATACTTCGGCGGCCTGGTCGACGACCAGTCGCTGGTGCCGTTGGGCGACGCGCGCTTGGGCCGCATCGGCCTGGACGAATGGCTGCGTCACTCGCAGGCCGGAGCCTGAAACATTACTGGCGTGCGCGTCGAATCCTGCCCGGGCGGCTCTCGCCCGGGCGCACGCATTTCAGAGCCGCCTTCATCTAACGCCTACCTGGCGGCCAGTTCCGCGCTACGATTGGTCGCCTCGTCCCGACATACTCATTCACCATCATGCGTACCATCCAGATCCTGCTTCAAACGACCATCCTGCCCAGCAGCAACGACTGGTCGATTGCGCGATTCAGCCGCCTCGCGGAATTGCTGCGGACGTATCGAGATCCCGAAGGGCGCGTGGCCTTCAATGTCGTTGCTCGCGACCGCGAGCGGCTCGGGGAGCCGGACCCGATTCTTTCGCGTCTCGATGAGAGCGAGTTCGACGAGTTGTGGTTGTTTGCCGTCGACGAAGGCGACGGTCTAACCTCGGAAGATTGCGAGGGAATCACGCGATTCCGACGCGCGGGCCGCGGCCTGCTGGTCACGAGGGATCACATGGATGTGGGCAGTTCACTCTGCACGTTAGGCGGAGTGGGCAAGGCGCACCATTTTCACACGCGCAATCGGCACCCCGACCCATCGCGACATGTGGCCGACGACCCGTTCTCGACCCACATCTCGTGGCCCAATTTTCACTCGGGCAGAAACGGAGACTTCCAGGAAATCGCGATCGTGGGCCCCACGCATCCCGTATTAGCGGACCCCGATTCTCCCGGCGGCGCAATCCGGTTCCTGCCGGCACATCCGCATGAAGGCGCCGTCGAGGCTCCTGAGGACGAACCCGCCCGAGTGATCGCACGAGGCAAGAGCAAAGCAACGGGCAAGAGTTTCAATCTTGCAGTCGCATTCGAACCTTCGGTCCGCGGAGGTCCGGCAGTCGCGCAAAGTACCTTTCATCATTTTGCCGACTACAACTGGGATGCGCGACTCGGTTGCCCGAGCTTTGTGAGCGAGCCTCCTGGAAACACGATGCAGAGCGAGCCGCAAGCGTTGCGCGACGTTCACCGCTATTCGGTCAACGTCGCGCTGTGGCTGGCTGGTGCGCTGTGAATCTGAAGCGGTTTGCGCAGATTCGCACATTTGGACTATCGACGTATGACGAACGCGCTTACTTCTCCGGCACCAGAACAGGCGCGCCCTTGTCCTTCAGAAGAAGCACGATGAACTTCGCCGGTTGCGTCTGGCTCGCGTTGCGCCCGACGGTATGGACATCGTTCGGCCCTTCGTAGAAGGTCTGCCCAGGCGTAAGCGTGACTTCCTTGCCGCCCTTGACCTGCATCACAATCGATCCCTCCAGCACATAGACGAAGGCGTGCGCATGATGCCGATGAACGGGATCGACGGAACCCGGCGGATAGGTCACGGTGATCATCAGCGCTTCCTTGCCGGGATAATCGTCGAGCGCCTTTTCCATCAGCGGCGCCACGACGGCTTCGGGCGCCGCTGCACCGGCCACGCCGACAGGCGCAGCCGCGACGACGAGCATGGCGATTGCAGTGTTCTTTGGTGAAAACATGATGTGCCTCTCAAATAGCGCGCCCTGCCCATGCGCGACGAAGTTGGCAAGGAACGGAAGAAGTGGACGCTGCGGTGAACGCTTGCGCCTGGCGGATGCCGTGAGCGGCGATGAGCGCCACGAAGTCATCGTAGGCCGACGTGGCGTGGCGCGGTAGACCCGCGGATGGGATCACGGTGTTGTCCGGCTGGCACCAATCAGGCACAAGCAGGCGCCGGCAACACGGGAAACGTTTCGGCGGTTAGTGCGGTGCTCTGTGCGGTGGTTTGTGCGGAGTTTGTGATTTAGCCGCGCCAAACGAATAGCAGTTGGCACGGCGAACCGCTGTCACAAGAGTCCTATCGACCGCCCTCTGCGTCCTTGCGATGCAAAGACTTCGCCGGTATTAACGTCTGATCTGCGAATCTTCCACAATTCGCGATGAACTTCGACCCCGGCAATCATGCGGTTGCGGGTCATGTCTTCCAGCAGATCGACCATCAGATTCGCCGGAGACGGAACGGGGAACCAGCCATTATCGGATGCCTGAAATGCATCCTGAAACGACCAGTTCCAATCTTCAATGATGTAAAGACCGCCAGGGCGAACCAATGGGAAAAGCGTCTTGAACGACGTTTTCGTCTGCTCGTAAAAGTGCGAAGCGTCGTCTACCACCAGGTCCAGTTCACCGCCGAAATCTTCGTCGACGATTTGATGGAGTTTAGCTACGTCGTCTTGCGACGTCCCGTAGTAAAGCCTGGCGCGGCCGGCATTCTTCTCGACGTATTCATCGAGCGCGGGGATGGGAGTAGTCGATAACTCGAGAGCCGAGATCTTTTCGGGCTTTAAAAGCTGATCCAGAAAGACGAAGGAGCCGCCCTGATAAACGCCTAATTCAAGTACTTTTCGGCATTCTTCCGGACGAAGCGATGTGTAGTGCCCGAGGAAGTTTTTTGCCTTCATGAGAAGGAACTCATTTCCCTCGGACTTCAATTTGCTGCCACCGTGCTCATAATTCATGCGCAAGATGTAGCCACCCATCTCGAAGTCCGTGTCGCTCTTCCAATTCAGGTTATGCATGATCGATAAGTCTCTCTCGCGGATTCTCAATTAATGAATTAATCGCCTTCGCTGCAGATGAGCATCGCTTCGACCGCAGCGAAAACTCTACCACACAGGAAAGATTGTGTAAGGAGTATGGGCGAATCCGCCGCGAGGAGATGGGTGAAGTGCTGAAGTGGCGGCGGCGTCAATTGAATCGGAGACGCACGCGCCGAAAGCCCTGGTTCTCTGGTGCCGGGAACCGGACTCGAACCGGCAAGCCGTTAGGCGGCGGATTTTAAGTCCGCTATGTTTACCAATTTCATCATCCCGGCGAGGGAGGCAAAACCGCGTGGACGCGCATTCTACCATTGGCCGCCGGGCCAACCAACGGGCTAATCAATCGCGCTAGCCGCCACCTCACAAACCCTCCACTCCGCCGCCGCGCCGAAGTCATCCCCCGGTCACAAACGTTCCCGATAATCGGCACCGAAAACGTTTACATCGAACGGACACCACCGAGCGGAAACCATGACCCCGACGATCAAGGATGTCGCTGCGCACGCGGGCTTCTCCATCGCGACGGTCTCGCGCGCGATCAACGCGCCGCACACCGTGAACCCCGTCACGCTCGACAAGGTCCGGCAGTCCATCGACGCGCTGCGCTTCCGGCCCAACCCGCTCGGCCGTCAGTTGCGCGGCGAGCGCACGCGCCTGATCGGCGTGATCGTGCCGACGCTCGCGAATCCGGTGTTCGCCGAATGTCTGCAAGGCATCGACGAACTCGCGGCGACGCACGGCTACCGGCTCATGCTGATGACCACGCAATACGACGCCGACCGCGAACGCCGCGCAATCGAAACGCTGCGCGAACATCGCGTGGAAGGGTTGATCCTCACAGTCACCGACGCCGACACGCATCCGCTTCTCGACGAACTCGATCGCGACGGCCTCCTCTATGTGCTGATGCACAACGACACGGTGCGGCGTCCGTCGGTGTCCGTCGACAACCGTCTCGCCGCGTACGAAGGCGTGCGCATGCTGATCGCTCACGGCCATCGCCGCATCCTGATGCTCGCCGGCACGCTCGCCGCGTCGGACCGCGCGCGTCAACGTCACCTCGGCTATGCACAGGCGATGCAGCAAGCCGGCCTCATGCCCGCCCCCGCGCTCGAAGTCGACTTCAACGCGGACGAACTCGCGCCCTCGGTGCTCGCGCATCTGACGCACGGCGCGAATCGCCCGAGCGCGCTTTTCTGCAGCAACGATCTGCTCGCGATGGTCGTGATGCGCGGCCTGCGCCGCGCGCGTCTGCAGATTCCGCGCGATATGTCGATTCTCGGTTTCGACGGCCTCGCGATGGGCGAACTGCTGTCGCCGCCGCTCGCGAGCGTCTGCGCGCCGAACCGTGAGATCGGCTGCGCGGCGTGGCGCCGTTTGCTTGCGCGCGTCACGGGCAGCGACGAAGGCGTGGGCGATGCGCCGCTCGCGCTGACGCTTCCGCACAGTCTGCGCGAAGGCGCGACCATCGCCGCGATTTCGAACCGTGACGACACCGCCGCGCCGCAAACGAATGCGCGCTTTCATCTAGCGTCCTGAATAACAACTGCCTGAAAACAGGCGATCCAACCACCCGCCATCTTTTTTCGTGAGGATAACTACAGTGATCCGCTCTCCCCTTCGACTTGCATCGCCGCCAAGCTCGCTGATGCGCCGCCTCGCGCAGTCCACCGTATTCGCCGCCGGCGCCGGCGTGCTGGCAAGCGCCGCACTCGCCGCGCTTGCCATCATCGCGCCGCAAACAGCCCGCGCCGACGAAACCGCAATCTGCTACAACTGTCCGCCGGAATGGGCCGACTGGGCCAGCCAGATCAAGGCCATTCAGCAAAAGACCGGCATCCGCGTGCCGTTCGACAACAAGAACTCCGGCCAGTCGATTGCGCAGTTGATGGCCGAACAGAAAAGCCCCGTCGCAGACGTCGTGTATCTCGGCGTATCGTCGGCATTCCAGGCGAAGGACAAGGGCGTGGTCGAGCCGTACAAGCCCGCGCATTGGGACGACATTCCCGCGAACCTGAAAGACCCGCAAGGCTACTGGTTCACGATTCACTCGGGCACGCTCGGCTTCTTCGTCAACAAGGACGCGCTCGAAGGCAAGCCGGTGCCGCGCTCGTGGGCCGACCTGCTCAAGCCCCAGTACAAAGGCATGATCGGCTACCTCGATCCGTCGAGCGCGTTTGTCGGCTATGCGGGCGCGGTCGCGGTGAATCAGGCGCTCGGCGGCACACTCGATAACTTCGAGCCGGGCCTCGACTGGTTCCGCAAATTGAAGGCCAACGCGCCGATCGTGCCGAAGCAAACGGCCTACGCGCGCGTCATGTCCGGCGAAATTCCGATTCTGCTCGACTACGATTTCGACGCCTATCGCGCGAAATATAAAGACCATGCAAACGTCGAATTCGTGATTCCGAAAGAAGGCACGATCTCCGTGCCGTATGTGATGAGCCTCGTGAAGGGCGCGCCGCACGAAGCGAACGGCAAGAAGGTGCTGGATTTCGTACTCTCCGACGAAGGCCAGAAACTGTGGGCCGATGCGTATCTGCGTCCCGTGCGCGCGAATGCGATGAGCGCGCAAACCGCCGCGAAGTTCCTGCCGGCCAGCGACTATGCGCGCGCAAAACCGGTCGACTTCGGCAAGATGGCCGAGAAGCAGGCGAGCTTCGGCGAACGCTATTTGCAGGTGATGCATTGAACGACATCACGTTCCCGCTGCGCTGGCGCATCGCATTGCTTGCGCCGGCGCTCGCAATTTTCATCGCGTTCTGGCTGTTGCCGATGGGCGCGCTCGCGCAACTGAGCGGCGACGGCCACGCGTTCGCCACCTATCGCGCGATGCTGACGAATCCGCGCTACATGTCGAGCCTCGGCGCAACGGTCATGCTGTCGGCAGCGGTGACGGCGGCAACGCTGGTGCTTTCGGTGATCGCCGGTTTGCTGCTCGCGCGCCGCGAGTTCGCGTTCAAGCGCACGCTGCTCGCGTTACTGACGTTTCCGCTCGCGTTTCCCGGCGTCGTGGTCGGCTTCATGGTCATCATGCTCGCGGGACGGCAAGGGCTGATCGGCGCGCTCTCACTCAAACTCACCGGCGACCGCTGGGTGTTCGCGTACTCGATGAGCGGTCTCTTTCTCGGCTACCTGTACTTCTCGATTCCGCGTGTGATCGTCACGGTGATGGCCTCGGCGACGAAGCTCGATGCGTCGCTCGAGGAAGCCGCGCGTTCGCTCGGCGCATCGCCGTGGCGCATCACGCGCGATGTCGTGTTGCCCACGCTCTCGCCCGGTTTGATCGCGGCGGGCGCGGTGTGCTTCGCGACCGCGATGGGCGCATTCGGCACCGCCTTCACGCTCGCCACCGACATCGACGTATTGCCGATGACCATCTACACCGAGTTCACGCTCAACGCGAACATGATCACAGCGGCCGGACTTTCGATCGTGCTCGGCATCGTCACGTGGGCCGTGCTCGCATTGGCGCGCAGCGTGAGCGGTTCCGCTGTGGCGGCGAGCGCATGAGCGCCGTCGTCGAACATGACGCCGGCGAAAACGGCAAGCAGGACTTCTCCATGAATTCGATCACTGTTTCTTCAGAGGCTGCGGCCGGCAAAAAACCGCGCTCGCGACTGCGCTTGCCCGATAGCCGAGCATGGCTCGCGGCGGGCCAGTGGCTCGTCACGCTGCTGCTGTGCGCATTTTTGATCGTGCCGGTCGTGATGTCGATTCTCGCGGGTCTCACGGTGAATTACTTCAAGGGCATCTCAAGCGGCTTCACGCTGCGCTGGCTCGGCGAGGTGTGGACCCAGTATCACGGCTCGGTGTTTCTCTCGCTCGAAGTCGCGGCGGCCACGCTCTTCATTACGCTGTTGACCGGCGTGCCCGCGGGCTACGTGCTCGCGCGCAGCAAGACGCGGCTGTCGCGCGTCATCGAAGAGTTTCTTGTGCTGCCGATCGCGCTGCCTGGGCTTGCGTCCGCGCTGGCGCTGCTCGTCGTGTATGGCGGCTTCACGATGTTTCGCATGAGCGTTGCGTTTATCGTCGTCGGGCATGTGGTGTTCACGCTGCCGTTCATGGTGCGCGCGGTCGCGGCGGTGTGTGCGAGCAGCGATCTGCGCACGCTCGAGGAAGGCGCGGCGAGTCTCGGCGCGAGCTTCATCCAGCGGTTCTTGACCATCGTGCTGCCTAATGCGAGGCCGGGCATCGTCGCGGGCGCGCTCGCGGTGCTCACGCTTTCCATCGGCGAATTCAATCTGACGTGGATGCTGCACACGCCCGACACGAAGACATTGCCGGTCGGTCTCGCCGACACCTACGCGTCGTTGCGCATCGAAATCGGCAGCGCCTACACGATTCTCTTTTTCATCATGACGATGCCGCTGCTCGTCGCAATGCAATGGCTCGGCGTCGATGCGACCGGCCAACGCAGCGCGGCGAAAAAACGCGGCGCCGCTTCCGCTACGAAGTCCATCACGACGCCATGACACTCGCTTCTTTTCCCGCTTCTATTCCTATCACGCTGACGCAGTGCGCGAAAACGTTTCGCGGCACACGTGTGCTCGAACCGGTCGATCTGCGCATCGAAGCAGGCGAAACGCTCGTGCTGCTCGGCCCGTCCGGTTGCGGCAAGACGACCACGCTGCGCATGATCGCCGGACTCGAAACGCCCGACGCCGGAGGCCGCATCGCATTTGGCAACGACGACGTGACCGCGCTGCCTATCGAAAAACGCCAGGTGGGCATGGTGTTCCAGAGCTACGCGCTGTTTCCGAATCTGACGGTGCGCGGCAACATCGGCTATGGCCTGAAGATCAAACGCGTGCCTGCGGAAAACGCACGGCGACGCATCGACGAATTGCTCGCGATGATGCGTCTGACCGACCACGCCGATAAACCGATCGATCAACTGTCGGGCGGTCAGCGTCAGCGCGTCGCACTTGCTCGCGCGCTGGCCCTCGAGCCGCGCGTGCTGCTGCTCGACGAACCGCTTACCGCGCTCGACGCGCGCCTGCGCGACGCGTTACGCAGCGAGATGAACACGCTGCTGCGCGACCTCGGCATCACGACCGTGTATGTGACGCATGACCAGGCGGAGGCGATGGAACTCGGCGACCGCATCGTCGTGATGAGCGCGGGGCGTATCGAGCAGATCGGCACGCCGCGCGACATCTACTATCGGCCTGCGAATCGCGCGGTCGCGCAATTCGTCGGCACGATCAATCGCGTTGCCGGCGAGCGGCGCGGCGGCATGCTGACGACCATCGGCGGCGCAGTACCGCTGCCTTCGGCGCATCGGGATCTATCGGCGCAGTCGGACTCGGCGCACGAAATATTCTTCCGCCCCGAAGACGCATTCCTCGCCGATCCCGATCACGCGCAGTTGCGCGGCCTCATCGAAAGCAGTGCGTTTCTCGGTGAGCGCACGCGCTTGACGATTAGCGGCGCCGCGCCCGATGCGCTCTTCGTCGATGTCGCGGGCCGCGTCGAACTGGCGCGCGGCACGCCGGTCGGCATTTCGATCGGGCACGACGCGCTGATTGCGCTATCGTAACGAAGGCGCGCATTAAACCGCGCGCAACACAAAGGACTACCCATGCTGCTGGCTCAAGTTAGCGACCTGCATATCAAGCGGCCCGGCGCGCTCGCCTATCGCCGCGTCGATACGGCCGCGCACTTCGCGCGCTGCGTCGCCGCGCTGAACGCGTTGAACCCTCGTCCGGACGTCGTCGTCATGACCGGCGACCTCGTCGATCAGGGCGAACCGCAACAGTACGAGCACCTGAAAACGCTGCTCGCGCCGCTTCAAATCCCCTACTTTCTGCTCGTCGGCAATCACGACGACCGCGCCGCATTGCGCGCGGCGTTTCCCGATCGAGCGGAACTGCACGGCGGCGATGCGTTCGTGCAGTACGCGGCCGATGTCGGTCCGCTGCGGCTGATCGCACTCGATTCGATGGTGCCGGGTCAAAGCGCAGGTACGCTGTGCGACGCGCGGCTTTCGTGGCTCGCCGCGCAACTCGATGCGGCGAACGGCAAGCCGACGGTGGTCGCGCTGCATCATCCGCCGTTTGCGTGCGGCATCGGACATATGGATGCGCTGCGGCTCGATCCGCTTGCCGCCGACAAGCTCGCCGCATTGATCGCGCGTTATCCGAACGTGGAGCGCGTGATTTGCGGACACGTGCATCGCTCGATGTTCGTGCGTTTTGGCGGCACGATCGCTTCCGCGGTGCCGGCGCCCGCGCATCAGGTCGCGCTCGATCTTCGCGACGAGGCACCGTCGGCATTCATGATGGAGCCGCCCGCGTATGCGCTGCATCGCTACGATCCGGCGACGGGCATCGTCACGCATCACGCGTATGTCGATGCCGCCGACGGTCCGTATCCGTTTTATGAGCCGGAAGGCGCGTTGATCGACTGAACGCGTACTGTGTGTAAAGCTCAGCGGTTCACGAAGGTCTGACGCACGCGCCGCGACATGCGGAAATAAGGTATCCCCAGCGCGGCCGCGACGATCGCCTGCATCAGGCCATCAAACGGAATCGCGATGTCGATGCCGATTGCGTGCGTCATGTAATCGCTCAGCAGATACGCGCCGGTTCGCATCGCGAGAATCGCGCCGAGCCACGCCTGAACGTGCCGCGGCAAGCGCGCCGATCTGCGCCACGCGAGCAGCGCGAACCATCCGATGCCCGCGACCATGAACGCGCCGATCGCCACGTCCATGCCGACCATCGCGATCACCGCGCGATACCAGCCATGCGTCGCGGCGCGAACGAACACGGCGAGCAACTCCCATTCGAGCATCATTTCGAGCGGATCGCGCAACGCGATCGCGGTGACGAACGCCCACGCGGCAAGGCAGACTAGCGCGACCAGCAGACATCCGCCAATTCGCCGCGGCGCAAGCTCAGCTTGCGCGTGACGTCGGCTCGAACACACAGTGCGTTGTTTCATCGGATCGTGCGAGGTGGGCAAGAAATGGGCAACACGTGGGCAGAAATAGCCCGCCGATTCTACGAACCCCACCGCATCAAACCTCGCATTTTTGTCACAAACGAGCCGTGCATCCGAATGGCGGCGGGTCAGCACGATCCGATACGCTCCGGTATGATCGGCACGCTTGAGGACCGCGCATGGGCCGGTCCGCCGACCGCCCTCTCTCATGTCCACGTCCAACGCGTCCGCCCCCGCTTCCGCCGATCCATCGCTGCGCGGCCTGCTGCTTCTGCTCGCCACCATCGCCGGTGTCGCGGTCGCGAACATCTATTACAACCAGCCGCTGCTCGACAACTTCCGGCAGTCGTTTCCGGCAAGCGCGTCGTGGGTCGGCGTCGTGCCCGCGGTCACGCAACTCGGCTACGCGGCCGGCATGCTGTTGCTCGCGCCGCTCGGTGACCGCTTCGACCGGCGTGCACTGATCCTGCTGCAAACCGCGGGCATGTGCATCGCGCTCGTCGTGGCCGCTGCCGCGCCGGCGCTGCCAATCCTGGTTGCCGCGAGTCTCGCGATCGGCGTGCTCGCCACCATCGCGCAGCAGGCGGTGCCGTTCGCCGCCGAACTCGCGCCGCCGTCGCAGCGCGGTCATGCGGTGGGCACGGTGATGAGCGGCCTGCTGCTCGGCATTCTGCTCGCGCGAACCGCAGCGGGCTTCGTCGCGGAATACTTCGGCTGGCGCGCGGTATTCGCGGTGTCGGTGCTCGCGTTGCTCGCGCTCGCCGTGGTGATCGTGCTGCGTCTGCCGAAGAGCAAGCCGACTTCCACGCTGTCGTACGGCAAGCTGCTGGTGTCGATGTGGCATCTGGTCGTCGAACATCGCGCGTTGCGTGAAGCGTCGCTGACGGGCGCCGCGCTCTTCGCCGGATTCAGCATCTTCTGGTCGGTGCTCGCGCTGCTATTGGCCGGGCCGCCCTTTCATCTCGGACCGCAGGCCGCTGGCCTGTTCGGCATCGTCGGCGCGGCCGGCGCGCTCGCTGCGCCGCTCGCGGGCAAGTTCGCCGACCGTCGCGGACCGCGCGCGATCATCACGTTGTCCATCGTGCTGGTGGCGATTTCGTTTGTCGTGTTCGGCTTTTCCGCGAAGAGCATCGCGGGGCTCGTGATCGGCGTGATCGTGCTCGACGTGGGCGTGCAGGCCGCGCAGATTTCGAATCAGTCACGCATCTATGCGCTGAAGCCCGACGCGCGCAGCCGCGTGAATACGGTGTACATGGTCGCGTATTTCATCGGCGGAGCCCTCGGTTCCGCTGTGGGCGCCGCTGTATGGCCGGTGTTCGGATGGGTGGGCGTGAGCGTCGCGGGTCTGGTGTTCGCGGGCCTGGCCGCATGGAATCATCTGGCGCTGCAGGCTCGTACCGCAAAAGATTGATTGCGCTTGTTGCTGTGTGGCGAGCGCTCAGCCGTGGCTGCGCGCGAGCGCATATTCGTGCAGCGCGTCGATCACGCGATCGAATTCGAACGACTTGTCGTAGAAGTGGCGCACGCCATACTGCTCGCAACGCTCGCGATAGGCGGGCAGCGCGTGGTTGGTCAGCACCGCCGCGAACACCGAGTCGATCAAGCCTTCGCGCTGCAAATAAGCCAGTACGGGCACGCCTGAACCGCGCTTCAGTTGCAGGTCGACGATCACCGCGTCGAACGCTTCGTCGCCAAGGAGCGCGATGGCTTCGTCGGCGGAATCGGCATACGCGGCCACTTGCAGCGAACCGGACGCGTCGATGGCTTCCACCAGGCTGCGGCGGATCAGCGGCGAATCCTCGATAAGCAGCACGCGCAACGGCGCGTGACTGGCTGATCCGGCAACGGTATTCGATTCGCTGTTCATCGGCATCTCTCGATCGTCCATTATTCGATCAGGCCGTTCTTGATCGCGTAATAAGTGAGATCGGCATTGTTCGCCAGCCGCATCTTCTCGAGCACGCGAGCCCGGTACGTGCTCACCGTTTTCACGGACAAATGCAGTTCTTCGGCAATCTGCGTGGGAATCTGCCCCGCCGCGAGCTTGCAGAAAATCTGGAACTCGCGTTCCGACAGCGCTTCGTGCGGCCGCGCCGCCGCCGGCTTGTCGAGATTGTCGGCGAGCGTGTCGGCCACCGCCTCCGATAAATAGCGATGACCTCGCGCCACCGCGCGAATCGCCCGCACGATCTCGTCCGGCTCGCAGTCCTTGTTCAGATAACCGTTCGCGCCCGCACGCAGCAGGTTGATCGCGTACTGACTCTCCGGATAGCCGGAGAGGATCAGCACGCCCTGCTCGGGGCGCACCTGCTTGATGACGCGCAGCGTGTCGATGCCGTTTTTATCCGGCATCGCGATGTCGAGCAGCACGACGTCGAATGCCTGCTCGCGCACGAGGCTGATGGTCTCGTCGCCGGTGGCGGCTTCCGCGGCGACGCACATGTCCGGCTCGTCGGCGACGAACTGCCTGAAACCGCCTCGGACGATCGCATGATCGTCGGCTATCAACACTCGAATCATCGGCTTGGTGTCCGTACGATGGAATCGCTCCAAAGCAGACATTGTAATGACGTCGCGTGGCCGCTCGACGTTATCGGCTGTGTTGCGGCCACTACCGCCGGCCGCAAGCTCATACTGCCGCGCCCACAGCCGCGCCGAATCACTCGCGACCCTCGAGCAGGTCGGCCATGTCGTCCGCATGCTCTTCCTCGACGGCGAGAATCTCTTCGAACAGACGCCGCGTCGTGACGTCCTTCTCGCCGAGATAGCGAATGATCTCGCGATAGGTGTCGATGGCAATGCGCTCGGCGACCAGGTTCTCGCGGATCATGTCCGTGAGATTCTCGCCTTCCTTGTACTCGGAATGCGCGCGCGTTTTCAGGCCGTCGGGTGCGAAGTCCGGCTCGCCGCCCAGTTGCACGATGCGCTCGGCGATGCGGTCGGCGTGCTCCTGCTCTTCCGTTGCGTGCTCCGCGAATTCGGCGGCCACCGCTTCGGAGTTGATGCCCTTCGCCATGAAGTGATGCCGCTTGTAACGCAGCGTGCAGACGATCTCCGTCGCGAGCGCGTCGTTGAGCAGCTTCAGCACGGTCTCGCGGTCGGCGCCATAACTTTGCGTGACGGGTCCGTCCGACATGTGCTTGCGGGCGTCGTCGCGAATCTTTTGAATGTCCATCACGAACGGGTCGCTCGACTGGGCGCCAGGTGTGTTCGCCATTGAGTTTCTCCTTTATCCGTATTGAGGGAATGGGCGCATCGCGGACCATGCCCGCGACGCGCCGTTAGAGTCGTGCTCAGATCTACGTTCGGAACACGCCGAGCAGCAGCGTGACCACGAACACGACCAGAAAAATATAGAACAGAATCTTCGCGATTTCGGCCGCGCCCGCCGCGATTCCGGTAAAACCGAACACCGCTGCGATGATCGCGATAACAAAAAAGACGATGGCATAGTGAAGCATGGCGACTCTCCTTCTTGTTGGTATCCGCGTGAATTCTCGTGCGCTGGCGTTGCCTCAAGCGCCGCTAAACATGCAAGCGGCGCTAATCGACAATTTTTTTCGTCACCACAAAGCCGAGCACGAGGAACACCACGCACAGAATCACAAATACGACGAACAGGAACTTCGCAATTGCCGCCGCGCCCGCCGCGATGCCGGTAAAGCCAAGAAGACCGGCGATCAAGGCAATGACGGCGAAGACCAACGCCCACTTCAGCATGATGGCTTCCTCCTGGAACGATGAATGGATCAGGGTTCATGCTATCCATCGGCGGCGGCGGGCGCATTCCGACGCACTCCGGTTTTCGTGTGAGAATCCGCTTACATTGGATTACGGCAGCGTTACGACGAGCCGATTCGCGCACGCGAGCGCTCGCGCGTTGGCGGCGGCGAACGCTACACTATGGCTGTCCACGGAGCCGAATGTGTCGAACGTGCAGAACGTGCCTGATTTGCCCAACGCAGTCCCGCATGACGCGAAGCAGCAAGCGCAAAGCGAGGCTGGAAGTCGTGCGCAAACCGAAGCGCAATCCGATGCCCAAACCAATCCGCAAGCCGCTGCGCAACCGCGCCGCGCCGCCGCGCGTCTGAGCGACTGGATGCGCAGCCGAAGCTGGGCGATCGCGATGACGGTCGCAATCGTGATCACCGTCGGCGGGCTCGTCATTCTGGAGACCGCGCGCGAGCGCATCGCCGCCGAGTACGAGACGGCGCTCGAAGCCCGCGACGTCACCGTGCAACTGAGTGCACTGGCGAGCCAGCTATCGCGTTTGAGCGCGCAGCAAAGCGATTATCTTCTGACGAAGCGCGACGACGCCGCACACGCGTTTTGCGCGACGGCCGCACGCATTCGCGCCAGCGAAGAGCCGCTCGAGCGCTTTTACCGCAGTCCCAAAGCCGATAGCGCCGAGCTCGCGAGCTTCACGCAGATTCGTGCGCTGATCGACGCACGCATCGGCGCGGGCGCGGCGGCGTTGCAGCGCGCCGCACCGCATCCATTGGAGCTTGGCGCGTGCGGCAGCACGAGCAGCGAGCAGGCGGTGGACCCCGCGTTCGTCGACAGCACGCTTAGCCTGCTGCGCGATAACGAAGAACGCCGCGCGCAGCATGCGCTCGCCGCGAGCCGCGCCGATCAGCGCATCTCGACGTTGTGCGCGGCGGGACTCTCGGCGCTCAACATCGTGTTGTTCATTCTGCTGTTCCGCAATCTCGGCATTCAGATAGACAGACAAGCGCGCGTGCAGCGCCAATTGATCACGCAGCAAGGCGAACTCGATCAGCTCGTCAACGAACGGACCCGTCAACTCGAGGCGCTCGGCTGGCATTTGCAGGCCGTCAGCGAAAACGAAAAGACGCAGCTTGCGCGCGAGCTGCACGACGAGTTGGGCGCGATTCTGACCGCGAGCAAGATGGACGTCGCGTGGGCAAACCGCAAGCTGAAGGACAGCGCTCCGGAGATCGCCGGCAAGCTGCAGCGCGCGCTCGCCAATCTGGACCAGGGCATTGCACTGAAGCGCCGCATCATCGAGGACATGCGGCCCACGGTGCTCGCGAACTTCGGTCTCGTGACCGCGCTGCGCACGCTCGCCGACGAAGCCGCGCAGCGCAACAACTGGACATTGAACCTGCAGCTTCCCGCAGACGATATCAAGCTCGACGAGCAAACCGAAATCGCGCTCTTTCGCGTCGCGCAGGAATCGCTGACGAACGCGGCGAAATACGCGCGCGCGTCGCAGGTGTCGATCGGTCTGCATATCGGCGAGGGGCAAGTGACGCTCGACATTGCGGACAACGGCGTGGGCATCATGCCTGCGGATTTGAAGCGCACGCACACGCATGGACTGCTCGGCATGCGTCAGCGCGTCGCCGCGCATGGCGGACGATTCGACATACGGCGCGGCGTGCCGAACGGCACCGACATTCATGTCGTGATGCCGAGCGCGAGCACGGCCGCGCAGCCGGCCAGCGACTCGGACGCAAACCCAAGCGCGCGGCAGAACGACTAAAAGCATCGTTGTAGGAGTGCGCCGACGCGAACACCAGAGCGCACCTACAACAAAATCGCAGCGCAGCCGACAGCGCCGCATGCGCCCTTTTTTTACCATGCAATCAGACCGGATCGACTGGCGCAAGCCACGGTCGGCAGCTAGCAGAGCCGCTAGCGGGACACGTCAACCGATACCTTCTCGACAAGGAGAACTTCCATGAATCGACTGATCGCTTTGCTCCTCATTGCAGGCACGGCCGCGCTCGCCGGCTGCAACACGATGGCAGGTGCCGGCCAGGACATCTCGAAGGGTGGCGACGCCCTCACCAATCAGGCTGAGAAGGCGAAGTAAATCGCTGTTGCTTGAAGCCCTGCGCACTTGCGGCGCAGGGTGGTTCATCGCAATGCAATGCATCATCGAGCCCGCTGCGCGGAAACCGCAGTGGGCTTTTTGTTGTGCGTGCTTGTTGAACGTGAGCTGTGCGTTGCCCGTGTTGCCAAAACAAAGCGGCGGTCCACTTGCGTGGACCGCCGCCCCGTCCTCCCAGGACTTGCCGCTATGCCATGCGCTGCGATGCGCGCAGGTTGGCTAGCGAGCTTATGCGCCCGTCAGCGTGTTCGACAACTCGATACTCGGTGTGCTCGTATTGCCGTTCTGCACGATCAGCAGATGAATCTGCCCCACCGCGAGCTGGCTCAGCACACCGCCGATCGGCACCGACGTAATGAGCCAGTCGGCGTTGTTCGACAGCGTGAACGATTGCGACTGATAGATCGGCGTCTTGCTGCCCGCGGCCGTCGCGATCAGCACATACTGGCCGCCCGATACGTAGATCGAATCCTGGCCGCTCGCCGGCACGGCGTTCTTGAACGCGACGCCCGCCAGGGTCGGCGACACGGTGCTGATGTTGGTGTTGCCCGCCTGCACGAGATACAGGTCGAGATTCGGCGCGTTGCCCGATGCGTTGAAGCCGCGCACGCGCGCGCTATTCGACAGAAGGCCCTTGTCGAACGGATCGTCGATCAGGCCGATGTCCGCCGCTGCGGTGCCGGGCAACGCGAGCACCGTATATTCGTGGCCCTTCGAGACGTTCGGGAAATTGCCGCTCGCGAGCGCGGTCTTGGTGCCGGTCGCCGCATAAGCGACATTCGTCGAACCCGTGTTGATGTTCGTGAAGTTCGTCACGCCCTTGTACGAGATATTCGTCTGTCCGGACGGCGCGTTGCCGTTGACGAGAAAGTCCACTGCCGGTCCGCTCGGGATCGCATGCACGAAATGGATTTGCGGGTTCGTCAGACCCAGTTCCTTGCCTACGTCGTCGGAGCCTCCGCCGCATGCACTCAGCACGGATGCAACGGCAATCATGGCCGCCATGGTTCTAATCAGTTTCATTCTGTTCACCTATATCGATGTCGGGCTTCTGGCCCATTCATATGCGGGCGCACGCTCTGGACGCCGCCATCTGAAACCGTGTTCGGCAATGATTCGAACGGTCTCGTTTTGGCTGTCCTCGGCGAAGCACTCCCTCCTATCCCTGCACGCAACGCCCTGTTTTAAAGGCGCGGCGCGGTCCATGTCGATGGACGCACCCAATGAGCAATGGCTGTGCCGCGATCATCGAATTGGCTTATCGCGGCGCGAGAATGTCTTACGGGGCAACATGCGGCGAGCATTAGAAGCTTTCCTCAGATGGTGAGCCCGAGCGCGCGGTGTATCGTTCGTGCGCACCCCATACTTACAACGGCAGCCTGTATGTCTTACCAACGCTTACTCGCGGAACTCGACCTCGGCTTCACCCGCTTGCGCAATCGCGTCGTGATGGGGTCCATGCATACGGGCATGGAAGACCGCTTCTGGAATTATCCGAAGCTCGCCGAGTACTTCCGCGAGCGCGCGAAGGGCGGCGTCGGCCTCATCATCACCGGCGGCATTTCGCCGAATCGCGAAGGATGGCTGCTGCCCTTCGGCGGTACGCTCAACTCGGTATTCGATCTGCGCAATCATCGGCGGCTTACGCAAGCGGTTCACGAAGAAGGCGGCAAGATCGCGCTGCAGATCCTGCACGCAGGACGTTATGGGTATCAGCCGTTCGTTGTGTCCGCATCGGCATTGAAGTCGCCTATTTCGAAGTTCAAGCCGCGCGCGCTCAGCATCGCCGGCATTCAGAAGACCGTGCGCGATTACGCGCGCTGCGCGCGGCTCGCTCAGCGCGCGGGCTATGACGGCATCGAGATCATGGGCAGCGAAGGCTATCTGCTCAACCAGTTCCTCTGCCCGCGCACCAACCGGCGCACGGACCGTTACGGCGGCAGCATCGAAAACCGCATGCGCCTCGCGTGCGAGATTGTCGAGCGCGTGCGCGAGACGTGCGGCGAGCGCTTCATCGTGGTGTATCGGCTTTCGCTGATCGACCTCGTGGAAGGCGGCAATACATGGGATGAAACCGTGCAGGTCGCACGCGCGCTCGAAGCGGCCGGCGTGACGATATTCAACACAGGAATCGGCTGGCATGAGGCGCGTGTGCCGACCATCGTCACCTCGGTGCCGCGCGCCGCGTTTGCCGCGTTGAGCGCGCGGCTGAAGGCCGCCGTGACAGTCCCGGTGATCGTCTCGAACCGCATCAACACGCCCGACGTCGCCGAAGCCTTGCTCGCCGACGGCGCGGGCGATCTGGTGTCGATGGCAAGACCGCTGCTCGCCGATCCCGAGTTCGTGCTGAAAACCGCCGAGGGACGCACGCACGAAATCAACACCTGTATCGCGTGCAATCAGGCCTGTCTCGATCATACGTTCAGGAATCAGCGCGCGACCTGCCTCGTCAATCCGCGCGCCGGTCGCGAAACCGAACTCGTGTACCGGCCGCTCGCGGGTTCGCAGAAAGTGCGCTCCGTTGCGGTGGTCGGCGCCGGGCCGGCGGGATTGTCGGCGGCGACGGTGGCGGCGTCGCGCGGGCATCGCGTGACGCTGTTCGATGCGGCCGCAACCATCGGCGGTCAGTTCAATCTCGCGATGCGCGTGCCGGGCAAGGAAGAGTTCAGCGAGACGATCCGTTATTTCCAGAGCCAGCTCGAGCGGCATCGCGTCGACGTGCGGCTCGGCACGCGCGTCGACGCCGCGCTGCTCGCGGCCGGCGCTTACGACGACATCGTGATCGCGACCGGCATCGTGCCGCGGCGGCCGGCGATCGCGGGCATCGACGCGCCCAATGTTCTGTCGTATGTCGACGTGCTGCGCGGTGCGCCGGTGGGCGGCCGCGTCGCCGTGATCGGCGCGGGCGGCATCGGCTTCGACGTCAGCGAGTTTTTGCTGCATCGCGCGGACGAACCGCTGCCGCTGCCGCGCGACGCGTGGCTCGACGAATGGGGCGTCGATCTGTCTGTCAGCGAACCCGGCGGCCTGAAGCCGCCCGCGCCCGCGCGTCCGCCGCGGCAGATCTGGTTACTGCAGCGCAAGGCGGGCAAGCTCGGTGCGGGGCTCGGCAAGACCTCGGGCTGGGTGCATCGCGCGACGCTCGCGAGAAACGGCGTGAAGATGCTGGACGGCGTGTCGTATCTGGAAGCCGGCGCACGTGGTTTGAAGATCGCGCGCGGCGGCGTCGAGCAATGGCTGGAGGTCGACCATATCGTCGTATGTGCAGGGCAGGAATCGCTGCGCGATTTGCATCCAACGGAGTCCGCGCGTGGAAAATCGGCGGATGCGGGCGGTCCGCGTTTTCATGTGATCGGCGGAGCGGCGCTCGCGACCGAACTCGATGCGAAGCGCGCGATTCGCGAAGGCGCCGAACTGGCCGCGCGGCTTTAAAGCGCCAACGTGGCCCGCGCTTTTCCATAAGCGCCGTGCTCCCGTTCGTGCGCAGTCTCGCGCATCACGCGAGCGCTTTCTTTCGATAATCGAGCCAGAAAGACAAACCCACGCTGACGAGAATCACGACGGTCGCGATGACCGTCGAATGCGTAACGGGCTCGCCGAGAAGCAACGCGCCGAGCGCGACCGCCACGACCGGATTCACATACATGCAACTGCTCGCGATGATCGGGCTCGTGTGCCGTATCAGGAAACCGTAGGCGACGTAAGCCGCCATCGTGCCGATCAGCATCAGGTAGATGAACGCCAGCACCGGCAGAAAATGGACTTCGAGCATGCGTTCGCCGGAGACCCACGCGACCATTGTCGACATCGCACCGCCCAGGCCGATTTGCAGCGACGTCGATAGAAACAGGTCGGACGGCAGTTTGAGACGGCCGGCGAGATGCGCGCCGCCCGCCCAGAAGAGCGCGCCGCACAGAATCGCGAGACTGCCGCCCGCCGAGCCGGGCGTGTCGTCGCCGTGACTCAGGATCGCGATGCCGACGAGCCCGAGCCCCACCGCGAACCACTCGCCTCTGCCGATCTTGCGCCCCGCCACCGCCGCGATCACCGTCGCGAAGAGCGGCACGGTCGCGACCATCACCGCCGCCGTGCCGGTGCCGACCGTGCGCATGCCATACGCGAGCATGCCGCTCGACAGACCGACGAGCATCGTGCCGACGAGCCCGGCATTGCGAATTTCGGCGGCGCTCGGCCACACCGGATTGCGGCGCGCCGCGAACGCGAATAGCCCGACGCCCGCGAACAGATTGCGCAGGCCGGACATCAGCAAAGGCGGGAACGAGCCGAGCGCGACGTGCACCGCGAGATAAGTCGAACCCCACACGAGATAGACGACGCCGAGCGCGAGCGCGATCTGTCCGTTGCGCGATTGCGGCAAACGGATCGGAAAACCACGAGAAAACCAGCCTGGAAGTTCCTGCGACATGTCGTCAACGCGCCGGCGCCGTTCGAGCTTCCCGCTGTGGGGACGGCGGACACCGCATCGGCGATGCGGTCAAACGGGCGAGGCTGGCGGACATGGTGGTGGAGCGAAAGACGATGGTTGGCTAACAGAGAGAGCCATACGGGAACCGCGGTGCCGGTCCGGTAGTTCCGGCCGATTCGCGGCTCGCGCGCCAAATGCACGGCGCGCATCGCATTATGCAGTAAGCGCCCACCGCGCCAGGCGAAAGAATCGTAACTTTTGGTGCACACGCAACAAAAAGCCGGAGCAGACGGCACCCCGGCTCTCACTCTGAGAATTCGCGCCGCGCGTGGCGGCTATGCAGCGGGCATCGGCCCGAGCACGCGCGTCGGCGCGTCGGGCCTCTGCCTGCGCTCAGTTGCTCATCGCGCCCGACGCCTCGTGCTTCATGCCCATCGCGTCGCCCTTTTTCATCTTGTCGTGCTTCATCGTGTCCTTTTTCATGTGGTCTTTCGACATCGAATCCTTGGACATCGTGTCATGCGACATCGCATCGTTGGACATGGCGCCGCTCGCCTGGGCGAACGCGGCGCCGCCGCTCATCAAAAGGGCGACGGCTGCTGCTGCGATTGCAATCTTTTTCATGGGATAACTCCGTTTGTAGTTGATGAATCGAACCGGCTGTAGCCGGCGTATTTCCGAAGCTTCTGCCGCCCGAGGTCGCGCACGCGCGCGGCGCATGCGGCGACCCGCGCGCGTCAGGAGCCTCCGAACCAGTTGTAGCCCTGATCGACCCAATAGCCGCCAGGATACGTGTTGGTGACGAACATCTCGACGATGTGCTTCGGATTCTTGTAGCCGAGCTTGGTCGGCATGCGCAGCTTCATCGGGAAGCCATATTTCGCGGGCAGGCGCTCGCCGTCGTAGGAAAACGTGAGCAGCGTCTGCGGATGCAGCGCGGTCGGCATGTCGATGCTTTCGTAGTAATCGTCCGCGCATTTGAAGCCGACGTACTTCGCGCTCGTATCCGCGCCGATGCGCCGCAGAAACTCGCCGAACGGCGTGCCGCCCCAGCGGCCGATCGCGCTCCACCCTTCCACGCAGATGTGCCGCGTGATCTGCTCGGCGTGCGGCAGCGCGTACAACTCGGGCAAGGTCCACACGCGCTGACCCGTGACGAGTCCGCCGATCTTCAGCGTGTAGCCGGACGCGTCGACCTGCGGCACTTCGTCGATGCCGTAGTACGCGTTGAATGGAAACGGCCGCGTGATTTGCGCTTCGGTATACGTCGGCGCCAACTGCTTCGGATCGAACAGCGCGGCTTGCGCGCGATCGTTCAGGCGCGACACGGCCGTTAGAAACTTGTTGACGGAGTCGTCGTCGGTGAGCGAGCAGCCTGTGAGCAGCGACAATCCGCCGAGCGACAACAACTGCTTGCCGAACAGACGCCGCGACGGAATCGACAGCTCGCGTCTCGCATCAATGAGGATCGACTCGCGGTCCAGTTTGCCGGCGGCTTTTGCCGGCAGTTTGTCAGATGGCTTATCCATGATTCGGTATCCGTAACATTTCGAACGTTGGGCTCAGCGGCCGCGCAACATCGCGAGGAGCGAACGCGGCACGAGCGCGACCATCGCGAGATGCACGACGATGAACGCGGCCATCAGCGCCATCGCGCAGAAATGGACGATGCGTGCGTTGTCGTAGCCGCCCATCAGTTCGCGCAGCAGCGGAAACTGCACCGACTTCCAGATCGCGAGGCCCGACAGCACCAGCACGATCAGATCGACAACCACGAACAGGTAGGCCAATCTCTGCACCGCGTTGTAGACCCGCAAGTCGGCGTGCGAGAGCTTGCCCGTCAACGCGGCGATGAAATCGCGCCACACCGCGCGCGGCGAGATCGGGAAAAACTTGCGCACGAAGCGTCCGCTCGCGAGATTCATCGCGAGATAAATCAGGCCGTTGAAGACCAGCAGCCACATCGCGGCGAAGTGCCATTGCAGCGCGCCGCCGAGCCAGCCGCCGAGCGTGATTTCCGTCGGAAAACGAAACCAGGCGAAGACCGGCGACGCGTCGTAAATGCGCCAGCCGGACAGCATCATCACGATCGCGGCGAGTGCGTTGAGCCAATGCGTGACGCGCACCCACAGCGGATGGATTGCGCCGCTCGCGGGCGTGGCAGGCGGCGCGTTGCCGCGAACGACGTGAGGCGTGGCCATGAAGCTCTCCTGTGATTGGCGGCGTGCGTCGTGCGTTCAATGGCAGAGCGGTAGATCGGCCACTTGCAGCACGTCGCCCGTTGCAGCGTTTTCGACGAAGGCGACAACGCCGAATTTATCGACTGACGGATTGGCGTTTGCGCTCGCGTCCGCACTGTCGAGCCGTATATCGCGGCGAATCTGCAGCTTGCCGCCGACCAGCGGCACCGGCCCGATCCACTGCCGCACCACTCTCTCGTGATGCAAGGTTGCGCCGCGGTTTTCTCCCGCGCCGACCTGCGAGCTCAGCGCGTTTTCATAGACGGCGACATAGGCGTCGAGCCGTGCTGCGCTATCGGCAGTCCGGCTGTCGAAGCGGGCCGCGAGATCGAACGCGCCGCCTGGCTGCGGCTTCATGTCGAGCGCGATGTTGGCTTGCGCCGGCTCGGCGATCAGCTTGTCGACGCGGCTTTGAAAACTGTCCTGCTGCGACCACGTCCGCAACTCGCGTCCGCCGACGAACACTTCAGGCGTATAGATCGTGTGGCCGCCGGCAAGATCGGTAAGCGTCTGCTGACGCTCGGTGAAACGGTGCTGCGAGAAACGGTCGGTCCAACCGAGACCGTTCCAGTAGTCGACGTGCAACGCCAGCGGCACGACGCTTCGCGTGGCGCCGCTGTTCTTCCATTGACCGAGCCACGCGTCGGCAGGCGGACAGCTATTGCAGCCTTCGCTGCTGTAAAGCTCGACGAGCGCCACGCGATGGGCGGGACTGCGCGCGCTGCACATCGCACTCGCCGCGCTCACGAGGCCGCTCGCGCACAACAACGCGAGCGCGGCAACGAGTGCGACGGCCCGCTTGAACGGCCGATGCGCCCGGCGTTTGATGACTGTTTGCATGACGTGCTCCGATCAGGATCTGCACGTTTGTCGAAGCGCGTCGCCGGTTATGACACCGCGCCGCAAATTTTTTTCGCCCGTTTGTTTTGTGTTGTTTGCGGGCGGCCTCAAAGCATGCTTGCGCGATGTCGCCAACTTTCTACACTGCGACTTACAACAACGAAATGTCCGCCAAGGTCGCTGAAAGACGCCGTGCTAACATGCTTGTGTCGATCGCGCCGCTTTGCTGTGGTCTTCTCATGACTCTGTTTTCAAGCGGCGCGCCACCCACTTCATTCGATAACCGCCGGCCACTCATGCGCTTTCCGACTTCCCGTGCCTTCACCCGCTTGCGCCCTCGTGGCGCAACCGGCTGCGCGCGCGTGGAACTCGCGCCGCAAAGGGCCGGCGAACCGTCGCGAACGCTTCTGCCGGCAACGGTTCCGCTTCTCGCCGCCCGGCACCCCGACTGACGCAGCCTGCTCCTTGCCTGAAGCTGCGTCGTCCCTCAAGGGACTGTCGGAGCGCCGGGCCGATCCCATCCGCATGACCTATTCTCGTACAGAGATTGCAGATCGAATTGGAGTAGCCGCCGTGAAGACGACCAGAAGGACCAAGCAGTGTTACCTCACCGAACTCGACGTCGCGCGTCTTGAGAAGCACGCCGCCGCGCCCGGCGCGAACGCCCGTTTTCAGGAGATGCTCGACGACGTACTGGAGCGCGCCGTGATCGTGGACTCCCGCGAAATTCCGGCGAACGTGGTCACGATGAACTCGCAGGCCACGCTCGTCGACGAAAGCAGCGGCGAGCAGATGACGTGGACGGTCGTCTATCCGCCCGACGCCGACTTCGCTCATGGCCGCCTGAATGTTTTTTCGCCGGTGGGCCTCGCGCTGCTCGGCGCGAAGCGCGGCGAGCACATTCACTTCATGCCGCCGAGCGGCGCCGAAAAAGTGCTGAAGCTCGAGAAAATCCTGTATCAGCCGGAAGCTGCGGACGACTTCACGCGTTAAGCAACCCGTGCCGGTGCTGCGGCGCGTCATAGCGTGCTGCATTCCGCGTTCTGCGTTCTGCATGCCGCGTCACTACAAGCATAGTGCGTAAATCGCGCATGCAAGAGCGCAGCGATTCTCCGCCCGCAGCCGCCGAGCAAACCACCGCGCGCTGCCCCGCATTAGCACTCACGCATCGCGCGCGGGTTGCCAAGCAGCGCCCGCCCGGTGTATCGTGTGCGCTGCTAACGCGGGGGTCCTGCGTTGCACGGAAGTCGGAGGTCCGTGCCACGTGGGTGAGAAATACCCTTTGAACCTGATCTGGATAATGCCAGCGCAGGGAAGCGTACGGATTTCGCAGCCAGTCTCTAGCCTCACCTCTCGCGAATTCCGACTACTTCCATCTCGTCTCCTGCTTAGCGGCCCCACATTGAATGGGACCGGAGCAAGGCGTCATTGCGCTTAACTCCGGCCGACACACGGAGAACATGCATGAACGCCAATCCGAAGTTCCTTTCCGCCGACGCCCACGTCGATGAAGCTGCCGTCGCGCCGCTGCCCAACTCACGCAAGGTCTACGTGACGGGCTCGCGTCCCGACATCCGCGTGCCGATGCGCGAGATCAGCCAGGCGGATACGCCCGACAGCTTCGGCGGCGAAAAGAATCCGCCGGTCTATGTCTACGATACGTCGGGCCCCTACTCCGATCCCGACGCGAAGATCGACATTCGCGCCGGCTTGCCCGCACTGCGTCAGCGCTGGATCGAGGAACGCGGCGACACGGAAGCGTTGACGGGTCTGTCGAGCGACTTCAGCCGCGAACGCGCGGCCGACACCGCTACCGCCGATCTGCGCTTCCAGGGCCTGCATCGCACGCCGCGCCGCGCGATCCCCGGCAAAAACGTTTCGCAGATGCACTACGCGCGTAAAGGCATCATCACGCCGGAGATGGAATACATCGCGATCCGCGAAAACCAGCGCCGCGCCGAATATCTGGAGAGCCTGAAGACGAGCGGCCCGAACGGCGAAAAGCTCGCCGCGATGATGGGCCGCCAGCATCCGGGCCAGGCGTTCGGTGCAAGCGCGTTCGGTCCGAACGGCGTCACCGAAATCACGCCGGAATTCGTGCGCGAAGAAGTGGCGCGCGGCCGCGCGATTATTCCGAACAACATCAATCACCCGGAAAGCGAGCCGATGATCATCGGCCGCAACTTCCTCGTGAAGGTGAACGCGAACATCGGCAACTCGGCCGTGACGTCTTCGATCGGCGAGGAAGTCGACAAGATGACGTGGGCGATCCGCTGGGGCGGCGACACGGTGATGGATCTGTCCACCGGCAAGCACATTCACGAAACGCGCGAGTGGATCATCCGCAATTCGCCGGTGCCGATCGGCACGGTGCCGATCTATCAGGCGCTCGAAAAGGTCAACGGCAAGGCCGAAGACCTGACGTGGGAAATCTTCCGTGACACGCTGATCGAGCAGGCCGAACAGGGCGTCGACTACTTCACGATTCACGCGGGCGTGCGTCTGCAATACGTGCCGCTGACGGCGAAGCGCATGACCGGCATCGTGTCGCGCGGCGGCTCGATCATGGCGAAGTGGTGCCTCGCGCATCACAAGGAAAGCTTCCTGTACGAGCATTTCGAAGACATTTGCGAAATCATGAAGGCGTATGACGTGGCCTTCTCGCTCGGCGACGGCTTGCGCCCCGGTTCCATTTACGACGCGAACGATGAAGCGCAGCTCGGCGAACTGAAGACGCTCGGCGAACTCACGCAGATCGCGTGGAAGCACGACGTGCAGACGATGATCGAAGGCCCCGGCCACGTGCCGATGCAGTTGATCAAGGAGAACATGGACCTGCAACTGGAATGGTGCGACGAAGCGCCGTTCTACACGCTCGGGCCGCTCACCACCGACATCGCGCCGGGTTACGACCACATTACGTCGGGCATCGGCGCGGCGATGATCGGCTGGTTCGGCACGGCCATGCTCTGCTACGTCACGCCGAAGGAACACCTCGGCTTGCCGAACAAGGACGACGTGAAGACCGGCATCATCACGTACAAGCTCGCCGCGCATGCCGCCGATCTGGCGAAGGGTCATCCGGGCGCGCAGGTGCGTGACAATGCGCTCTCGAAGGCGCGCTTCGAATTCCGTTGGGAAGACCAGTTCAACCTCGGCCTCGACCCGGACAAGGCGCGCGAATTCCACGACGAAACGCTGCCGAAAGATTCCTCGAAGGTCGCGCATTTCTGCTCGATGTGCGGCCCGCACTTCTGCTCGATGAAGATCACGCAGGACGTACGCGAGTTCGCCGCGCAGCAAGGCGTCACCGACGACGAAGCGCTGAAGAAAGGCATGGAAGTGAAGTCGATAGAGTTCATGAAGAAAGGCGCTGAAATTTACCAGCGGCAGTGATGCGTTCGCGCATCGCGTGGGGCGCATGCCGTCGCCCACTCGATGCGCGCGCAACCTTTCGCCACGCAAAAGCCCGCGCTTGCGGGCTTTTTTTGGTGCTTAGGTCAGGCACACGCAATGCTGCAACCAGGGAAACATTTGATTACGAAACCGTCAGTCTGCTGACAACCGCATACATCTGGAAACCGGTTCCGGCGATAAGATCAAAGCGAACGAACAATAACGACAGGCGGTTTCGGATTACAACAGGGAGTCAACATCATGAGATCGATTCGTAAGATAGGTTCGCTTGCGATGATCGTCGCGGTTGTCGCAAGCCTTTCCGCGTGTGAGGGTATGACGACGCGGCAACGGGACACCGCGATCGGTGCGGGCGTCGGCGGCGCGGCGGGTGCCGTGATCGGCGGCAGCGCGCTGTCCACGCTGGGCGGCGCGGCCGTCGGCGGCGTGATCGGCAACCAGGTCGGCAAGTAATCGCCTCGTATGACCGGGCAAAGCGGACCGGGCGCCATGCCCCGTCCGCTTTGCTCACAATCTATGCGGATGTGCCGCATCGAAACGGCGCTGGATGAAGAGCCGCAACGCGCGGCTGCAATGAGGCGAAATACGCCGTTACGGTTTTGCAAACCTCCTCGCGCGCCGTCGGCGTAAGCTCGTGCGATAACGTACCGACGACGGCGTCGGCTGCGTTGTTTGCAAACTGGAGCGCGCCATGAAGTCCCGCGTCATCGACACTTTTCATACTATTCGCATGCAGTTCGCGACGGTTGCGCCTCGCCGGCGCATCGGCCGCGGCCGGCTCGCGTTGAGCGGCGCTGCGAGCGCGTTGCTGCTGTCGGGCTGCTATTACCCGTACGGCTACTACCCCGGCTATTACGCCGCTTATCCGTCGTATTACGCGACCGTGCCAGCGAGCGCTGCCCAGCGTGAAGTGCCGCTCGGCACGACCGGCGACTCGCAGGGCGCGCAGTCCATGCAGCAGCAGTCGGCGCAAGTGCAATATGGCCAGCAGCCGCAGCCCGGCGCGGCCGCTTCGCCGCCCGCGTATGTGGTCGCGCAGCCGCCGGTGTACGTTGCGCCGGCTTATCCCGCCTACTATCCGCCACCGGTCTATCCGGCCTGGTACGGCTACGGCTATCCGGGCTGGTATGGGCCGGCCGTGTCGATCGGCTTCGGCTGGTCGTGGGGCGGCGGCGGGCACGGTCATCATCACTGAGCTTTCGCTCCTCCCGTAGTTTCCCTTCTTGACGCGCGGGCCTCGGGCTCTATGCTTGGTTAAGCCTCACACAGTAAGCGTTTAAAAGCGAGCCGCCTGGCGCTTTCGTGCCCGGCGGCGCTCATCCGTCCTGCACCAGCGACGCGTCCCGTCATTGGCAATCTCGCGTCGATTTCGAACAACAACGAAGGAGACGTGATGTTTCATCAACTACTCACCCCCATCGGCGATTCACTGCTCGCGTCGTTTCTCGTCGCGGCGTTGCCGATCATTGTCGTGCTCGTGCTGCTCGGCTGGGCGCGCCGGCCTGCGTGGCAGGCGTCGCTCGCCGGACTCGTCGTCGGTCTGATCGTCGCCATTGCCGGGTGGAAGTTTCCGGTGGGGCTCGCGCTCGATTCCGTCGCGGCGGGCGCCGTGTTCGCGTGCTGGCCGGTCATGTGGATCGTGTTCACCGCGATCCTGCTGTACAACATCGCGCAGCGCTCCGGCCGCTTCACCGCCTTCCGCATGTGGATGATCGACAATCTGCCGAACGACCGGCGCGTCGTGCTCGTCGTGGTGGGCTTTTCGTTCGGTGCGCTGCTCGAGGGCATTTCGGGCTTCGGCACGCCGGTCGCGATCACCAGTTCGCTGCTGATCCTGCTCGGCTTTCCGACGCTCGAGGCGCTCACCTTCACGCTGATCTTCAACACCGCGCCGGTCGCGTTCGGCGCGCTCGGCGTGCCGATTACGGTGCTCGGCGCGGTCACGCATCTGCCGGCCGATTTGCTCGCGAAAATGGTCGGTCGCCAGTTGCCGTTCTTCGCGCTGCTGCTGCCCTTCTATGTGATCGCCGTGTACGCCGGCTTTCGCAACATGCTGCGCATCTGGCCGGTGCTGCTGATCTCCGGCGCGAGCTTCGCGCTGACGCAGTTCGTCTCGTCGAACTATGTGAACTACAGTCTGACGGACGTGTTGTCGTCGATGGTCTCGCTGATAGTCACCATTGCGTTCCTGCGCGTGTGGAAGCCGGCGGTCGACCCGGCGTTCGCGATCGACATCGACCGGGCCGGCGAAGTGCGCAGCAAGATCGGCGGCGGCCAGGGCTGGTATCCGTGGATCATCGTGTCCGTCGTGGTGATCGTCTGGACGGTGGCGAAAATCTTCCTGATCGGCGACGTGAAAATTCCGTGGCCGGGGCTCGACAAGGCCGTGTTCATCACGTTGTACAACACGCCGTACGGCGCGATCTGGGACTTCCAGCCGCTCGCGACCGGCACCGCGATTCTGGTGGCGGCGATCATTACGAGCCTCGTGGTCGGACTCGGCGCGCGCGAATTCGGCGCGGCCATCGCCGATACGTGGGTGCAGACGCGCATCGCGATTCTGACGGTCGCGACCATCGTCGGACTCGCGTATCTGATGAATTACTCGGGTCTCACATATACGCTCGGACTCGGCGTCGCGTCCGTCGGACCGTTCTTTCCGCTGGTGTCCGCATTCCTCGGCTGGGTTGCGGTGTTTCTGTCAGGCAGCGACACATCGGGCAACGCGCTGTTCGGCAATTTGCAGGTGGTCGCAGCGCATCAGTTGAACCTGAACCCGGTGCTGATGGCGGCGACCAATTCGTCCGGCGGCGTGATGGGCAAAATGATTTCGCCGCAAAACATTTCGACGGGCGTCGCGACCACGGAGTTGAAAGGCAAGGAAGGCGTGGTGTTCGCGAAGACCTTCAAGCACTCGATTCTGCTGACCGTGCTGCTCGGCATTCTGGTCTGGCTGCAGCAGAACCTGCTCCAGGGGATGATTCCGCATTGACGGTTGTTGGGCGGCTCTGGCGGGTTGCTCCACCGCCAGACATACAGCCGAAAATTTTCTCGTAGACGCGAGGCGCCGGTCGCACCGGCGCCTCATCTTCCTCCCTCCCGGTGATCGCAATATTTCTCACATCAGCGTGAGAATTGCTCGCTATGCGCGCCTCGCCGCGACGCTTACGATCACGTGTGTCAGACGTCCTCTCCCGATACTTGCCGTTTCATTCAGACGTGAAACGTTTCGGGTAATCGCGCTGTTACGATGCACAGGCGTCTCGACTCAACCGCGCGCGACGCCACCATAATGAATGCCAAAAACCTCTTCCAGTTGCTGATCCTCGCGGCCTTGTGGGGCGCGTCTTTTCTGTTCATCCGCGTCGGCGTGACCGACTTCGGCGTTGCTCCGTTAATGGCGCTGCGCGTCGGCATCGGCGCCGCGTTTCTTATCGTCGTGCTGCTCGCACGGCGTCCGCTGCAACAATCCGCGACGATCCTGCGCACGCGAGCTTTCCCGCTTCTCGTGGTGGGCATTCTGAATTCGGCCGCGCCGTTCTGCCTGTTCGCGTATGCGGAGTTGACGCTGTCCGCCGGCGTGACGTCGGTGATCAACGCGACGACGCCGCTGTGGGGCGGCCTCGTCGCCTTCGTCTGGCTGCGTGACCGGCTGACCGGACTGCGCACGCTCGGCCTCGCGATCGGTTTCCTCGGCGTGCTGATGCTGGTGTGGGATCAGATCGCCACGCCGAGCGGCTCGGCGGCGACGCCGCTGACCACCGCGCTCGCAGCGGGCGCCGCGCTCGGCGCAACGCTGCTGTACGGCATCGCGGCCAATTACACGAAACGCTACCTGACCGGCGTCGACGCGCTGACCGTCGCGGCCGGCACCATGACCGGCGCGACCATCGTGCTGTTGCCGCTCGCCGTGATCTACTGGCCGAGCGCGCCGGTCTCGCTGCACGCGTGGGGCGCGGTGATCGCGCTCGGCGTCGCGTGTACGGGCGTCGCCTACATGCTGTTCTTCCACCTGATCGCGGTCGCGGGACCGGCGCGGGCAATCACCGTCACGTTCGTGATTCCGATCTTCGGCATTTTGTGGGGCGCGTTGTTTCTCGGCGAAGGCGTGTCGGCCGGCATGCTCGAAGGCTGCGGCGTGATTCTGGTGGGCACGGCGTTGGCGACGGGCGTCATCAAGCGCTTGCCGTGGCTGGGGACGCGGCGCGCCGATACGTGAACGCGTTGTTGGGGTCGGCTGCGTGGGCCGGCGCAAAAAATAGCCCGCACTCCGCCGGAGTGCGGGCAAAAACCGTCGCCCTACGAGGATAGGCGACGGGGCCACCGAGGCCCGCGCGTCGAGCGCGCGGCCGTCATCGGGCTCGGCATCGGCTTGACGGCCGATGCTCGATGGAATGAAAAGCGCGGTTGAGAAGGGACTTCGCCTGGGTGAGGCCACGGGAATCCGGCCCCATGTACTTCTAAAGCAGCATGTATGCCAGTTGGGATTAAACGCGAGAGATTGGCAGTAACTCGTTGAATTGGCGCTGCATTTTTCGTGGCTTGTGATGGCTTCGGCACGCTGTCGCAACGCCTCTGAGAGTTACGTCACCGGGGTAACGTCAGCGGAGTAACGTGACGTCGAATCGCGGAACAGTGTCGGGATAGGCCACAGCCATAAAAAACCCGTCCGGGACAAGAATGTCCCGGACGGGTTTTTTTCATACAGCTTGCCGCCGCTGCCGCGCAGCGGCGCGCCTGCCTCAGCGCAACTGATCGGCCATCAGCGTCAGGATCTGCTTTGCCTGCGGGCTTTCGTCGAGACCGCCCTTGTCGTCGACGACGGCCACGCGGGTCTGGTCCGGCGTCAGCGCGCGCACGTTCACGCGATACTGCTTGGCGACCTTCTCCTTCTTGCCGTGGAACACCTGGCTCCAGAAGCCCTGTTCAGCCGACGTCATGTCCTTCGGATCAACATAGCGCACGAAGTACAGGCCGCGCGTCAGATCGCGGTCGTCGACGGTGAAGTTGCTGCGGTCGAGCGCGAGGCCCACGCGCAGCCAGGCGCGATCATACGGTTCGCCAAGCGTCAGTTCGTTCGATGACAACTGCCCCGGCCCGTTCGCCGCATCCGGATCGCGCACGGGCTGCTGCGCCGACAGCATCACGTTCTGCGCCGCCGTGGCCGCAGCCGCCGATTTCGCGCCGTTCGCCGCGGCATTGGGCGCTACCTGCGCGCCAGCCGGCGACAACGCCGCAGTGTCGGCGCCGCCCGACTTCGCGCGCGAATCGGCGAGCGCGAGCGCCGCCATCAGGCGCTTCAGATATTCCTGCTCGAGGCCGGGATCGTTCGCCTTGGGCTGCCACGTGCTCGAATCGTTGTTCGTGCCGGTCAGCGCCTCGCGCATGCCCTTCTGGCTGATGAACACATACGTGCCGCCGTTCGGCGCCGTTTCGAGGCGCGTACGGTACTTGTTGCGCTCGGACGTGACGTAGCTGTTGCCCATCGCCTTCGACAGCGTGCTGCGGATCAGCCCGTCGTTGATTTGCGCGTGCGTTTCGTTCCAGTCGGTCTCCATCACGCCCTTGTCGCGCTGATCGACGACCAGCAGGAAGCCCTGCTCCTGCCAGAAGCGGCGGATTTGCGGCCACGCCTCAGCCGGCGTCTTGCTGTCGATCACGAGCCAGCTTTCCGTGCCGTCGCGCTGGATGTGCATGCCGCTCACGGCCGGCACGACGGACACCGTGTTGGCCGCCGGTGCCTGGGCCTGCACCTGACGCAGCGCGGACAACGAGGTTTCGCCGCCTTGCGGAGGCAGCGAACGCTGATCGGCCGTCTCGTCGATCAGGTTCGGCGGGACGGCGAGTGAAGCCTGCTTCGATTTCGAGTCGCTCTTGTAGTCGACTTTGGTCGGCGACGACGTGCCGCAGCCGGCGACCAGCCCGCCTGCCATCAGCATTACTGCAAACCGCTTGGTAAGACGAAGATGAGTCATGTTCGGGGAATCCTTCCGCTACGCCACGGCAAGTTTCCGTGGATCAACCCAACATTTTACCGATCCCGGCGGGCCCTGTGCAAAAACTGGGGTTTGCCCGCTCTGCGCGCTCTGTTGCCGGGCCACATTTAACGTTCCACAACTATTCCTAATGGTCTGTCAGACATCTGCAAGTTTGTCGTCAGAACATTGTTTTAAAAGGCACTTTTCGATTCGGCCTCCGCCCAATTTTGGGATGACGTCACGCGATGAAACGCGCACCACGCTTAGTTTTGCGACGCGGGTGCTATCTTCAAATTGACGTAGGACAAAACCCAGAAGCAGCGCGCAGGAGACCTCATCATGTACAAAAAACATCGTTCTCATCGTGTCGCCGCCTCTCTGATTGCCGCGACGGCGTTATGCAGCAGCGCGAGCGCTTGCGCGCAGCTCGGCGCTGTGATTGCGGCCAAATCAGGCGAGAGCGCACAACAAAGCCTGCTGAACGGCGCGCTGCGACTGCGCACATCGACCGATGCGGGCAACAGGACCATCAACGAGTACGCGACGAACGGCGGCGAAATCGTCGCCTACACCTGGCAAGGGCCGACGATGCCCGATCTGGCCGGCCTGCTCGGCAAGTACGCCGACTCTTACCGCACGGGAGCCGCGGAGGCGGCAGCGGCGCCGGACGGGAATCTGCACGCGTCGCGCGTCGTGCGGCCAGACGTGGTCGTCGAGTCGGGCGGGCCGATGCGCGGCTACGCGGGCCGCGCCTGGCTGCCCGGCGCGTTGCCGCCGGGCGTGACCGCCGACGATCTTCGCTGACGGGCATCCGCTCGCGCCTGGATGCGTCCGCGGGTCGGTACGGCCGCGTTGAGAAAGCCGGTCTGTCGCAGCGTGGATGGGCCTGGGGACTTCCTCTCTGAGCGGGCGCTCGAGCCGCGAAACGCGCCGCAGCAAGCAGCAACAACCACAGCAAACCAACCGCTGACTCCCTGACGCCATGAAACCCACTCCTTCCCTTTGCGCCCTGCTCTCCGTCTGCACCGTCCTCGCGGCTTGCGGGGGTGGAGGCGGAGGCGGCGGCAGCACCGCGACCGCATCCGGCGCGAGCGCGCCAGCCGGCACGGCTAGCGCTCCTGTTGCCTCAACGCCGCCTGCCGTGTCGAGCCCAAGCAGCACCTCGGTCCCGCAATCAAATACGCCGAACGTTCAGCCGATCGTCGTGCACGCGGCGCCGCGCCTCACGCGCAACATGTTGACGACGAGCGTCACGGTCTGCCAGCCGGGCACGGACAACTGCGCGACCATCGACAACATTCAGGTCGACACCGGCTCGCACGGTCTGCGCATTGTCGCGTCCGCGTTGCCGGTGACCCTGCCGCTGAACGCCGTGCCGTCGGGCAGCGGCGTGTCGGGCGGCATATCAGGCGGCGTATCGGGCGAATGCGCGGTGTTCGGCAGCGGCTATGCATGGGGCGCGGTGCGCAGCGCCGACGTGCGCATGGCCGGACAACTGGCCGCGTCGATCCCGATCCATCTGATAGCCGACCCTTCGGTGCCGTCGGTGCCCGCGGATTGCGCCGCCTCGGGCCCGTCGATGCTCACCGTCGACACACTGCGCGCCAACGGCATTCTCGGCGTCGGCGTGTTCGCGGCCGACTGCGGCGGCGCCTGCGCGAACGCCGCGCTGCCCCGCTGGTACTACAACTGCGACGCGAGCGGCGCCTGCCAGGCAAGCGCCCAGCCGCTCGCGCAGCAGGTGGCCAATCCGGTCAGCCGCTTCGCACTCGATAACAACGGCGTGGTGATCGACCTTCCCGCGATCCCCGACGGCGGCGCGCTGACCGTGTCCGGTTCGATGATCTTCGGCATCGACACGCAGGCGAACAACACGCTCGGCAGCGCGGGCGTGCTCAAGGGAAATTCGCAAACCGGCTACGTCAGCACGACGCATAACGGCCAGACCTTTTCGCAAAGCTATCTGGATACGGGTTCGAACGGGCTCTTCTATCGCGACACGCAACTGCCGCAGTGCGGCCTCTGGTATTGCCCGAGTTCGACGCAAGCGGCGAGCGCGAGCATCGCCGGAACGAACGGCGCGTCGAACACGGTGACCTTCGCTATCGGCAATTCGCGCGCTCTCTTTGCGTCGGGCAATAACGCCTTCAACAATATCGCGGGTGCGGCTGCGAGCGGCTTCGACTGGGGCTTACCGTTCTTCTTCGGCCGGCGCGTGTACACGGCGATTGCTTCGCGCGCGACGTCGGCGGGACCGGGTCCGTACTACGCGTTCTGAAGGTAAGACCGCATTTAAACTGCCGAAAATTCAGAAACTGACGGACAGCGCAAATTCGGTATGGGGTGGCTGCGATAATCGCCGTTCGCGGCTAACGCTTCAGGAATGCATTCAAGAATGCTTCCTGAAGATAGTTAGTCATGCATAACTGCCATTCGCTATCCGATGCAAGACGCCACCCAAGCCAGCCAAGCCGCCGAACCCACTTTCTCGCTCGACGATTTCGAGCAGCTCGTTTTTACGCGGCAGCATATCCGGGCGTCTATCCAGCTTCTGTGCGCGCTCGCGCTGCTTCAGAACAAGCGCGGCGTGCTGGACGAGAGCTTTCTTGCGTCGGGCATGAGCGGCTTGACGCCCGCGGAGCAGCAGCAGCGCTTCTGCACGCGGCTCGCGAGCGCGGCTTCAACGCTGTTCGCCGATCCGGAATTCCAGCCGCCCGTCGAATGCTTCAGGCTCTTTCTCACGCTGCACGAATGGGTCGGCCTGGTGTTCTCGGCCACGCCGTTCGGCAATGCGGATCATGTCGCCTGCCACCTCAACCCGCGCGGCGCGCAAGACCGGCAGTTTCTGGCGGGCGACAGCTTCGTCGAGAAACTGTGCGTGCTGTATTCGACGGAGTCGGAGCTCGAACTCGAGTTCTCCGCGCTGTGGGCTTACGACAAAGTGCTCGCGGCGTGCCTCGCGCTCGTCCTGCTCGCGCCGGTTTTCAAGGGCTCGGCAAGCGCGCACGTCAAGCGTGAGGCGTTGATCGAATGGCTGCCCGGCAAGCTGCAACAGCTAGACGACCTTGACGATCTGCCCACCGCCTTGCTGCATAACGCCTACATGTTCTGCAGCTACGCACACACGCCTCGCCGTCATGAGATCAAGCGGGACATCAATGTGCTGGTGCGCCGCAAGCTCGCGCAACTGGGCCTGACCGACGTGGCGGCGCCGCGCGCAGCAGCCACGGCGAACGCGAACGCGAAGCAGGCGGGCAACGCAAAGCGGCGCAAGAAGCCGTTGATGCTGGTCGTGCTCGAGTGGTTCGGCGGCGCGCATTCCATCTACCGCACGCACTCGCGCACGCTCGAAGCCGCGCGCGAGCATTTCGAGGTGGTGGCCTTCGGCTTCGGCTATGCGACTGACGACATCGGGCGCGCGGTGTTCGACCGTTTCATCGAACTCGAGCAGCCCGAGTACATCGGCGAATGTCTGCGGACCATTCGCGACTTTGCCGAACGCGAGAAACCCGACGTGCTGTATATGCCGAGCGTCGGCATGTTCGTCATGACCATCTTCATGTCGAATCTGCGGGTCGCGCCGCTGCAGATCGCGGGGCTCGGCCATCCGGCTACCACGCACTCCGACAAGATCGACTATGTCAGCGTCGAGGAAGATTATGTCGGCGATCCCGCGTGCTTCAGCGAACGCCTGATGAAGTTGCCAAAAGACGGGCAGCCGTACCGTCACTCGGTGGCGCTGCCGGACATCGTCCCGATCATTGCGCCGCCGCGCGCCACGGTGCACGTGATCATTACGGCCAGCGCGATGAAGCTCAACCCCGCGTTTCTCGATGCGTGCCGCGAGATCGGCGCGCGTGCCCGCACGCCCGTCGAGTTTCATTTCATGAGCGGCGTGCACGCCGGGCTCGCGCTCGATCATATGCGCGAGGTTATCGGCCGCTCACTGCCGGGCGCGGTCGTCCACGGGTTTCATCAATACGCGAGCTACCTGGACTGTGTGAATCGCGCGGACCTTTTTTGAGCCCGTTCCCGTTCGGCAATACGAATGGCATCGTCGACGCGCTCACGCTCGGTTTGCCTGGCGTGTGCAAGCGCGGGCCTGAAGTGTTCGAGTGCATCGACGGCGCGCTGTTCGAGCGCGTGGGCATGCCGCCGTGGACCATAGCCGAGACCATCGAAAGTTATATCGAAGCGGCGGTGCGAATGATCGACGGGCACGACGAGCGCACCGCATTGCGACAGGGTTTGATCGATACGAAGGCGGTCGAGCGCTGCTTTGAAGGCCGGCCTGAGGCGTTTGCAGAAAGCGTGCTTGGCTTGATGAAGAAGAAGCGGAGCCGGCGCAAGGTGGAAGTGGTGGATTGACGGGGGTGCGGGTGTCGGGATGCCGGGGTGCTGCGGGTGCGTGGCACGACGTTAGACGCCTCGCTTGCAACGTTGTTGGCGTGTGCGGAGAAACGTCCTGGCAAAAGCATAACCATGACCACATGCATCGGCGCGCCCACCGCAAGGACCACGCCGACACTCAGTTCACAGCGAGCGCCTTACTCGGCCGCTTCGTCCGAATCCGGCTCGGAGGGCGCCGCGAGTTTCGCCGGGGCGAGCCAGCTAAAGCTGCTGAGGCTCGGGCCACTAAACGTGCATTCGGCGGCTGCGGCCTGAACGACTTTCTTCGGCTTGCCTGATTTGACGGCAAGCGCTTGCGCATCCGAAGTCGCCGAGCCCGAAGCCGGAGCCGCAGCAGCCCGCGCACCCGAGGCAGCAGCGTCGGAACCGGCCATTGCGCCTGTTGCCGACGTGCCCTTCGACCCGCCCATCGCGCCCGCCGTCGCGATCCCCTTCGACCCGCCCTTCGCCACCGAAGCAGCCCGTGCCGCCGCAACTTCGGAGGCCGTCACGACATGTTCAATCAACCCTTCCACGACCACGCGCGACCCGTCGATACCGGCGCCCGTATGGCCGATCTTCAACGTATCGGACGAAGTTTCCGCAAACTTGCTGCGCATCAGTTGCTCGCACGCGTCCGAGTTTTTGTAGACAGCGGTACAGGCCGCGAGCAGCGCCGCAGCGGTCGAGACGCACGCGATTGTGAGAATCCGATTCTTCATTGACGTTCCGTTTTTGAAACCGTCGCGAATTGTAGCCTGGGCGCCGCGCGCGAGCCCGCGCTTGACGCAGTCCCAATAATATGGTCCCATTGCGCACTATGTACCGCGCCCAGACCACCCTATCGCTACTACTAGCCCGCTCTACCGGGCTAGGTCTGCTGCTGCGCGCTTCCATCTGAATCTGAAACACCCGAAGCACCGCGTAATTTCCCAGTAACTGACCCAGCCCCGGTTTCCGACCGGCGGCCCTGCTTTGCGTTTTTGTCGTCCGGTCGACTTCCAGCTTGTCGAATTCAAGGACGATGAAAATGTTGAAGAATCCCGCTACGAAATACCGCTCGTTCAAGCCCATCAATTTGACGGATCGCCAGTGGCCGTCGCGCACCATCACGCGCGCGCCGATCTGGATGAGCACCGACCTGCGCGACGGCAACCAGGCACTCTTCGAGCCGATGAACGGCGAGCGCAAGATGCGCATGTTCAAGACGCTGGTGCAGATCGGCTTTAAGGAAATCGAAGTGGCGTTTCCGTCGGCCTCGCAGACCGACTTCAACTTCGTGCGCGAGCTGATCGAAGGCGGCCACATTCCTGACGACGTCACGATCGAAGTGTTGACGCAGGCTCGCGACGACCTCATCGAACGCACCTTCGAATCCTTGCGTGGCGCGCCGCGCGCGATCGTCCATTTGTATAACGCCACGGCACCGGAATTCCGCAAGATCGTGTTCGGCCTCGATCAGAACGGCGTCAAGGAACTCGCGCAAAAAGCCGCGCGCACGATGAAGCGTCTCGCCGACGCCGCGCCGGAAACGCACTTCACGCTCCAGTACAGCCCCGAAGTATTCAGCGGCACCGAGCTCGAATTTGCGAAGGATGTCTGCGACGCCGTGTTCGACATCTGGCAGCCGACGCCCGATCACAAGGCCATCGTCAACTTGCCGGCCACCGTCGAAATGGCCACGCCGAACGTCTACGCCGATCAGATCGAGTGGATGCACCGCAATCTCGCACGCCGCGATTCGCTGATCGTCTCCGTGCATCCGCATAACGACCGCGGCACGGCCGTCGCCGCCGCGGAACTGGCGGTGATGGCGGGCGCGGACCGCATCGAAGGGTGTCTGTTCGGCAACGGCGAGCGGACCGGCAACGTCGACCTCGTCACGCTCGCGTTGAACCTGTACACGCAGGGCGTCGACCCTGGCCTCGACTTCTCGAACATCAACGAAGTCGCGCGCACCGCCGAGGAATGCACGCAGTTGCCCGTGCATCCGCGTCACCCGTATGTCGGCGATCTGGTGTTCACCGCGTTTTCCGGCTCGCACCAGGACGCGATCAAGAAAGGCCTTGCCGTGCAGAAGCCGGACGCGATGTGGGAAGTGCCGTACATGCCGATCGATCCCAACGACCTCGGCCGCACTTATGACTCGGTGATTCGCGTGAACAGCCAGTCCGGCAAGGGCGGTATCGCTTATCTGCTCGAGCAGACCTACGGCGTCGTGTTGCCGCGCCGTTTGCAGGTGGACTTCAGCTCGGCTGTGCAGCGCCTCACCGACACGAGCGGCCAGGAAGTCACGCCGTCGCAGATCTGGGAATTGTTCCAGCAGGAATACGTGCGCACCGCCGCGCCGGTTCATTACATCGGCCATAGCCTGTCCGAGCAGGACGGACGCGAGCGCATCAAGCTCACCGTCGAGATCAACGGCACGCGCCGCGTGTTGCACGGCGAAGGCAACGGACCGCTCGACGCCCTGATGCACGCGATGGATGTGCCGGTGCGCATCCAGCATTACGAGGAGCGCGCGTTGACGCAAGGCGCCGATGCGCGCGCGGTGGCCGTCGCCGAGATGGCCGGCGCCGACCTGACGGGCAGCGCGTTCGGCGTGGGCATCGACGCGAATCTGGTTACGGCGTCGATTCGCGCGGTAATCAGCGGCGTGAACCGTGCGTATGCTCGCGCGAGCGACGACGCGAAGCAGCGCTTCTTCGACGCGGCGCTCAACGACGAAGCCGAGCGCGCGGAAGCATAAGCTGAGGCGAGTCAGGCCGGGACGGCCTGGCTACACAAGAAAGGGGCGCCCTGCTAATTGACGGGGCGTCCCTTCTTTTTTTCGCAAAGATAAGCAGCAGGGTTAATCAGCCACCCTACCTGATCAATCGCGCTTCACTCCGTCCACGCTTCCGGCAAGCTGTGCGTGAGCGTCGACACGAAACGAGCGGTCTCGTCCTGTCGAGGCCGGATGAAGACCTCGCGCGACGGCCCCGCCTCCACCACCACGCCGTTGTTGAGAAACACCACGTCGCGCGCGATCGTAGCGGCGAGACGCAAATCATGTGTCGCCATCAGCATGGTCATGCCTTCGCTCGCGAGTTGCTTCAGCACTTCGACGACTTCGGCAGCGAGACCAGGATCGAGCGCGGACGTGGGCTCGTCGCACAACAACACTTCCGGCGACGGCGCCAGCGCACGCGCGATCGCCACGCGCTGCTGCTGTCCGCCCGACAGCGTGACGGGCCACGCATCGGCCTTATGCGCGATGCCGACTTTCTCGAGCAATTCATCGGCGCGGGCCCGCGCTTTTTCCTTGTCCCACTTGAGCACGGTGAGGAGCCCCTCCATCACGTTCTGACGTACCGTGAGATGCGGAAACAACTGGAAGTTCTGAAACACCATGCCGGTACGGCGACGAATCGTCAGCACTGTTTCGCGCGACGGCCGCTCGTCCTGACTGAACGTGAGCTTCTGATCGCCGATTTCGAGCGAACCCGACTCGGGAATCTCGAGCAGATTCACGCAGCGCAACAGCGTGCTCTTACCGCTGCCCGACGGTCCGATCAGCGCGGTCACGTTGCCCTGCGCGAGTTGCAGATCGACGGAATCGAGCACACGGTGCCCGGAAAAGTACTTGTCGATTTTTTCCAGTCGGATCATCAGTTGCCCGCCTGAAAGAGTGCATGACGGCCGAATTTTCGCTCGAGGCTGACTTGCGCCGACGACAGCACCGAACTGAACAGCAGATACACGAGTGCGGCTTCGGTATAAAGAATCAACGGTTCGTAGGTCACCGAAGCAATTCTCTGCGCGGCCTGGAACACCTCGGGCACGGTCAGCACCGCCGCGAGCGACGTGTCCTTCACGAGCGCGATGAACGAGTTGGACAACGGCGGCAACGCGACACGCGTCGCTTGCGGCAGAATCGCGCGACGCAGCGCCTGTTCGCGCGTCATGCCCATCGAATACGCGGCCTCCCACTGCCCTTTCGGAATCGACTCGATCACGCCGCGTATGACTTCCGAGTTATACGCGCCCACGTTCAGCGAGAAACCGATGATCGCCGCCGTCAACGGATCGAGCACGATGCCGACGTTCGGCAAGCCGTAGAAGATCACGAATAGTTGCACGAGCAACGGTGAGCCGCGAAACAGCCACACGTAGAAGCGCACCGCCGCCACCGCCCATTTCGGCCCGAAGAGCCGCACGAGCGCCACGATAAACGCGAGCGCGAGCCCGATAGCGAACGACGCCAGCGTAAGCGGCACCGTGAACACGAGCCCCGCATACAGCAGCGGCCACAGCGACTGCGCCATCAGATGCAACCATGCCGGCATGATTCAGACTCGCGAAAGGCGTTTACTGGGAGACGTCTTTGCCGAAGTACTTCTGCGAAATCTTCGCGTACGTACCGTCTTTCTTCATGTCGGCGAGTGCCTTGTTGATTGCCGCGACGAGTTCGGGGCTGCCCTTGCGGATCAGCACGGCGGACTTGTCGCTGCTTTCCGGCGACGTATCCAGCGTAGCGATCTTCACCTTCGCATTCGGCTTGTGCTTCTTGAAGTCGAGGAACGACAGCGAATCGTTGACGGTTGCATCGACGCGGCCCGCGGTCAGCAGGTCGATGGACTCGTTAAAGCCCTGCACCGGAATCACTTCCGCACCGTGCGACGCGGCAATTTTGCCGAAGTTGCTGGTCAGCGTGTTGGCCGATTTCTTGCCTTTCAGATCGTCGAAGTTCTTGATCGTCGTGTTGTCCGAGCGCACGATCAGCGCCGCGTGCGACGTGATGTACGGGTCCGAGAAATCGTATTTCGCCTTGCGCGCATCCGTGACCGCGACCTCGTTGATCACCGCGTCGTAGCGGTTCACGTCGAGCCCCGCGATCAGGCCGTCCCATTTGCCTTCGACGAATTGCGGCTTGACGCCGATGCGCTGTGCGATCTGCGTGCCGATCTCCACATCAAAGCCGGTCAGCTTGCCCGATTCGTCGTGGTACGTGAACGGCGCATAGGTGCCTTCGGTGCCGATCCTGAACACGCCCGAGGACTTGATCTGCGCGAACTCGTCGGCCGCGAAGACGGAGCTCACGGCGACCGCCTGTAGCAGCGCAACCAGCAAAATGGAACGAATCGACTTCATGTGTGGCTCCCTAAAGTGGCCAGGCCGTATGCCTCGTCTTCTGTTGGCAGTCGCGCGGGCGCTCACGCCCGGCGGAGTGGGCGGACTGTAGCAAACGGCTTGCCGTTTTACAAAGGATCAGCTTTCCAATCCATATGCGCATGCGTGCTAAGCCACAGCGGTGACCTCCGCCATCGCATGAACTTCAACTCTACAGCAGATGTGAAGACGCGGCATGCATCGCAACATGGAACGTGGGCGCGGCGCCATCGGGGAAAACGCGAGACGGTCGTGCCGCGGCGAATGCGCGGCAGCGTGGAAAAGGCGGCGCGGGGCTTATATGTCGGCGCCGCCTGTCACGATGGCAGAAGCCCTACCGCTCGACGCGGTGCGGCTCTTTCAGCTTGTTCGACACACGGATCGCGTCGAAGTAAGCCGGGTTCGGCGGGCGCTTCTGATATTGGCCCGCGCCTCGCACGGCGCGCAGATCGCCGTCGGTCCATGCAAGGGCGCCGCGCGTGAGCGTATGCATCGCCACGCCTTGCACGGTCATCCCTTCGAACACATTGAAGTCGACTTTCTGATGATGCGTCTTCACCGAGATCGTCTTGCTTGCCTGCGGGTCCCACACGACGATGTCCGCATCCGCGCCGACCCGTATCGCACCTTTGCGCGGGTACAGGTTGAAAATCTGCGCGGCATTCGTCGACGTAATGCGTACGAACTCATTCAGTGTGAGACGCCCCGAGTTGACGCCGTGATGCCATAGCACCGCCATGCGATCTTCCACGCCGCCGCAGCCGTTCGGGATCTTCGTGAAGTCCTCGCGGCCCATCGCCTTTTGCGACGCGCAGAACACGCAATGATCGGTCGCCGTGGTATGCAACTGCCCCGCCTGCAAACCGCGCCACAATGCCTCACGATGTTCGGCCGAGCGGAACGGCGGGCTCATCACATGCGCCGCGGCGCGCGTCCAGTCGGGATCGCGATACACGCTTTCGTCGATCACGAGATGGCCGGGCAGCACTTCGCCGAACACGCGCAGCCCTTCGCTGCGCGCACGGGAGATGGCGTCGACGGCATCTTTCGCGGACACGTGCACGATATACACCGGCACGCCCAGCACTTGCGCGATGCGTATTGCACGATTCGCGGCCTCACCTTCGACCTCGGGCGGCCGCGACAGCGGATGCGCCTCGGGACCCGTGAAGCCTTTGGCCAGCAACTGACGCTGCAACTGGAACACGAGTTCGCCGTTTTCCGCGTGCACCGTGGGCAACGCGCCGAGTTCGAGCGAGCGCGAGAAGCTGTTCACCAGCACTTCGTCGTCGGCCATGATGGCGTTTTTATAGGCCATGAAATGCTTGAAGCTCGACACGCCGTGCTCGTGCACGAGCGTGCCCATGTCGCGATACACCGAATCGTCCCACCAGGTGACGGCCACATGAAAACCATAATCCGCCGATGCCTTCTCCGCCCAGCCGCGCCACTCCTTGAACGCCTCCATCAGGCTCTGCTTCGGGCTCGGAATCACGAAGTCGATGATGCTCGTCGTGCCGCCCGACAATCCCGCTGCGGTGCCGGTATAGAAATCGTCGCTCGCCGTCGTGCCCATGAACGGCAGTTCCATATGCGTGTGCGGATCGATGCCGCCTGGCATCACGTATTGCCCGCCCGCGTCGACTATTGCAGCGTCAGCCGGCGCTTCGAGGTCCACACCGATTTGCAGAATGGTGCCACCGTCTTGCGGGTCGGCACATAAAACATCGGCACGGTAGGTGTTTTCCGCATCGATCACGGTGCCGCCGCGAATCAGGGTCGTCATGTTGCCGCCTCCTTAATTGACTTGCTTATCTCGCTGCCGTCTGGGCCACGCATGCTACGCGCGCCACGCGCCCCACGACTTCAAGCGCTTGCCACGCGTGCGCTCGGTCCCTTGCTGAACTTCATCCACGCGCTATACACGATCGACGCCAACGCGAGCCCGACAAACCATGCATACGTGTAGAGCGTATTGAAGATCGACGGCACGTTGGCGAACGAAGCAGGAAACGCGGTGTGCAAAAAGCCCGGCAGATTCGGCAACACGCCGATCACAAGCGCGACCACCGCGCCGATATTCCAGCCGCCCGTATAGCTGTATTCGCCGCGCTCGTCGAACAGTTCGCGCGGATCGAGCCGCGTACCGCGAATCAGAAAGTAATCGACCATCAGAATGCCCGCGACCGGACCGAGCAGCGCCGAATAGCCGACGAGCCACGTGAAGATATAGCCCTGCGTGGTGGCGAGAATCTTCCACGGCATCATGACGATTGCGATGGTCGCGGTAATCATGCCGCCCGCGCGATACGAAATACCCTTCGGCCACAGGCTCGAAAAATCATACGCGGGACCGACGAGATTCGCGGCCAGGTTGCAGCACATCGTATCGAGTGTGAGGATCACGAGTGCAAGGCCGACGCCGATGCCTGTCATGCGGCTTGTCAGATCGATAGGATCCCAAATCGCTTTGCCGTAGATCACCACCGTCGCCGAGGTCACGACCACCGAGATCACCGACAGCAAGGCCATCGGCACAGGCAAGCCGATCGACTGGCCGATCATCTGATCGCGCTGCGTCCTCGCGAAGCGCGTGAAGTCGGGAATGTTCAACGCGAGCGTCGCCCAGAAGCCGACCATCGCGGTAAGGCCCGGCCAGAATGTCGCCCAGAACATGCCTTCTTTCTTGCCGCCCGGCACGAACTGCGACGGCGCGGACAGCATCGAGCCGAGGCCGCCCGCCTTCGACGTCGCCCACCACACGAGCGCGATGCACATCACGATCTTGATCGGCGCCGACCAGCTTTCGAGCCAGCGGATCGAATCGGTGCCGTGCACGATGAAGTAGATTTGCAGCGCCCAGAACGCGAGAAAACACGCGAGCTGTCCAACGGAAATGTCGAGCAACGGCAAGGCCGCGCCGTGCAGCGCGTTGCCGGTCAGAATGTTGAGCAGCGTATAGATCGCGCTGCCGCCGAGCCACGTCTGAATCCCGTACCAGCCGCACGCCACGATAGCGCGCAGCATCGCCGGCAACTTGGCGCCTTGCGTGCCGAACGACGAGCGCACCAGCACCGCGTACGGAATGCCGTGCTTCGCGCCGGCGTGGCCGATCAGCAGCATCGGCACCAGCACGATCAGGTTGCCGAGCAGCACGGTCACCACCGCCTGCCACGGCGACATGCCCTGCTCGGTCAGGCCCGCGGCGAGCATGTACGACGCGATGTTCATCACCATGCCGACCCACAGCGCGGCGAAGTGATACCAGCGCCATGTGCGCTGCGCGGGGCCGGTCGGCGCGAGGTCGTCGTTATAAAGACTGCTGCCTTGCGCGCCGGCCGCGAATTGCGGATCGACGGAGTTCGCGGTCTGCTTCATCGAATGATCTCCACTTGATCGTCGAAGCCCGCGCGTTTCTGTGAACGCGTCGGGCGTTAAAGGGAAACACGGCTTATGTACAAACACTGCGCAACGACAAAAACCCCTTGTTTCAGGCTGCTTTCGCTGCGTGCGCCGGTTCCGCGCTCGCAGCGGCTTCCTGCGCTTCGCTCTGTGCCGCGTTCACGCGCGCCGGATTGTTCGGATGCGTGGTCCAGTTCGCATACTCGCCGCTGTCCACGCGCTCCATCGTGATGCATTGCTCGACCGGACACACGTGCATGCACAGATTGCAGCCCACACATTCGGAGTCCACCACTTCAAAATGCCGGACGCCATCTTTTTCTTTTGTGATCGCCTGGTGCGCGGTGTCTTCGCACGCGATATGGCACAGGCCGCATTTGATGCACTTGTCCTGATCGATGCGCGCCTTGATGCTGTAGTTGAGATTCAGGTACTTCCAGTCGGTCACGTTCGGCACCGCACGGCCGCGAATATCGTCGAGCGTGACGTAGCCTTTTTCGTCCATCCAGTTCGAGAGGCCGTCGGCGAGATCGGTCACGATGCGAAAGCCGTAGTGCATGGCCGCCGTGCACACCTGCACGCTGCCCGCGCCCAGCACCATGAATTCGGCGGCATCGCGCCACGTCGAAATGCCCCCGATGCCCGAGATCGGCAGGTTCGGCGTTTCCACATCGCGCGCGATTTCGGCGACCATGTTCAGTGCAATCGGCTTCACCGCCGGGCCGCAGTAACCGCCGTGCGTGCCCTTGCCGTCGACCATCGGCAACGGCGACATCGCGTCGAGATCGACGGCGACAATCGAGTTGATCGTGTTGATCAACGACACGCCATCCGCGCCGCCCTTGTAGGCCGCGCGCGAACCCACGCGAATATCGGTGATGTTCGGCGTGAGCTTCACGAGGCACGGCAGCTTCGTGCCCTCCTTCACCCAGCGCGTGACCATCTCGATGTACTCGGGCACCTGGCCGACGGCCGCACCCATTCCACGTTCGCTCATGCCATGCGGACAGCCGAAATTCAATTCGACCGCATCGGCGCCGGTGTCTTCGACAAGCGGCAGAATCCATTTCCAGTCATGCTCGTTGCACGGCACCATCAGCGAGACAATCATTGCGCGCTCGGGCCAGTCGCGCTTGACCTGCGCGATCTCACGCAGATTGACGTCAAGCGGACGGTCGGTAATCAACTCGATGTTGTTCAGGCCCGCGATGCGTTGGCCGTTCCATTGCACGGCGCCATAGCGCGAACTCACGTTGACCACGTGCGGATCGAGGCCGAGCGTCTTCCACACCACACCGCCCCAACCCGCTTCGAACGCGCGGTTCACGTTATAGGCCTTGTCGGTCGGCGGCGCCGAAGCGAGCCAGAAAGGATTCGGCGAAGTAATGCCGGCAATCGTACAGCGCAGATCGGCCATGTTCGGCTCCTTGGGGACGGCTGTTTTTTATGTGACTCGTTGCTAGCGACAATGCGCGCTAGGCGGCCTTGATGTCGGCGCGCGCGAACTGCGCGTGTATGGCTTCGGCGGCGAGCTTGCCGTCCTGCACGGCTTGCACCGTCAGATCGATGCCGCCCGTCGCCGCGCAATCGCCGCCGGCCCACACGCCCGCGAGCGAGGTCTGGCCGTTTGCATCGACGGCAATGCGGCCGCCGTCGAGCGTCAGCAGTTCGCGTGCTATGCCCGCGGGCACGAGCGTCTGACCAATTGCCTTCAGCACCATGTCGGCCTCGATCACGAAGCGCTCGGCGTCGCCGGTGTTGAAGCTTCGTTCGAACTCGACGCCGGTCACCACACCGTTCTCGCCGATCAAACGCAGCGGCGTTGCATGCGTGATGAGCGTCACGCCGTTGGTCTGCGCGAAGTCGCGCTCGGCCCACGTCGCGCTCATCGATTCGACGCCGCGCCGATACACCATCGTCACCGAGGCCGCGCCGAGCTTGCGGCTTTGCACTGCCGCATCGACCGCCGTATTGCCCCCGCCGATCACGACGACGCGGCGGCCTACCGGCACCGTGCCGAAGTCGCGCGCGCTGCGAAGCGCTTCGATAAAGTCGACGGCGTTCATCACGCCGCTCAGGTCCTCGCCCGCCATCGCGAGCGCGCGAACGCCGGTGAGACCGATCGCGAGGAACACCGCATCGTATTGATTGCGCAGTGCATCGAGTTGCACGTCGCGGCCGAGCGCCACACCGTGCCTGATCTCGATGCCGCCCACCGAGCACAGCCACTCGACCTCGCGCTGCGCGAAATCGTCGACGGTCTTATACGCCGCAATGCCGTATTCGTTGAGGCCGCCGGCCTTTTCGTGCGCGTCGTAGATCGTCACGTTGTGGCCGGCGAGCGCGAGGCGATGCGCGCATGCGAGTCCCGCCGGGCCCGCGCCGATCACAGCAACATGCCGGCCGGTCTCCGGTGCGCGCGTGAAGAGTGCTTCGCCGCGCGCCATCGCCCAGTCGGTTGCATGACGTTGCAGCGCGCCGATCGCCACGGGCTTCGCGTCCTGATGGTTGCGCACGCAAGCGCCTTCGCAAAGGATCTCGGTCGGACAGACGCGCGCGCACATGCCGCCTAATGGATTGGCCGACAGAATATCCACGGCTGCGCCCTTCAGATTGCCGTTGCCGATCTTGCGAATGAAGCTGGGAATGTCGATCTGCGTCGGGCACGCGTTCACGCATGGCGCGTCATAGCAGTAGTGACAGCGGCTCGCAGCAGCCGCGGCGGCACTCGCGTCGAGCAACGGCGCAATGTCGGAGAACTCGCAGGAGAGCTGTTCGGGCGACAGGCGCCGCGCGGCGATGTCGCCGGTTTGCTTGATGGCCATACACGTTCCTTCTGTCGATGTGAGGACGCAGCCGCATCTGTCGGCACTCGCATGAGCGAAGCCCGCACGGCGTGTTTTGTCTGGCACTGCGGTAAAGCAGCTAAAGCAAATTCCGACGCGCTACGAAACCGGCTCGCATGCGCGCTCGAGCATCGCGTGCAGCAACACATTCGCGCCCGCCTCGATCCATTCGAAGGTGGCGTCCTCGATTTCGTTGTGGCTGATGCCGTCGACGCACGGCACGAACACCATCGAAGTCGGCGCGACCTGCGCGAGATAACAGGCGTCGTGGCCCGCGCCGGACACCATGTCGCGATGCGAATAACCAAAGCGCTCGGCCGCCGCGCGCACGGACTTCACGCAGGCTTCGTCGAAGGCGACCGGCGCGTAATAAAAGATCTGCTCGAGTTCTGTTTCGAGGCCAATGCCGCTCGCAATTCGCGCGACGCCTTCGCGCAACGCGGCATCCATTTTTGCTAGCACCGCATCTTCGGGATGACGGAAGTCGACGGTAAAGAACACGCGGCCTGGAATGACGTTGCGCGAGTTCGGATGCACCTGCATCATGCCGACCGTCGCGCACGCGAGCGGCGCGTTGTCGAGCCCAATGCGATTGACGAGATCGACGACGCGCGACGCGCCCAGCAACGCATCGCGCCGCCGCGGCATCGGCGTCGGACCCGCATGCGCTTCCTGCCCGGTCAGCGTGATTTCATACCAGCGCTGGCCTTGCGCGTCCGTCACGACGCCTATGGTTTTCTGCTCGGCTTCGAGAATGGGCCCCTGCTCGATATGCAGTTCGAACGCCGCATGCAACTGACGGCCGCCGCACGGCACATCGCCGGCATAGCCGATACGCTGCAACTCCTCGCCGATCGTCTTGCCGTCCACGTCCTTGCGCGACAGACCGTACTCGAGCGGAAACACGCCCGCAAACACGCCCGACGCCACCATCGCCGGCGCGAAACGCGAGCCTTCCTCGTTGGTCCAGATCACGACTTCAACAGGATGTTCGGTTTCGATGCCGTGATCGTTCAAGCTACGAATCACTTCGAGACCGCCAAGCACGCCGTAGATGCCGTCGAAGCGTCCGCCCGTCGGCTGCGAATCGGCATGCGAGCCGGTCATGACCGGCAGCGCGTCCGGATTGCGCCCGGCGCGGCGCATGAAGACGTTGCCCATCTGATCGACGCTGACCGAGCAGCCGGCTTGTTTCGCCCAGCTAACTATCAGGTCGCGCCCTTCCTTGTCGAGATCGGTCAGCGCAAGACGGCATACGCCGCCTTTGGGCGTTGCGCCGATCTTCGCCATCGTCATCAGGCTGTCCCATAGACGTTTGCCATCGACCTTTATCGACGTGACCTGTTCCGCGTTCGCGGCGACAGTGGCCTTCGGGGCGCCCTTCAGCGCTTCAGTAACCGCGTTCATTCGTCTCTCTCCTTTCGGTGAACCGACATGAAACTGGTGCATCGGCGGCGGATTTGTTGGCCTTTGTGGGGCGTGTCCGCACGGTCGCGGTGCAAAATTCGATACGCCCTTTGGCTCCGGGAACAAGGGCTAACCCTGAGGCGCGCCCCGCTCGTTCAATCCTGTCCAGTTGGACAGGTTGTAGACGATTAACATCGCCAAATCAATGCCTTTCGCACGGAGACAAAGAGAGCGAGAAGCGTGCCATTGCGTTGCAGCACGAAGAGGCATCGCGTGACAAATACGCGTGTGAGCGCGGCGTCGAGCGACTAGAATGAAGCGCGGCGCGGCACGCATGCCGCCGAAGGCAAACATGAGAGACGACGACGTGGCTGCGGGTATCACGCAAAACGACGAAACACGCGCGCCTTTGCGGCGGCGCAAGGCGCACATTCGTGAGTCGAATGAAGCGCATCTTCTGGCGTGTGCGGAGGCGGTTTTCGCCGAGCGCGGACTGGACGGCGCGAGCACCGCGATGATCGCCGAGCGCGCAGGCTTACCGAAAGCCAACGTGCATTACTACTTCCCGACCAAGCTCGCGCTCTACCGGCGAGTGCTCGAAGATCTGTTCGAAGACTGGCATCGCGCGGCCGATACATTCGAATGCAGCGACGACCCCGTCGATGCAATCGGCGGATACGTGCGCGCGAAAATGGAACTGTCGCGCCGGCGTCCGCTCGGCTCGAAGGTGTGGGCGAGCGAGATCATCCACGGCGCGGAGCACATGGAAGACATCCTCACAGAGCGAGTCAAGCCGTGGCTCGATACGCGCGTGAAGGTGATCGACGACTGGATTGCGCGAGGACTGCTGGCGCCCGTCGATGCGCGCACGCTGATGTACATGATCTGGGCGACCACGCAGCACTACGCCGATTTCGACGCGCAGATTCGCGCGCTCAAAGGCAAGCGCGCGTTGACGAAGAAGTCATTCGAGGCGACGACCGAAGAAGTCGTGCAACTCGTGATTCGCGCGTGCGGCGCGGTGTCGCCCGCACAGCGCGACGAAGGCGCGGACCCTTCAAGATAGGGCTTTTTCTTTGGCTGGCCTGAATCAATACGTCTCCAGATGCAGGCGCCCTTCTTTTTTGAGCCTCGCCCACAGCGCGTCCCAATCCATCTGATGCTGCTCGCCGATCTCCTTGAGCGCTTGCAGCACGCCGTCTTCCATGCCCTTCAGGCCGCACACATAGACATGCGTGTTGTCGTCCTTCAGCAGATGCGCGACGTCGACCGCACGCTCACGCATGGCGTCCTGCACATAACGTTTCGGCTGGCCCGGCGTGCGTGAAAACGCCAGATTGGTGTCGATAAAGTCTTTCGGCAAATTAGTTAGCGGCCCGAAGTAAGGCAACTCCTCCTTGGTTCGCGCGCCGAAGAACAGCATCAGTTTGCCGGTCGCGCCCTTCAGGCGACGGCGCCGGCGGTACTCGGTCATCGCGCGCATCGGTGCGGAGCCGGTGCCGGTGCAGATCATCAGCAGATGCGAGTTCGGATGGTTCGGCATCAGGAAGGTGCCGCCGAACGGACCGATTACCGTCACCGCGTCGCCCTTTTTCAGGTCGCACAGATAGTTCGAGCAGACGCCGTCGATCGAATCGCCATGCTGTTGCGAGACGCGCTTCACGGTCAGCGAAACGTTGTTGTAGCCGGGCCGCTCGCCGTCGCGCGGACTCGCAATCGAATACTGGCGCGCGTGATGCGGACGGCCGTCGGCGGTCGCGCCCGGCGGCAGCACGCCGATCGACTGGCCTTCGAGCACAGGAAACGGCATCGATCCGAAATCCAGCACAATGTGATGGATGTCGCTTTCCGTCGATGCGTCCGTGAGCCGGTAATTGCCGACCACGGTCGCGGTGGTCGGCGCTTTGTGCGTGTAGAGATTCACGTACGGCTTCGCAGCGGACCACGGCGGCACGACCGAGCCGCGCACGGTATCCACTTCGATGCCGCTTGCGTCTGCCGCGGCATCGTTAGCCGTGCCCGCGGTGGGCGATTCGTCGGCGGCAGGCACCGCCATCGTGTTCTGCTCGGGCAATACGTCCCACGTGAATTGCTCTTCGATCGGATACGCGTCGGCCTTCAGCACGGTGCGCCAGTTGTCTATCGCGCCGGTCGGACACGGCGGCACGCAAGCCATGCAGCCGTTGCAGACATCCGCCTTCACGACGTAGTTGTTGTCGTCGTGCGTGATCGCGTCGATCGGACAGGTCTCTTCGCAGGTGTTGCAGCGAATGCAGATTTCCGGATCGATCAGATGCTGCCTGAGAACCTCGATCGACACTGGGCCGTTCATGACTTCCTCCACCATGTAGTGCTGTACGAGCGCGCCGCGCCTGGTTGATGCCGCGCGTACTTCGCGTACTTCGCGTTACTTTGCGTGCGTTCAGTTAAAGCGCACGTACTCGAAATCGACCGGCTGACGGTTCACGCCCATCGCAGGCGGCGCAATCCAGTTCGCAAACTTGCCGGGCTCCACCACGCGCCCCATCAGCGAAGCAACGAATGCGCGATCTTCCGGCGTGGCGAGCCACTTTGCTTCGTTCGCCGCCCACTCGGTTTCGCTGACCACGCGGCCGTCGGGCGACACGCGCGTGCCGGAAAAGGTGCCGATCTGCCGGTTGAACGCCTTGTGCGGCACGGTCATGCGAAAGTCGATGCCGGCCTTTTCAAGCACCTTGTTCCAGCGCGCCACGCCCGCCACGGAATCCTTGATGTAATCGTCGCGCAGCACTTCGTTCATTGCATTGAGCATCGGCACTTCGCGTTCGACCAGCTTGCCGTCCTGCACGTCGAGCAGTTTGTAGCTCTGCCCGTTCAATTGATGATCGTCGTCGCGCTTGCCTTCCTCATAGCGGCCCTTGAGGCCCGAACTGTAGAACGTCGCCGCGTTCGACGAATGATCCGCGCCGAACAGGTCGATCGTCACCGAGTAATGGAAGTTCAGATAGCGCTGAATGGTCGGCAGATCGATCACGCCAGCAGCGCGGATCTTTGCGACGTCGTCGGTGCCGAGTTCGTTCATCACCTGCGCGGTGCGCTGAATCACGCGAGACACGCCCGATTCGCCGACGAACATATGATGCGCTTCTTCGGTCAGCATGAACTTCGTGGTGCGCGCGAGCGGATCGAAGCCCGATTCCGCGAGCGCGGAAAGCTGGAACTTGCCGTCGCGGTCGGTGAAATACGTGAACATGTAGAACGCGAGCCAGTCCGGCGTTTTTTCGTTGAACGCGCCCAGAATGCGGGGATTGTCCTCGTCGCCCGAACGGCGGCCGAGCAATGCTTCGGCTTCCTCACGACCGTCGCGGCCGAAATAGCGATGCAGCAGATACACCATCGCCCACAGATGCCGCCCTTCTTCCACGTTGACCTGAAAGAGGTTGCGCAAGTCGTACATGGAAGGCGCGGTCAGGCCGAGGTGCCGTTGCTGCTCGACGGAAGCGGGCTCCGTATCGCCTTGCGTCACGATAATGCGCCGCAGATTCGCGCGATGCTCGCCGGGCACGTCCTGCCACGCGGCCTCGCCCTTGTGCTCGCCGAAATGAATCTTGCGGTCCTGGTCGCCCGGTGTCAGGAAGATGCCCCAGCGGTAGTCCGGCATCTTCACGTGATCGAAATGCGCCCAGCCGCCCGCGTCCACGCTCACTGCCGTGCGCAGATACACGTCGTAGCCGTGCGAGCCTTCCGGGCCCATGTCGCCCCACCACGACAGGAAGTTCGGCTGCCACTGTTCGAGCGCGCGTTGCAGCGCGCGGTCGTCGGCGAGGTTGACGTTGTTCGGAATCTTTTCGCTGTAGTTGATCGTTGACATGGTCGGTTCCTTGCGATGCTGAAGGTGAGAGGCCCGCGTCGGGGCGTCAAACGCGCGAGACGTCGAATTGCGCCTTGCTGCCCTTGCCGTACACCTTGAGCGCGCCCTTCTCGCCCACAGCGTTCGGCCGGTTGAAGATCCAGTTCTGCCATGCGGTGAGGCGGCCGAAGATACGCGTCTCCATCGTTTCGGGTCCGTTGAAACGCAGATTCGCTTCGAGTCCCGTCAGCGCGTCCGGCGACATCGCCGCGCGTTCCTCCAGCGCAATGCGGATTTCGTCGGCCCAGTCGATGTCGTCCGGCGCCGCGGTGACGAGACCAAGACGCTCCGCCTCGACCGGCTTGACCGGTTGACCGATCAGCGAGCGCACCGCGTCGATTGGTTCGGCTTCCTCATAAAAGCGGCGTGCGAGTCGCGATTGATGCGTGACCATCGGATAGAGACCGAAGTTGACTTCCGACAGCGTGATGGCCGGCTCCTCGTCTTCGTTGCTCGGCAGCGCGGCCATGTACGAACGGTCCGCGGCGAACGCGAGTTCCGCGAACGTGCCGGCGAAGCACGAGCCCGGCTCGATCAACGCGAAGAGCGACCGCGACGACACGTCGATTCGCGCGAGTGTGCGGCGCAACAGGCCAATCGTCTCGCGCACGAACCAGTGATCCTTGTGCTGCAGCAGCACGGCATCCACGGCGAGCAGATTGCGCGCGTCGCCTTCGGTGCGGAACACCCACGTGCCGACTTCGAGTTCGTTGGTGCGCATCGAGAGAATCGCGTCGTCGAGTTCGCGTGCGAATTGCAGCGGCCACCAGTTTGCGCCCGCGGCGACAATCGCGTCAGTCGTCGTGGGCTGCTGTGTTTGCGGCGCTTTCGCGGTGAATGTCGCGATGCGCTTCGCGCGGTCGATCGTCACGTCGAGCGTTTGATAGGTCAGGCCGTCTTCGCGATCCGTGCGCTCGATGCGCGTCAGCTTCACGCCCGGCGCGTCGGAAGGACGATCGCTTTGCGCGGCAAGTTCGAGCGCGCGGGCCTGAATGGCCGCGTCGAACTGATTCGGCTTCACGACCTCATCGACGAGACGCCATGCCTTCGCGCGCTCGCCGCGAATGCCTTCGACCACCGTGCAAAAGATGTCGGCGCGATCGTGGCGCACGCGGCGCTTGTCCGTGACGCGCGTGAGGCCGCCAGTGCCGGGAAGCACGCCGAGCAGCGGCACTTCCGGCAGCGACACCGACGACGAGCGGTCGTCGACCAGATAGATTTCGTCGCAGGCAAGCGCGAGTTCGTAACCGCCGCCCGCGCACGCGCCGTTCACCGCGGCAAGAAACTTGAGCCCCGAGTGGCGCGACGAGTCTTCGAGACCGTTACGCGTTTCGTTCGTGAACTTGCAGAAGTTGACCTTCCACGCATGCGACGAAAGACCGAGCATGAAGATGTTCGCGCCCGAGCAGAACACGCGATCCTTCAGGCTCGTCAACACGACGGTCCTGACTTCCGGATGCTCGAAACGGATGCGCTGGATGGCGTCGTGCAGTTCGATGTCGACGCCAAGGTCGTACGAATTCAGCTTCAGCTTGTAGCCGTCGCGAATGCCGCCGTCCTCCGCGATGTCGATAGCGAGTGTCGCCACCGGGCCGTTGAAGCTCAGCTTCCAATGCTTGTATTGCGAGGGATCGGTGCGGTAGTCGACCGGCGCGATGGCGGTTTCTGCTGTGGACATGGGCGTCTCCTGACTGGACGATGCGAGTTGTTGATCGAACAATAGTGCATCGTCACACCCATGTAAAGCACTTTAGTGCATATGTGCGAGTAAACCCCAAAACCGAATGCAGTCGTCAACCGGCTGGTGCTTCGTCCGGCGCCTCGGCGGCGAGCCTCGCGGCCAGCCGGTCGCGCAGTTGCAGATAGGCGTCGGCCAAGGTCTTCTCGCTCGTGTCGAACGTCATGTCCGCCCGGCCGTACAGCTCGCTGCGCCCCGTGAGAATGCGCTTCAGGTCGTCCATCGCCTCCTTGTTGCCGGACATGGGCCGCAAATCGCCCTGCGCGACGACCCGGCGCATATGCTCCTCCGGCGTGGCTTGCAGCCACACCGTAAAGCAGTGCGACAAGAGCGCGTGGAACGTGCCGGACTCCGACACGAGCCCGCCCGGCGACGCGATCACGGCACGCTCGTGTTCCTGAATCACCGCCTCCAGCGCGCGGTGTTCGTAGCGCCGGTAAGCGCTCGCTCCGTATAGCGAATGAATCTCGGCGGGCGGGCATCCGGCGAGCTGCTCGATGACGCGCGTCAGCTCCACGAACGGCACCTTGCGCTCCTGCGCGAGCATCCGGCCGAGCGTCGATTTGCCGGCGCCGCGCAGCCCGATCAGCGCGATCCGGTCCTTGCGATGCGGGTCGCGCGGCGCCTGCGCGAACATCTCGGCGAGCGCGATGCGGGCGCGCTGCAACGCGGCCTGGTCGCGCCCGTGCAGCAGTTCGCGAATCAGCAGCCATTCCGCCGACGCCGTGGTTTCATCGCCGATCACTTCGGCGAGCGGACAGTTCAGCGTCGCCGCAATCTGCCGCAGCACCAGCACCGACGCATTGCCGACGCCCGACTCGAGATTGGCGAGATGCCGCTCGGACAAGCCCGTTTCGGCCGCCAGCGTCTTGCGGGTCATGCCGCGCCGCGCGCGTAACAGACGCACGCGTTCGCCCATCGCGGTGAGGAACGGGTCGCGCTCCTCGCGTTCGCCGCCGCGCTCGGCGCGCTCGGGGCGGCCGGCTTCGTCGTCGGCGGCATCGGGTGGACGGGCGCCGGGCGGCAACTCAGTGTAATTCCGGTTCATGTTTTTATACCTCCAAACCACGGTACATGTACTATAGTGCTTTACACACACCTCGTGAACGGTTAATTTTCGCCGAACATTGATCCACTTACAAAGATTGCCGCGATTTTTCGCGCGGCGTCACGGAGACCGCGCAGCGCGTCACATGCATTAACGTGCGTGCGCAGAGTCCGGAGGCTCGCATGTCCCCATCCGATTTCCAGCGGCTTATCGCGCAGGTCACGGCGCAACTGGCCGGCCGGCCGCTAAACGCCGACCTCGCCGCGTGGCTCAACGTCACGTATTCCGCGGACAGTCAGACGTTTAGCGATCTCGCCGACGCCTGCCGCGCCGGCGTCGCCGAAGGTTGGCTCTGCAACCGCGAAGGCGGCGGCATTCGCTACGGCCGCATCTTCAAGGCGCTGCCCGACACGCACGGCTTTTCCGTCGACGTCGTCGACATGAAAGACATTGCCGGTCCGCATCACGTTCATCCGCACGGCGAGATCGACCTGATCATGCCGCTCACCGAAGGCGCGACTTTCGACGGCCACGCTGCGGGCTGGTGCGTCTACGAACCCGGTTCCGCGCATCGGCCGACGGTGGCGAACGGCGAAGCGCTCGTGCTTTATCTCCTGCCGCAAGGCGCAATCGAATTTACCGCCGCGTGAGTGCTGCCATGACCGAACTATTGAAGAACCATGTCGCGGGCGAATGGCTTGCCGGCGCCGGCGAAGGCGTGACGCTAAGCGACCCGGTGACGGGCGAAGCGCTGGTGCGCGTCTCGAGCGAAGGTCTCGACCTCGCGCACGCATTCCGCTTTGCCCGCGATGAGGCCGGCGCCGCGCTGCGCGCGCTGACCTATGGGCAACGCGCCGCCCGTCTCGCCGAAATCGTCAAGCTGCTGCAGGCGAAGCGCGACGACTACTACGCGATCGCAATCGCAAACTCGGGCACGACGCGCAACGATTCGGCGGTCGATATCGACGGAGGCATTTTCACGCTGTCGTATTACGCGAAGCTCGGCGCGTCGCTCGGCGACGTGCATGCGCTGCGCGACGGCAACCTAAGCGCGCTGAGCAAGGATCAGTCGTTCAGCGCTCAGCATGTGCTGACGCCCACACGCGGCGTCGCGCTTTTTATCAACGCGTTCAATTTTCCGTCGTGGGGCTTGTGGGAAAAAGCGGCGCCCGCGCTGCTGTCGGGCGTGCCCGTCATCGTCAAGCCCGCGACCGCGACGGCGTGGCTCACGCAACGCATGGTCGCCGATGTCGTGGACGCAGGCATTCTGCCGCGCGGCGCGCTGTCGGTGATTTGCGGCGGCTCGGCTGGGCTGCTCGATCAGATTCAGGCATTCGATGTCGTGTCGTTCACCGGCTCGGCTGAAACGGCCGCCACGTTGCGCGCGCATCCGGCTTTTGTCGCGCGCGGCGCGCGGCTTAACGTCGAAGCGGACAGTTTGAACAGCGCGATTCTCTGCGCGGATGCGGCACCCGACACGCCCGTGTTTCAGCTTTTCATCAACGAAGTCGCGCGTGAAATGACCGTGAAATCCGGGCAAAAATGCACGGCGATCCGGCGCGCGTTCGTACCGGAGAACATGCTCGAAGCGGTGGTCGATGCGCTAAAGGCGAAGCTCGCCAAAGTGGCCGTCGGCAATCCGCGCAACGACGCCGTGCGCATGGGCTCGCTCGTGAGCCGCGCGCAATACGAGAACGTGCTGGCCGGCATCGCCGCTTTGCGCGAGGAAGCCGTGCTCGCGTATGACGGTTCGTCCGCGCCGCTTATCGACGCCGATGCAACTATCGCGGCTTGCATCGCGCCGCATCTGTTCGTGGTCAACGATCCGGATAACGCGACGCTGTTGCATGACCTCGAAGTGTTCGGCCCCGTTGCGAGCGTCGCGCCGTATCGCGTTGTGCAGAACGCGGGCGAATCCGGCTTGCCCGAAGCGCATGCAGTGGCACTCGCGCGACGTGGCCAGGGATCGCTCGTCGCGTCGATCTATTCGAACGACGACGCCCACCTCGGCAGGCTCGCTCTCGAACTCGCCGATTCGCATGGGCGCGTGCATGCCGTATCGCCTTCCGTGCAGCAGAGCCAGACCGGCCACGGCAATGTGATGCCGATGTCGCTGCACGGCGGACCTGGCCGCGCGGGCGGCGGCGAAGAACTCGGTGGCCTGCGCGCGCTCGGTTTTTATCATCGGCGCTCGGCTATTCAGGCATCGGCAACGGCACTTGAAGCACTCGCGCAAATTACTCATTTGCCCGCGGCCTGAACATCTTTAAGCATGACACGCAAATGAGCCCGACCCAACGCACCAGCTAGCGCACGCAAGCATTCAGCGGATCATGAGCACATAACAGCCGGACCGCCCCCACTCGATGGAGGAGACATATGGAAGCCCTGTTCGAACCTGCTGCGAGCCAGCCCGCCGTGACGGCCGAGCCGCCGCCCGCGCGCTTCAATTTCGCGGCTCATCTGTTCGCGCTGAACGCGTCGCGCGCGGCCAAAACCGCTTATATCGACGACAACGGCAACACGACCTACGCCGAACTCGAAGAACGCGCGCGACGCTTCGCAACCGCGTTGCGCGAACTCGGCGTGCATCCCGAAGAACGCGTGCTGCTGGTGATGCTCGACAGCGTTGCACTGCCGATCGCGTTTCTCGGCGCGTTGTACGCCGGCGTCGTGCCGGTCGTCGCGAACACGCTGCTCACGCCCGCCGATTATGTGTACATGCTCACGCACAGTCATGCGCGCGCGGTGATCGCATCGAGCGCGCTCGTGGCAACCGTCACGCAAGCGATGGAGGCCGCCGAGCACGACGGCTGCCAGCTCATCGTTTCGACGCGCGCATCGGCCGCGGCCGACAGCACGCCGCTTGCGGCAGCGCCTGAGTTGGAAGCGCTCATCGACGCGGCCGCGCCCGCTGCGAAGCCCGCGGCAACCGGTTGCGACGACATCGCCTTCTGGCTGTATTCATCGGGCTCGACCGGCAAACCGAAAGGCACCGTGCACACGCACGCGAACCTCTACTGGACCGCGGAACTATATGCGAAGCCGGTGCTCGGCATCGTCGAAAGCGATGTGGTGTTTTCCGCGGCCAAGCTGTTCTTTGCATACGGACTCGGCAATGCGTTGACCTTTCCGCTTTCGGTGGGCGCGACCGCCATTCTGATGGCCGAGCGCCCTACCGCCGACGCCGTCTTCGCCCGTCTCACGCGCCATCGTCCGACGGTGTTCTATGGCGTGCCGACGCTCTACGCAAGCATGCTCGTGTCGCCGAATCTGCCCGCACGCGACGATGTCGCGATGCGCGTGTGCACATCGGCGGGCGAAGCGTTGCCGCGCGAAATCGGCGAGCGCTTTACGAAGCACTTCGGCTGCGAGATTCTCGACGGCATCGGCTCGACCGAAATGCTGCATATCTTTCTGTCGAACCGCGCCGGTGCGGTCGAATACGGCACGACGGGGCGCCCGGTGCCCGGCTATGAAGTGGAGTTGCGCGACGAGACCGGTCATGCGGTCGGCGACGGCGAAGTGGGCGACCTCTACATCAAAGGACCGAGCGCGGCGCTGATGTACTGGAGCAACCGTGAAAAATCGCGCGCGACGTTTCTCGGCGAGTGGATTCGCAGTGGCGACAAGTACTGTCGTCTGCCGAACGGCTGCTACGTGTATGCGGGCCGCAGCGACGATATGCTGAAAGTGAGCGGTCAATACGTGTCGCCGGTCGAAGTGGAAATGGTGCTCGTGCAGCACGACGCGGTGCTCGAAGCGGCGGTGGTCGGCGTCGATCACGGCGGCCTCGTGAAGACGCGCGCGTTCGTCGTCTTGAAGCGCGAGTTCGCGGCCTCTGAGATACTGGCGGACGAGTTGAAGGCCTTCGTGAAAGAGCGGCTCGCGCCGCATAAGTACCCGCGCGACATCGTGTTCGCCGACGACTTGCCGAAAACCGCCACTGGAAAGATTCAACGCTTCAAGCTGCGCGAAATATCATAAGGTGATACATGCAGAATCCCGCTGTCGAGACGCCCGCCAGTCACTTCGCCGACTTGCCTGCTACCGCGTCGCATGGACCGTTGCGCATCGAATATCGTTGGCTTAACGCTGCGGCGAACGCGGCGCCCATCGCCGTGTTTCTACACGAAGGACTCGGCTCGATTGCAATGTGGCGCGACTGGCCGCAAACATTGTGCGAGCGTCTGGGCATGCGTGGGCTCGTGTATTCGCGTCCCGGTTACGGAAGGTCGACACCGCGAGAGCATCACGTCAAATGGCCGATGCATTTCATGACCGACCAGGCGCGCGATGTTCTGCCCGCGCTTCTCGACGCGCTTCACATCGACACGCGCGAACGCCGACGCCTGTGGGTGATCGGCCATAGCGACGGCGGCTCGATCGCGTTGCTGTACGCGGCGCTTTTTCCCAACGCGCTGGCCGGTGCCGTGGCCATCGCACCGCACCTGTTCGTGGAAGACGTGTCCGTGCAAAGCATTGCGCAGACCAAGGTGCTTTACGAAACCACCGATCTGCGCGACAAGCTCTCGCGTTATCACGCGGACGTCGATTCCGCTTTTTATGGCTGGAACGATGTCTGGCTAAACCCGGCCTTCCGGCAATGGTCGATTGCGGAGCAACTCACGTCGATCGACAAGCCGCTGCTCGCCGTGCAAGGCCATGACGACAACTACGGCACGATGGCGCAGATCGATACGATTCAGGACTACGTGCCGCATGCGCAACTCGCAAGACTCGACGCGTGCGGGCATTCGCCGCATCGCGACGCGCCGGATCGGCTGAACGACGTGATTGCCGCGTTCGTGTCGGAACACCAGTAGCCGCGGTTATGCCGCTGTTATGCCGCGGCTACTGTGCGGTCGTCCCACGGCGAATCCCCAATATTCATCAAATCCTCAAATTTCCAAGACTTCATAAAAGTTACACAGGTAAGCGGCTATTCTCCTTGCATCGCTGAGCTGGGCATACCGATGCCCGCGCGTTCCCCGTGCTGGAGACATCGCCATGTCCTTTCTGTGGAAGCCGTGCATTGCCCTGCATCGCAAACGTTTGGCGATCGCCCTCGCGGCGTTGCCGCTTTGCGCGCTGCTCACCGCCTGCGGCAACGACGACACGAACGCGGCCGACATGAGCAAGTCCAGCGCCGCTGCAAACCCGGCCGATAACGGCACCAATCCGGTGCTATCGGCGAATCCGTCTTCCGTATCGCCCGCGCCTGCCGCCGTCACGATTCAAAGCCCAGCACTACCCGCACCAAACGCCGACGTGGCATTGTCCGCCGCCGCGCCGACGCCGCTTGCCACACCCGTGATCCATACTGTTGACTGAGTCCCGCGTTTCACGCGACGCGCGGCTCATGCTTGCGCGCCGCGTGGAGCGCTCCCACTGAAGACACCCAGGCTCATACCATGACTTCAAAAAACCGCCGTGATTTTCTACGTTCGGCCGCGCAGGCCGCAGGCTCGTTCACCGCGTTGAGCATGTTGCCGGCCGGCATCCGCAACGCGCTCGCGATTCCCGCGAACAGCAAGACGGGCACGATCCGCGACGTCGAGCATATCGTCGTGCTGATGCAGGAAAACCGCTCGTTCGACCACTACTTCGGCGCGCTGCGCGGCGTGCGCGGTTTCGGCGACACGCGCGCGGTCAATCTGCCGAACGGCAAGCCGGTGTGGTATCAACCGCTCGCCGCCGATGCCGGCTACGTGCTGCCGTTCCGCCCAAGCGCGCCGAACCTCGGCCTGCAGTTCCTGCAAGACCTCGCACACGACTGGAACACGACGCACGCCGCATGGAACGGCGGCCGCTACGATCAATGGGTGCCCGCCAAAAGCGCGACGACGATGGCCTACCTCACGCGCGAGGACATTCCGTTTCACTATCAGCTCGCCGACGCGTTCACCATCTGCGACGCGTATCACTGCTCGCTGATGGGCCCGACCGACCCGAACCGCTACTACATGTGGGCGGGCGGCGTGGGCAACGACGGCACGGGCGGCGGACCGGTGATCGACAATTCGGAGCTCGGCTACGGCTGGTCGACTTACCCGGAAGTGCTGCAAAACGCCGGCATTAGCTGGAAGATCTATCAGGACGTCGGCACGGGACTCGACGCCAAAGGTTCGTGGGGCTGGACGCAAAACCCGTACATCGGCAATTACGGCGACAACTCGTTGCTCTATTTCAACCAGTACCGCAACGCGCAGCCGGGCAACCCGCTGTACGACAACGCGCGCACGGGCACCAACGCATTGAAGGGCGACGGCTACTTCGACGTTCTGAAGCGCGACGTACAGAACAACGCGCTGCCGCAAGTCTCGTGGATCGTCGCACCGGAAGCCTATTCCGAGCACCCGAACTGGCCCGCCAATTACGGCGCGTGGTACATCGACCAGGTGTTGCAGATTCTCACGTCCAATCCCGAGGTGTGGAGCAAGACCGTACTCCTGATCAATTACGACGAGAACGACGGCTTCTTCGACCACATGGTGCCGCCGTGCGCGCCGAGCTCGAACGCGGACGGTCTTTCCACCGTCGATACCGTCAACGAGATTTATCCGGGCGACGCGAAGAACGTTGCCGCGCCCTACGGTCTCGGTCCGCGCGTGCCGATGCTCGTCGTCTCGCCGTGGTCCAAAGGCGGCTATGTGTGCTCGCAGGTGTTCGACCATACGTCGGTGATCCGCTTCATCGAACAGCGCTTTGGCGAGCAGCACAATCTCGCCGAGTCGAACATTTCGCCGTGGCGTCGCGCGGTGTGCGGCGATCTTACATCGGCGTTCAACTTCAGCAATCCGAACGACGCGTTCCCGAGCCTGCCGAGCACGAGCGCTTATGTGCCGGCCGATCAGAACCGCCATCCGGACTATGTGCCGCTGCCGCCGGCGATACAGGCCGTGCCGCGCCAGGAACCCGGCGTGCGCCCTGCCCGTGCGTTGCCGTATGAGATGTTTGTGCGCGTCCACGGCGAAGGCGCCGAGAAAACGCTGACCATGCGCTTCGTGAATACGGGCAGCGCGGCCGCGGTATTTCAGGTGTATCGAGCGAATAGCACCGACGCGCCGCGCACTTACACCGTGGAAGCCGGCAAGCGCTTGCAGGACGCGTTCGCGCTGAACGTGGACGGTACTTACGACTTCACCGTGCATGGTCCGAACGGTTTCTTGCGCCGCTTTACAGGCCGGCCGATTGCGCGTAGCTGGTGGGACGGCTCGGACATCGCTCGTCCGGAAGTACTCGAAGGCTATGACGTCGCGAACGGCAATCTGCAATTGCGCCTTGAAAACGTGGGCAGCGCGCATTGCAAGTTCACGATCGTCAATGCGTACGACCCGAAGCACGCGATCAAACGCGTGGTGCGCGGCGGCGATACGGACGAGTTGTATCTCGATCTTCGCAATGCGCACGGCTGGTACGATCTGTCGATCACCGTCGACACCGACCCGCTGTTCGCGCGCCGTTTCGCGGGCCATGTGGAGACCGGCAAGAGCAGCATGAGCGATCCTGCACTGGGCGCGTGATCGCGGAGTCAATCGGGCAAGCTCGAACGGCCGCTGCATTAGAAATGCAGTGGCCGTTTTATTTTGCCGACGGTTTTTGCTGCTGCGTCTGCATCGCGAGGTCACCCAGGCTGCCGACGAGCAGACGCGCGGCATTCAGGAAGTGAGCTGCGCGGGCTCAAGCCTCGAAGTCGAGCCCGCCGATTAATGACACGGGCTCCGCTTGCGTGTGCGACGAAAAATCGAGTTCGCGCGCGTGGCGCCATGCCTGCAGTTTGCGAGGCAGCGCGGCCAGATAGCGGGCAAAACGCGCCTGCCCTTCGTCTTTCATGAGCCGCTCGATTTCGTCGCTGTCCCACGTCAGATACAGATTCAACGGATGCGCGTAATGAGCGATGTGCTCGAGCGGCGCTGCATGAATGCGCAGTCGCGTCGGACGACCAGGACCGCCATACGGCAGCACTTCCGTATGCACGGTCGTGGCGAAGCACGCAGCGATGGCCTCGGCAATGCGAGGCGCGAACTCATTATCGAAACGGTCGGCGGTGTCTGGGCGCATCTCATTCTCCGGCGTGCTGCGCAATGAGCGAAGCATCGTAGCACGCGCAATGCGGCCTCCGGTCAGCGCTTTTTCCCGCCCTCTTCTTCGAGCGACGCTTATCCCCGCGTTATCCCGCGCGCTTGCCTTTCTGCGCGCGGCTATTGCGCCTGCGAATCACGAAGCCGATCAGTGCCGCGAGCGCGGCCGTGGCCGCATAGCCCACGAGGCGAATGGCTTGCTCGCCCGGTAAGCGCGCGACCAGCAGCGCGGCAACGGCGCATGCAAGAACCGCGAGCACGACGAGCAATGCATTTGACCGCTTCATTCTGGTGTCCCCTGACGTTTTGACGTGCTGCGTGCCGGCGCGTGCGCGCTCTTTTTCTCAGCATACTCGGGGCATGCGCGCGAATGCGCAATGGTCTTTAACCCGCAAACCGCGCTTCAGGCGACGCGGCCTCTGCCGCTCGCGCGCGCCTGCTCCAGAATGAATTCGATGAAGGTCGCCGCCGCGCGCGTGTGATGGCGGTTCGGCATGTATAGCAAATACATGTTGGTGCCGAAGATGCTCAGGCGCCATTCGTCGAGCGTCGTCACGACATCGCCGCGTTGCAGATCGTCATGCACGACATAGTCGGGCACGATGCCCACGCCGAGTCCCGCGAGCACCGCCTGCCGCAAAAACAGAAAGTTCTCGGAGATGATGGTCGGCTCCAGCAGCACCTCGTCGCGCTCGTCGCGCAGATACGCGGCAACGCGCAATTGCCGGCCGACCACTGCGGCGGTGATCAACGGCGTGGTGCGCAGATCGTCGAGTTGCGTCGGCATGCCATGCGTATCGGCGAAGGCGCGCGACGCGCACGCAACGTAGCGCACCGCTCCCATATCGCGCGCGACGAGATTTTGCGGCGGCTCGGACATCACTCGCACGGCGATGTCCACTTCGTCGCGCATCAGGTCTTCGACGCGATTCTCGAACAGCACGTCGAGCACAATGCCAGGATAAAGGCGCTTGAACCCGATCAGCCACTCGGACATCACGAGTTGGCCGTAACCGCTCGGCACGCTCAGGCGCACTCGCCCTTGCAGGCTTTGCCCGAGCGTCGTCACCGATTCGCGTGCGGCCAGCAGCGCGTTCTGAATCGCGCGGCCATGTTCGTACAACTGCAGACCGATCTCCGTGGCCTCGACTCGGCGCGTGGTGCGCCGCACGAGTTGCAGGCCGACCGAGCGCTCCAGTTGATTCAGGTGATAGCTCACGTTGGCGCGGCTCATCTTCAGGCGCCGCGCGGCCTCGCTCAGGTTGCCCGCGTCGAGTATCTCGACCAGCAGGGTTAGCGAATTGACGTCCACGAGACCGGCCTTTGTCAAAGTTATTTTGACAGTCTGTCAATCGTTGATGTGATTGTCAATGAACCTTGACCGCTCCACAATCGTGAGCATTCGCGAGACGTGGCATGCGGCAGCCCACCGTCTGCGCGCCGAGACAATCAAAGGAGACGCGCCCATGACCCTCACCTCTTCCACCGACACTTCAGCCGACGTCGTCACGCGCGAATTGCGCGGCAAGGTGCTGCTCGTCACGATCGACCACGCGCCCGTCAACGCGCTTTCCGCCGACGTGCGGCGTGGCCTGCTCGCCGCGATCGAAGCCGCCGACAGCGACCGTTCGGTCGAAGCGGTGCTGCTCGTCGGCGCAGGGCGCAACTTCATTGCCGGTGCGGATATTCGCGAGTTCGGCAAGCCGCCGGTGCCGCCGTCGCTGCCGGACGTGTGCAACCGCATCGAGGCGTGCACGAAGCCGGTCGTCGCCGCGATTCACGGCGCGGCGCTCGGCGGCGGTCTCGAAGTGGCGCTCGCCGCGCACTACCGGATTGCCGTCGAAGGCGCGAAGCTCGGCTTGCCCGAGGTGCAGCTCGGCCTGCTGCCCGGCGCGGGCGGCACGCAGCGCACGCCGCGCCTGATCGGCGCAGAGGCCGCGCTCGATCTGATCCTGAGCGGCCGCCACGCGAGCGCGAAGGAAGCGCTCGCGCTCGGACTCGTCGACCGGTTGGGCGCGAGCGGCGACGTGCTCGCCGAAGGCCTCGCCTATGTGCATGAACTGCTTGCCGGCGATGCAGCGGTGCGTCGCACGCGTGACGCCGGCGCGTTGAGCGATCGCGCCGCCAGCCTCGCGGCGGTCGCCGCGGCGCGTGCCGAGACCGCGAAGAAATCGCGCGGCCTGTTCTCGCCGCTGAAGATCGTCGATGCAATCGAGGCCGCGATCACGCAGCGCTTCGAAGAAGGCTTGCGTGTCGAGCGTCAACTCTTCCTGCAATGTCTCGACAGTCCGCAGCGCGCCGGCTTGATTCATGCGTTTTTTGCGGAGCGCGAAGTGTTGAAAGCGCCCGAGACACGCGATGCAAAACCGCGCGCACTGAATGCAGTCGGCGTGGTCGGCGGCGGCACGATGGGCGCGGGCATCGCGGTCGCGGTGCTCGACGCGGGCCTGCCAGTGACGATGATCGAACGCGACGAGGCGTCGTTGGCGCGGGGCCGCGCGCACATCGAGAAGGTCTACGACGGCCTCATCGCGAAGGGCCGCCTGAGTGCCGCAAAGAAAGACGAGTTCATGGCGCGCTGGACCGGCAGCACCTCATACGATGCACTGTCGAACGCGGACCTCGTGATCGAGGCCGTGTTCGAAGACCTGGCCGTCAAGCAGGCAGTCTTCGCCGAACTCGACCGCGTCTGCAAAGCGGGCGCCGTGCTCGCGACCAACACCTCGTATCTCGACATCGACGCGATTGCCGCCAGCATTTCGCGGCCCGCCGACGTGATCGGTCTGCACTTCTTCTCGCCGGCCAACATCATGAAGCTGCTCGAAGTCGTCGTGCCGCAAGCCGTGAGCGCCGACGTCGTCGCGACCGCGTTCGAGCTCGCGAAGAAGCTGCGCAAGACGCCGGTGCGTGCGGGCGTATGCGACGGCTTTATCGGCAACCGCATTCTGGCCGTCTATCGCAGCGCGGCGGACGCCATGATGGAAGACGGCGCGTCGCCCTATCAGATCGACGCTGCGGTGCGCGCATTCGGCTTTCCGATGGGACCGTTTCAGGTGGTCGATCTCGCGGGCGGCGACATCGGCTGGGCCGCGCGCAAACGGCGCGCCGCGACGCGCGATCCCGCGGCGCGCTATGTGCAGATCGCCGACCGCCTGTGCGAGCGCGGCTGGTTCGGCCAAAAAACCGGCCGTGGATTCTATCTGTACCCCGAAGGATCGCGCAGCGGCCAGCCGGACCCGGAAGTGGAGGCGATCATCGACGCCGAGCGCGAGCGCGCCGGCATCACGCCGCGCAACTTCACCGACGACGAGATCATTCGCCGCTACATGGCCGCGATGATCAACGAAGGCGCGAATGTCGTGCATGAACGGATCGCGCTGCGCCCGCTCGACGTCGACGTGACGCTGCTGTATGGCTACGGTTTCCCGCGCTATCGCGGCGGTCCGATGAAATATGCGGACATGGTTGGCCTGCCGAGCATTCTCGCGGACATTCGCGGGTTCGCGAAAGAAGACCCGTTGTTCTGGCAAGCGTCGCCGCTGCTCGTTGAACTCGTCGAGCGCGGCGCGGATTTTGCGAGCCTCAATCAGACAATCTGACGCCTGTTGCTTGCCGATGTTTATCGGCACGAGCGTTGCAATCCACAAAGGAACTGCGATGGACCTGAACTTTACGCCCGAAGAAGAAGCGTTCCGCGCCGAGGTACTCGCGTTTCTGCGCGACAAACTCCCGCGGCGTCTCGCCGACAAAGTGCACGGCGGCCGGCGGCTCACGCGCGAGGACATGGCCGAGTGGCACGCGATCCTCAACGAGCGCGGCTGGCTCGCGAATCATTGGCCGAAGGAATACGGCGGGCCCGGCTGGAACGCGGTGCAGAAATTCATCTTCGAGAACGAATGCGCGCTGGCGGGCGCACCGCGCGTCGTGCCCTTCGGCGTGAATATGCTCGGACCCGTGTTGATCAAATATGGCAGCGATGCGCAGAAACATCACTGGTTGCCGCGCATTCTCGACGGTTCCGACTGGTGGTGCCAAGGCTATTCGGAACCGGGCGCGGGCTCCGATCTCGCGTCGGTGAAAACGACGGCTGTGCGCAGCGTCGACGCGAACGGCGAGCATTACATCGTCAATGGACAGAAGACGTGGACCACGCTCGGCCACTACGCGAACATGATCTTCTGCCTCGTGCGCAGCGCGACCGACGTCCGCAAGCAGGAAGGCATCAGCTTCCTGTTGATCGACATGAAAACGCCGGGCGTCGAAGTGAGGCCGATCATCACGCTCGACGGCGAGCATGAAGTGAACGAAGTGTTTTTCACGGACGTGCGGGTGCCCGCTGCCAATCTCGTCGGCGAAGAAAACAAGGGATGGACCTACGCCAAATATCTGCTGACGTATGAGCGCACGAATATCGCGGGCGTCGGCTTTTCGGTGGCGGCATTCAACCGGCTGCGCAAGATCGCGGCGAAACAGCGGCGCAATGGGCGGCCTCTCGCGGACGACCCGTCGTTCGCGGCGCGCATGGCGCGCGTCGAAATCGATCTCGAGAACATGAAGACGACCAACCTGCGCGTGATCGCCGCGGTGGCCGGCGGCGGCGTGCCGGGCGCCGAAAGTTCGATGCTGAAAATTCGCGGCACGGAGATTCGCCAGGAGATCTCGTCGCTCACGCGCCGCGCGATGGGACCGTATGCGCAGCCGTTTATCGAAGAAGCGTTGCACGACGGTTATCAAGGAGCGCCCGTTGGTCCCGACGAAGCGGCCAGCGCGGCTTCGCAATACTTCAACAATCGCAAGCTGTCGATCTTCGGCGGATCGAATGAGATTCAGAAGAACATCATTTCCAAAATGATCCTCGGACTGTAGAAGGAAACGGACATCATGAACTTCCAGCACACCGAAGATCGCCGGATGCTCGCCGATACGCTGAACCGCTTTATCAGCGAACAGTATGGCTTCGCGACGCGCGACCGGATCGCGCGATCGTCGCATGGCTTTAGCAGTGAGTTGTGGAATCGTTTCGGAGAGCTAGGTATTATCGGCGCGTTGTTCGATGAAGCGAGCGGCGGCTTCGGCGGCGGCGGGTTTGATATTGCAGTCGTGTTCGAGAGCCTCGGGCGCGGGCTCGTGGTCGAGCCGTTTCTCGATACGCTCATCGTCGGCCAGGCCATTGCTCGCAGCGGCAATGACGCGCCGCGGGCGTTGCTCGGCGGATTGATAGACGGGTCGCGTATTGTCGCGCTCGCGCATAGCGAGCCGGATAGTCACTACGAACTCGCCCGTGTGACGACGCGCGCCGAGCGCAATGGCGATGGTGATGGCAGCGCGTGGCAATTGAATGGCGCTAAAGCGGTGGTTCAGCACGGCGAGCAGGCTGCCTTCTTCCTCGTGTCGGCGCGCACCGAAGGGGCGGACGATTCCGAAGCCGGCGTGACGCTTTTTCTGGTGCCTCGCGATGCGCCGGGCGTGAGCGTGCGCGGTTATCCGAAGATCGACGGCGGGCGCGCGGCCGAAGTGAGCTTCGAGAACGTCATACTCGGCGACGACGCTTTACTCGGCGCGGCGGGCAACGGTTTCGCAACGCTCGAATATGCGATTGCATGCGGCGTACTTGCGCTCTGCTCGGAAGCGGTCGGCGCGATGGACGTCGCGAAGGACTACACGCTCGACTATCTGCGCACGCGCAAGCAGTTCGGCGTGGCGATCGGCAGCTTCCAGGCATTGCAGCACAGAATGGCCGACATGCTGCTCGAGATCGAGCAGGCACGCTCAGCGGTAATCAACGCCGCGGCCGCGTTAGGTGCCGAACGCAAGGTGCGCGAGCGCGCGGTGTCGGCGGCGAAATACAGCATCGGCAGAATCGGTGCGCTCGTCGCGCAGGAGTGCATTCAACTGCATGGCGGGATCGGCATGACGTGGGAACTGCCGCTCGCTCATTACGCAAAGCGGCTTGTGATGATCGATCATCAGCTTGGGGATGAGGATCATCATTTGGAGCGGTTTGTGGAGTTGGGGCGAGAGTGACGATTGTTGAACGCAGTCGTCCCGGGACTCAGGACTGCCGCTGCTAGAATTGGTTGTTCAAACTTTGCAGGCGCAACGCCGGCCGTATGCGAATCGATCCGTACAGCCTCGAGCTGTTCATCTCCGTCGTGCAGGAAGGCTCGATTGCTCGCGCCGCCAGCCGCAATCACATTGCCGCTTCCGCATTGAGCCGGCGTATCGCGGATCTCGAGTCGGCAATGGGCCTCGCGTTGCTGATTCGTTCGCCGTCGGGAGTCGAGTTGACGGAGGCCGGGCGTCATGCGTTTTCTCGTGCCGTGTCGGTTCACGATCAGTTGCAGTCATTCGCTCGCGAGGTGCAGTCGCTCAGCGGCGAGGTCGCCGGCGTCGTGCGTCTGTATGCGAACGCATCGGCGATTGTCGGCTTTTTGCCCGAGCGGCTGAAGGCGTTTCAGGCCCACTACCCGCTCGTGCGAATCGCACTCACCGAGCAGATCAGCGACGAGGTCATCCGCGCCTGCATGGACGACCGCGCCGACGTCGGCATTTCTGCAAGCGGCAAAGCATCCGGCGGACTGGAATCATGGCACTTCGCCGATGACCCGCTAATGGTCGTGCTCCCTCTCGATCACGAACTCGCCGCGCTCGAGGCGCCGACCTTCAGCGACCTGCTCCGCTTTCCGCTCGTTGCGCTGCAGGCCGGCGGCTCGCTGGACCTGCTCATCAAGGAGCGCGCCGACGCAGCGCGAACGCCGCTCAAGCTGTCCGTCACCGTCAACAGTTTCGACGCGCAGTGCCGGATGGTCGAAGCAGGACTTGGCATCGGTATTGTGCCGACGAGCGCCGCGTCCGCGTTCGCCGGATCGCATGCGTTCGTGCGCCGGCCGCTCGATGAAACCTGGGCGACGAGCCGCACGCTGCGGGTTCACGCGCTGCGAAAATCGTCGCGTCTGAAGGCGGTCCAGGCGTTGATTGAAGCGCTGACTGCGCCTGCAAATTAGAGAGACGTTAGTGGACCATCACAAGCCATTGCAGGCCCTTCATGAGGCCATCGCCAATCGCGATGCCCCGTTTGCCGATCCAGCACTTCGCGCTGCTCTCGCCGCCATCTAGATTCGGGTAGAAGGAGAAGTGGATGGCAAAACTGGATTTGACTGGCCGCGTCCTGTTTCTTTGCGCGGACCCCGAACGGATCGAGCAACAGCTCGACGGTACGGATCTGAACCCCGCGACGGCAGGCAGCTTGAGAGACGATGTGTCGACGGACGAGATCACGCCGATGAGCGTGCTGACCCGCTTCGACGAACGCCTTGGCCGGGTCCCGTATGTGGGGTTCCGCGCAGGCGATACGAATCCGATCGGTATCGACGCGATTCGCAACGGCGGCTTTCGCGTAACGGTGGCGGGCAACCGGTACGGCAAAGGATCGTCGCGCGAACATAGTCCGCTCGCGGAATATCGCGCCGGCATCCGGCTCGTGATCGCGCGGAGCTTCGAGCGCATCTATCGTCAGAATGCGGACAACCTCGGGCTCTTTACGTCGACGGACTTCGGCCTGATCGAACGCATCCAGCGAGGCGAGCCGATCGACGTCGAAGAGCTCGTCGCCTCGCGCGATAGCCTCTCCGCTGCGATTCTGACAAGCGGTGGCCTGCTGCGTTACGGCGCGCAAAACATGCGCCAAATCGGCTCTACAACTTCCACGGCCAATGCCGATGCAAATGTCGCTGACGCCAACAACGCGCAGCCGCGCACGCTCGCGCAAAAAATCCTCGACCGTCACGCGCTTTCCACCGATGCAACCGGCGACACGCCGACGCCCGGCAGCGGCGCGTTCGTCCGCGCGGATTGGCGCTTCATCCACGAGTACTACACGGGCATGGCCACGCACATGCTGCATGCCACGTTCGGCAAGCCGCTCACGCTGAGCGATCCCGACACGATTCTCGCGTTCGAGGATCACCTGTCGTATTCGCACAAGAGCGAGCTTCATGTGCGCAACGGCCTGCTGCCCGACGTGCGCGAACTGTCGGCGGCGCATCGTCAGTTCGCGCGCGACTACGCGATCACGAATCACGGCTATCTGAGCGAAGTCGACGGCAGCTTCACCGAAGGTTCAGAAGGCATCTCGCACGCGATGATGGCCGAGCGTTACGCGCTGCCCGGGCAACTGATTGTCGGCACCGATTCGCATACGCCGCATAGCGGCGCCTTGGGCTGTCTCGCGTTCGGCGTCGGCACGACCGACATGGCGAATGCGTTTGTCACAGGCGCGGTGCGGATGACCGTGCCCGAATCGCTGCGGGTTAATTTCAACGGCGCGGTGGCGCCGGGCCTCACGGCGAAAGACCTCGTGCTGCACTTGCTGGCCGAACCGCGCATACGTGCGGGTGCGGGCGTCGGAAAGGTGTTCGAGTTCGCCGGCAGCGCTGTCCATCAGTTGACGACCGACGAGCGAACCACGCTCACCAACATGACGGCCGAACTCGGCGGCTTCTCCGGCATTGTCGCGCCCGACGAAGAGACGGTGCGCTTTTTGAAGGAGCGCCGCGGCGTCGACTTCAGCCTCGAACCGTGGATGCAAAGCGATGCGGGCGCGACGTACGCCGACGTCATCGATATAGACTGCTCGCACATTTCGCCGATGCTCGCCGCGCCCGGCGATCCGGGCAACGGCATTGCGCTGCGCGATCTCGCGCAACGTCCGAAGGTGGACATCGCGTATGGCGGCTCGTGCACGGCAGGCAAGCGCGAGGATTTCGATCACTATCACGAGGTGCTCGCATGGGCGCTCGCGCGCGGCTTGCGGGTGCCGTCAGGTGTCAAGCTCTTTCTTCAGTTCGGCACGTCGGAGGTTCGCGATTACTGCGTGAAACGCGGCTATATCGACGCGTTCGAGCAGGCCGGCGCGATTCTGCTGCAACCCTCGTGCGGCGCATGCGCCAATTGCGGACCGGGCTCGTCCACCGACGCGGGCCAGGTCACGATCAGCGCGATCAACCGCAATTTTTCGGGCCGCTCCGGGCCTGGGCAGGTGTGGCTCGCGAGTCCGCCGACGGTCGTTGCAAGCGCGCTTGCGGGCAAGATCGCTTCGTTTGCGGAATTGCAGGAACAGTACCGCTAACGGCCGCGGTGCAAGTTGTGACATATTCAAAAAGAGATGCAGATACAGGAGACAGGCATGGCCATTCTGGAGGGCGCGTCATCGCTACGCGTCGGTAATGACGCAGCACAAGCCGAAGCGGCCACGGTCGCCGGCATCGGAGCAATTTCCGCCCGCCTCGACAGACTTCCCGCGACGCGCGCGGTCTGGAAGCTGATCCTGCTGCTCAGTCTCGGATTCTTTTTCGAGCTGTACGATCTTCTCTTCACGGGCTACGTCGCGCCCGGTCTCGTTAAAAGCGGCATTCTCACGCCCACGACGTCGGGGCTCTTCGGCACGTCCGGCGTCGCGAGCTTCGTTGCGGCGCTCTTCGCCGGGCTGTTCGTCGGCACGATCGCGTGCGGCTTTCTCGCCGACCGTTTTGGCCGGCGAGCGATCTTCACCTGGTCGCTGCTGTGGTACATGGCGGCGAACACGGTGATGGCCTTCCAGGACACCGCACACGGCCTCGATTTATGGCGCTTCGTTTCAGGCATGGGCATCGGCGTTGAACTCATCACCATCGGCACCTACCTGTCCGAACTCGCGCCGAAGCACTTGCGCGGCAGGGCTTTTGCGGTCTGTCAGGCGATCGGCTTTTCCGCGGTGCCTGTCGTGGCGTTTCTTTCCTATCTGCTCGTACCGAGAACGCCGTTCGGACTCGACGGCTGGCGCTGGGTCGTGCTGCTCGGCGGCATCAGCGCACTCTTCGTCTGGTACTTCCGGCGAAACCTGCCGGAAAGCCCGCGCTGGCTGGCGAGCAAGGGGCGAATTCGCGAAGCGGACGAAGTGCTCGCGCGTCTGGAAGAAAAAGTCGCACAGCAATACGGCAAGCCGCTGCCTGAGCCTGGGCCCGCGGCGCCGGTGCCGCGCAAGGCGCGATTCGCCGACATGTGGCAGCCGCCCTACCGCAAGCGCACGCTGATGCTGATCGTCTTCCATATTTTCCAGACCGTGGGCTTCTACGGTTTCGCCAACTGGGTGCCGACGCTGCTGGTCAAGCAAGGCATCACGGTGACGTCGAGCCTGCTCTATACGACGGTGATCGGCCTGGCCGCGCCGCTCGGTCCGTTGCTTGGCTACTGGATCGCGGACCGCTTCGAACGCAAGCATGTGATCGTGTGCATGGCCGCGATCAATATCGCGAGCGGATTGCTGTTCAGCCAGGCCTCGGCGGCGGTGATGATCGTGACGCTCGGCGTGCTGCTGACGCTGGCCGGCAACATCATCTCGTTCACCTATCACACGTATCAGCAGGAGCTTTATCCGACGGCGATCCGCGCGCGTGCGGTGGGCTTCGTGTATTCCTGGAGCCGGTTGTCCGCTGTGTTCAGTTCGTTTGTGATCGCGTTTATGCTGAGGGAGTTCGGCGTGACGGGTGTCTTTGTTTTTATCGCGAGCGCGATGGCGCTTGTGATTGTCGCGATCGGTCTGATGGGGCCGCGGACGTTGGGGAAATCTCTGGAGAGTATTTCGCACTGAATGCGTCACACTGAATGCGCGATTGGCGGGGCACGCTGTGGCGCAAATGAAAAAGGCCTTACAAGCGATGCTTGTAAGGCCTTGATTCTTTGGTCGGGGCGAGAGGATTTGAACCTCCGACCACCTGCACCCCATGCAGGTACGCTACCAGGCTGCGCTACGCCCCGAACAGCAAGAAATTATAACAGACACTTCATTCGATGAGAACCGCCGCCACCAACAAAGCCATTAGCGATTCAACAGGTCGATCACGTGAAGCAGCTCTTTGCGCAACTGTTCGACGTCGACGGCAACCGTGGTCGGCGCCGGCGGTGCGACGCCCTCGACCTGGTCGCCCGCTGCGGCCGGCGCACCGTGCGCGCCGCCGCCATGCGAATCGAGCCGGTTGCGCGCACCGTTGATCGTGAAACCCTGCTCGTACAACAGCTCGCGAATCCGCCGGATCAACAACACCTCGTGATGCTGATAGTACCGGCGATTACCGCGCCGCTTCACCGGCCGCAACTGCGTAAACTCCTGCTCCCAATAGCGCAGCACATGCGGCTTCACACCGCATAGTTCGCTGACCTCACCAATCGTGAAGTAGCGTTTCGCTGGAATCGGAGGCAAGACGACTTTTTCCATCGTCGCTGTCATCGTCAGTTAGCCGTCGTGGTGGGTTGCGCAGGAACGCGCCAGTCGATCAGCGCGTGAAGCTCGCTTCCGCGCCGTTCTCGACCAGAGCCTTCAGCTTTTGACTTGCATGAAACGTCACAACGCGGCGCGCGGCGATTGGAATCGCCTCGCCGGTTTTCGGGTTTCTGCCGGGACGCTGCGGCTTGTCGCGCAACTGGAAGTTGCCGAAGCCGGACAGCTTGACGCTGTCGCCGCTCTCGAGCGCGTCGCGGATCACCTCGAAAAACGCCTCGACCATGTCTTTCGCTTCCCGCTTGTTGAGCCCGACATTGTCGAACAGCAACTCGGCAAGTTCCGCTTTGGTGAGCGTCGGCGTTTCAGTTGAAACGGCGGCGGGTGATGTCGGAATTTCTCGAATCATGGCGCTGCGTTGCGCCGTAAGAAGGGCTTCGAAATCACTCGAGTTCATTTCATTCATATCTATCAAATGGCGCGCCAGACAGAAAACAAAGGATGCGGAAACAGCCGTGCAATTGTTAAATGCGGGTTATCCGCGCAACCGTGCGCCATATACTCGAGCCAGACGTTCCACCAGAGTCTGAATGGCCAGATCGACCGTTTCGTCCTGAAGGGTCCCGCCAGTATCTTGCAAGGTAACTCGGAACGCAAGGCTTTTCTCGTGAGCCGCCAGACCACCGGAAGTGTTTGATTTTGGACGGAATTCGTCGAAAAGCGCAACCTTCTGAACGGTCTTGCAGGCGGGCTCGGACTGGGCCTTCTGGAGCTCGTCGAGAAGCGCCTGCACCTCGATTTTCTGATCGACAACCACTGCGATATCGCGTCGCACCGGCGGGAATTTAGACACTTCCGACGGCGTGGGCAATACGCGTTGCATTAATGCGTCCGCTTCAAGTTCAAACAGAATCGGCGCATGCGGTAAATCGTATTTTTGCATCCAGCGCGGATGCAATTCGCCAATCCAGCCGATCGCGCGGCCATCGAGTTCGATGCGTGCGCTGCGCCCCGGATGCAGCGCCGGATGCTCCGCTTTCACGAAGCGCGCCGCCGCCGGCGCGAGCAACGTCTCGACGTCGGCCTTCACGTCGAAGTAGTCGACCGTACGCGCGGGTGCGCCCCACTGCTCGTCGAGCGCCGCACCGTACGCGAGGCCGCCGATCATCTTCGGCTGCGCGAAGCCTTCGACCGTCAGCTCGCCCGCCTTGATCGACGGATCGTGCAGGAACACGCGGCCCGCTTCGAACACGCGCACGCGGTCGGCGGCGCGCCGGTTCAGGTTCGTGCGCAGCACGTGGATGAGGCTGCCGAACAGCGTCGTGCGCATGACCGACAACTGGCTCGCGATCGGGTTCAGCAAACGCACCGGCTTGTCGTCGCCGGCGAAGTCCTGTTCCCACTCGGCATCGACGAAACTGAAGTTCACCGTTTCCGCGTAATCGCGCGCGGCAAGCGCGTGGCGGATAGTGTGGATCGAGCGGCGCGTTTCGTGGGTCGCGCGCATCTCGCTCTTCGCGACGGGCGGGCGCGCCGGAATCTTTTCGAAACCGTAGATGCGCGCGACTTCCTCGATCAGGTCCTCTTCGATTTCAATGTCGAAACGGTACGACGGCGGCATCACCGCGAAGGTGTCGCCGTCGCGTTCGAATGTGAGGCCGAGGCGCGTGAAAATCTGCGCAATTTCGTCAGCGCCGATCGCAACGCCAATGATGCGGTTCGCGCGCGACACGCGCATCTTCACCGGCTCGCGCTGCGGCACGTTGACGATCTGGTCGTCCACCGGCCCCGCCTCGCCACCGCAAATGTCGAGGATGAGTTGCGTGATGCGCTCGATATGTTCGACGGTGCTCGCGTAATCGACGCCGCGCTCGAAGCGATGGCCGGCGTCCGTCGAAAAGTTGTACTTGCGCGAGCGGCCGCGAATGCTGTCGGGCCACCAGAACGCGGCTTCGAGGTAGATGTTGGTGGTGTCGAGCGTGACGGCCGTGCTGTCGCCGCCCATGATGCCCGCGAGACTTTCGATATGCCGCTCGTCGGCGATCACGCCTACGGTTTCGTCGACTTCGACAGTGTTGCCGTTCAGCAGCTTGAGCGTTTCGCCCTTGCGGCCCCAACGCACGTCCATGCCGCCGTGGATCTTGTCCAGATCGAACACGTGCGACGGACGGCCCAGCTCGAGCATCACGTAATTGGAAATATCGACGAGCGCCGAGATGCTGCGCTGACCCGAACGCTCCAGACGTTCGATCATCCATTGCGGCGACTTCGCACGCGCATTCACGCCGCGGATGACGCGGCCCGAGAAACGTCCGCACAGATCGGGCGCCGAGATTCTGACAGGCAGCGTCTCGTTGAGCTTGACCTCGACTGGCTTGATCTCGAGCGGACGCAACGGTGCGCCGGTGATCGCGGACGTTTCGCGCGCCACGCCGAACACCGACAGGCAGTCCGCCTTGTTCGGCGTCAACTTGATTTCGAAAATGGTGTCGTCGAGATTGAGCGTTTCGCGGATGTCCTGGCCGATCGGCGTATCTTCCGGCAGGATCATCAGGCCGCTATGATCTTCGGACAGCTTCAGCTCGCGCGCGGAGCACAGCATGCCCTGGCTTTCCACGCCGCGCAGCTTCGAGAGCTTGATCGCGAACGGCGCGCCGCCCTCTTCGGCCGGCGGCAGTTGCGCGCCGACCAGCGCGACCGGCACCTTGATGCCGGGTGCCACGTTCGGCGCACCGCATACGATGTTCAGCGTCGCGCCCGTGCCGGCGTTCACCTGGCAGACGTTGAGCTTGTCCGCGTCCGGATGCTTGACGACTTCCAGCACCTGACCGACCACGATCTTCGAGGTCGGCGGCGCGGCCGGCCGCAGGTCTTCCACTTCGAGACCCGCCATCGTCAATGCGTGCGACAGCTCGTCCGTGGTCAGTTGCGGATCGACAAAGGTTCTCAGCCAGGATTCCGGGAATTGCATGGTTCTGTGTACGTTCTGATCGGTTTAGGTCCACGTGACGCAGAGGCCAACTGTCACTGCTAGTCACTGCGGGACGCTTTGGCGGCAGGCACTGCGTGCGTTGCCGCGCTCTATGCTCGTCGTCGCGCCGTGCGCGTTCGCTCGGGCGCGCTCAGTAGGCGCGCTCAGGCAAATTGACGCAGGAAACGCAGGTCGTTTTCGAAGAACAGACGCAGGTCCTGCACGCCGTAGCGCAACATGGTGAGCCGCTCAAGGCCGCTGCCGAAGGCAAAGCCGATGTAGCGCTCCGGGTCGAGGCCCATGTTGCGGATCACCGTGGGATGAACCTGGCCGGAACCCGAAATCTCGAGCCACTTGCCCGCGTTCTTGCCCGTTTCGAACAACATGTCGATCTCAGCCGACGGTTCGGTGAACGGGAAATAAGACGGGCGGAAACGCACCTGAATATCGTCGCGCTCGAAGAACTTCTTGAGAAAGTCGGTATAGACGCCCTTCAGATCCGCGAAGCTGATGTTCTCTTCGATCCACAGGCCTTCGACCTGGTTGAACATGGGCGAGTGAGTCGCGTCGCTGTCCACGCGATACGTGCGGCCCGGCACGATCACCTTGATAGGCGGCGTGTTGGTGCGCGCGTAGCGGACCTGCATCGGGCTCGTATGCGTGCGCAGCAACAGTTGACGGCCGTCGGCATCTTTGCCGTCGACGTAGAACGTGTCCTGCATCGAACGCGCCGGATGGTTTTCCGGGCTGTTCAGCGAGGTGAAGTTGTACCAGTCGGTTTCGATCTCGGGGCCGTCGGCCACGTCGAAACCGATGCTGCCGAAAATCTGTTCGACGCGCTCCCACGTGCGCATCACCGGGTGCAGGCTGCCGGCATGGGCGCCGCGTCCCGGCAAGGTGACGTCGATCGCTTCGGCGGCGAGGCGCTGGTTCAGCAACGCGTCGGCCAGCGCCTGGCGGCGCGCCGTCAACGCGGCTTCGACCTGTTGCTTGACGAGGTTGATCCGTGCGCCTTCGGTCTTGCGCGTTTCGGGATCGAGTTTGCCAAGGCCCTTCAACAGTTCTGTCAGCGCGCCCGATTTACCGAGAAAGCGCGCTTTCTCGTTCTCGAGCGTGGTGACGTCGGAGGCTTCTGCGAAGGCTTTTTGCGCGTCGGCGACAATCTGGTCCAGATCCATTGATCCCATCATTTCAACGTCAGTGTTCTATCGAAACAAAACTGGTTCTACCAACAAAAACGGGGCTCGGTGAGGAGCCCCGTTTTTGTTGCAGCGTCACCGAGACTACCGGATGTTCGCTGCAACGAACCACGCAGTGTTAATTGCCAGAAGCGCAATCAGGCTGCAACGGCGGCTTTCACCTGCTGAACGATCGCAGCAAAAGCAGCCTTGTCGAACACAGCCATGTCGGCCAGCACCTTGCGGTCCAGTTCGATCGAAGCCTTCTTCAGGCCGTTGATGAACACGCTGTACGTCATGTCGTGCTGACGCACCGCCGCGTTGATGCGCGTGATCCACAATGCACGGAACACGCGCTTCTTGTTGCGGCGATCGCGGTAGGCGTACTGGCCTGCGCGCATGACCGCCTGCTTGGCGATGCGATAGACGTTATTGCGACGGCCGCGGTAACCCTTGGCCAGCTTGATGATCTTCTTGTGACGGGCCCGTGCGGTAACCCCACGTTTTACTCGAGGCATGTCTTGCTCCTATGAGTTTCGGTTAAGGGTTAAGCGAACGGCAGCATTGCGCGCACGGAGTTCAGATCGGAATCATGAACTGCCGTCGAACCGCGCAGATGGCGTTTGTTCTTGGTGGTCTTCTTGGTAAGAATGTGGCGCTTGAAGGCTTGACCGCGCTTGACGGTACCGCCCGGACGCACCACGAAGCGCTTTGCAGCGCTCTTCTTGGTCTTCATCTTCGGCATGACAACTCCATTATTAGATGGATATGGGTGTGCGGTCGGCCAGTTGGCCATTACCCGCCCTTCGAAACCCACTCCACTTGGTATGCAGACCGCCGATACCGCCGGCGGCCGCTTTCAGGAAACGGCACGTTTGCACGAGCGCCGCTCCGAAACCTGCTGACGTGGCGCCGGACACCCGGCGCGACGCCACTCGAACTTGACAACCAGAACGCGCGCCACATGGCGCGCCGCCGCTCTGACCGCTTACTTCTTTTTCTTCGGAGCGAGCACCATGATCATCTGGCGCCCTTCCATTTTCGGCATTTGCTCGACCTGACCTACTTCGTCGAGGTCGGTGCGCAGGCGTTCCAGCATGCGCATACCGATTTCCTGGTGAGCCATTTCGCGGCCACGGAAACGCAACGTGATTTTCGTCTTGTCGCCGTCTTCGAGAAAGCGAATGAGGTTGCGCAGTTTGACGTTGTAGTCACCGTCGTCAGTGCCCGGGCGGAATTTGACTTCCTTGACCTGAACGATCTTCTGCTTGAGCTTGGCCTCGTGCTGCTTCTTCGCTTCCGAGTACTTGAACTTGCCGTAGTCCATCAAGCGGCAAACCGGCGGAACCGCTTGCGGCGCGATTTCCACCAGATCCACGTCTTGCTGTTCCGACATGCGGAACGCATCAGCGAGTTTCACGATGCCGAGCGGTTCGTTCTCGACTCCGACCAGACGCACCTCGGGTGCCGTAATTTCACCGTTGATGCGGTGCGCAGACTTATCAGTAGCGATGTTACGTTTCCTCTAAAAATTAAAAAAACGAGCCGGGCTGCCAAGTGGCTCAGTTGAACGACTGCACGTCCAGGCGCAGACGCTCAATGAAGGTATCGGCAGGCATCACGCCAAGGTCGACACCACCACGGGCACGCACGGCTACCGTTTGGGCTTCACGCTCCTTGTCGCCGACCACAAGCAGGTACGGCACCTTCTCGAGCGTGTGCTCACGTATTTTATAGCTAATCTTCTCGTTGCGCAAATCGGCCTCTACTCTAACCCCTTGTTTTTGCAACGATTGGGCTAGAGACTGGGCGTATTCGGCCTGACTTTCGGCGATATTCATCACCACCACCTGCATCGGCGCAAGCCAAGCGGGCATTGCACCGGCATGGTGCTCGATCAGAATGCCGAGAAAGCGCTCCATTGATCCGACGATTGCCCGATGCAGCATAATGGGCCGGCGACGGCTGTTGTCTTCCGCGACGTACTCCGCGCCGAGACGCTCCGGCAGCACCATGTCGAGCTGCAGCGTGCCGCATTGCCACGAGCGGCCGAGCGCGTCCTTGATGTGATATTCCACCTTCGGACCGTAGAACGCGCCTTCGCCCGGCAGTTCTTCCCACGTCACGCCGCACGCGGTCAGCGCTTCGCGCAGGCCCTGCTCCGCGCGATCCCACGTTTCGTCCGTGCCGGCGCGCGCATCCGGGCGCAGCGACAGCTTGATCTCGACATGATCGAAGCCGAAGTCGCTGTACACGCTCATCGCGAGCGTATTGAAAGCGATCGACTCGCTGATGAACTGGTCTTCCGTACAGAAAATGTGTGCGTCGTCCTGCACGAACCCGCGCACGCGCATCAATCCATGCAGCGCGCCCGACGACTCGTTGCGGTGGCACGAGCCGAACTCCGCGTAACGCAGCGGCAGATCCCGATACGAGCGCAAGCCGTGGTTGAACACCTGCACGTGACCGGGGCAGTTCATCGGCTTGATCGCGTAGTCGCGCTTTTCCGATTCCGTCGTGAACATATTTTCACGATAGTTCTGCCAGTGGCCCGACGCCTCCCACAGCGACCGGTCCATGATCATGGGCGTCTTGATCTCCAGATAGCCGGCGTCGTTCACGCGGCGGCGCATGTACTGCTCGACCTGCTGCCACAACGTCCAGCCGCGCGGATGCCAGAACACCATGCCCGGTGACTCGTCCTGCATGTGAAACAGGTCAAGCTGCTTGCCGAGCTTGCGGTGATCGCGCTTCTCAGCTTCCTCGAGCATGTGCAGATACGCTTCCTGGTCTTCTTTCTTCGTCCAGGCCGTACCGTAAATGCGCTGCAACTGCTCGTTCTTCGAGTCGCCGCGCCAGTAAGCGCCCGCGACCTTCATCAGCTTGAAGACCTTGAGCTTGCCGGTGGACGGCACGTGCGGACCGCGGCACAGGTCGGTAAAGCCGCCGTGCGAGTACAGCTTGATTTCGTCGGTAGCAGGAATCGACTCGATGATCTCCGCCTTGTACTTCTCGCCGATGCTCTTGAAGTAGTCGACCGCTTCGCCGCGCGACACGACGCGGCGCGAAACCGGCTCGTCTTTCTTCGCGAGTTCCTGCATGCGCTTTTCAATCTTTTCGAGATCTTCGGGCGTGAAGGGACGGCTGTACGCGAAGTCGTAGTAAAAGCCGTTGTCGATCACCGGACCGATGGTGACCTGCGCTTCGGGATACAGGTCTTTCACCGCGTACGCGAGCAAATGCGCCGTGGAGTGCCGAATGATGTCGAGACCGTCTGCGTCTTTTTCGGTGATGATGGCCAGTGACACGTCGCGGTCGATCAACGTGGACGTATCGACGAGCTCACCGTCGATCTTGCCGCCGAGCGCGGCCTTCGCGAGGCCGGGGCCGATGGACGCGGCCACTTCGGCGACGGTCACCGGATGCTCGTACTGTCGAACAGAACCGTCAGGCAGACGTATCGAAACCATTGCGTTCTCCGTGATGCCGACCGGCGGCGGCAGATACAACCATCAAACAAGCCAAAAAAAATGCGGCCCCGCTTTCGAGGGGCCGCATTCACATTTCCTGCAAACTGCACTGGCGAAAGTGGTCCTCGACTAGCGTCGCTCCGAAGTGGTTTCGGTCAACGTTCGCGGTGTCATAACCGTATTCGCCTTTTGCGCCGAGGCGCTTACTGCAGTTTGCGAAACCCCGGCTACGCCGGAATTTCACTTTCGTTGGTAGGCTCGATTGGACTCGAACCAACGACCCCCACCATGTCAAGGTGGTGCTCTAACCAGCTGAGCTACGAGCCTGAAGAAACGAGATTATATGGAGCACCACACTGCTTGGCAAGTACTTTTATGCACCGACTTTAAATCCGCTACTGCCCATCATTTCATGGCTCGCGCGATAACCGCATGAGTCCATCAACACACCGTGCTATCACCCTTTACGCGATGCGCGCACGACACCAGTCACTTCGCCGAGCAGCGTGCAGGCGCGCTGGATTTGCGCGGCACTCGACACCTCGACGGTGAATTGCATGAACGCGGCATTGCGGCGCGTCTGCGTCTTCACGCCGATCACATTCATCTTCTCTCTCGCGAACACTTCCGAGATGTCGCGCAGCAGTCCCTGGCGGTCGGTCGCCTCGATCGACAGATCAACCGGATACACCGACTGCCCGCGCCCGCTCATCACGTCCGCGGACCATGCGGTTTGCAGCACCCGCTCCGGCGCGCGCTCGGCCATGCGCATGAACGTCGGGCAATCGCTACGGTGAATCGACATGCCCTTGCCGCGCGTCACGAAGCCCGAGATGTCGTCGGGCGGCGCAGGCCGGCAGCAGCGCGCGAGCTGCGTGAGCAACGCGTCGACACCGACCACCAGCACGCCCGTCGACGCGCCGCGCGCCACGCTCGCTCCGCTGCTGCGCTTCTCGAATTGCTCCGGCGCCTCGACCACCGGCTCCGGCGGCGGCGCGTCGTGCAACGCCTGCTCGACGAGCCGCAGACTGAACTCTTCCTTGCCCACGACGGAGAAGAGATCGTCGGTGGTCTTGAAGCCGAGCTTGGCGGCAAGCTGATCCAGATTGACCGACGTTTTGCCCTCGCGCTGCAAGGTCTTTTCGACCATCGCGCGGCCGCTTGCGATGTGCTCCTGCAACTCGACCGCATTGAACCAGGCGCGCACCTTCTGACGCGCGCGCGGGCTATGCAGATAGCCGAGCTGCGGATTCAACCAGTCGCGCGACGGACCGCCCTCCTTCACCGCGACGATCTCGACCGTCTGACCGTTTTGCAACTGCGTGTTCAGCGGCACCATCGCGCCGTCGACGCGCGCGCCGCGGCACCGATGCCCCAGCTCGCTATGCAGGTGATAAGCAAAGTCCACCGGCGTCGCGCCATGCGGCAACGCGATCACGCGGGCTTGCGGCGTCAGCACGTAGATATGGTCGTCGTCGAGCGTGGCCTGGCGCAGTTGTTCCCACGGTTGCGCCGCGCGCTTTTCGCCGTGCTCGCCCTCGGACACATCGTCTTTCCATGCGAGCAATTGACGCAGCCACGCGATCTTCTCGTCGTACTTCTCATTGGCCGCGAACTGGCCGCCGTAACCGCGCGTGCCGGCCTCCTTGTAGCGCCAGTGCGCGGCCACGCCGTATTCGGCGAAGCGATGCATTTCGTGCGTGCGGATCTGCACTTCGAACGCGCGGCCGTCGTCGCCGATCACGACTGTGTGCAGCGACTTGTAGCCGTTCGGCTTGGGCCGCGAGATGTAGTCGTCGAACTCTTTGGGCACCGGTTGCCACAGGTTGTGCACGATACCGAGCACGGTGTAGCAGTCCTTGATGTCCGGCACGATCACGCGAAACGCGCGCACGTCGTAGAGTTCCGCGAAGTCCAGCTCCTTGCCGCGCATCTTGCGCCAGATGCTGAAAATATGCTTCGGGCGCCCGCTCACTTCCGCGCGAATGTTGGCGGCGGCGAGTTCCTGCTGCAGGCGTTCAATGGCCTGCGCCACATAACTTTCGCGTTCGACGCGCTTCTCATCCAGCAGCTTGGCGATGCGCTTGTAAACCACCGGTTCCTCGAAGCGGAACGCGAGGTCCTCGAGTTCCCACTTCAGTTGCCAGATGCCCAGACGGTTCGCGAGCGGCGCATAAATGTCGAGCGTTTCGCGCGCCACATCCGGCGACGGCGTGAGCTTCGCCGCCGCGTAATAGCGCAGCGACTGCAGCCGCGACGCGAGCCGGATCAACACCACGCGAATGTCCTGCGCGAACGCGAGCAGCATCTTGCGCAATGCCTCGACCTGCGCGCGCCGTGCGGCCTGCGCGTCGCGCCCCGCTTCGGGCATCGTGTTCTGCGCGGCGCGCAAGCTCACGGTGCCAAGGCGCAGCAGCTTGCGCACGTCGCTGACCAGTTGCGCGACTTCTTCGCCGAAGTTGTCGGCGATCACGCGTTCGGGGTCCTGCAAATGCGGCGTCAACGCGAACAGCGCCGCTGCCAGCACGGCCGCCGGATCGACATTGAGCGTACGCATGATGGACGCGGTGCCCGCCGCGTGATCCGCCAGCAATTCGCCCGATGACAGACGCACCTCGCCCGCATGCAGCCGTACGAATGCCATCGCTTCGTCGAAAGACGGGAGGGGATGCGGCGCGTTCGTAACGGTTTCGGTATTCATGGTGCGCGGCCCAGCGGGCCCTGGCAAATCAACGGAATTTCAACTACGACTGCGCGATGCTGCGTTGCTTGGTGCGTCGCTTATCTGCGTCGCCCAACTGCGTTGCTTAGCTACGCTGCGCCGCGACCACGACGATTTCAACGAGGCACTTCGGATTCGCGAGCTTCGCTTCGACCGTCGCGCGCGGCGGCGTCGCGCCTTGTGCGACCCACTCGTCCCACACCGCGTTCATGCCGGCGAAATGCACCATGTCCGAGATGTAGATCTGCACGGACAGCAGATGCGATTTATCGCTGTTGACCTCGGCCAGCAGACGGTCGATGTGGCCGAGCACTTCGCGCGTCTGCCCCGTGATGTCCTGATCCGCATCTTCGGCGATCTGGCCGGCCAGGTAGACCGTGCCGTTGTGCACGGCGATTTCCGAGAGGCGCTTACCAACATGGTGACGAATGACTGCCATGGAGAATCCTGACGTAGATAGAAGAAGGTTGAATGGAAATGCCGCTTGCATGACCCGAAAGCGTCACGCGGAACTGCATATTATGACGCGTCGTTGCCGGGGCCGATAAAGAACCGCTTCGCAATGTCGATCTGATCCGCCGACAGAAACGCCGGCGCATGCCCGACGCCGCCAATCTCGACGCTCGACACGTCGCGCCCGGTCTCGACCATCTTCGCGACCGTCTCGCGCGACAGCAAATCGGACTGCTCGCCTCTCACCACCAGCACCGGTCCCTGGAACGACGCCAGCGAATGCCATAGCGCGGCCTCGCCGAGTTTCGCGGTTTCTTCGGTGGTCGCGGCGAAGGGCTGCGCGATGCGCGGATCGTAACGAAACAGCCACGTGCCGTTCTCCTCGCGCAAGAGCGGCGTATTGATCTCGCGCCATTCGTCCGGCGTGAGCGGGCCGAAGGTCGTCGCAAGAAACGCCGCGTGATCGATGCCTTGCTGCAGCGACTCGAAACGCGCCGGCTTGCCGAGATAGTCGCCGATACGCTTGACCGCTTCCGGCTCGAGATGCGGACCAACGTCGTTCAACAGCAGTTTGCGGACGGGCGTCTCAGGAAGGCCCGCCAGACCGAGCCCGATCAGGCCGCCCATCGACGTGCCGAACCAGTCGACCGTTTCCACGTCCAGCCGCGCGATCAGCGTGACCATGTCGGCGACATACTGCGGCACGCTATACAGATTGGGGTTGGCAAGCCACGAAGACAAGCCCCGGCCCGCCACATCCGGACACACCACACGGTAGGTGCCGGCGAATTGCGCGGCCAGCCGGTCGAAGTCGCGCCCCGAGCGGGTCAGGCCATGCACGCACAACAGCACGCGCGGATTGTCCGGATCGCCCCACTCCGTGTACGCAATACGATGCAGGCCCGCGGCGCTCGCGCACTGCACATAACGTTGGCGCGGCGTGGGCCGCTCACCGGCGAAGGCTGTCGTTGCAGTCATCTGGGGTCCTTGCAAAAGCGCTGCGGATTGAGCTTGCGTGCGGGCGCGAATGCTGCGAAAGACCGCCCGCGTCGAATCTTCAAATGATTGCTTCGGACGATTGTAAACCGCTTTGCCGCGTGACAAGGATCGTCCAAACGGCATAGGAAGAACGACCCAAAACATCCACCGCATAAGACAAAAGCGGACGAGACTCGCGCCTCGCCCGCTTTCTTGCATGCTTCACACAACGCGAACAATCAACGCCGTGAGCAAACGCCTATACGTCAGCCCGACAGCGCCATAAACAATCCAGGATCAGCTAACCGCGCTCACATCGAGCGGCGCGCCTGTCTTCGCCTTGATCTCGTCGACGCTCACGCCCGGCGCCAGTTCGGTCACCTTCAGGCCGTCGTCCGTGACTTCGATCACACCGAGGTCGGTGATGATCTGATCGACCACGCCCACGCCCGTCAACGGCAGCGTGCATTCTTCGAGGATCTTGTGCTGATCGCCCTTCGCGACGTGCTCCATCAGCACAACCACGCGCTTGACGCCCGCGACCAGATCCATCGCGCCGCCCATGCCCTTGATCATCTTGCCGGGGATCATCCAGTTGGCGAGATCGCCCTTCTTGCTGATCTGCATGGCGCCGAGAATCGCGAGGTTGATGTGGCCGCCGCGGATCATCGCAAACGAATCCGCCGACGAGAAAATCGAAGAGCCCGGCAGCGTGGTCACCGTCTGCTTGCCCGCGTTGATGAGGTCGGCGTCGACTTCGTCTTCGGTCGGCGAGGGGCCGATGCCGAGCAGGCCGTTCTCCGACTGCAGCCACACTTCGACGCCCGCCGGAACGTGGTTCGCCACCAGCGTCGGCAAGCCGATGCCGAGGTTCACATAAAAGCCGTCCTGCAATTCCTTCGCCGCGCGCGCGGCCATTTCGTCACGAGTCCATGCCATGATCAGTCTCCTTTCGCGCGGACGACGCGTTGTTCGATGCGTTTTTCCGGATGCGCATTCAGCACGATGCGCTGCACGAAGATGCCCGGCGTGTGAATCGCGTCCGGATCGAGTTCGCCCACTTCGACGATCTCTTCGACTTCCGCGACCGTGATCTTGCCGGCCATCGCGCACATCGGATTGAAGTTGCGCGCGGTGCGGCGATAGATCAGGTTGCCCGACTTGTCGGCCTTCCATGCCTTGACGAGCGCGACATCCGCAGTCAGCGAATGCTCAAGCACGTAGTGGTTCTCGCCGAATTGCCGCGTTTCCTTGCCTTCGGCGATCAGCGTGCCGTAGCCGGTGTTGGTGAAGAACGCCGGAATGCCCGAGCCGCCCGCGCGCAGTTTCTCGGCGAGCGTGCCTTGCGGCGTGAATTCGAGCTCGAGTTCGCCGGCCAGATACTGGCGCTCGAACTCCTTGTTCTCGCCGACATACGACGAAATCATTTTCTTGATCTGGCGCGTCTCGAGCAGCAGACCGAGGCCGAAGCCGTCGACGCCCGCGTTGTTGCTGATGCACGTAATGCCCTGCACCTTCGTATCGCGCAACGCGGCGATCAGCGCCTCGGGAATGCCGCACAGGCCAAAGCCGCCGACGGCGAATGTCTGCCCGTCCTTGACGATGTCTTTCAGCGCCTCGGCGGCGCCTGGATAGACCTTGTTCATCAGTATGTCCCTTCCTTTATGGAAACCCGAAACCGGTTTATTGCGGCTGATACGACGCGTACAGGCCGAGGCCCGACACGTCATTCTAGTCATCCGGGAGACGCATCGCGTGGAGAGAGGACAAAGCCTCGCGCACGCGCGCTCACGGACGCTTCACCGCGTTCTCATGTGCCCGAAAGAGTACGCTCGCCGCGCCATGCGGCACAATACGCAAAAATACATAAGTACTTGCCGCCAGCCCATGCCCGCCCTGGATTATCAAACCGCTTTTCATCTCGCGCCGATCGGGCTCGTGCTGTCGCGTGAACGCATTATCGAAGACTGCAATGACGAACTCGCGTCGATCTTCGGCTGCCCGCGCGAGGCGCTGATCGGCCAGTCGTTTCAGATTCTGTATCCGTCGGCGGACGAATTCGAGCGGATCGGCGCACGCATTCCGCCGATCATGACCGCGCAAGGCAGCTACGCCGACGACCGCATCATGAAGCGCGCCAACGGCGAACTGTTCTGGTGCCACGTGACGGGCCGCGCGCAGCGGCGCACCGACCCGCACGCGGCGGGCGTCTGGACATTCGAGGATCTGAGCGCGACGCGGCGCGTGGCGGTCGAATTGACGCCTCGCGAACGGGAAATCGCCGCGCAACTGGTGACGGGAAAAACCAGCAAGCAGATTGGCCGCGCGCTCGCCATCAGCCCGCGCACGGTGGATGTGTACCGCGCGCGCCTGATGCGCAAATACGATACGGGGAACGCGACCGAGTTGTTGCAGCGGCTGCTCGGGCACTGAGTTGCCCACTGAGTCGCGCACAGACCGCGCTCCGAACGTCGCCCCTCGCGAACTTAAGCCGCGCGCTCGGCCGCTTTCACCAGAGCCGCACGCTCGATCGTCGCGCGCAGCAGATCGGGAACCGGCACCGACTTGCCGGCCGCGTAGTCGATCCACACACAGCGCGCGGCGCCGCGCGCATAAACCGTGTTCGGATCGTCCGCGCGCACCAGCTCGAAGCCGGTGTCGAAGCTGCTGCGGCCCGGCGTCGCGACGCTCATGCGGCCGATCACGTCGCCGGGATAATGCAGTTGCTTGAGAAATTCCATCGACGCGTTCACGATCACCGGCCCCTGCCCGTCCGCCTGACTGCCGCTCAGTCCCAACTGCTCGAACCAGGAAATGCGCACCTGCTCCATGTAGCGGAAATAGACCGTGTTGTTCACATGGCCGAATGCGTCCATGTCGCCCCAGCGGATCGGCATCGACATCTCAAAGACTGCGTGAAAATCGCTCATTGTGCTTCTGCTCTTCCTGCTTCTTAAGTGATTGAATCCGGCCTGAAACCAGTGAAAGTCACGCGAGGCCGAAGCCGTCGTCGGCGGCGATCACCGAGCCGTTGATGAACTGCGATTCGTCGGCCGCCAGCAGCAGCAACAGGCCGTCGAGATCCTCGGGCTTGCCGACGCGATGGCGCGGCAACATCGACACGAGCTTTTGCCCCTGCTCGGTCGACCAGTGATGATGATTGATTTCCGTGTCGATATAGCCAGGACAGATCGCGTTCACATTGATGCCGTGCTTGCCCCATTCGAGCGCCATCGCTTTCGTCATGTGGACGACGGCGGCCTTGCTCATCGAGTAAAGGCCGATTTGCGGCAGCACGCGCAGCCCCGCCATCGACGCGATATTGATGATCCGGTACGACGGTTTCTGCGCATTATTGCCGCGCATGATCATGCGCTTGGCCACTTCCTGCGCGACGAAAAACGCGCCGCGCGTATTCGTATCGAACACGTACTCGAAGTCCGCGGGCGTGACTTCGGAGAGCTTCTGCGTGGTCGACACGCCCGAGTTGTTCACCAGAATGTCGATGGTGCCGGCTTCGGTCTCCGCGTGCGCGACCGCCGACTTGATGCTCTGATAATCGGTTACGTCCAGCGAGACGACATGCGCCGCGCCGCCCGATGCCTCGATTTCGGCGCGCAGTTCCTTGAGCCGCTCGGTGCGCCGACTCGCCAGCACGACCTTGGCGCCGGCCTGCGACAACACCTGCGCAAAGCGCTTGCCCAACCCGCTCGACGCGCCGGTTATCAACGCGACCTTGCCTTCCAGATTGATCGAACGGCCCATTGTGGTTCCTTGTTCGGTTGTAGTTACGAATGCGGTTGTCAGTCGCGGCCCGCGCTGCACTCGGGTCAATACCGTATCACGAGAATAGAACGCCCGTGCTAATCTCCGTCGATGCGGTTGCAGTGCAAGAATCCATCGCCCACAATACGATCCCGAAAAAAGCATTCTAACGGTAAGAGGAGCATCAATGACCCCCGCAAGTCTCATCGAGCAGTACGGCCCGCGCGAGTCGATGGAATACGACGTCGTGATCGTCGGCGGCGGCCCGGCAGGCTTGTCCGCGGCGATCCGCCTGAAGCAGCTCGCGGCCGGCAAGGGCGTCGAGCTTGGCGTCTGCGTGCTGGAAAAGGGCTCGGAGATCGGGGCGCACATCCTCTCCGGCGCGGTGATGGACCCGCGCGCGCTGAATGAACTGATTCCCGACTGGAAGGAAAAAGGCGCGCCGCTGACGGTCGACGTGACCGAAGACCGCTTCCTGTTCCTCACCGAAACGGGTTCGAAAAGCGTGCCGAACTGGGCGCTGCCGGACAATTTCAAGAACCACGGCAACTACGTGATCAGCCTCGCGAACGTCACGCGCTGGCTGGGGCAGCAGGCGGAAGCACTGGGCGTCGAGATTTTCCCCGGCTTTCCGGCGGCCGAAGTGCTCTATAACGACGACGGTTCCGTCAAGGGCGTCGCGACCGGCAACCTCGGCATCGGCAAGGACGGCCAGCCGACCGAGAACTTCCAGCTCGGCATGGAGCTGCACGCCAAATACACGCTCTTCTGCGAAGGCGCGCGCGGGCATCTCGGTCGCCAGTTGAACGACAAGTTCAGGCTGCGCGACGGCGTCGATCCGCAGGTCTACGGCATCGGCATCAAGGAACTGTGGGAGATCGATCCGTCGAAGCATAAGCCTGGGCTCGTGATGCACACGGCCGGCTGGCCTTTGCAAACGGACACGTACGGCGGCTCGTTCCTCTATCACATGGACAACAACCAGGTGGTGGTCGGCTTTGTGGTGGGTCTCGGCTACACGAATCCGTATCTGTCGCCGTTCGAGGAATTCCAGCGCTACAAGACGCATCCGGCGATCCGCCAGTTCCTCGAAGGCGGCAAGCGCGTGTCGTATGGCGCGCGCGCGATCACCGCAGGCGGCCTGATGTCGCTGCCGAAGCTGGTGTTTGCGGGCGGCGCGCTGGTCGGCGACGATGCGGGCTTCCTGAACGCATCGCGCATCAAGGGTTCGCATGCGGCGATCAAGACCGGCATGCTCGCCGCCGATGCCGCGTTCGAAGCCGTGCAGGCCGGCCGCCATAACGACGAACTCGCGGCTTATCCGGAGAGCTTCAAGACTTCGTGGCTGCATACCGAGTTGTACCGCGCCCGCAATTTCAAGCAGTGGATGAGCAAGGGCCTGTACCTCGGCACGCTGATGGTCGGCATCGAGCAGAAGCTGTTGGGCGGCAACGTGCCGTGGACGCTGCATCACCAGCATTGGGATCACGAGATGCTGAAGCCCGCGTCGCAATGCACGCCGATCGAGTATCCGAAGCCCGATGGCAAGCTCACGTTCGACCGCTTGTCTTCGGTGTTCATCTCGAACACGAATCACGAAGAGAACCAGCCCGCGCATCTGACGCTGAAGGACCCGACGGTGCCGGTGAACGTGAACTGGCAGACGTATGCGGGCCCGGAAGCGCGTTATTGCCCGGCTGCGGTGTATGAGTTCGTGAAGAACGACGACGGCGGCGAACGGCTCGTCATCAACGCGCAGAACTGCGTGCACTGCAAGACGTGCGACATCAAGGACCCGACGCAGAACATCGTGTGGGTGACGCCTGAAGGCGGCGGCGGGCCGAACTATCCGAACATGTAAGGTCGGGATTTATAGCTTCAAGGCGCAGGCGGCCCACGCCTGCGCTGCGAAAGCAATGGCGTCAGCCGCGCGCCATCCGTTCGATACGTTCGCGCACCTGCGCGACCACCGGCGCCCACGCGCCCACCGTGGGTTGCCTGAACAGTTCGATCGAATCGTACCAGGGCGTCACCGCCGAATCGCTGCCCCAGAACCACGCGGATACATGGTCGATCATCAAACAGGTCGGCACGCCGAGCGCGCCGGCCAGATGAGCCGGCCCGCTGTCGATCGTGACCATCAGGTCGAGATTCGCCAGCAACGCGGCGACGTCGTCGAATCCGGACTGGAAATGCTGCGTGAGGTCCACGACGTCGAGGCCCTTCGCACGCCACTGCGCGACGGTCTCGCCACGTCCCGGCGACAGCGCGAAATACGTCACGCCCGCGACATCCAGTAACGGTTCCAGTTGTTCCGCCGGCACCGACCGTCGCGCGTCGCGAATATGGTCGGGATTGCCGTTCCACACCAGCCCGACCTTGCGATTGCCGCCAGGCTTTCCGGCGATGCACGCTTCTACGCGATCCCGCCACACCTGCACATGCTGCAGGTCGGCGCTCAGATAAGGCGCGCCCCAGCCGCTCGCATCCACGATGCCGAGGCGCAGCGGCAAGCTCATTAGCCCGCAATGGAAATCAGGCTGCGTTTCAAGGCTCGTTTCGAGCCGCAGATCCGCGGGCAACGTCCGTTCGAAGAGATGCCGCAACGGCCCGTCGTGACCGAAGATCACAGTGCCGCCCTCGCGCCGCGCACGCTCGGCGAGAAGCGGCAAAAAGCGCACTGCCCACAGACAATCGCCGTTGCCCTGCTCGCCGTACACAACGAGCGTCTTGCCCGTCAGCGGCTCGCCTTGCCAGTGCGCGCTGATCGCGGCGAGCTCCTGCTGCGCGTTGTTCAACTCGCCGGCAAACGCGTTGCGCGACTCGTAATGCGCCCAGCCTTCGGCGAAACGTCCATTGCGGATTTCGAGTTCCGAAAGGTCGAACCACGCATGCGCGTTTTCCGGCGACGACGCGAGCACCTGACGCAGCAGCGCTTCCGCTTCCGCGAAACGCGACTGCTCCTTCACGCACAACGCGAGCTTGTGAAGCGCCACCGGATTGCCGGGCACGACGCGCACCGCTTCACGCAGCAACTGCTCGGCGGTAATGAAGTCGTCGCGATACTGAACGGCCGCCGCGCGCCAGACTAATGCGTTGGCATCGGCGGGATTTTGCGCAAGCAGCAGCGCGGTCGCGGATTCGACAAGCGCCCAGTCGCGCACGATGAACGCGGTCTGCGCAATCGTGTGAAGCAGCGTTGGCTCGCAGGCCGGCTCGGCCTGATAGGCGCGCACAAGCGCCACAAGCGCTTCGCGTTGCAGCACCTTGTCGCGGCCCGCGTGTTGCAGCAGCGCCTGACCGAACGCGAGATAGTCATGCGCGCTCGCGTGCGGCGCCGAGGCACGCGAGCGCAGCGCCGTCAAAACGTCGCCCGCTGGCTCGATAGGAGGATGATTCATGCGAGGAAGGCGCCGCGCGCCGCTTGTGCAATGCGATGTGAGAGGCGCTAACGGCGCCCGTTAAGGCGCGCTCGCCGCGATCTTCGGCGTGCTGACCGAGACGTCGCCGCATTGCGCGCGATGACGCAGCGCGTGGTCGATCAGTACCAGCGCGAGCATGGCTTCCGCTATCGGCGTGGCGCGAATGCCGACGCACGGGTCATGCCGGCCGAAGGTCTCGACAACTGCCGGCTGCCCCGCTTTGTCGATGGAGCGGCGCGGCGTGCGGATGCTCGACGTCGGCTTGATCGCGATCGACACCGTGATGTCCTGCCCCGTCGAAATACCGCCTAGCACGCCGCCCGCGTGGTTGCCCACAAAGCCCTCGGGCGTGAGTTCGTCGCCATGCACCGAGCCGCGCTGCGCGACGCTCGCGAAGCCCGCGCCGATTTCGACGCCCTTCACCGCGTTGATCCCCATCATGGCGTGAGCGATGTCCGCATCGAGCCGGTCGAACAGCGGCTCGCCGAGGCCCACGGGCACGCCCGACGCCACCACGTTGATACGCGCGCCGATCGAGTCGCCGTCCTTGCGCAGCGCGTCCATATACGCTTCGAGCTGCGGCACGATGTCCGCGTTGGGCACGAAGAACGGGTTCTCGCGCACCTGCGCCCAGTCGACGAACGGCACGTCGATTTCGCCGAGCGCCGCCATATAGCCTCGAATTTCAGTACCGAATTTCTCGCGCAGCCACTTCTTCGCCACCGCGCCCGCCGCGACGGTTGGCGCCGTCAGCCGCGCCGACGAACGGCCGCCGCCGCGATAGTCGCGAATGCCGTACTTCTGCCAGTAGGTGTAGTCGGCGTGACCCGGACGGAAGGTGTCCGCGATATTGCCGTAGTCCTTGCTGCGCTGGTCGGTATTGCGAATCAGCAGCGCGATCGGCGCGCCGGTGGTTTTGCCCTCGAACACGCCCGACAGAATCTCGACCTTGTCTTCTTCCTGACGCTGCGTGACGTGCCGCGACGTGCCGGGCTTGCGGCGGTCGAGTTCGAGCTGGATGTCGGCTTCGTCGAGCGCCATGCCCGGCGGGCAACCGTCGATCACGCAGCCGATGGCCGGCCCGTGCGATTCGCCGAAGGTCGTGACAGTGAAAAGCGTACCGAGGGTGTTGCCGGACATGAGCGTCGTCCAAAGGATGCGGGGAAGACGCTATTATGCCAGCCCCTTGGGGCACGAGGCCGCCCGCGGCGCCGGCTTATGACTTCCGGACAAGCCGGCCTATTTGCGCGCGCCGCGCAGTTCCGTGACGGTTTTCTGCAGCAGTTCCGGCGTGGCAAGCGCCGGCTCGATCGGCTCGCCGACCGCGAGCGTCAGCCGGCTCATCACGCCCTTTTGCACCGGCCGCGGCCAGCGCGCGTCGTTGGCGCGCGAAAACACGCTGCCCCACAGCCCGCGCAGCGCCATCGGAATCACAGGCGCGGGCGTGCGCCGGATGATCTCGGTCACGCCATGACGGAACGGATTCATCTCGCCCGTGCGAGTGAGCTTGCCCTCGGGGAAGATGCACACCAGTTCGCCCTCGGCAAGCGCCTCGGCGCAGCGCTCGTAGGCGCGCGTCAGCAACTGCGCGTCCTCGTGCGCGGGTGCGATCGGAATCGCCTTCGCGTGACGAAACACCCAGCCGGCGAACGGCGTCCTGAAAATGTGATGATCCATCACGAAGCGGATCGGTCGCGGACTCTCGGCCATGATCACGACCGCGTCGACGAAACTGACGTGATTGCAGACGAGCACGGCCGCGCCTTCGTCCGGAATCCGCTCGGCGTGCACGAGGCGAATCCGGTAAAACGTGTGCACCAGCAGCCAGGCGATGAAGCGCAGCAGAAACTCGGGCACGAGCGAATAGATGTAAGTCGCCACCACGATATTGAGCAGCGCCGTCACGAGGAAAATTGCCGGAATGCTGAAGCCCGCCGCCGTCAGGCCGACCGCCATCAGCGCGGAGACGATCATGAACAGCGAATTCAGAATATTGTTCGCCGCGATGATGCGCGCCCGGTGGCTCGGCTGGCTGCGGCTCTGGATCAGCGCATAGAGCGGCACGCTGTAGAAGCCGCCGAACATCGCGAGCAGGAACAGATCGGCGAGCACGCGCCAATGCGCGGCGCGCCCGAGAAACTCGGCCACGCTCAACAGGTGTCCGACGGGCGGCAACGCGTGGCTGGCGAAAAAAAGATCGATGGCGAACACGCTCATGCCGATCGAACCGAGCGGCACGAGGCCGATCTCGATGCGCCGCTTCGAGAGCTTTTCGCACATCAGCGAGCCGAGGCCGATGCCGATCGAGAACGTGCCGAGCAGCACCGTCACGACGTCCGGATTGGCGGACAACACGTCTTTCGCAAAGCTGAAAAACGACGACAGAAACGTCGCGCCCACGAACCACAGCCACGATATGCCGAGCAGACTCAGGAACACCGTGCGGTTTTCGCGCGCGAGCTTCAGGTTGCGCCAGGTCTCGCTGACCGGATTCCAGTTGATGCGCAGATCCGGCTGCGGCGCTGCCGTCACCGGAACGAAGCTCGACACCACGCGTCCCGCCAGTGCAATCGCGACGCACGCGCAGGCCAGCAGCAGCGCGCCATGTTCGACGAAACCCGCACTCGCGCCGCCGACGATCGTGCCGACGAGAATCGCGACGAAGGTGCCCATTTCGACCATCCCGTTGCCGCCGACAAGCTCGTGGCTCGACAGATGTTGCGGCAGGTACGAATACTTGACGGGCCCGAACACGGTCGAATGCACGCCCATCAAAAACGTGCAGAAATACAGCAGCGGCGCGCTATGCAGCAGGAAACCCGCGCCGCCGATCAGCATGACGGCGATCTCGAAGGTCTTGACGAAGCGTGTGAGCAGCGCCTTGTCGTACTTGTCGGCAATCTGCCCGGACGTGGCCGACAGCAGCACGAAAGGCAGGATGAAGATGGCCGAGATCAGAAACGCCGCGGTTTTCGGATCGACGCCCGAAAAGCGCGCCGCCTGAAACGTGACGAGCGACGTGAACCCGATCTTGAAGACGTTGTCGTTCATCGCGCCGAGGAACTGCGTCCAGAAAAACGGCGCGAAACGGCGCTCACCCAGCAGCTTGAACTGCGATTCATGGCCGCCATGCCGGCGCGCGGCGCGCCCGGCGGCGGGTAGCGTGCGCGTTGGCGGCGTAGGAGGCGTGGGGCTCTGACTCATGGAGTTTGACGAACGGATGGGGAAATGCGCGTCTGGAGTGCGCGTCTGCAAAGCACCTTCAACGCGCGTAACGAGCGAGCGCGGCGCGCACAAAAAAGGCGCGCGCTCTCGCGCACGCCTTCATTCAATATTGGGTCCTGCCGCCTTAACGCGCCGGCTGCTGCCCCTGCTCTTCCGGCCAGTCGCGGATATACGCCTTGAGCATGCGGTTTTCGAAGCCCTGCTCTTCGACCACCGCCTTCGCGACGTCGTAGAACGAAATGACACCCATCAGCGTGCGGCTTTCCATAACCGGCAGATAACGCACGTGATGCTCGAGCATCATGCGGCGCACTTCGTTGACGTCGGTTTCGGGCGTGCAGGTAAGCGGATGATCGTCCATAACCTTACGAATGGTCGACGTGCCCACGCTTCCGCCGTTCTCCTTGAGCGTCAGAATAATCTCGCGGAATGTCAGCATGCCGACCAGGTCGCCGTACTCCATGACGACGAGCGAACCGATGTCGTGTTCGGCCATGGTGTTGACTGCGTCGTGCAGCGTGGCATCCGGCGTGACCGTGAAAAGGGTGTTGCCTTTGACTTTAAGAATGTCGCTGACTCGCATGATCTGTCTCCCGAAATACCCGCTAGGCATGGTAATGCATCAATGACTTTCGATCCTATCGGAAAGGCCCATAAAAGGAAAGCGGCCCCCACCAAGGCGGGGCGGCCTTCCGCCGCCAGGCAAAGGCTGCACGCACACACTCGCGCATCGGGAAAACCGCGCTTGAAGCAGCCTGCGCCGGTGATACGATGGCCGCCACCTTGACCTTTCGCGAGACCGCCCGTGGCCTCGCCGACCAGCATGTCCGCCAACCGTTTCGACACGCTTGCGCTGCACGCCGGCGCCGCGCCCGACCCCACCACCGGCGCGCGCGCCACGCCGATCTATCAGACCACTTCGTTCTCGTTTCGCGATGCGGACCACGCCGCCGCGCTCTTCAACATGGAGCGCGCCGGCCATGTCTACTCGCGCATCTCGAATCCGACCGTGGCCGTATTCGAGGAGCGCGTCGCGGCGCTCGAAAACGGCGCGGGCGCGATCGGCACGGCGAGCGGCCAGGCCGCCTTGCACCTCGCGATCGTCACGCTGATGGGCGCGGGCTCGCACATCGTCGCTTCGAGCGCGCTGTACGGCGGCTCGCATAATCTGCTGCACTACACGTTGCGCCGCTTCGGCATTGAAACGACGTTCGTCAAACCCGGCGACATCGACGGATGGCGCGCGGCGCTGCGCCCGAACACGCGCCTGCTGTTCGGCGAGACGCTCGGCAATCCTGGCCTCGACGTGCTCGACATCGCCACCGTCGCGCAAATCGCCCACGAGCATCGCGTGCCGCTTCTCGTCGATTCCACGTTCACCACGCCGTATCTGCTGAAACCGTTCGAGCACGGCGCGGACTTCGTCTATCACTCGGCGACCAAGTTCCTGGGCGGCCACGGCACGACCATTGGCGGCGTGCTGGTGGACGGCGGCACGTTCGACTTCGACGCCTCCGGGCTCTTTCCCGAATTCACCGAACCCTACGACGGCTTCCACGGCATGGTGTTCAGCGAGGAAAGCACGGTTGCGCCATTCCTGCTGCGCGCTCGCCGCGAGGGCTTGCGCGACTTCGGCGCATGCCTGCATCCACAAGCCGCCTGGCAGCTTCTGCAAGGCATCGAGACCCTGCCTCTGCGGATGGAACGGCATGTCGCCAACACGCGCCGCGTGGTCGAGTTCCTCGCCGGCCATGCGGCGGTCGAAGCCGTTGCCTATCCCGAACTGCCGACGCATGCCGATTACGCGCTCGCGCAACGCCTGCTGCCACGCGGCGCGGGCGCCGTGTTCAGCTTCAATCTGCGAGGCGACCGCGAGGCCGGCCGCCGTTTCATCGAAGCGCTGTCGCTGTTCTCGCATCTCGCGAACGTCGGCGACGCGCGCTCGCTGGTGATTCACCCTGCTTCCACCACGCACTTCCGGATGGACGCGGCCGCGCTCGCCGCGGCCGGCATCGCGGAAGGCACGATCCGGCTCTCCATTGGTCTCGAAGACCCGGATGACCTCATCGACGATCTGAAGCGCGGCCTGAAAGCCGCGCAAAAATCGACGCAGAAGCCGACACAGAAGCCGGCGCAGGACGGCGCGCCGAAGACAGACGGCAACACCGCTTCGCAACCGCGCCCGGAGTCGCCATGATCCTGACCGTTCAAGGCAAGGCCGCCTATGCCTACACCGGCGGCAAACCGTTCGACCGGAGTCTGCCGACTGCCGTTTTCATCCACGGTGCCGAGCACGACCATAGCGTGTGGGCGCTGCAAACGCGCTATTTCGCGCACCACGGCTTTAGCGTGCTGGCCGTCGATCTCCCCGGACACTGCCGCAGCGCCGGCCCCGCGTTGCACACCATCGGCGCGCTGGCCGACTGGCTCGCCGCGTTGCTCGACGCCGCAGGTGTCGCGCGCGCATTCGTCGCCGGCCATAGCATGGGGTCGCTGATCGCGCTCGACTTCGCCGGCCGCTACCCGCAGCGAACCACGCATCTCGCGCTCCTCGCCACCGCGTTGCCGATGGCGGTCTCCGATACCTTGCTCGAAGCCGCCCTACATCGAGAGCCGGACGCAATCGGCATGGTCAACGAATGGTCGCACTCGACGCTCGCGGCCAAACCGTCCTGCCCCGGTCCTGGCTTCTGGCTGCACGGTATGAACCAGCGGCTGATGGAGCGCGTTTCGGCAAAAGGCGAGACGCATCTCTTTCACACCGACTTCACCGCCTGCAATAGCTACGCGGACGGCCTTGCGCGTGCCGCGCAGGTTCGCTGCGCGACGCGCCTAGTGGTGGGCCGGCGTGATGCGATGACGCCGCCGCGCGCCGCCAAGGCGCTCGCCGATGCGCTCGCGCAGGCAGGCGCGCCCGTTGACACCGTCACGTTAGAAGCCGGGCACGCGCTGATGACGGAACAGCCCGACGCCACGCTCGACGCGCTGTTCAGTTTTGCTTCGAGACCGGTTCACGCGGCGGATTAACGCGGGGCTGCTGCGCTTCGTCGCGAGTTGGTCGTTGGTTCGCTTGTCGGTCCGCTCCTCAGCCCGCTCGCCAGCCAGTTCACGCACCCACGATAACCGCGCCGAAGCGCCTTCGCCATCGTCCGAATGGCCAGGTTGCGCCAGGCACGCGATAGCCGGACAATGAATCGAGCCTGTCATTTCGCGCGCCGTCGGGGCGCCGCGAAAACGCAGTTCGCAACAACAGGCGATGATTCGCAACGCGTAGCAATCCGGAGGCCGTTATGGCTCATACCGCGCATACCGATCACTTCGCGAACTTCGCGGAGTTTTACCCGTACTACCTGAGCGAGCATCGCAACCTGGTCTCGCGGCGGCTGCATTTCGTGGGCTCGCTCGGCGTGATCGGCTGCCTCGCGATGGCGCTCGCCACCGGCGACTGGCTGTGGCTGCCCGCGGCCGTCGTCTGCGGATACGGCTTTGCCTGGGTCGGCCATTTTTTCTTCGAGAAGAACCGGCCCGCAACGTTTCGCCATCCGCTCTACAGCCTGATGGGCGACTGGGTGATGTTCAAGGACATCTGCGTCGGCAAGATTTCGTTGTAGCGCGAGCGAGCGGGCGCGCGGCGCTGGAACCGCCGCCTCGCTGCATTCTGAGCGCTAGGCCGCCTGATGCGGCATCGACGACGTGCCGCGCTCGTTCTCTTCCGCGGCCGCCGCGCGCGCCGCGGCACGCACGGCGAGCAGCGTCGCGAGCGTCACCCGCAGTTTGTCGTTCTCGAGCGCCGCGAGCAGCGTGGCGCCGTCCACACGAGTCGACGCGAGCTGAAGCTGATACTCCAGCTCAGCGCGATCCATGACGAACAGGTCGTATAGCTGCTGCACCGTGATCTGCGCCGGGTTCGCCAGCAGCAGAAAGTGAGGGCGCGACGCGTCTTCCTGCAACTGCGCGATCCATTCGATCTGTTCGAGCTTTTGCAGCAGATTGACCGTCGTGTCCATATCGCGGCGAAGCATCCGCGAAAGCTCTGTCACCGTGTAGCCGCGCTTGCCGGCGTCGCGCGCTTCGCAAAGCCGCGCGAGCAATTCCAGCGCATCGAACAGATTGCTGCCCTCGAAAGTCGGTCGATGAAACTGGCCGATGCGGATGGCCGGCAACGCGGACGCGATCATCGCGCCCGCCAGCGTGATGAACCAGCAGAGGTACATCCACAGCAGAAACAGCGGCACCGCCGAGAACGCGCCGTACACCGCGGTATAGGTCGGCATGCGGCGCACGTAATAGCCGAAGCCGCGCTTGGCGAGTTCGAACGCAATAGCCGCCGTGACGCCGCCGATCACCGCATCGCGCCACTCCACACGGCAGTTCGGCAGATAGACATAGAGAATCGTGAAGGCGAGCGCCGTCAGCGGCAACGCGGCGCCCGCGAGCGCGAATTCGATCACCGGCGTCATGCGCTGGGCCGCGCTGAACGTCATGGACTGCGTGAACAGATACGACGAGATCGAGAGGCTCACGCCGATCAGAATCGGACCCAGCGTGATGATCGCCCAGTACACGAGGATGCGCTGCGCGATAGGCCGCGCCTTGCGCACGCGCCAGATTACGTTGAACGCGGATTCGATCGTCATCATGGTCATGACGCCCGTGAGAAACAGCAGCACCATGCCGATGGTCGTCAAGCCCTTCGCCTTCGACGCGAACTGATTCAGATACTTGAAGATCTGGCTGTTCAGTTGCGCGGGCATCAGGTGGTCGGCGAGGAAAAACTGCAGCGACTCCTGGAACGAACTGAACAGCGGAAACGCCGTGAAGAGCGCGAACGCGACGGTGGCGAGCGGCACCAGCGCGAGCATCGTGGTGAACGTGAGGCTGCCGGCCACCTGCGCAATGCGGTCTTCGCTGCTGCGCTTCGCGGCGAACTGCGCGAGCCGCTTGAGCGTATCGAGGTCGAAACGCACCCTGGACAACAAACCTGCCTCCTTGCTTTGTCTGACTGTGTTTCAGGACCGCCCGGCCGAATCTTCAGCGAACTCTCAAAGCACTCTTAAAGCATTCTGAGCGCACCCTCGACGCACCTTACGCGAGCCCTGGCCGAATGGCTATGAATGGCTGGGAACGGCCTCTAGAGCGGACCCAAGCCCTATAATACCCGTTCACTGATGAGGCTTATGAAAGACATTCTCGTGCTCTATTACAGCCGTCACGGCGCCACGCGCGAGCTTGCGCTGGCGATCGCGCACGGCGTCGACAGCGTCCCCGGCATGCAGGCGCGCGTGCGCACCGTGCCGGCGGTTTCCACCGTCTGCGAGGCGACGCAGCCCGACATTCCCGCCGAAGGACCGCCGTACGCCGAACTGCGCGACCTCGAGGAATGCGCCGGTCTCGCGCTCGGCTCGCCCACGCGTTTCGGCAACATGGCCGCATCGCTGAAGTACTTTCTCGACGGCACCACGCCGCAGTGGCTGTCGGGCGCGCTGTCGGGCAAGCCGGCCTGCGTGTTCACGTCCACCGGCAGTCTGCACGGCGGCCAGGAGTCCACGCTGTTGTCCATGATGCTGCCGCTGCTCCATCACGGCATGCTGATCGTCGGCATCCCGTACACGGAGAGCGCATTGAGCACAACGCAAAGCGGCGGCACGCCCTACGGCGCGTCGCATTTCGCGCGCGCGGGCAGCGCCGCACAAGGCATTTCCGCCGACGAGAAAACGCTGGCCGTCGCGCTCGGCGCACGTGTCGCGCGCACGGCGGCATCCATGAGCGAAAGACCGTGAATCGCACGCTGCCGCCGTCGCCAAACCTGCACGCCGCGCTCGGCGCGACGGCTTCGCTCGTCACGCTGATCGCGTTGTCGATTGCCTGGGAAGCGTGGCTCGCGCCGCTGCGCCCGGGCGGCTCGGCGCTCGTACTGAAGGCCGTGCCTCTGCTGCTCGCGCTGCCGGGCGTGTGGCGGCGGCGTCTCTATACGATGCAATGGGCGTCGATGCTGATCCTGCTTTACTTTACCGAGGGCGTCGTGCGCGGCTGGAGCGAGCGTGGCTTGAGCGCGGGCTTCGGTTGGCTGGAAGCGATGCTTAGCGTGCTCTTTTTCGTCTGTACGCTCGCGTATGTCGCGCCGTTCAAACGCGCGGCAAAAACGGCGGCGAAAGAGGCGGCACGAGAGGCCGAACGAGACGCGGAAAAAACGGCAGCGGAAAACGTATCGAACTGCGCCGCGAAGCCGCCCCGCGAACATCCGGAAAACGCGGACGTCTGAACGTAATACGCCCGACTTGCGCATCAGCATCCGCCGCCCAATCCCGCACCCAACCAACATGACCCAATCCGCTTTCCTCACTGCCTGCCGCGACGCCATCGGCGCCGCCCATGTGCTGACCGACGCGCACGACACCGCGCCCTACCTCACCGACTGGCGCCGCCGCTACACCGGCGCGGCCTGCGCGGTGCTGTCCCCGGCGACGCCCGCCGAAGTCGCGGCGCTCGTGAAGCTCGCCGTCGAACATGGCGTCCCGCTCGTGCCGCAAGGCGGCAACACCGGTCTTGCAGGCGGCGCCACGCCCGATGCGAGCGGCGCGCAGGCGGTCGTCAGCTTGCGGCGCTTGAACCGCGTGCGCGACATCGATCCGCACAACAACACCATGACCGTCGAAGCCGGCGTGATTCTCGCCGAAGTGCAAAAACGCGCCGACGAAGCCGGCCGTCTGTTCCCGCTGAGTCTTGCCGCCGAAGGCAGTTGCACGATCGGCGGCAATCTCGCGACCAACGCGGGCGGCACCGGCGTTCTGCGCTACGGCAACACGCGCGAACTCTGTCTCGGCCTCGAAGTCGTCACGCCGCAAGGCGAACTGTGGGACGGTCTGCGCGGGCTGCGCAAGGACAACACCGGCTACGATCTGCGCGATCTGTTCATCGGCGCGGAAGGCACGCTCGGCATCATCACCGCGGCCGTGCTGAAGCTGCATCCGCAGCCGGCCGCGCGGGTCACGGCGCTCGCCGCGCTCGCGTCGCCGCATGCGGCGCTCGACTTCCTGTCGCTCGCGCAACGCATCGCCGGGCCGTTGCTCACGGGCTTCGAACTGATGTCGGACTTTTGCCTGCGGCTAGTCGGCCGGCACTTCGAGCAGATGCGCTATCCGTTTGCCGAACCGCACGCGCAAATCGTGCTGCTCGAATTGTCCGACAGCGAAAGCGAGGAGCACGCGCGCGCACTCTTCGAGCGTCTGATGGAAACGGCGCTCGAAGACGGCGTGGTGCAGGACGCGGTGGTCGCGGAAAGCCTTGCGCAATCGCGCGCGTTCTGGAACCTGCGCGAACATATTCCGCTCGCGCAGGCCGAGGAAGGTCTGAACATCAAGCACGACATTGCGGTGCCGATCTCGCGCATCGGCCATTTCATCGAGGAAACCGACGCCGCGATCGCGCAGGCCGCGCCCGGCGCGCGCATGGTGACGTTCGGCCATCTCGGCGACGGCAATCTGCATTACAACGTGCAGGCGCCGGAGGGTGTCGACGCGAAGGCGTTCCTCGCGCAATTCCAGAGCCCGATCAACGGTATCGTGTACGACAGCGTGCATCGGCATCGCGGCAGCATCAGCGCCGAACATGGGCTCGGGCAGTTGAAAATTGATGAAGCGATGCACTACAAGCAGGACGTCGAGGTCCAGATGATGCGTGCGGTGAAGCGCGCGCTCGATCCGCTGAACCTGATGAACCCAGGCAAAGTGCTACGCTAAAAGCGTGAAGCAACCGGTTGAAACCGGATGCAACCCAGCCACTCGCAGGAGCCTTCTTCGTGAAAATTCGCGTGCTGTCCGATCTGCATCTCGAGAACGACGAGCCTGAACTGATTCCGCACGCAGAAGCGGATCTGATCGTGCTGGCCGGGGACATTCACAATCACGCGGCGGGCCCGCGCTGGGCCGCGCAGACCTTCGACGGCGCGACGCCGGTGATCTACGTGCCGGGCAATCATGAGTACTACGACGGCGAGTTCGGCGCGCTAGAAACCGCGTTGTACGACGCGGCCGCGCAGGTCGACAAGGTGTACGTACTGAACAACGCCGCACTCGTCGATCCGCAGGGACGCTGGCGCGTGCTCGGCACGACGTTATGGACGGATTTTGCGCTGTTCGGCGCGGACAGCGCGGCGCTGGAAGAATCGATGGAGGCGTCGCGGCGCGCGATGCTCGACTTTCGCGGGCCGATTCAGATCAACTGGCCGCACGGGCTGGAAAACCGCGCCGAGGACGACGCGCGCGACTTCACGCCCGGCGACGCGCTCGCGCTGCATCGCAAGGCGCGCGCCTGGCTCGAGAACGAACTGGCGAAACCGTTTGCCGGGCAGACGGTCGTGGTCACGCATCACGCGCCGCATCGTTTGAGTCTCGCGGAGCGTTACGCGGAAGACCGCGTGTCCGCGGGCTTCGTCAACCATTTGCCGGAGCTCGTGCGGGCACCCGTCACGCTATGGATTCATGGGCACACGCATACGTCGTTCGACTACACGGTGAACGGCACGCGCGTGGTGTGCAATCCGCGGGGCTATTTCGAGCGGCGCAGCAGGCAGTGGGAAAATCCGCAGTTCGCGTGGGATAAGGTCGTCGAGATCTAGCGCGGCGGCGCTGCGGCCTCAAACCGCAGACGCGCCCCGCCGCAAGCCCAAACGGCTACCGCCCGCTCCGCTGCTTGCCGGCTTCGGGACGCTCGATCCTGATCGGCGCAAGTTGCGGCTGCTGCTGACGCAGGCGGCGCAGCAGGTCGCGAGATGCGGCAATGCCGATCAGTCCAAACATGACGGCCACGCCGAACATCAGATGCGTATCCATGAAATCCTCGTCCTTCGGTGATTGCGATTGCCGAACGTGGCGGCGAAAACAACGCGCCGGTTTGACGCGCCGCGCATTAACCACACGGTAGCAAATCGATTCGCGCGCGGAAGTAAGGAAATGTTGCGGCGCGGCGCCGATGTAACAGCGCGCCGATTCAAGCGCCCGTCACCCAACCGGACGAGCCGAAACCGCTCGCCGGCTCAGGTCCGCGCGAACTGCCGCAGCTCGGCTTCGTCGACTGCGAGCGTCGCCGGAAGCTCGTCGCGCAGATGCTCGATCCACGTGCGGATCTTCGCGTCCAGATACTGGCGCGACGGATACAACGCGTACAGGTTCATCTCCTGTGAGGTGTAGTCGGGCAGGAGTCGCACCAGGTCGCCTTTGCGCAAGCCGCTGATCGCCGAGTAAATCGGAATCAGGCCGATGCCCATGCCGCTCGTCACCGCGACGGCCATCGCCTCCGCGACGTTCACCTGAAACGTGGCCGGCCCGAGCGCGATGGTTTCCTCGCCGTTGGGGCCGTCGAAGGTCCATTTGTCGGGCGGAAACACCGGCGTGACCATTTGCAGGCAGGCGTGGCTCGCGAGATCGGACGGCGTTTGCGGAACGCCGTGTTTCTCCAGATAAGCCGGCGACGCGCACACGATGCTGAACGCGCTGCCCAGCCGCTGCGACACCAGTCCCGAATCCGGCAGACCCGTGGCGAGCGTCAGCGACACGTCGAAACCTTCGTCGAGCAGATCGGGCATGCGCTGCGCGAGCGTGAGCTCGACATGCACTTCGGGGTAACGTTGCTGATAGCGGCCCACCGCCGGCACGACGTAGTGCTGGCCGAAGCTCGTCATCGCGTGAACCTTCAGTTTGCCGGACGGACGCGCGTGCGCGTCGCTCGCCTCGGCTTCCGCCTGATCGACATACGCGAGGATCTGCTCGCAGCGCTGCAAATAGCGCTCGCCCGCCTCGGTGAGCGCGATGCGGCGCGTGGTGCGGTTCAACAGGCGCGTGCGCAGATGCGCTTCCAGATCGGAGACCGCGCGCGACGCGTACGCGGTCGTCGTATTAAGGTGCTGCGCGGCACCCGTGAAACTGCCCGCCTCGACGACGCGGACAAATACGCGCATGTTTTGAAGCGTATCCATACCTGATCCTTATCCAGCATCCAAGCCAACCCGTCGATTGTTACACGCAATGCAAAGGCGATTATCACGATTCCCGTAAAAATCCCTTGCATCTTTACCGGTTATTCCCCAATCGATCGAAAAATATAATTGCGCGGTAGCTTCTATAGTCATTTCTGGAGGAAATCGTGCAGTCTCCGGTCGCCACGAGGATCGCCGCAGCCGCGGCTCTTACGATCCTATTAACAATTGCCGGCTGTGCAAGTACCGGAGGCATCGCCCCGCAGGCGAGCCGTACCGACCCGGCCTCGCTCGACGCGGGCAATGCGATCCGCGCGGCCGACGCCGACGCCCAGTGGCCCGCCGCCGACTGGTGGCGCCTCTATGGCGATCCGCAACTGGACGCGTGGGTCGAGGCCGCCCAGGCGAACAATCCGAGCCTCGCCGCGGCGCAGGCGCGCGTGCGCGAAGCCATGTCGATGGCGGGCGTCGCCCGTTCGGCGCTGGCTCCCCAGGTGAACGGCGACCTGTCGATCAAGCGCCAGAAGTGGGCCGACAACCTGTACTACGGTCCGGGTCCGCTCGCCGGCGAGCAATCGTGGAACAACACCGGCACGCTCGCGCTCTCCTATCACCTCGATCTGTGGGGCAAGGACCGCAACGCCGCCGAGCGCGCCCTCGACGCGGCGCACGCGCGCGCCGCCGATGCCCGCGCCGCCCAGCTCGAACTGGAAGCCAACGTGGTGCGCACGTACATCGGCATGTCGCTCGACTACGCGCTGCTCGACATCGCCCGCGCCACCTTGCAGCAACAGCAGCAAATCGCCGACCTGGCGAACCGGCGTCTGAAGGGCGGCATCGGCACGCAGCTCGAAGCGAGCCAGGCGCAAACGCCGCTGCCGGAATACGAGCGGCAAATCGATGCGCTCGAGGAAAGGATCGCGCTCGGCCGCAATCAACTGGCGGCGCTCGCGGGCAAAGGCCCCGGCGCGGGCGACTCGATCCAGCGGCCGAAGCTCTCGCTCGCCGCGCCCGCGGGCTTGCCGAGCGCGCTGCCTGCTGAGCTGATCGGCCATCGGCCGGACATCGTCGCTGCGCGCTGGACGGTGGCGGCGCAGGCGCGCGGCATCGACGTCGCGAAGGCCGGGTTTTATCCGGACATCGATCTGCTCGCGTCGATCGGCGGCTATGCGGCGATGGGGCCGCTCTTCCAGTTCCTGAAGAATCCGTCGCATAGCTGGAGCGCCGGTCCGGCGCTGTCGCTGCCGATCTTCGACGGCGGCCGGCTGCGCTCGGAACTGGGCGCGGCTTCCGCCGGTTACGACGAGGCGGTGGAGAACTACAACCAGTCGATCGTCGGCGCGCTCAAAGACGTCTCCGATCAGGTGATCCGCATCCGCTCGCTGACGACGCAGGCGCAGGACGCCGAGCGCTCGGTGGCCGCCGCGCGCAAGAACTACGAACTGGCGCGCGAAGGTTATCGGCGCGGTCTCACCGACTATCTGAACGTGCTGACGGCGCAAAACCAGTTGCTGCGCGCGCAGGAAGGCGTCGCAAAAGTCCACGCGGAGCGGCTTGGCGCGCATGCGTCGCTGGTTACCGCGCTGGGCGGCGGCCTCGACGAGCCGGCGAACGGGCCGGCGGCGAACGAAACGCTGCCGGGGCATGGCAAGGGCAAGGGCGGCGCCGAGGGCAGTGTCAGCAATTCCGCTGCCGCCTCGAACGGAACCGCTGCGCCCGAGGCGGCAGGCCCCGCACCGCGCCCAGCAACAAGCCCCGCGCCCCACGCCGCAGCCGACTAAGGAAGCCCGCCATGTCAGCCTCCCCTGCTTCCGCTTCGCGCCCCCCGTCACTCGCCGCCTGGTCGCGCGCCGCCGCCGACTGGGCGCGCACCGACGGCCTCACGTGGATCTATCTCTTCAAGGCGCTGGCCGCGTGCTTCCTCGCGCTCGGCATCGCGATGAAGCTCGACCTGCCGCAGCCGCGCACCGCGATGACCACCGTCTTCATCGTGATGCAGCCGCAGAGCGGCATGGTGTTCGCGAAGAGCTTCTACCGGATTTGCGGCACGCTCGTCGGCCTCGTCGTGATGCTCGCGCTGATCGGACTTTTCGCACAGCAGCCGGAGCTCTTTATCGCGACGACGGCGATCTGGGTCGGCATCTGCACCGCCGGCGCCGCGCGCAATCGCAATTTCCGGTCGTACGGATTCGTGCTCGCGGGCTACACCGCCGCGCTGATCGGCATCCCCGCCTCGCAGCATCCGGACGGCGCGTTTCTCGCCGCGCTCACGCGCGTCGCGGAAGTCGTGCTCGGCATCGTCTGCGCGGGCGCGGTCAGCGGCCTCGTGTTCCCGCAATTCGCCGGCTTGCAGATGCGCGGCGCGGTGCGGGCGCGGTTCTCCTCGTTCGTCGACTATGTGTCGGCGTCGCTGGCCGGGCGCATCGACCGCGCGCAGATCGAGGCGACCAATGCGCGCTTCGTCGCGGACATCGTCGGCTTCGAGGCGGCGCGCAGCGTCGCCGTGTTCGAAGGCCCGGATTCGCGGATGCGCGCCGGCCGTCTCGCGCGCCTGAACAGCGAGTTCATGACCGCGTCGACGCGCTTTCACGCGCTGCATCAGTTGATGAACCGGCTGCGCAACGCCGGCACGCATGGCGCCGTGATCGCCATCGACGCGCTGGAGCCGTACTTCAAGGAGATCGCGCCCTTGCTCGCGAAGTCCGGCGAGCCGGTGCGAAGCGCCGCCGCCGCCGCGCAACTCGAAGCGTACAAGGCCGAGTTGCCGCGCCGCGTGCGCGCGACGCGCGCCGCGCTCGAAACGCATCCCGACGCGCCGCTGCTCGACTTCGACACGGGCGCCGAACTGCTGTACCGCTTCATCGACGACCTGCATGCGTACGCGGCCACGTACGCGTCGCTGGCCGTCGACACCCACGCGCGCGAGCGCTGGGTCGAGCGCTACGAGCCAAAGACGAACGCAATCGCGGCGGGCGTCGCCGGCCTGCGCGCGGCGCTCGTGATGATGGCGCTCGGCGCCTTCTGGATCGCCACCGCATGGCCGAGCGGCTCGACGCTCACGCTCAACGCGGCGGCCGTGTGCGCGCTGGCGTCGTCGTCGCCGGACCCGAAACGCACCGTGTTCCAGATGGCCGGCGGGACGCTCGCGGCCTCGGTGATGGGCATGCTCGCGGTGTACGGCGTGTTTCCGCGCATCGACGGCTTCCCGCTGCTGTGCGCCGCGCTCGCGCCGTTCCTGCTGCTCGGCGTATTCATGACGACGCGGCCCGCGCTCGCCGGCTACGGCGTCGGCTACTGCATCTTCTTCTGCTTTCTCGCCGGCCCGGACAACGTGATGCATTACGACCCGACCAGCTTTATCAACGACGCGATGGCGCTCGTGCTGTCGATGCTGGTGTCGTCGGTGGCGTTCGCCGTGTTGCTGCCGCCGTCCACGCCGTGGCTGCGCAACCGGCTGCTCGCCGATCTGCGCCGCCAGGTCGTGCTCGCGAGCCGCGCGCATCCGAGCCGCGTGCGCTCGCACTTCGAGAGCGGCGCGCGCGACCTGATGTTCCAGATCAACGCGCTCGCGCAGAACGATCCGGCGGCGCGGCGCGACACGTTGCGCTGGCTGTTTTCGGTGCTCGAAATCGGCAATGCGGTGATCGATCTGCGCCGCGAAGTGGCCGCGCTGCCGGCCGACCCGCGCTACGCGAAAACGACGCCGTGGCGCATTGCACTGCGCGCGATGTGCGACGCGCTGACCGCCCTCTTCGAACGGCCGCGCAGCGATCGCTTCGAACGCGCGCTTAAAGCGACCAGCGAAGCCATTGAGGCCATGCAGGCGTTACTTACGGCGTTGGCGTTCGCCCCGCCGCGCGACGAGCGCCATCGGCTGCAACGCATTCTGAGCCAGTTGCATTTCATTCGTACCGCGCTGCTCGATCCGCAGTCGCCGCTCGAACCGTGGACGGGCGCGCGAGCCGACGCACCGGCCGACGCACCCAAAGGAGCCTCACATGCCGCGTGACATTGCCGTTTTCGACGCCTACGTGCCCACGATCGTGCTGCTGTTCGTCGCGGGCGCGGCGATTACCTGGGTGCTGGATCGCGTGATCGCCTATACGGGCGTTTATCGCGTGGTGTGGCATCCGTCCCTGTTCCGGGCCAGCCTGCTCGTCTGCGTATGCGGCGTGCTCGGCCTTGCCGTTTATCGTTGATCCGAGTCGAAACATGACCATCCGAAATCTTGTTGGCTTCGTCGCGACAGCCATTGTTTTTATCGTCGCGATCCTGCTGGGGCGCGTGCTGTGGGTTCATTACATGGACGAACCGTGGACGCGCGACGGACGCGTGCGCGCCGAGATCGTCAATGTCGCGCCGGACGTGTCGGGCGCCGTCGTCGAGTTGCCGGTCAAGGACAATCAACTGGTGAGGAAAGGCGATTTGCTGATGCAGATCGACCCGTCGCACTACGAGATCGCCGTCGAGCAGGCGCAGGCGGCGGTGGCCGCGCGCAAGGCCGAATTGCAGATGAAGCGCGACGACGCGCGGCGTCGCGCGGATATGGATTCGCTCGTGGTGTCGAAGGAGAGCCAGGAAAATGCGGCGCATACGGCATCGGCCGCCGAGGCCGCCTATCAGCAGGCGCTCGCCGCGCTCGACGCCGCGAAGCTCAATCTCGCCCGCACGCGCGTCGTGTCGCCCGTCGACGGCTACGTGACGAACCTGAACGTGTTTCGCGGCGATTACGCGACGGCCGGCGCGGCGAAGCTCGCGATCGTCGACAGCCACTCATTCTGGGTCTATGGCTACTTCGAGGAAACCAAGCTGCCGCACCTGCATATCGGCGACAAGGCCGAAGTGCGGCTGATGAGCGGCGGCACGCTGCAAGGCCACGTCGAAAGCATCTCGCGCGGCATCTACGACCGCGACAATCCGCAAAGCCGCGAACTGCTCGCCGACGTCAACCCGACCTTCAACTGGGTGCGGCTCGCGCAGCGCGTGCCGGTGCGCGTGAAGATCGACTCGGTGCCCGACGGTGTCGTGCTGGCAGCGGGCATTACCTGCACGGTGGTCGTCAAGCAGAGCTGAGCGGCGCGGCTACAAGCTCTGCAAGCTATACAAGCTCTACAAGCGGAACTTGCCGACCATCTGCTTGAGGCCGTGCGCCTGATCGTCGAGCGAGCGGGCCGCCGCGGTCGCCTGCTCGACCAGCGCCGCGTTCTGCTGCGTGCCCGAATCCATTTGCGCGACGGCGAGGTTGATTTCCTCGATGCCGGCGCTCTGCTCCGACGAAGCCGCCGAGATCTCGCCCATGATGTCGGTGACGCGCTTCACCGCCTTGACCACTTCGTCCATCGTCTGGCCGGCGTCCTGCGCGAGCGTCGAGCCGTTGCTGACCCGCTCGACCGACGTGCTGATCAAGCCCTTGATCTCCTTCGCGGCGGCGGCGCTGCGCTGCGCGAGGTTGCGCACCTCGGCGGCGACCACCGAAAAGCCGCGCCCTTCCTCGCCCGCGCGCGCCGCCTCGACGGCCGCGTTCAGCGCGAGAATATTGGTCTGAAACGCGATGCCCTCGATCACGCCGATGATGTCGCCGATGCTGCGCGCACTGTCGTTGATCTCGTTCATCGTCGCGACGACGCGGCTCACCACTTCGCCGCCCTTCTCCGCGATCTCCGACGCGTTGTTGGCGAGCGTGCTCGCCTGCTTCGCGTTGTCGGCGTTCTGGCGAACCGTCGACGTCAACTGCTCCATGCTGCTCGCCGTGCGCTCGAGCGCCATCGCCTGCTGCTCGGTGCGTTGCGACAGATCGAGATTGCCCATCGAAATTTCGCCCGAGGCGGTCGCAATCGCGTCCGCGCTCGACGCAATGTCCGATACCGTGGTCGCGAGGCCGCTTTGCATGTCGGAGAGCGCGTACAGCACGCTCGACTTGTCCTTACGTCCAAGCTTGATCTGGTTCGACAGATCGCCCGCCGCGATCCGGCTCGCGATCTCTTTCGCGTAGGCCGGTTCGCCGCCCAACTGGCGCGCGAGGCGGCGCACCACCCACTCGCTGACGAACGCGGCGAGCACGATCAGCCCGACCGTCATCACCGCGAGCATCACGAACGACGAGTGATAAATGAAGCCGGACGCGTCGATGGTCGCCTTCGCGGCCGTGCCGCGTTCCGCCACGAGTTGATCGACGAGTTTTTCGAGCTTGCCGGTTTCGACAAGCAGCGACACGTCCTGCGTGCCGACCTGCCAGTTCATCTGCGAAAGGTCGAGCGGCTGCGCTTTCACGAGCGTCACGAAGTCACGCAAATGCGCGCTCCACGTCGCGACGCCGGCGGCGAATTTCTTCTGATGCTCGACGGCCTGCGCGTCGGATTTGTCGACGTACTGCTGCAGCGTGGCGAGTTCGGCGGCGAGGCCGTTCAGGCCCTTGTCGATGTCGGCGCCCAGTTCGTCGCGCTCTTTCGCGGTGGTCGCCGTCAGCAGCATTTTTTGCGCGCGGCTTGCACGCAGCATATGGCCGCGCGCTTCCTCGGCGGCGCGGCTCGCGACGTGGCCCTGGTCGTAGATGGATTGCGCGGACGCGTTCAGGCGGCTGATCTGCGTGAGGGAAAACACGCCGATTGCCAGCGTGCCGACCAGCAGCACCGCGAACGCGGCGCGCAACATGGCCTTGACCGACAGCCCCTTGAGCCGCACGACTCGCGACCCGCCACCCTTTCCCCGCGACGGCGACCGGCCGGCCGCCTCCGTGTCCGGAACGAACCCCGCGCTCTTCCGGCTGCCCAGCGGAACTGCTGACACTGCTGAACCTGCTTTCATATTCCCCGTCCCCACGTTTAAACCTGCCGCAAAGGTCTGTTCCGGCATTGCTTTTTCTCTCTCCGGGTCTACGGCATCGGCGGCCGCGATCTTTAGCGCGGTTTGCCCGATGCCGACCGTGATTCGCCCGGTCCTCGACGCGCCGCTTCGTGGGCGCGCGCCGCGCCAGTTTTATACATGGCCAAAAATCCGCCCGTTCTGATTTACAGCGATGCGCGAGGCCCGCATGACCGTGTCCGATTCGCGACAAAACTTGTCCTTACATTTCGGTCGAGCCACATTAAACTGCGACAAATAGTTGGACACGCGCGAGTTCGCGTCGTTATGCCGCAACGACGCAGACCAGGAATCGCGACGCGCCGCCAGCCGGATTGCCCCTTCCTTTCCCTTTCTTTGAAGCGTATGGAAACCAGCCTCGATAAACGCGCACTTGCCGGCGCGTCAGCCCAAACCGGCAGCGCCGCCAATGCCTCAGCCTCAGCCGCGTCGGCTGCCGCATCTTCAGCCGCGCAGCCGGCCGCCAAGGTTCAGCGCACGGTCTATTCCGTGCTCGGCGCGATCAGCTTCTCGCATCTGCTGAACGACATGATCCAGTCGTTGATCCTCGCCATCTACCCGATGCTGAAGGACAACTTCTCGCTGTCGTTCGGACAGATCGGCCTGATCACGCTGACTTATCAGATCACCGCGTCGCTGCTTCAGCCGCTCGTCGGCATCTATACGGACAAACATCCGAAGCCGTACTCGCTGCCGGTCGGCATGGGTTTCACGCTCGCCGGCTTGCTGCTGATGTCGATGGCGACGAGTTTCGGCGTGCTGCTGGTGGCCGCGGCGCTGGTCGGCTGCGGGTCGTCGGTGTTTCATCCGGAATCGTCGCGGGTCGCGCGGATGGCCTCGGGCGGCCGTCACGGGCTCGCGCAGTCGCTGTTCCAGGTGGGCGGCAACGCGGGATCGTCGCTCGGGCCGCTGCTGGCCGCGCTGATCGTGATTCCGCATGGACAGCGCAGCATCGCGTGGTTTTCGGTGGCGGCGCTCGTCGCAATCGTCGTGCTGACGCAGATAGGCCGCTGGTACAAGCAGCATCCGTCGGTGAAAAAGGCGCGCAGCCAGACCGCTCACGCGACACTCTCGCGCAACCAGGTCATGTTCGCGATGAGCGTGCTGATCCTGCTGGTGTTCTCGAAGTACTTCTACCTCGCGAGCATCAACAGCTATTTCACGTTCTATCTGATCGACCGGTTCCATCTGCCGGTGCAGGCCGCGCAGATTCATCTGTTCGTGTTCCTCGCGGCCGTGGCCGCGGGGACCGTGATCGGCGGTCCGATCGGCGACAGGATCGGCCGCAAATATGTGATCTGGGTGTCGATTCTCGGCGTCGCGCCGTTCACGCTGCTGCTGCCGTATGCGAACCTGTTCTGGACCGGCGTGCTGACGGTGATCATCGGCGTGGTGCTGGCCTCGGCGTTCTCGGCGATCCTCGTCTATGCGCAGGAACTGATTCCGGGCAAGGTGGGCATGGTGGCGGGCCTCTTCTTCGGCTTCGCGTTTGGCCTCGGCGGCATCGGCGCCGCGGTACTCGGCGAACTCGCCGACGCGACGAGCATCACGTATGTGTACAAAGTCTGCTCGTTCCTGCCGTTGCTCGGCGTGCTGACGGTGTTCCTGCCGGATGTGGAAGGCAAGCGCGCGAAGGCGTGAGGGCTTGCGGTCGAACTTGTGACGAAAAGGCGCTGCGGCGCCTTTTCTTTTTTGCCGCGGCGGGCCGGATGAGGCGCCTGCCTGTTGTCGGCCGGGAAGCATGCTGGCCGCGCGTCGGCTCCGGCAACGTAAAACCCCACACGCCAAACCCTGCTCACGAGGCAAAAAAAGCAAGCGAGCGTCGGGGCATATAATGACGAACACCCCGCCGTCCCTCCGAAAAAATGCCCGATCTGCTAGCCAATCTCAACCCCGAACAACACGCCGCCGTCACGCTTCCGAACGAGCCCGCGCTGATTCTCGCCGGCGCAGGCAGCGGCAAAACGCGCGTGCTCATCACGCGCATTGCGTGGCTCATCCAGCACGGCCTCGCGTCGCCGGCCACCATCCTCGCGGTGACGTTCACGAACAAGGCCGCGCGCGAAATGATGTCGCGTCTGTCGGCGCTGTTACCCATCGACACGCGCGGCATGTGGATCGGCACCTTCCACGGCCTGTGCAACCGCATGCTGCGCGCGCATCATCGCGACGCCGCGCTGCCCGCCACGTTCCAGATTCTCGATACCGCGGACCAACTGTCCGCGATCAAGCGCCTGATGAAGGGCCTCAACATCGACGATGAAAAGTACCCGGCGAAGAACCTCCAGTACTTCATCAACAACGCGAAGGAACAAGGGCTGCGCCCGAAAGACGTCGACGCCACCGACAACTTCAACCGCAAATTCGTCGAGCTCTACGAAGCCTACGACCAGCAGTGCCAGCGCGAAGGCGTCGTCGATTTTCCGGAGCTGCTGCTGCGCTGCTACGAACTGCTGGCGCACAACGCGCCGCTGCGCGCGCACTATCAGGCGCGCTTCAGACACATTCTCGTCGACGAGTTTCAGGACACCAACAAGCTGCAATACGCGTGGCTGAAGCTGCTCGCGGGCCAGACGAATTCGATTTTCGCGGTCGGCGACGACGACCAGTCGATCTACGCTTTCCGCGGCGCGAACGTCGGCAACATGCGCGACTTCGAACACGAGTTCAACGTCCGGCATCTGATCAAGCTCGAACAGAATTACCGCTCGCACGGCCATATTCTCGACGCGGCCAACCAGTTGATCGCGAATAATTCGCGGCGCCTCGGCAAGAATCTGCGCACCGACGCCGGTCACGGCGAGCCGGTGCGCGTCTACGAGGCCGCGACGGATACTCAGGAAGCCGGCTGGATCGTCGAGGAAATCAAGGCGCTCATCAACACGGGCACGTCGCGCAGCGAAGTCGCGGTGCTTTATCGCAGCAACGCGCAGTCGCGCACGATCGAGCACACGCTGGTGAATGCGGGCATCGCGTATCGCGTGTATGGCGGTTTGCGCTTTTTCGAGCGCCAGGAAGTGAAGCACGCGCTCGCCTATCTGCGCCTGATCGACAATCCGAACGACGACACCGCGTTCGCGCGCGTCGTCAATTTCCCGACGCGCGGCATCGGCGCGCGCTCGATCGAACAACTCGCGGACGCGGCGCGGCTCTACAACTGCTCGATGGCCGCGGCGATTCCGTATGTCGCCGGCAAGGCGGGCTCGAGCCTCGCGGCGTTCGCGAACCTGATCGGCAAGATGCGCGCGGAAACGCAGCAGATGAGCTTGCCGGACACCGTCGAATACGTGGTGCGCGCAAGCGGCCTCGCCGACTTTTATCAGAACGAGCGCGAAGGCCAGGACCGGCTGGAAAACTTGCAGGAACTCGTGAACGCCGCCGCGGCGTTCGTCAGCGAAGAGGGCTACGGCATGAACACGCCGGCGCGCTCCATTCCGCTGCGCCCAGGCGCGACGGCCGCGCCGGAACTGGCCGTCGCCACCGACGACCCCAACGTCGTCGTGCTCGACGCGCCCGGCATTGCCGACCCCGCGCAGAATCCGGACACGATGACGCCGCTCGCGGGCTTTCTGTCGCATGCGTCGCTCGAAGCCGGCGACAACCAGGCGCAGGCCGGCCAGGAAGCCGTGCAACTAATGACAGTGCACGCGGCGAAGGGTCTGGAATTTACCGCCGTGTTCATCACGGGCCTCGAAGAGGGGCTGTTCCCGCATGAGAACAGCGCGATGGAGTCGGACGGTCTCGAAGAAGAGCGCCGCCTGATGTACGTCGCGATCACGCGCGCGAAAGAGCGCCTGTATCTGTCATTCGCGCAAAGCCGGATGCTGCACGGCCAGACGCGCTACAACATCCGCTCGCGTTTCTTCGACGAACTGCCGCAGGAAACGCTCAAGTGGCTCACGCCGAAGGTCGAGGCGGGCGCGCGCTGGGGCGGCCGCTCCGACAACGCGGGCTATGGGCGCGACTGGTTCGCGCGGCCCGACCGTCAGCAGGGCTATGGCGGCGGCGCATCGACGGCGGCAGCGCCCTTGCCCGCTTTCGCCAATGAACAGCGCGCGGCGGAAGCCGGTTTTCGCGTCGGCCAGCAGGTGTTCCACACGAAGTTCGGCGAAGGCACGATCACCGCGCTCGAAGGCGGCGGCACCGACGCGAAGGCGCAGGTCAAGTTCAAGCGCCACGGCGAGAAATGGCTGGCGCTGACGGTTGCCAAATTGCAGGCGGTTGAGTGAGCGGCGTCGACGGCGGCGAGCGCACGGCGCAGGCTGGCGGTCCGCTGGACGATCCGCTGGACGATCCGCAAGCAGCTAATGCACAGGTTACGCACGTTACGCAACGCCCGCTCGGCGTGCTCGCGGCCTTGCCGCAGGAACTCGGCGACCTGATCGAGGGGATGCGCGCGGAATCCGGCGTGCGTACCGTGATCCACGGCCGGCGCGATTATCACGTCGGCACCGTCCACGGCGTGCTGTGCGTCGTGACGTTGGCGCGCGTCGGCAAAGTCGCGGCGGCGGCCACGGTCAGCACGCTGATTCATGCATTCGATGTCGAGGCCGTCGTCTTCACCGGCGTCGCGGGCGGTGTCGGCGAACAGGTGCGAGTCGGCGACATCGTCGTGGCGAATGCGCTGTTGCAGCACGATCTCGATGCGTCGCCGCTCTTTCCGCGCTTCGAGGTGCCGCTCCTCGGCATGTCGCGTTTCGCAGCGGACGCGGCGCTCGCCGCGCAACTCGCGCAAGCCTGTGAGCGTTTCATTGCGGACGAAGGCGCGGCGTCGGCCGCGCGTTTCGGCACGCGCGAGGCGCGCGTGCATCGAGGGCTGATTATCAGCGGCGATCAGTTCGTCGCCAGCGCGGCGGGCGTGCGCGCGCTGCGCGACGCGTTGCCTGACGCGCTCGCCGTCGAGATGGAAGGCGCGGCGATCGCGCAGGTCTGTCACGAGTACGGCGTGCCGTGCGCGGTCGTGCGGACCATCTCCGATACCGCCGACGACCACGCGCCGGCATCGTTCGTCTCGTTTCTCACGGAGATCGCCGGCACGTATTCGAATGCGATCCTGACGCGCTTTCTGAAGGCGCGCGGCGAGCGCTGAGTCGGCAACCCCACCCGCTCGGCGAAAACCACCTACCCTTTCAACCCCTCACGCACCTGCTGCAACGCCGCCGGATCTTCGATGGTCGGCAGCTCGCCCGGCTCACGTCCCTCCGCGAGCGCCGCGATGGCCCGGCGCAGCAGCTTGCCCGAGCGCGTCTTGGGCAGCATCGACACGATCACCACACGCGACGGCCTTGCGATCGCGCCGAGCTGCCGGTCCACCGTCGTCGTCAGTTCGGCTTCCAGCTTCGTGCGCGTGCCCGCGTCGGCGTAAGCCTGCGCGTCGCGCAACACCACGAAGGCCATCGCCGCCTGCCCCTTCACGGCGTCCGTCACGCCGACCACGGCGACTTCCGCGACGGCCGCATGGCTCGACAGCGCTTCCTCGATTTCGCGCGTACCGAGCCGGTGGCCCGCGACGTTGATCACATCGTCCGTGCGGCCGAGAATCGTCACGTAGCCGTCTTCGTCCTGAATGCCCCAGTCGAAGGTCGAATACACCTGCTGGTTCGGCACGCTCGACCAGTACGTGCTGACAAAGCGCTTGTCGTCGCCCCATACGGTCGACATGCAGCCCGGCGGCAGCGGATAGTCGAGCGTCAACACGCCTTTCTCGCCGGGCGGACACGGTTCGCCCGTCAGTTCGTTGCGCAAGGTCAGACTGAAGCCGGCCGACGGCACGCCCGGTGAGCCGAGCTTGGTCGGCAGCGCCTCGACGCCGCGCGGAATCGCGAGCATCGGCCAGCCGGTTTCGGTTTGCCAATAGTTGTCGATGACCGGCTTGCCGAGCGCGCCCGCGATCCACGAGGCGGTCGGTTCGTCGAGCGGCTCGCCGGCCAGAAACAGCGTGCGCAGGCTCGACAGATCGGCCTGTTTCAGCAGCGCCGGGTCCTGCTTCTTCAGCACGCGCAGCGCGGTCGGCGCGGTGAACATGAGGTTGATCTTGTGCTGCTCGACGAGGCGCCACCAGATGCCGCCGTCCGGGCGAATCGGCGTGCCTTCGTACATCACCGTGGTCAGTCCCGCGAGCAACGGCGCGTAGACGATATAGCTGTGGCCCACCACCCAGCCGACGTCCGACGCGGTGAACATCGTGTCGCCGGCCTTGCCTTCGAAGATGTGTTCCATCGACGCCGCCAGCGCCACCGCATAGCCGCCCACGTCGCGCTGCACGCCCTTCGGCTTGCCGGTCGTGCCCGACGTGTAGAGCACATAAGACGGCTCGTTCGATTCGAGCCATTCGCAGGGCACGTGCGCGTCGAAGAACTTTTCACGCAGCGGTTCGTAGTCGACCAGATAATTCGCGTTCAGGCGCTCCGGCGCGAGTTGCCGGTCGATCAGCAGCACGCGCGGCGTCTTGTGGCTCGCCCGGGCGAGCGCCTCGTCGACGAGCGGCGTGTAGTCGATCACCCTGCCGCCGCGCGCGCCGGCGTCGGCGGTCACAATCAGCACCGGCTTTGCGTCGTCGATGCGCGCGGCCAGATTCGGCGCCGCGAAGCCGCCGAACACGACCGAGTGAATCGCGCCGAGCCGCGCGCAGGCGAGCATCGCGAACAGCGCCTCGGGGATCATCGGCAGATAGAGCAGCACCACGTCGCCGCGCTTCACGCCGAGCGAGCGCATGACCGCGGCCATGCGGTTGATTTCCGCGTACAGCTCGGCATACGTATAACGGCGCTCGATACCCGTTTCCGTCGACACATACACGAGCGCGTTTTGCTGCGCGCGCTCCACCAGATGCCGGTCCACCGCGTTATGGCACAGGTTCGTGCGTCCGCCGACAAACCAGCGCGCAAACGGCGGGTTCGAGCGGTCCAGCACGGTATCGAACGGCGTTTCCCAATGGATGCGCCGCGCCTCGTCGCGCCAGAATGCCTCGGGATTGTTGATCGAACGGCGGTGGAAGTCGCGGTAGCGGGTCATCGGCGGCGATCCTTCGGGTGCGGTGAAAAAACCTAAAGACGCGGGCGCGCCGCGGCGCACGGCAGCGGGTAGCAGCGGATAGCGGCGGCGGCAAGCGCGTGAATGAAGCATAAAGTACGCGCCGCCGCGTGGACAACGCGGGTTCACCATGAGCGGCGCGGGCGGAGCGCTGTCTTATGACGGGCGCGGGCTGGCGAGATCCGAAGCGGGCCAACGCAAGCCGACCGACCCAACCCCAAAACCAGGCCCGCGCCTGCTGCGCCGCTTATAATCGAACATTCCCCGCATTCATCAGCCGATCGACACATGAGCGACACCCCGAGCGATACCTCCTCCACCCTGGCCAAGAGCTTCGAGCCGCACACCGTCGAAGCCCACTGGGGCCCCGAATGGGAAAAGCGCGCGTACGCCGCGCCCGCTTTCGACGGCAACCGGAAAGACTTCTCGATCCAGTTGCCGCCGCCGAACGTCACGGGCACCCTGCACATGGGCCACGCGTTCAATCAGACCATCATGGACGGCCTCGCCCGCTATCACCGCATGCTCGGCGAAAACACGCTGTGGGTGCCGGGCACGGACCACGCGGGCATCGCCACGCAAATCGTCGTCGAACGGCAACTGGACGCGAAAGGCGTGTCGCGCCACGATCTGGGCCGCGAGAAATTCGTCGAACGCGTGTGGGAATGGAAGCAGGAATCCGGCTCCACCATCACGAACCAGGTGCGGCGTCTCGGCGCGTCGATCGACTGGTCGCGCGAATACTTCACGATGGACGACAAAATGTCGACCGCCGTGCGCGATGTGTTCGTGCGCCTCTATGAACAGGGGCTCATCTATCGCGGCAAGCGGCTGGTGAACTGGGACCCGGTGCTGCTCACGGCCGTGTCCGATCTCGAAGTGGTCAGCGAGGAAGAAAACGGCCACCTGTGGCACATCCAGTATCCGCTGACGGGCGGCTCGGGTCATCTCACGGTTGCCACCACGCGTCCCGAAACCATGCTCGGCGATACCGCCGTGATGGTTCATCCGGAAGACGAGCGCTACGCGCACCTGATCGGCAAGACCGTCACGCTGCCGCTGTCCAACCGCGAAGTGCCGATCATCGCCGACGACTACGTCGACCGGGAATTCGGCACGGGCGTCGTGAAGGTCACGCCCGCGCATGACTTCAACGACTACCAGGTCGGCCTGCGCCACAAGCTGCCGCAAATCGAAATTCTCACGCTCGACGCGAAGATCAACGAGAACGCGCCGGAAAAATACCGCGGCCTCGACCGGTTCGACGCGCGCAAGCAGGTCGTCGCCGACCTCGAAGCGCTCGGCGCGCTCGAATCCGTCAAGCCGCACAAGCTGATGGTACCGCGCGGCGACCGCACCGGCGTCGTGATCGAGCCGATGTTGACCGACCAGTGGTTCGTCGCGATGAGCAAGCCGGCGCCCGAGGGCACATTCAATCCGGGCAAGTCGATCGCCGAAACCGCGCTCGACGTGGTGCGCAACGGCCAGATCAAATTCGTGCCGGAAAACTGGACCTCCACGTACTACCAGTGGCTCGAAAACATCCAGGACTGGTGCATCTCGCGCCAGCTCTGGTGGGGTCATCAGATTCCGGCGTGGTACGGCGAAAACGGCGAAATCTTCGTCGCGAAGACCGAAGAAGGCGCGCGCGAAAAAGCAGCCGAAGCTGCCTATACCGGCCCGCTCAAGCGCGACGAAGACGTGCTGGATACATGGTTTTCGTCTGCGCTCGTGCCGTTTTCGTCGCTCGGTTGGCCGAACGAGACGCAGGAACTGAAGCACTTCCTGCCGTCGTCGGTGCTTGTCACGGGCTTCGACATCATCTTCTTCTGGGTCGCGCGCATGGTCATGATGACCACGCACTTCACGGGCAAGGTGCCGTTCGACACGGTCTACGTGCACGGCCTCGTGCGCGACGCCGAAGGCCAGAAAATGTCGAAGAGCAAGGGCAATACGCTCGATCCGATCGATATCGTCGACGGCATCGGGCTCGATGCGCTCGTCGCGAAGCGCACCACCGGCCTGATGAATCCGAAGCAGGCGGCGTCGATCGAAAAGAAAACCCGCAAGGAATTTCCCGACGGCATTCCCGCGTTCGGCACCGACGCGCTGCGTTTCACGATGGCGTCGATGGCCACGCTCGGGCGCAACGTCAACTTCGACCTCGCGCGCTGCGAAGGCTACCGCAACTTCTGCAACAAGCTGTGGAACGCCACCCGCTTCGTGCTGATGAACTGCGAAGGCCACGACTGCGGCTTCGGCAAGCCGGCGCAATGCGGCGAATGCGGGCCGGACGGGCATCTGCATTTTTCGTCGGCGGATCGCTGGATCGTGTCGCTCTTGCAGCGCGTGGAAGCGGAAGTCGCCAAGGGTTTTGCCGACTATCGCTTCGACAATGTGGCCAACGCCCTATACAAGTTCGTATGGGACGAATACTGTGATTGGTATCTCGAACTCGCGAAGGTGCAGATCCAGACGGGTCAGCCGAACCAGCAGCGCGCGACGCGGCGCACCCTGCTGCGCGTGCTCGAGACGGTGTTGCGCCTCGCGCATCCGGTGATTCCGTTCATCACCGAGGCGTTGTGGCAAAAAGTTGCGCCGTTGGCCGGGCGTTATCCCGCGGACAAGGCCGAGGGCGAAGCGTCCGTCATGGTGCAGCCGTATCCCGTTGCCGAGATGTCGAAGATCGACGAAGAAGCGGAGCAATGGGCCGCCGACCTGAAGGCAATGATCGATGCGTGCCGGAATCTGCGCGGCGAAATGAATCTGTCGCCGGCGGTGAAGGTGCCGTTGCTCGTCACCGGCAACGCGGAGCGTCTGCGCAGTTTCGCTCCGTACGCCCAGGCATTGGCCCGTCTTTCCGAAGTGCAGATCATCGCCGACGAAGCAACGCTCGACGCGCAGGCAGATGGCGCGCCAATTGCTATCGTAGGAAGTGACAAGCTCGTGCTGAAGGTCGAGATCGATGTGGCCGTCGAGCGCGAGCGCCTGTCGAAAGAGATTGCGCGGTTGAGCACGGAAATCGTCAAGTGCAATGCCAAACTGCAGAACGAAAGTTTTGTCGCCAAGGCGCCGCCCGCAGTCGTCGAGCAGGAGCAGAAAAGGCTGGCGGAATTCGAAGCGACTGTCGGCAAGTTGAAAGCGCAGCTCGCGCGCTTGCCGGCCTGATCGGCGCTCCACGCCCGCCCCGCGCGGCGGGCACGGAATGATTAAACCAGAGGACTCAGGGTAAATCACATGCTAAAAGTTACAAAGGCGGTATTTCCGGTAGCAGGTCTTGGCACCCGGTTCCTCCCTGCCACGAAGGCAAGCCCGAAGGAAATGCTGCCTATCGTCGACAAGCCGCTCATCCAGTACGCGGTGGAAGAAGCCATGGCGGCCGGCATCACGGAGATGATCTTCGTCACGGGCCGCAGCAAGCGTGCGATCGAAGATCACTTCGATAAGTCGTACGAAATCGAAGCGGAGCTCGAGGCGCGCGGCAAGGACAAGCTGCTCGAACTCGTGCGCAGCATCAAGCCGAGCCACGTCGACTGTTTCTACGTGCGTCAGCCGGAAGCGCTCGGCCTCGGCCACGCGGTGCTGTGCGCCGAGAAGCTGGTGGGCGACAACCCGTTCGCCGTGATTCTCGCGGACGACCTGCTGTACGGTACGCCGCCCGTCATGACGCAGATGATCGAGGTGTTCGACCACTATCACAGCTCGGTGATCGGCGTCGAAGAGATCCCGGCGCAGGAAACCAAGTCGTACGGCATCGTCGACGGCAAGGAATGGGAAGACTCGATCATCAAGATGTCGGGCATCGTCGAGAAGCCGGAGCCGAACGTCGCGCCGTCCAATCTCGGCGTTGTCGGCCGTTACGTGCTGAAGCCGCGCATTTTCGACCACATCCGCTCGATCAAGCCCGGTGCCGGCGGCGAACTGCAGTTGACGGACGCGATTCAATCGCTGCTCGCCGACGAACAGGTGCTCGCGTACAAGTATCACGGCACGCGTTTCGACTGCGGCAGCAAGCTCGGCTATCTGAAGGCGACGGTGGAATTCGCGCTGCGCCATCCGGAAGTGGCCGCGGATTTCGAAGAATATCTGCGGACGCGTTCGCCGGTGCTCGAAGGCTGATTCTTTCGCGCGAATGAAAAAGGCGCTGTGCCCCGCTTTGGCGGGCACAGCGCCTTTTGTTTGCAGCGCGCGTTTTCAGCGGACGCGTTTGAGCGAACGTGTTTCAGCGCCTGCGTCAGCGGCGCTTCATCAGAAACGTGAAAACCTTGTCGTGCGACGAACTCTCGACGATCTCATTGCCGGTCTGCTTCGCGAACGCGGCGAAATCGCGCTGCGAACCGGGGTCGGTGGCGAGCACCTTGAGAATCTGGCCGCTTTCCATATCGGCGAGCGCCTTTTTGGCGCGCAGGATGGGCAGCGGGCACATCAGCCCGCGCGCATCGACTTCCTTGTGAATCTGAATTTGCATCGACGATGACCTTCGGGACGAGACGCCGTTGTGCGACGCCAGACAGAGGGTCAAATTCTACCGCAGCCTGCGCCGCGCTGCCGGTGGCGGCGTTGAGAGTGCCGCCGCCGCGATCCCGGCGCTAAAGCGTCACCGCCTGCCCACTCTGCAGCGACTGCCGCAACGCATTGCCGATGCGCGTCGCCTCGAGCGCGTCGGCAAGCGTTGCACCCGCTTGCGCATCCGAGCCCGCCCCGCCCTGCACCGCCGCGACAAACGCGCGCGCCTCGTGCAAAAACGCGTCTTCGAAACGGTCGAAGAAGCTCGGCGTGCACTCGTTGCGAATCCCGCTCGCGTCATAAATCTCCACGCGATTCGCGCGCGGATTGCGTCCGACCGCGAGCGCGCCGGCCGTGCCGATCACTTCGCTATGCGTGTCGTTGCCGTGCGCCTGGGTGCGCGACGCGTAGAACATCGCGAGCTTGCCGCCCTCGAATTCGCAGATCGCGACGCCGTTGTCGACGTCGCCGAATTCGCGCAGGCCTTCATGTAACGCGACCGCGCCCGCCGCGAACACGCGTGTCGCGCGCGGCTTGCCGAGCAGCCAGCGCGCGACGTCGATATCGTGCACCGTGCAGTCGAGAAAGATGCCGCCCGAGGTCGCCGCAAAGCGCACGAAAAAACCGTCGGTATCGTTCGTGTCCGTGGTCTGCGAGCGCACCAGAAACGGCCGGCCTATCGCGCCCGCCGCGATCTTGTCGAATGCATCCTTGTAGCTCGGATCGAAGCGCCGCATGAAGCCGATCGTCGCCCGAAGATGCGGAAAGCGCGCGGCCTCGGCCAGCACGCGCTCGCATTCGGTGAGATCGAGCGACAACGGCTTCTCGCAGAACACGTGCTTGCCCGCGCGCAATGCGTCGATGATTTGTTGCGCGTGCAACGACGACGGCGTGACGAGCCACACGGCATCCACTTCGCTATCGTCGAGCAGCTTCGCGTAATCGTCGTAGAGACGCGGCGACGGCAACGCCCCGCGCGCCCATGCCCGCTCCTCTTCCAGCGGACTGCAAGCGGCGACCAGTTCCGCGCCCGGCACGCGATACGCGAGATTCTCCGCATGCCGTTTGCCGAGCCGACCAAGGCCGACCACGCCCAGACGAACGCGCTTGTCATGCGCTGCCGCGGCATTCATCGCGCGGCCTCGCCGAGTTTGACCGCATGGCCTTCGCGCCACGAAAGCGTTGCGGCCTCGGCGAGTTCGAGCGCCTTCACGCCGTCGGCGACGGTCGTGCGCACCGGCTTGCCTTGCGTCACGGCTTCGAAGAAATGCGCGATTTCCAGCGCGTACGCCGCGCGATAACGTTCGAGAAAAAACGCCTCCGGCACGTCGCTCGATACTTCGGTCTTCGAATAAGCGGTGACTTCAGTGGGCCGCACATTGCCCGCTTGCAGCATGCCGCCGCTGCCGAGCACTTCGAAGCGCTGGTCGTAACCATAGGCGGCGCGGCGCGCGGTGTTGATCTGGCACAGACGGCCGCGCTTCGTGCGGATCGTCACCGCCGTCGAGTCGATGTCGCCCGCGTTTGCAATCGCCGGATCGGTGAGGCAACTGCCGGTCGCATGCAGCGTGTCGGCTTCGTCATCCAGAATCCAGCGGAAGATATCGAAGTCGTGAATCAGCATGTCCTTGAAGATGCCGCCCGAATGCCGGATGTATTCGACCGGCGGCGGCCCCGGATCGCGGCTCGTCACAATGAGCATTTCCGGCGTGCCGATTTCGCCCGCGTCGAGACGCGCCTTCAGCGCGGAAAACGTCGGGTCGAAGCGGCGCTGAAAGCCGATCATGCAGACCACGCCCGCGCGTTCGACCGCGTCCGCGCAGGCCCGTGCGCGTTCGAGCGTGAGGTCGACGGGCTTCTCGCAGAACACGTGCTTTTTCTGCGCGGCCGACTTCATGATGAGATCGGCGTGCGTGTCGGTGCTCGAACAGATCACCGTGGCGCCGACCGAAGCGTCGCCCATCGCGCCGTCGATGTCCGCCACTTGCGCGCCATGCGCGGCAGCGAGCGCCGCGGCCGCTTCGCGATTCACATCGACCACATACTTGAGCCTCACGCCAGGCTGCCGCGCGAGATTGGCCGCGTGAATCTTGCCGATGCGCCCCGCGCCGAACACCGCGACGTCGATCGGTTGTGCTGCGTCAGTCATCGTATCCTCCAGTGTCTTTGGATTCTTCCACGTTCAGTTCGAGCTTGTACGCGAGCGCGATGAAAAGCGCCTGGCACAGGCAGATCGTGCTGGTCAGCGAGCGGAACGCAAACGCGCTGCCCTCTTTCACATACAGTTGAGTGCTCGCGTAACGGGCGAGCGGAGATAGTTGGCTATCCGTAATAACCAGCGTCTTCGCCTGATGATGATGCGCGACGCGCAGGCAATACTGCGTTTCCTTCGCATACGGCGCGAAGCTGATCGCGATCACCACGTCGCCCTTCTTCACGCTGCGAATCTGCTCGCGATACATGCCGCCGAAACCGGACACCAGATGCACGCGCTTGGGCGTGTGCTGCAACGCATAGACGATGTAGCTCGCGACCGGAAACGAGCGCCGCACGCCGATCACATAGATGTTGTCCGCCTGCTGCAGCATTTTCACGGCGGCGTCGAACTGCTTGTCGTCGAGCCCCGCTTCGAGTTCTTCCAGGCCGCCGCGCGACGCCGCGATGAATTCGCGCGCCACCGCGCCGCCCGACAGCGCGCCAGGCTTGTCGTCGATCAGCTTGCGAATGCGCTGCTGATAACTCGGCGACGACGCGCCCTGCCCTGTGTACGCCTGGCGAAACACCGCCTGCAAATCGGAGAAGCCGGAGAAGCCGAAGCGCTGCGCAAAACGCACCACGGCCGACGGATGCACGCCGCAGCTTGCGGCAATATCACTCGTGCGATCGACCATCACGCTCGAACGATGCTGCTCGATATACGTCGCGACGTTCTTCAACTGACGCGGCAACGCTTCGTAGTTTTCCGCGATGCGCTGCATCAATTCTTCGACGCTCGGCAATTCCTCGGTGCTCTCTTCCGCCATGAGTCTCTCTTCGGTGCTTTGTCGCAGTGCGGCAGACGCTTTCGACGCGCGCCGCACGACGTGTTTGACGTTGCCGATTATAGGCAGCGCATCGCATAAATGGAACGTATTTTCCATTTTTATTCACGATGAAATTTCTGTTGCACCACCCTCGAAGATGACCTAATCTTGGTCGTGAGCGATGGCGCTTCGGCGCAGTTGCGTCGCTCCCTCAATAACGACAGACCGAGAAAGGTGGAGACATGAGACTTTGCAAGGGCAAGGCTACGCTCAGGATTCTGGTGACGGCATTGACGTTGGCGACGGGATTCGGCGCGGCTTCGGCCGCCCGCGCGGCTGACGCTCATTTCGTGCTGATCAGCCACGCGCCGGACTCCGATTCCTGGTGGAACACGATCAAGAACGCGATCAAGCAGGCCGACGAGGACTTCAACGTCGAGACCGACTATCGCAATCCGCCGAACGGCGACATCGCCGATATGGCGCGCCTCGTCGAGCAGGCCGCCGCGCGCAACTACGACGGCGTGATCGTCACCATCGCCGATTACGATGTGCTCAAGAGCTCCATCAGCAAGGTGACCGCGAAGAAGATTCCGCTCGTCACGATCAATTCCGGCACCGAGGAACAGAGCGCGCAACTGGGCGCGATCATGCACGTCGGCCAGCCCGAATACGTCGCCGGCAAGGCGGCGGGCGAGAAGGCGAAAGCGGCCGGCGTGAAGTCGTTCGTGTGCGTGAATCACCTCGCGACCAACACCGTTTCGTTCGACCGTTGCCGTGGTTTCGCGGATGCGATCGGCGTCGACTATAAATCGTCCACCATCGATTCCGGCCAGGACCCGACCGAGATCCAGTCGAAGGTCAGCGCCTATTTGCGCAACCATCCGAACACCGGCGCGATTCTCACGCTCGGACCGACGCCCGCGTCGGCCACGCTGAAAGCGGTCCAGCAAATGGGCCTGAACGGCAAGATCTATTTCTGCACGTTCGACTTCTCCGACGACATCGCGAAGGCCATCCAGAACGGCACGATCCAGTTCGCGATCGATCAGCAGCCGTATTTGCAGGGCTATATTCCGGTCGCCGTGCTCGCCATCGTGAAGAAAGAGCACACCACCGACCCCGCGAAAATCCGCCAGATTCTCGAAGCGAATCCGAAGTTCAAGGCGCGGCTCGCGACGTACGGTCTCGCGCCGTCGTATGGACCGAAGAACATTCGTTCGGGCCCGGGCTTCATCACGAAGGAAAACCTCGACAAGGTCATCAAGTACGCAGGGCAGTATCGCTGATTCTTTCTTCTAGCTAGTCACGCGCGCGGCGGGCATCGCTCCCGCCCGGCAGCCTCGCCGCCAGCGCGCATTTCACCGGCTGTCGTTCTCGCAACGCATTCCCGCCTGCCCTAACGCACAGCCGGCTCCAAGGAGACATCATGGGTGTAGCCGGCAAACACTTCCCACCGCACGTCGATCCAAACAGCGCCGCTTCGCATAACGCCGCGCCGCGCCCGGACGCCGAAGCGCGCGACGGACGCGACGAGCGCGTGCGCAAGGAATCGTGGTTCGGTCATCTGCTGAACCGCCCTGAATTTGCCGCGATTTCCGGCGCGGTACTCGTGTTTCTCGTTTTCGCGCTGACGGCCGGCGGCTCCGGCATGTTCAATCTCGACGGCGTGATGAACTGGTCGCAGGTGTCCGCGTATCTCGGCATCCTCGCGGTCGGCGCATGTCTCTTGATGATCGCGGGCGAGTTCGACCTCTCGATCGGCTCGATGATCGGCTTCGCCGGCATGATGGTCGCGATTCCGAGCGTGTACTTTCACTGGCCGATTTCGCTCTCGATCCTCTTTGCATTCGCCGGCTCGATGCTGCTCGGCGCGCTCAACGGCTATCTCGTGATGCGCACGCGGCTGCCGTCGTTCATCGTCACGCTGGCCTTCCTGTTCATTCTGCGCGGCCTCACGCTCGCGCTATCGATCATGTTCGCCGACCGCACCATCGTCTCGGGCGTCGGCGATCTCGCGCAGCAGGACTGGCTCGCCAACACGCTCTTTCACGGCGTCGCGCTCAATGGCCTCTTCACGATGCTCGCGCACCACGGCATCGGCACGCTGCTCGATAACGGTCATGCGCTGGTGCCTGGCATTCCGAAGGTGATTCTGTGGTGGTTCGGCCTCGCCGCAATCTGCGCATTCGTTCTGGCAAAGACGCGCGCCGGCAACTGGATTCTCGCAGTCGGCGGCGATGCGAACGCAGCCAAGAACGTGGGCATTCCGGTGCGCCGCGTGAAAATTCTGCTGTTCGTGCTGACCGCGTTCTGCTCGTGCCTGTTCGCGGTATTGCAAGTGTGCGACATCGGCTCGGCTGCGGCGGATCGCGGCTTGCAGAAGGAATTCGAAGCGATCATCGCGGCGGTGATCGGCGGAACCTTGCTGACGGGCGGCTATGGGTCCGTGGTCGGCGCCTGCTTCGGCGCGTTGATCTTCGGCGTCGTGCAGATCGGCATCACCTATACGAACGTGAGTTCCGACTGGTTCCGCGTGTTTCTCGGCGTGATGCTGCTGATCGCGGTGCTGTTCAACCACTACGTGCGCCGTCGCGTGTCGCAATCGTAACGAGGAGACGAACATGTCGGATACGAACCCTGTGACCCACGAAGCGCCGGTGGCAACCGCCGCCGCGCAGCAAGACGACGTGATCCTCGCGCTCGAAAACGTCAACAAGTACTTCGGCAAGGTGATCGCGCTAAGCGGCGTGACCTTGCGCCTGAAGCGCGGCGAAGTGCACTGCCTGCTCGGCGACAACGGCGCGGGCAAGTCCACGCTCATCAAGACGCTGGCCGGCGTGCATCAGCCGTCATCGGGCCAGTATCTGGTCGACGGCAAGCCGGTTTTGTTCGAGTCGCCGAAAGACGCGCTCGATCTGGGCATCGCCACCGTCTATCAGGATCTCGCGCTCGTACCGCTGCTTTCCGTTGCGCGCAATTTTTTCATGGGACGCGAGCCGCAAAAGAAACTGTTCGGCTTCCTGAACGTGATGGACCTCGAAACCAGCGCCACCACCGCACGCGACAAGCTCGCGGAAATGGGCATCAACGTGCGCGATCCGCATCAGCCGATCGGCACGATGTCGGGCGGCGAGAAACAGTGTCTGGCGATTGCGCGCGCGATTCACTTCGGCGCACGCGTGCTGATTCTCGACGAGCCCACCGCCGCGCTCGGCGTGAAGCAGAGCTTCAACGTGCTGAAGCTGATTCACAAGGCGCGCGCGAAAGGCATCTCGGTGATCTTCATCACGCACAACGTGCATCACGCGTATCCGATCGGCGACTCGTTCACGCTGCTCAATCGCGGCAAATCGCTCGGCACCTTCACGAAGGAAACCATCAGCAAGGACGAAGTGCTCGACATGATGGCGGGCGGCGCCGAGATGCAGAAGATGATCGGCGAACTCGAAGGCGCAACGATCTGATTCATTCGCGCGGCAGGCGCAGCGATGAAACCGCTTGCCGCGCTCCGTCATTCAGGGACATTCATGGCTCATTCCAGTACATTCGGCGGCACACCGGCACAGACCTCGGGCGAAACCGCGGGCATGTCCGGCGCGAACGCCGGCAGCCGCTTCGCGCCGGAGCGCAGCCGCGACATCGTGTGCCTTGGCCGCCTCGCCGTCGATCTCTACGCGCAGCAGGTCGGCGCGCGCCTCGAGGACGTGTCGAGCTTCGCGAAGTATCTCGGCGGATCGTCGGCGAACATTGCGTTCGGCTGCGCGCGGCTCGGACTTGCCGCGGCGATGCTGGCGCGCGTCGGCAACGATCACATGGGCCGCTTTCTCACCGAGACGTTGACGAAGGAAGGCTGCGACGTCAGCCACGTGCGCGTCGATCAGGAACGCCTGACCGCGCTCGTGCTGCTCGGCCTGAAAGACCGCGATACGTTCCCGCTGATTTTCTATCGCGAGAATTGCGCGGACATGGCCGTTGACGAAGCGGATTTCGATGAAGCGTTTATCGCGTCGTCGAAAGCGCTGCTGATTACCGGCACGCACTTTTCCACCGAGCAGGTGAACCGCACGAGCCGCCGCGCGCTTGACTACGCGCGGCGCAACCAGGTGCGCACCGTGCTCGACATCGACTATCGTCCGGTGCTGTGGGGTCTCACGGGCAAGGCGGACGGCGAAACGCGCTTTGTCGCGAGCGAAGGCGTCACCGCGCATTTGCAGCGCATTCTGCCGTTGTTCGATCTCGTGATCGGCACCGAAGAAGAGTTTCGCATCGCAGGCGGCAAGAGCGAACTCGTCGACGCACTCGCGATGGTGCGCGCGGTCACGCCCGCCACGCTCGTGCTCAAGCGCGGGCCGCTGGGCTGCCAGATTATCGACGGCAAAGTGCCCGCCTCGCTCGACGACGTACCGGTTCACGGCGGCGTGGAAGTCGAAGTGCTGAACGTGCTCGGCGCGGGCGACGCGTTCGCCTCCGGCTTTCTCTCAGGATGGTTGCGCGATCAACCGCTCGAAGCATGCGCGCGCGCCGCGAACGCGAGCGGCGCCCTGGTGGTCTCGCGCCACGCGTGCGCGCCGGCCATGCCGACGCCCGCCGAACTCGACTACTTCCTGCGCGAGGCGAAAGCCGACCCCGAGCGCATGCGCCGCCCCGACCGTGACGCGACGCTCGCGCGCCTGCATCGCGTGACGCCCGCGCGCAAGCAATGGAACGAAGTACTCGGCTTTGCATTCGATCACCGCAACCAGTTCTTCGAACTCGCGCAGCAGACCGGCGCGAGCGACGCGCGTATCGCGAGGCTCAAGGGCCTGTTCGTCGAGGCGGTCTCGCAGACCGAAAGCGCGTTGGGTTTGCAAGGCCGCATCGGCGTGCTGATCGACGATCGTTATGGTCAGGATGCGCTGAATGCGGCGACCGGCCGCGGCTGGTGGATCGGCCGCCCCGTCGAGTTGCCGGGCTCGGTGCCGCTCGTCTTCGATCATGGACGCTCCGTGGGCACGACGCTCGTCACGTGGCCGCAAGAGCACGTCGCGAAGTGCCTCGTGCAATTCCATCCCGACGAGCCGATCGAACAGCGTCTCGAACAGGAAGCGCAATTGCGCGCGCTCTACGATGCAACGCAGGCAAGCGGCCACGAGTTGCTGCTCGAAGTGATTCCGCCGAAGCACCCGAACTTGCCGCAAGGACCGAACGTGGTGTACCGCGCGTTAAAGCGGCTTTACAACATCGGCATCTATCCCGAGTGGTGGAAGCTCGAACCGATGGACGCCGCGCAGTGGCGCAACGTCGACGCGTTGATCGCCGAGCGCGATCCGTATTGCCGCGGCGTCGTGCTGCTCGGTTTGTCGGCGGGTGTCGAGCAGTTAAACGATGGCTTTCGCGCGGCGGCGCGCTCGTCGACGTGCCGCGGCTTCACGGTGGGCCGCACGATCTTTCACGAGCCGAGCCATGCGTGGCTTGCCGGTGAAATCGGCGACGACGAACTGATCGCGCGCGTGCGCCGCATCTTCGAAACGCTGATCGCATCGTGGCGCGCGGCGCGTGATTCCGTGGCCGGCGAACCCGACGCGAAGACGCATGTTCATCAGGAGCAGGCCGCATGAATCAGCGCATGATGGATCACAAACGCGAGCAGGAACATGAGCACGGCCACGCGGCATCCGTGGGCGGCGCGGTGCGGGAAGGCACGATTCGCCTGACCACCGCGCAAGCGCTCGTGCGTTATCTCGCCGCGCAACGCGTCGCGACCGAAGACGGTCTCGGCACCGAGCCGCTCTTTGGCGGCGTGTTCGCGATCTTCGGTCACGGCAACGTCGCGGGCATGGGCGAGGCGTTGTATCAGCATCGCGACGAATTGCCCACGCTGCGCGCGCATAACGAACAGGCGATGGCGCATAGCGCGATTGCGTACGCGAAGGCGCATTTCCGCCGCCGCATGATGGCGGTCACGACTTCGATCGGACCGGGAGCGACGAATCTGCTCACTGCCGCGGCGCTCGCGCATGTGAACCGTTTGCCGGTGCTGCTGTTGCCGGGCGACATTTTCGTGTCGCGCGCGCCGGACCCGGTTTTGCAGCAGGTCGAAGACTTTCACGACGGCGGCGTGTCCGCCAACGATGCGTTCAAACCCGTGTCGCGTTACTTCGATCGCATCGTGCATCCCGCGCAACTGTTGAGCGCGTTGCCGCGCGCGCTGCGCGTGCTGACCGACGCCGCGTCTTGCGGGCCCGTCACGCTCGCGTTGCCGCAAGATGTTCAGGCGCAGGCGTGGGACTTCCCCGCCGATTTCTTCGCGCCGCGCGTCGTGACGTTTTATGCGCCGGCGCCGCGCGTCGATGAAATCGAGCGGGCAATCGAGCGCTTGCGGCGCGCGCAGAGGCCGCTGATCGTCGCGGGCGGCGGCGTGCTGTACGGCCACGCGACTGACGCGCTGCAACGCTTCGCCGCCGCGCACGGCATTCCGGTCGCGGAGACGCAGGCGGGCAAGGGTTCGCTCGCATGCGACGATCCATTGAACGTTGGCGCGCTCGGCGTCACCGGCTCGCCCGCCGCTAACGCACTCGCGCGCGACGCCGACTGTGTGCTCGCGCTCGGCACGCGTTTGCAGGATTTCACGACCGGCTCGAACACGCTCTTCACGCAGGCGGACGTGATCGGCATCAATGCGAATGCATTCGACGGCCTCAAGCATCGCGCGCAAGTGGTCGAAGCGGACGTGCGACTCGCACTCGAGGCGCTCGATGCGCTCGATGGGCCTGGCTCACGCCTGCAAGACTGGCATGCGGACCGCGCGTGGACCGCTCGCGCGCAGCAGCTCGCGGCAAGCTGGCGCGACACCGTACATACGCTCACGCACGCGCCGCAGCGCGACGCCGTGCTGCCTTACGAGGGCGATGTGATCGGCGCCGTGCAGCGTTCGAGCGCGAACTCGCCGGCCAACGACATCGTCGTATGCGCGGCGGGCACCTTGCCCGCCGAATTGCACAAGCTGTGGCGCGCGGCAACGCCGGGCGCGTATCACGTCGAATACGGCTACTCGTGCATGGGCTATGAGATCGCCGGCGGGCTCGGTGCGAAGCTCGCGCGTCCCGAGCGCGAAGTGATCGTGATGGTCGGCGACGGCAGCTATCTGATGATGAACAGCGAGATCGCGACTTCCGTGATGCTCGGCGCGAAGCTGATTGTCGTGGTGCTCGACAATCGCGGCTACGGCTGCATCAATCGACTGCAGCAGGCATGCGGCGGTGCGCCGTTCAACAACCTGCTCGACGATTGCAAGCAAGGGCCGCTTGGCGCGCCGCGCATCGACTTCGCCGCGCATGCGCGTGCGCTCGGCGCGCATGCCGAGCATGCGGCGAACGTCGCGGAACTCGAAGCCGCGCTGCAACGTGCGCGCGCCGCGGATCGCACATACGTCATTAGCATCGACACCGACCCGGCTCGCACGACGACCGACGGCGGCTGGTGGTGGGAAGTCGCGGTGCCCGAAGTATCGTCGAGGGCAAGCGTGCGCGATGCGCGAGCGAACTACGACGCGCAGATTGCGGCACGCGGAAAACCATCCGGCGTTGCAGAGCACAGCAGCGAAAATGATAACGACGTCAACGACCGAGGATCGCTCGCATGACAGCTTTCAACGTACGCATCGGCATCAACCCATTGTCGTGGATGAACGACGACCTGCCCTCGCTCGGCGGCGAAACGCCGCTCGAGGTCGCGCTGACCGAAGGCCGGCAGATCGGCTATCAGGGCTTCGAACTCGGCAACAAATTTCCGCGCGAACCGCAGGCATTGAAGACGCTGCTCGCGCAATACGATCTCGCGCTCGTGTCGGGATGGTATTCGGGGCGTCTCGCGCGCGGCAGCGTCGAAGAGGAAATCGCGGCGGTCGGCCCGCATCTCGACCTGCTTGCGCAAAACGGCGCGACCGTCATGGTGTATGGCGAAGTGGCCGATTCGATTCAGGGCGCGCCGAAGCCGCTGTATCAGAGGCCGCGTTTTTTCGGCGACGCGCAATGGGCCGCATATGCCGCGCGCGTCGATGAATTCGCACGCTATACGCTAAGCCGCGGCGTGCGGCTTGCTTACCATCATCACATGGGCGCGTACGTCGAAACGCCCGCCGACGTCGACCAGTTGATGTCGCGCACGAGCGACGCAGTCGGCCTGCTGTTCGACGCGGGACACATCACGTTTGCAGGCGGCGATCCGCTCGCCGTGCTCGACAAGCACATCGGCCGCGTTTGCCATGTGCACTGCAAGGATGTGCGCCCCGCCGTCATGAAGCTCGCGCGCAATCGCAACTGGAGTTTTCTCGATGCGGTGATCGCAGGCGCGTTCACGGTGCCCGGCGACGGCGCCGTCGACTTTCCATCGATCATCGCGCGTCTGAAGCGGCACGGCTATTGCGGCTGGCTGGTGGTCGAAGCAGAACAGGACCCGGTCGTCGCGCCGTCGTTCGAGTACGCGCAAAAAGGCTTCAATACATTGCGTGCATTGGTCGATGCGCCGCTCGACACGCAGGAGGCAGCATGAGTCTGTTAGTGAAGGCCGAGCGCGAAGGCCAGACAATCGCGCGAGTGACACCTCAGTCGGCGTGCTGGCGCTATGTCGGCTTCGCCGCTTATCGTCTCGGCACGAGTGAAGTCGTGCATGTGTTCGAGCCGTCGCGCGAAGTGTGCATCGTCGTGCTCACGGGCGCGGTCGACATCGAAACGCAGCACGCGAAGTGGAGTTCGCTCGGTTCGCGCGACAGCGTGTTCGAAGATGCCGCGCCCTATGCGGTGTATTTGCCGCCAGGCGTGCGCGCCGCGGTGCGTGCATGCCGCGATGCGGAGATCGGCGTGGCGAGCGCGCCTGCAAAAGGCGAGTTGCCCGCGCGCCTGATCGAGCCGTCTTCGATGAAACGCTCCACGCGCGGCAAAAGCCTGAATACGCGTTACGTCTGCGATATTCTTCCGCAGACCGAACCCGCCGAGTCGCTGCTGGTGGTCGAGGTGAGAACGCCGGGCGGCCACGCGTCGAGCTATCCGCCGCACAAGCACGACACCGACAACGTGCCGCACGAAAGTTCGCTCGAGGAGACGTACTACCATCGGCTGAATCCGCCGCAGGGTTTTGCGTTTCAGCGCGTGTACACCGATATGCGCGACATCGACGAATCGATGGCGGTCGAGAATCACGACGTCGTGATGGTGCCGCGCGGCTATCATCCGGTCGTCGTGCCGTATGGCTACGACTCGTACTATCTGAACGTGATGGCGGGCGCGCAGCGCACGTGGCATTTCCGTAACGACCCGGCGCACGAGTGGATCGTCAACAAGGAAGATTGAGTCGTGCGGCAAGTTTCGCGAGGCAGGCGCGCTCTTATTTGCCTCGCGCGGCGAGATCCACGCCGAGCGCGCCGTCCGTGCTCATTTTTACCGTGCCCTTCGAAACGTCCCTGCGATAGCCGTATAAATCGAACTTCATCACGCCGGGGTTCGAGCTGTCGCTGATGAAAGTTCGCGCGTTCGTGACGAGCGAGTTGAACATCTTCACGTCGCCCGATTCGATCCATACGTAGCTCTTCGTAGCGTTGGCGGGCGGCCGCGCGACAGCAATGCCGGCTTCGCGCTTGAACTTCAGCACGAGGCCCTCGTCCGTGACCGTGGCGCTTGCAAGACGCCCTTGCAAGACCGGCGGTGGAAACACGGTGTACTGATCGAACACGAGCTGGTTGCCTTCGAGCGCGACGCCCTTGCGCGTGAACGGCGTCAACGACGCAAGCGGAATGTCGAGCGCGCGCAGCAGTCCCGCCTGCGGCACGCCAAGCACCTTCACCGACGCCGGCTCGTACACGAGATGCCGCTCGTCTCGCGCGACGATTGTGCCGCTCATCGTCGTCGGCAGCCATACGCCCGGAAAGTGATTCCACAACTTGATGCCGCCCGTGACTTGCAGCTTGCCGTCGACCGGTTTCAGTTGCAGGTCGTTAAGCGAGCGCGGCTCGTAATCGAGCAGATAATCGTTGAAGAGCGCGGCCATCGCCGGCCAGGGTTCGACTACTTCGCCGCCGATGATGCGTATGTCGTACTGGTCCGGATTGTCGAGATCGACCGGTTGGCCAGGCGTCTTCGGGACCATCTGCGCGTCGAGCGAACGCACGTGAAAGCCGATGCGCCCGGCCACGTAGAAGTCGACGTTTTCGACGTGGATCAGCGGGGTGGGACCTGTCGAACGACGTTCGTCGTTGGGTGTGAGCGTTGCAGCGTCCTGGCTGCCGCGAGACAACCCCGTACGCAGACTGACAGGCATCGCATGCGCGGCCGACGCGTGTTGCACACTCTGCGGCGCACGTTGCCACACGAGCCGCGCCTGCGCCAGCGACGCCTGCTGCGCGCGAATCAGGCTGTCGTTAAAGCGCGCACTCGCGCTGCCGATGCCGATGCCGATCCGCAGCGGCGGCTCTTTTGCCGCGCTCGCGAGCGTCGCGTATGAAGGCAGATGCACGTCGAGCGCGCCGGCTTCGCCGAAAGTGAAATAGCCGGCGGCCATCTGCTCGCGATAGTGGTACAGATCGAGCAAGAACGGCGCGCTTCTATCGATGGGCGTCAGCGCCATGTCGATATTCATCGGCATCGAGCGCATGAACTTCACGTCGCCGCCTTGCACCAGCATGCCGCGCGCGGGCATGTTCGCGGGCCAGTCGATGTTGGGCAGCGTGCCGTCGTCCAGCGTGAAGCGCACGCCCGCCGCGCTCGTGTCGATGCGCGTGATGCGCATGCGCAGCGCGGGCGGCGGCGTGAGCTTTGCGACCTGCATCACGACGTCGTCGCCGTCGAGCCGCGCAATCGGCGTATCGACTTTCAGCAGATCGGCCATCTTCACGTGCGCGGCCTGCATCAACCGGTCGGCGGCCACGCCCGCGACTTCGACGTGATCGGCATGGAACACGAGTTCGTCCGCGCCGCGCATCGCAAGCGATCCGGACAGCACGATCGGCACCCACGTATCGCGATGCATCTCGCCGGTTATGCGCAAGCTGCCGCCGTCTTGCGGCACCACGCGCATATTGCGCAGCGGCGAGCCTTGGTACTGGAACAGATAACGGTCGAAGATCGCCGTGAGCTTTGCGCTGTCGAGCGTGACTTCGCCGCGATGAACGTCGATCGTCACGCTCGTCGGATCGTCGAAAACGATGGGCTCGCCCGCGTGCGTCGGCACGAGCGTCGCCGCCATGTCGTGAATCATGAAGCCGATGTCGCCGGTCACGCGAAAGTCGACATCGCGCGCGAACATCAGCGAGCCGTCGATGCCCGAGTCGCGCAGCGTGAGCGCGCGGCTGCGCTTGATGCTCATGCCGCTCGCCGTGGGCACGCGCGCCGCGATGCTTTGCTCTAACGCGAGTTGTCGGGCCTTGGCGGCTTCGATCGCGGGACGTGGGGATGAAGCGGGCTGCGCGTGCGGCGCGCTTGCGGTTGCGGTTGCGGTTGCGGTTGCGGTTGCGGTTGCGGTTGCGGTTGCGGTTGCGCTTGCGGTTGCGCTTGCGGTTGGGCTTGCGGTTGGGCTTGCGCTTGCGTTTTGCATGTCCGCGGAAGGCGCAGTGTTTGCGGTTGTCGAATTCGCGTCGGCGCACGCGGACATGGAAAGCGCCGCGGCGAGCAGCGCGAAACTTGCGACAAGCGGCGCGCGCCATCCATGCTCGCGGGCCGTGCGTATGTTTTTCATGATGTCTCCTCCTGAAGCCGCGACGCATCTCGACGCATTTCGACGCGCAAATTGCGCGCGCCGACGCCGCGCGGTCTTCAATAATTGTCTTTATTTGTCCGCGCGCTGCCGACAAGATTTCTGGAGGACGCTCACCAAACGATCAAGCGTTTGAATCGCCGCGATCGGTCAGCGAAATGCCTTGCGCGCCGGACCTGAGCGGACTATCGACGATGCAAATTCAAACGCTAATCGCACCGCGGTTTTTTTCAACGCGGCACGGCGCGCCTTTCAACCGACACCGAGCCACTCGCGCATCACGTCGGTGCGCTGCACGAAAGCATCGAGTTCGCCATCGAACACGATTTCGCCGTGACCCATCACCGCGACGCGGCTCGCAATGTCCCGCGCGATCACGAGCCTCTGTTCGATCAGCAGCATCGCCATGCCGCGCTCGCGCAGCACGCGCAGACATTGCGCGACCTGCTGCATGACGAGGCTCGCAAGACCCTCGCCGGGTTCGTCGATTATGAGCAGATCGGGATCGCCGAGCAGCGCACGCGCGAGCGTCAGCATCTGCTGCTCGCCGCCCGACAGCGCGCCCGCACGCGTGCGCCTGCGCTCGCGCAAAACGGGGAAAAGCGCATACGCATCGTCGATGGTAAAGCGCGGCGCGCGTCCGCGATTGCGTTCAATATTTCCACTATTGCCCGGCCCAACCCCCAGTTCGAGATTTTCGCCGACGCTCAACGTCGGAAACACGTCGCGATGCTCCGGCACATAGCCGATGCCGAGCCGCGCGATTTCAAACGTACGCAGCCCGGCAAGCGAGCGGTCTCTAAAGCGCAATTCGCCGTCGCACTGCACGAGGCCCATGAGCGCCCGCGCGAGCGTCGAGCGTCCCGAGCCGTTGCGGCCGACGAGCGCGAGCACTTCGCCCGCACCGATCCGCAGGTTCACGCCATGCAATGCCTGGCTCGGACCGTACCATGCGTTGAGTCCGCGAATGTCGAGCAAGGGCGTCATGCGTCGAAACCTTCGCCGAGATACGCGGCGCGCACCGCGGCATCCGCGCGAATCGCCGCGGGCGTGCCGGTCGCGATAATGCGCCCTTGTACAAGCACTGAAATGCGATCGGCGATGGCGAACACCGCGTCCATGTCGTGCTCGACCATCAGCAGCGTGCGGCCCGCGGTGGTCTCGCGAATCAGTTCGATCGCGCGCGCCGCCTCCGCGCGATTCATGCCGGCCGTCGGCTCGTCGAGCAGCAAGGTATGCGCGCCGCCCGCGAGCGCAATGCCGAGATCGAGCGCGCGCTGCTCGGCATAACTGAGCGTCGCGGCCTGCACATGCGCGCGTGCGCCGAGGCCGACCGCGTGCAGCACCTGCGAGGCGCGCGCATCGACCGTGGATGAACCCGCGAAACGCTGCCACCAGCGCAAGCGGTCGCGCTCGGCGAGCAGCGCGGCGCAACGGAGGTTGTCGAATACGCTCAGGCGCGCGAACACGCTCGTACTCTGAAAACTGCGCGCGAGTCCGCGCCGCGCGATCGCCGCCGGCGCGAGCCGCGTGATCTCCGCGCCGAACAGGTCGATGCGTCCCGCGTTGGGACGCGCGCCACCGGCAATCAGATTGAAGAGCGTGGACTTGCCCGCGCCATTTGGGCCGATCAACGCGTGACGTTCGCCCGGTTCGATCGCGAGATTCACGCCGCGCAGAATCTGCGTGGAGCCGAAGCGTTTTGTGACGCCGTAGAGCGCGAGTGCCGGGATCATCGTGTGTCTCCGGCGTTGTGCAGCGCGCGGGCATGCGCGGCGAGGCGGGTTTGCGCGCGGCTCGCGGCGAGCGCCGCCAGCGTTCCGCACGCTGCCAACGCAACAATTGCTACGACGAGCCGCCAGGGTGACGACACGCCAAACGCGATCAGCGAAGACGCTGTGCCGATGCGTAACGCGGCGCCTTCGTCCGCGCCGAATTGCGCCGCGTAGGCCCACTGCACCGCGAGCACGATGGCGGCGCTCCATAGCAGGATCGCCGCTGCGCCTGCCAAGTAGGCGACCAGGCACGCGGCCCGGCACGAGCGCCAGCCCAAGCGCGTTAGCCGCGCCAGGTGCCGCTGCGCGAAGCCGGCGATCCCATCCGGTGCAGCGACCACGATCACGATGAAGAACAGCCCCAGATAAAAGAGCCAGGCCCGCGTGACACTCGCCACCGCCACGCTGAAAAACGTCAGCACGACCGCGCCCACGACCGGCCCGAAAAAGACGCCCGCGCCGCCGATCACCGTTGCAATCAGCACCGAGCCCGAGCGCACCATGCCGACGCTTTCCGTCGACACCAGCTCGACATTGATGAGCGCCAGCGTGCCCGCGACGCCCGCAAAGAACGCCGAGATCACGACGACGCCGTGGCGAATCCGTCGCGGATAGCAGCCGATGGCCGCGGCCCGCGCCGGGTTGTCGCGTACCGCGTTGGCAAGCCGCATGAACGGCGTGCGCGACAGCGCGAACATCGCCGCGCTCGCGAGCAGGCACCACAGCGCGATCAGCGCATACGCCTCGCGAGCCGGGCCGAATGTGAAGGCGCCGAGCGGCGGACCGCTCGCGCGATCGATTGCGACGCCCGCCTCGCCGCCGAACCAGTCGGGCAAGGTCCACGCGGCCGCCGCCACCAGTTCGCCAATGCCGAGCGTGATCATCGCGAATGCGGTGCCGGCACGCCGCGTCGAGATGAAGCCAAGCAGCGCGCCGCATACCGCGGCCCCTGCCCCGCCGATCAGCGGGAGCAGCACGAGCGGCACGCCGGCGCGATTGAACAGATGCGCGGCGATCAGTGCGCCTAGGCCGGAATACGCTGCGTGTCCGAACGACAGCAATCCCGTTTCGCCGAGCAGCAGATTGTAGGAAAGCGCGAAGACGATCATCGTCGCGGTCTGCGCGAGATAGGCGAGCAGCCAGCTTTGCGGCGACAACAGCGGCGGCACAAGAAGCAGCAGGATTAGTGCGAGCCACGGTAATAGACTGCGCCATAACGCGCGTTGATGCGGGGCATCGGGCTCGGCGGGCGTTATCGTCGAGGCGATTGCAGTTGCTGACCTGGAGAGCTTACGCATGATCGTCGCGCCGTCCGAAGAGTCCGCGCGGGCGCAACGCCAGCATCGCGACGAGCAGCAGATACGGGATCAGCGGCGCAAGCTGCGCGAGCGTCAGCGCGTCCCATTCGCGCGGCAGCGAGGCGTCGAAAACGGCAAGCACGTCGCCGAGCGAAATGTCGCTCGCGACCGCGAGCGTCTGGATGCAGCCGATCAGCAGCGACGCCGCGAGCGCACCGCCGAGCGACCCGAGCCCGCCGATCACCACGACGACGAACACGATCGAGCCGAGCGATTCGGCCATCGACGGTTCGATGACGGAAAGCGGCGCGCCGATCACGCCGGCCAGCGCGGCCAACGCCGTGCCCGCCGCGAACACGCCGGTAAAGACGCGCGGCACGTTGTGGCCGAGCGCTTCGACGGCGCTCGCGTGCGTGAGCGCGGCGCGCACCACGAGCCCCGCCTTCGACACACGTAGCACCGCGTACAGCGCCGCCAGCATGACGAGCGAGAGCGCCATCATGAACGCGCGATAACGCGCAAACGTCGCGCCGTAAAGCGTGAAAAGCGGACCGTCGAGTACAGCCGGCACGCTCGCGCCGAGCGGGCTCAAGCCCCAGCCGAGCTTGACGAGTTCGCCGAGCACGTAGGCCGCGCCGAAGGTCAGCAGCAACTCGGCGAGATGTCCGTGACTTCGCACGCGACGCAACAGCCAGCGCTCGAGCGCCGCGCCGATCAGCCCGACGACGAGCGGCGCGATCACGAGCGCGGCCCAGAAACCGAAGCGCGCCGCCACCGAATAGCCGACGTAAGCGCCCAGCATGTAGAAGCTCGCGTGCGCGAAGTTGAGCACGCCGAGCATGCTGAAGATCAGCGTCAAGCCCGCCGACAGCATGAAGAGCAGCAGGCCGAAGCTGATTCCGTTCAGCAGATTGATGACGAACGACTGCACGCCTAGTCCGCGGTGCCGATGGCAACGCCGATCGGCTCGAGCGCCGCGCGCAGTGCGTCGGGCAGATTCACCGGACGGCGCGTCACGCGATCCACGTACACATGCACGAAGTGGCCTTGGGCGGCGGCTTCGTCGCTGCCTTCGCGAAAGAGTCCGACTTCATAGCGCACGCTCGACGCACCGAGCCGCGTCACCCGCAAGCCTGCGTCGACGCGCTCCGGAAACACCAGCGGCGCGAAGTAATTGCAATGCGTTTCGACCACGAGTCCGATGGTCGCGCCGCGCTCGAAGTCGAGCACGCCCGCGCGGATCAGATACTCGTTCACCACCGTATCGAAGTAGCTGTAGTAGACGACGTTGTTCACGTGACCGTAGACGTCGTTGTCCATCCAGCGCGTGGTGATGGTGAGGAAATGCGGATAGGCGCTTCGTGCGGTGGGTTGGGGTTTGGATGCGGTCGTGGACATGGGCGTTGGTTCGAACGAAGGTGGCTGTGGGGCGCTTTTGTTTATCGGTGCATCGCGGAGAGTCGTTGTCGTGGTGCCATTGGTGCCATTGGTGCCGTAGTGCCGTAGTGCCGTTCGTCGACGCTGCTGCGAGACCTGCTTGCGGCGAACCCGTCGAACTCGGCGCGCGCACTTACTGTCCCGGCTTGTCGACGAATTCAAATGGCAGACCGCGCCGCCGCATCCATTCGCCGAGCGCCTGACCGGTGCCCGCGCGCCAGGGACGCAGATTCGCCGGTTCCACGAGCCGGTATTCGAGCAGTTCGGGCGACAGCGAAATGGTGCCATGCGCCTTCACGTGATACGCGATGATCAGTTCGTTCTTGCGGATGAATTCATACACGCCGATCAGTTCAACCGACTCCGCGCGCAACGACGTCTCCTCCCACACCTCGCGCGCAATGCCCTCCTCCGGCGTCTCGCCGTTTTCGAGGAAGCCGGTGATCAGCGCGAACACGCCCTCGGCCCACGCGGCGTTGCGCGCGAGCAGAATCTTGCCTTCGTATTCGACGATCGCGGCGACCACCGGCAGCGGATTGTTCCAGTGGACGTAGCCGCATTGCTCGTCGGGACAGGTCTGGCGGATGCGCCCGCCTTCATGCTCGGCGTCGGCCCGCTCGATCAGAGGCGTCGCGCAGCGCGGGCAGAATCGGTAGTCGGTCATGGTGAGTGGTTTTTTGTGGGGTTCGTCGCGGTCGGCGGTGGGTGCATGTGGTGCGTTTCGTGCGTTGGGCTGCGTGGGCCTCGGTCGCTATTGTGCGGGCCTCGCCGGTTCACGGGCTCTGCGGACTGGCGAGGCCGGCTTGGCGCAGCGCAGATCGTGTGGCATTGTGTGTTGCGCGGCTCGTCGCTTTCATGGGTTGAGGCAGCATGGCCCGAGGGTTTGCGTGCGTGGTGTGCGTAGCTTGTGCGGCCTGCCGCGCGTGAGTGGCCTGCATGGCTTGCATCGCTCGCGCACCTTGCATCGCTTGCGCACCTTGCATCGCTTGCGCACCTTGCATCGCTTGCGCACCTTGCATCGCTCGCGCACCTTGCATCGCTCGCGTGGCTTGCATGGCCTGCGTCGCTCGCCGCCGCGCCCACTTCGCCCACCTCCAGCGCCCTCCGCGCCTTGCGCGACGCACGCCATCTTACGCCGCGCATAGCTCGCGCACTTCGGCTACGAAGCGCTCGACCGTTTCCGGCTGCGTGTCCCATGCGCACATCAGCCGGCAGCCGCCCGCGCCGATGAACTCGTAGAACTTCCAGCCGCGCTCGCGCATGGCCTTCGCGGCTCGTGCGGGCAACTGCGCGAACACCGCGTTCGACTCGCGCGGAAACATGATGCTCACGCCGGGAATGTCCTGCAAGCGCGTTTGCAGCAGCTCGGCCATCGCGTTCGCATGACGCGCGTTGCGCAGCCACACGTCGTTATCGAGCAGACCGAGCCAAGGTGCGGAAATGAAGCGCATCTTCGACGCAAGCTGGCCGGCCTGCTTCAGGCGGTAAGCGAAGTCGTCGGCGAGCGTTCTGTCGAAGAACACCACCGCCTCGCCCACCGGCAAGCCGTTCTTGGTGCCGCCGAAACACAGCACGTCGACGCCCGCGCGCCACGTAATCTCCGAAGGATGCACGTTCAGCGCAGCAACCGCATTTGCAAAGCGCGCGCCGTCCATATGCACTTTCAGACGATGCCGCCTCGCGACCTCCGCGATCGCGCGCACTTCGTCGACGCTGTACACGGTGCCGACTTCCGTCGACTGCGTCAGCGTGACGACCTTGGGCTTCGGATAATGGATGTCGGCGCGGCGCGTGACCACGGCCTCGATGGCGTCCGGCGTGAGCTTGCCGCCAACGCCCGGCGCCGTCAGCAGCTTCGAGCCGCCGGAGAAGAATTCGGGGCCGCCGCACTCGTCGGTTTCGATGTGCGCGAGTTCATGGCAGATCACCGAGTGGTACGACTGGCACAGCGACGCCAGCGCGAGCGAGTTGGCCGCCGTGCCGTTGAACACGAAGAACACCTCGCAGTCGGTCTGAAACAGGTCACGCAGACGGTCGCAGACCTGGCTGGTCCAGGAGTCGTCGCCGTAGGCCGGTTCGTGGCCGCTGTTGTTGGCGGCGATCAGCGCGTCGAGCGCCTCGGGGCAGATGCCGGCGTAGTTGTCGGACGCGAAATGTTGCATGCTGGGCGGCGCGGCCGGCGACAGGCGCGCGGGGATGACGGAAAGCGCTCATTTTAGTGCGCCCGGCGGCCGTTTGTTGTATCGCTTTGCTTCGCTGAAGTCGCGTCGAGGCTGAGGCGGAGCGACTGGGCGCACAGCGCTAAGGCTCCTTGCCGTAGGGCTTGGCCGATAGCAGTTGGCGGTTGGCGTGTCGCTCCTTTTTGTTCATCAACCGTAGCCGACATAGGCGCCAAGTCCGACCCGCAGCAGCAAAAGCCTGCAGACGGACGGTTCCGCCTTCTTCCTGGCCGCATCGCCGCCGTGGCCGCGCGCGCTCAACCGCAGCCGCAGTCCGGCATCCGCCCTCGCCCACGCGGCATCCGCGCGACGACGACAAGGCCCGCCGCGCCCACCAGCAACGCGCCGGCCGCGAGCCACAACGCGAGCGAAAACGAGCCGGTGTGCGCGGCGATCGGCGCGGCGACCAGCGGGCCGACGATCTGTCCGAGGCCATAAGCGGCCGTCGCGTAGCCCATCAGGCCGGCTGCATCGTCGCCGCGCAGACGCCGCGCCTCGCGCATCGCGAACAGGGTGATCGCGGTGAACGGCACGCCGATCAAAATGCTGCCGAGCGAGAAACCGCCCGCCGTCGGCCAGACGATCCCAAGCGCGATACCCGCGGCTTGCAGCACGTAGCTGCCCGCCAGCAGCACGCGGTTATCCAGATGCAACGGCAGGCGCGCCGCCAGCAATGCGCCGACCATCAGCGCCGCGCCGAACATCGGCCAGAACAGGTCCGGCCACGGCGAGCCGGGCAACGCGTGGCGCGCGATGACCGGCAGGAACGTCGCGGTGATGATGTAGCCGAAGCCCGGCACGCCGTACAGGACGACCAGCCAGAAGGCGTCCGCACGATGCGTGGCCGGCCCGCTGTTGATGGCTGCATGTCGCGTTGTGGTGGCGCCCGCGCGGCTTGCGCCGGTTTCGTCCGACGTCGCGGCGGCCGGTCCGTCGGCTCTCCGTTCTGTCGCAGACGACGCCGACGCGCGCCCTGCCGCCTTACGATCAGACGCGGCCGCATTGCCGAACGCCGGCCACACCGCTGCCGCCAGCACCGCCGAAATCAGGCCGAAGCCGATCCAGCCCGCCGTCGCGCCATAACCGCCCGCCGCGCTCACCAGCAGCCCCGTTCCGACGATGCCGACGCCCGGCCCCGTATAAATCACGCCGCTCCACGCAGGTTGACGGAGCTCGGCGAGCCGCCGCAAGCCCCACTGCGACGCGAAAACGAAAGTCCACGCGCTGACCGCGCCCGCGACGAAGCGCACCACCGCCCACACCCAGAACTGGCTCGTGACGCCCATCGCGAGCGTCAACAGCACGGTCAGTGCGAGCCCCGCGCGCACCACCCGTGCAGGTTCCACGCGCAACGCCGCGCACGTGAGCGCGCCGACAAAGTAGCCCGCGTAGTTGAACGACGCGAGCCAGCCGCCGTGCTCGATGTCGATTGGCGGCTGACCGAACGCGCCGCCGTGCAGCATCAGCGGCAAAAGCGGCGTGAAGGCGAACCGCCCGACGCCGAGCGCGACGGCGAGCGTCACCATGCACGCAAGCGCCGCACGCCGGGCCGCGTGAGATTCGGTGGGAAGGCGGTGGGCGTCGGAAGCGAGATCGTTCATGGGCGGCCATTCGAAAGGCGAGGGAGCGGTGGAAACCGCGTCGGGATCGCGGGCCCGGTGAGTCGCACCGGTAGTCTCATATTAGCTTGACGATCCAATCATGAAAAATGAATAATTTGGATACCATCCATCGCTAGGAGAGAATCGTGGACCTGGCCGCCTTGACGATTTTTCGGGCCGTCGTACGCGAGAACGGCGTGACGCGCGCCGCCGCGAAGCTCAACCGCGTGCAATCGAACGTCACCACACGCATCAAGCAGCTCGAAGAGCAACTCGGCGCGGAACTCTTTATCCGCGACGGGCGGCGTCTTGTGCTGACGCCCGCCGGTGAAACGCTGCTGCCCTACGCCGAACGCCTGCTCGCTCTCGCCGACGAAGCGCGCCATGCCGTGCGCGCCGACCGTCCCCGCGGACGCCTGCGTCTGGGCACGATGGAGAGCGTCGCGGCCACACGTCTTCCGGGCCTGCTCGCGCAGTATCACCAGCAATGGCCGGATGTCGCGCTCGAACTGGAGACGGGCACGACCGGCAAGCTGATCGAGCGCGTGCGCGAATTCGACGTCGACGCCGCTCTGGTGGCTACGCCGTTCGACCCGGCGGTCCTCGGCGATGTATTCGAGACGGTGCCGGTGTTCAAGGAGGAACTCGTGATGCTGACGCCGCGCGGGCATCGGCCGATCCGCGAAGTGCGCGACATCGCGCTGTCGACACTGGTTGCATTCGAGCGCGGCTGCGCGTATCGGACCTACATCGAGAATTGGTATCTGGAGCACGGCGTGAGGCCGGCGCGCGTGCTGGAACTCGGCTCGTATCACGCGATCGTGGCTTGCGTCGCGGCGGGCGCGGGCGTTGCAGTGGCGCCGCGGTCGGTGCTCGGCTTGGCCGCCGACGCGAGCAATATCGCCGTGCATGACTTGCCGGACATCGGCGCGATCGAAACGCTGCTCGTCTGGCGACGCGGACATTTTTCGTCGGCGCTCAATGCGTTGAAGCAGACGCTGTTGGGGCAGGAGAATGTGCGGGGTTTGGGGGAAGCCGGGCGCGTTGATGTGGCGGATGTGGCTGGCGATGCCGAAGCGCATGCACGCGTTCAGGCTGACGTGGGCGCGGACGTCGCGTGATTTTGCGCCGAAGGAAGCGCTGCGTGGTTTGCGGCTGTTTCAGTGAGCGATTGCGGTTCACGCCGAAGTGAGGCGTTCACAACCGGCTCCGAACCGGCAAGCAACCGCTTGCGCAAAGCCGCTCGTGCAAAAAAATCGGGCCACGCACCACGCCGACAATCCGGTGCGCTACGTGGCCCTCTTCCTGAACTCTACAGCCGGCCTTAAAACAGCCAACCGCAGCTCACCAGCGAATCAGAATCAAAGCTGCGCTTCGACCCAGCCCTTCACGCCAGCCAGCGCTGCCGGCAGATTGGCCGGCTCAGTGCCACCGGCCTGAGCCATATCCGGCCGGCCGCCACCCTTGCCGCCAACCTGCTGCGCGACAAAATTGACCAGTTCACCGGCCTTGACCTTCTTGCTCGCGTCCGCCGTCACGCCGGCAATCAGACTGACCTTGCCGCCTTCGACGGAAGCCAGCACGATCGCCGCGCTCTTCAGCTTGTCCTTGAGCTTGTCCACCGTTTCGCGCAGCGTCTTCACGTCCGCGCCTTCCAGCGTTGCCGCGAGAACCTGCACGCCGGCGACTTCGATTGCCTGACCCGCCAGTTCGTCGCCCTGGCTCGACGCCATCTTCGACTTCAGCGCGCTCAGTTCTTTCTCGAGCTGCTTCACCTGGTCCTGCACCTGCGTGATGCGTTGCGTCAGATCGGACGGCTGCGCCTTCAGCACCGCAGCCGCGGCGTTGATGCGCGCGTCGAGGTCCTGCACGAAGCGCACGGCGTTATCGCCGGTAATCGCTTCCACGCGACGAATACCCGCGGCCACACCGCCTTCCATCACGATCTTGAAAAGACCGATGTCGCCCGTGCGATGCACGTGCGTGCCGCCGCACAATTCGCGCGAGAAGCCGAGATCGAGCACGCGCACTTCGTCGCCGTATTTTTCGCCGAACAGCGCCATCGCGCCGCCCTTCACCGCTTCGTCGAACGGCATGACGCGCACGATGCCCGGCGCGTTCGCCAGCACCTCGGCGTTGACGATTTGCTCGACGCGGCGGATCTGTTCGTCCGTCATGGGCGCGTTGTGCGCGAAGTCGAAGCGCGTCTTGTCCGGATCGACGAGCGAGCCCTTCTGCTGCACGTGCGAACCGAGCACTTCGCGCAGCGCCTTGTGCATCAGGTGCGTGGCCGAGTGATTGCGAGCCGTGCGCGCGCGGCGCACTGCGTCGATCTCGGCCTTCACCACGTCGCCGACCTTCAGCGTGCCCTGTTCGAGCGTGCCGTGATGACCGACCACGTCGGCCTGGACCTTCAACGTGTCCGCGACGGCGAAGCGCACGCTTGCGTTGGCGAGCAAGCCCTGGTCGCCGACCTGGCCGCCCGATTCCGCGTAGAACGGCGTATGGTCGAGCACGACGACGGCCTGCTGGCCGTGCGTGACTTGCTGCACCGACGCGCCGTCCACATACAGCGCCACGACCTTCGCGTCGTCGAAAACGATTTCTTCGTAGCCGTGGAACGTGGTCTTCGCGCCCGAGTATTCGAGGCCCTGCGCCATCTTGAACTTGCCGGCCGCGCGCGCCTGTTCGCGCTGACGCGCCATGGCTTCGTCGAACGCTGCTTCGTCCACCGTCACTTCGCGCTCGCGGCACACGTCGGCCGTGAGGTCGAGCGGGAAGCCGTACGTGTCGTGCAGCTTGAACGCCAGTTCGCCGTCGAGCGTCTTGCCGCCCTTCTTGTCCAGCTCGGCGAGCGCGTTGTCGAGGATCGACATGCCATGCTCGATGGTCTCGAAGAAGCGCTCTTCTTCCTGACGCAGCACGTCGGTCACGCGTTGTTCCGCGTCCTTCAGTTCGGGGTAAGCGCCGCCCATTTGCGCGACGAGGTCGGCCACCATGCGATGAAAGAACGAACCCTTCTTGCCGAGCTTGTAGCCGTGACGGATCGCGCGGCGCACGATACGGCGCAGCACGTAGCCGCGGCCTTCGTTGCCGGGAATCACGCCGTCGACGATCAGGAACGAGCATGCGCGGATGTGATCGGCGATCACCTTCAGCGAGTTATTCGTCAGATCGCTCACGCCGGTTTCGCGTGCCGCAGCCTTGATAAGCGCCTGGAACAGGTCGATTTCGTAATTGCTGTGGACGTGCTGCAAGACAGCGGCAATCCGCTCGAGGCCCATGCCGGTGTCGACGCACTGCTTGGGCAGCGGCGTCATGTTGCCTTGCGCGTCACGGTTGAACTGCATGAACACGAGATTCCAGATCTCGATGTAGCGGTCGCCGTCTTCGTCCGGCGATCCCGGCGGGCCGCCCCACACGTCCGGGCCGTGGTCGTAGAAAATTTCCGAGCACGGACCGCACGGGCCGGTGTCGGCCATTTGCCAGAAATTGTCCGACGCGTAACGTGCGCCCTTGTTGTCCCCGATACGGATGATGCGCTCGACCGGCACGCCCACTTCTTTCGCCCAGATGTCGTGCGCTTCGTCGTCTTCGTGATAGACGGTGACCCACAGCTTGTCTTTGGGCAACTGGTAGACGCCCGTCAGCAACTCCCACGCATAGTGGATTGCGTCGCGCTTGAAGTAGTCGCCGAACGAGAAATTGCCCAGCATTTCGAAGAACGTGTGGTGACGCGCGGTGTAGCCGACGTTTTCGAGGTCGTTGTGCTTGCCGCCTGCGCGCACGCTGCGCTGCGCGGTCGTGGCGCGCGAATACGGACGCGATTCCGCGCCGAGGAACACATCTTTGAACTGCACCATTCCCGAATTGGTGAAGAGCAGTGTCGGGTCGTTGCCGGGCACAAGGCTCGACGAGCGAACGATCGTATGGCCCTTCGATTCGAAGAACTTGAGGAATTTCTCGCGGATTTCGGCGGCTTTCATGGCGTGCGGGGGACGGTCCTGACTATTCCAGACTTCTACCGGCGGCATCGTGAGATGCGCCAACTGTTTGTTTCTTAAACGACTGATTATACGGGATCGGCGCCCTTGCGCGGCAGCGCCGCGGGCCCGTTAGCCATTCGGCCAGGTTTGACCGGGCAGTGTGAGACATCGGCATGCGTCTGATGCGTCTCATGCGTCTTATGACGTTCGGCCGACTGCGCCGGCCCGCGTCAATCGCTTAAGATTGCCCACATCCGCGGTGCCTCGCGCGCCGCCCACCTGGATTGGAGACATCGACAAACATGGGCGCTCTCAGTCATATCCGCGTGCTGGATCTCACCCGCGTGCTCGCCGGTCCCTGGTGCGCGCAGACGCTTGCCGATTTCGGCGCCGACGTGATCAAGATAGAACGGCCGGACGTGGGCGACGACACGCGCCACTGGGGGCCGCCGTACCTGAAGACGCCCGACGGCGCGGACACGCACGAGGCCGCGTACTACCTCGCGGCGAACCGCAACAAGCGCTCGGTGACCGTCGACATCGCATCGCCCGAAGGCCAGCGGATCATTCGCGAGCTGGCCGCGCAAAGCGACGTGGTGCTCGAGAACTACAAGGTCGGGCAGTTGAAGAAATACGGCCTCGATTACGCGTCGCTAAAAGAAGTGAAGCCCGATCTCATCTACTGTTCGGTGACGGGTTTCGGGCAAACTGGACCGTATGCGCAGCGCGCGGGCTACGACTTCATCGTGCAAGGCATCGGCGGATTCATGAGCATTACCGGCGAGCGCGACGGTCAGCCAGGCGGCGGCCCGCAAAAGGCGGGCGTGGCGATTGCCGACCTGATGACCGGCATGTATTCGACCATCGCGGTGCTCACCGCGCTGACACACCGCGACCGCACGGGCGAAGGCCAATATATCGACATGGCGTTGCTCGACGTTCAGGTCGCGATGCTCGCCAACATGAATTCGAACTACCTCGCGAGCGGTCAGCCGCCGGTGCGCTGGGGCAATGCGCATCCGAACATCGTGCCGTACCAGACCTTCCAGACGAGCGATGGCTGGATCATCGTCGCGGTGGGCAACGACGGGCAGTTCCGCAAGTTCGTCGAAGTGGGCCGGCGTCCCGATCTTGCCGATGACGAGCGTTTCGCGACCAACCCCGCGCGCGTGCGCAACCGCGACGTGCTCGTGCCGATCCTCGCGGAGATGGTCCGCCTGCAGGGCAAGCAACACTGGATCGCGGCGCTGGAGGCCGCGGGCGTGCCGTGCGGTCCGATCAACGATCTCGCCGAAGTGTTCGAGAACGAGCAGGTGGTGGCGCGCGGCATGCAGGTCGACTTGCCGCATCCGTCGGGCGGCACCGTCAAGCTGGTGCGCAATCCGATCAATATGACGGGCACGCCGCCGCAGGCGCTCACTCACCCGCCGACGCTCGGCGAACACACGGAGAGCGTGCTGCGCGAGGTGCTCGGTTACGACGATGCGCGGATCGCGGCGTTGCGGAGCCAGGCGGTGATTTGAAGCATGCCGTCGACGGGCGGGCGCGATAGAGCGATGTAGTCGCGATTGCGGCGAGCATCGTGTCGACGGTTCGGCGCGCGTGCTACGGAGAGCCGCGCGGACCAATGTCACGACGCATCTAGCGCGGCTGCCTCGCGTTCACGCTTATGGCGGCCATGCGCCTTCATGCTCACTTGCCGAGCGACGCCAACCAGTCGCGCGCGTCCTGCCAGTCACCGAGTCCGCTGTCGGCATTGATGTGCCCGCGCGGGCCGATGTCGATCCAGCGGCTGCCCCACGCTTTCGCGCAGGCTTGCGAGAACGGCACGCCGCCGTACGGGTCGTCCGTGCTCGCGACGACGATGCTCGCGAACGGCAGGCGCTCGAGCGGTACCGGCGCAAAGCCGACGGCGTCCTGCGGAAATTGCGCTTCGGCGGGATCGGGCACGGCGACCAGCAGCGCGCCGGCGACCTTGGCAAGCTGCGCGGCGCTCGCGTACTGCGACGCCCAGAACGCGACTGTCAGGCAGCCAAGGCTGTGGGCCGCGAAGACGATCGGCGCGTCGGCGGCTGGCACGGCTGCGACCGCGGCGTCGAGCGCGCGGCACCACGCGTCGCGCACGGGATGATCCCAGTCAGGCATCTGCACGCGAGTGAATGCCGGATCGAGCGCCTCCCAGCGAGTCTGCCAATGCCCGGCACCGGAGTTCTGGTAGCCGGGCAGGATGAGTGCGTTGAGTTTTCGTGCGTTCATGGTGTTCCCCGTCGTGTTGTTTTTGGCGATGCAATCGTGAATGCGGCCGAGCGCGCTTAACGTCGCGCTTAACGTCGCGCTTACCGTGGCATTTAACGTATCACGCGCCCCACTCCTATACCGCGCGGATCGGCGGCGGGCTCGGGCATGGTGCCGTCGATGCGGATCATCTGCACGTCGCCGTTGAACGATTGTGCTTCGAGCGCGTAGCCCATCGCTTGCAACTGCTCGGCCAGTTCGCCGGTAATCGGCCGGTAGGGCTCGAAGTAGATCGTCTTTTGCGGCAGCAACTGGTGATGAAAGCGCATCGCCGCGAGCGCGTCGGCGGGCGTCATGTTGAAGTCGTACAGATCGGTCATCACCTGAAAAATCGAGGTCGGAATGCGCGAGCCGCCAGGCGTGCCGATCACGAGCGACACTTTGTTGTCCTTGAGGACGATGGTCGGTGTCATCGACGAAAGCGGGCGGCGGCCCGGCGATATCGTGTTGAGTTCGGCGCCGGACTGGCCCGCCGTGCCGGGCTTCGTCACGAAGTCGTCCATCGCGTCGTTCAACAGGAAGCCCGCGCCGTCGACCACCACGCCGGAGCCGAATTCGCCGTCGAGCGTCGTCGTGTTCGACACCGCGTTGCCCCATTTGTCGACGACCGAAAAGTGCGTCGTCTGCGCCTTTTCCGGCGGCGCTTCGCCAAGGCCCGGCTTGACGGGCGTCGCGCCCGGCACCTCGTCGGCTTTGACTTCGTCGGCGCGTTGGGCGAGGTAGGCGTCGTCGAGCAGCTTGTCGACCGGCAGTTTGTACGAGTCGGGGTCGCCCAGGTATTGCTGCCGGTCGGCGAACACGCGGTCCTCGATCTGCGCGATCAGATGAATGTACGGCGCGGAATTCAATTCGAGGCCGTCGAAAGCCTGCTTCAGATTGGCCTTCATCTTGAGCATCTGTATCAATCCGACGCCGCCCGAACCCGGCGGCGGCGCGGTGAGCACCTGATAGCCGTTCCAGTTCGCGGCGAGCGGCTGGCGCCAGACGGCCTTGTATTGAAGCAGATCGGCGCGGGTGACGAGGCCGTGGCCGTACATCTGCTGCGCGAGCAGATCGGCGGTGCGCCCTTCGTAGAACTCGCGGCCGCCGTCGCTCGCAATGCGCGCGAGCGTTTGCGCGAGTTCGGGCTGTCGATACGTGGCGCCGGCCTTCAGACTCGAGAAGTAGGCGTCGAAATTGGTCTTGCCGGCAAAATTTTTCGCCGTGGCGTCGCGCCGCTGCTGAAGCCACGGGTCGACCTGAAAGCCGTCGGTGGCATAACGGATTGCGGGCGCGAGCACCTGCTTCCACTTGAGCTTGCCGAAACGCTGCTGCGCCTGCCACGTGCCGTCGACTGTGCCCGGCACCGCGACCGCGCGATGACCGACGGCGCTCATGCCCGGCACCACGTTTCCCTTGTCGTCGAGATACATGTCGCGGGTCGCCTGTTGCGGCGCGCGCTCGCGGTAATCGAGGAAATACGGCTTGCCGTCGACGAAGAGCGTCATAAACCCGCCGCCGCCGAGATTGCCCGCGTCGGGGCGCGTGACGGCCAGCGTGAAGGCGATGGCTACCGCGGCATCGACCGCGTTGCCGCCCGCGGCGAAGATCTGCTGCGCGGCGTCGGCGCTGAAGCGGTCCGGCGTCGCAACGGCGGATGCATCGAAGACGGCTTTGGGCGGTGGCGTTTTTGCGAGCGCCGGAGCGGGCGCGAGTACGCCGGCGGTGAGCGTGGTGAGCGCGGCGAATAGCGCCGCGGCCGCGGCCCGCCGCCAGAAAAAGGTGAAAGGCACGCGAGGCGCGCCGTGCGTCGGCATTGGCATCCGAGAAACTCCGGCATTGAGGACGAACTGAGGGCGCCATGTTGCACGAACAGCAACGGCCGGTGCAAGCCGGCGATAGCCGGCGCGGTTCGCGCGCGCGGCGGCGAGCGAGGGGCACATGCGCCGTGAGGCCGTAAGGCCGCGAAGCCGTGAGGCCGTAAGGCCGCGAAGCCGCGAAGCCGCGAGGCCGCGAAGCCGCGAAGCCGTGAGGCCGTAAAGCCGCGAGGCCGCGAGGCCGCGAGGCCGCGAAGCCGTAAGACCCCGAGGCCGTACGGCCGTCAAGCCGTCAAGCCGCGGGTCCGCGAGCCCAGCGGCCACAGCACCTCGCACGATCGGCCCCGTGTCAGCGAGCCGACGGCCGCGCACCCGCCCGCGAGACCTGCGCAAAAAACAAAAAAGCGCAGCATTCCCGCCGGCCTCAGCGCTTTCCCGCGCGCCCTAGAATCCCCACAACCGCACACGAACCGCGCTCAAACGTCGGCCACGGCCCGCACTCGCCTGCCGCATCGAGCCTCGTCAGGTAGAATTGTCGGATAAGTGAGCGCACCGCGCGCCCCCGACAGACTTTCACCATCTCGCATGAATACCGAACGCAACGACGCGCCAGCGGCATCCAATTTCATCCGCAACATCATTGACGACGACAACCGCACCGGCAAGTGGAGCCAGCGCGTCGAAACGCGCTTTCCGCCCGAGCCGAACGGCTATCTGCACATTGGTCACGCGAAGAGCATCTGCCTGAACTTCGGCGTCGCGCGCAGCTATGGCGGCGTGTGCCATCTGCGCTTTGACGACACCAATCCGGAAAAGGAAAGCGTCGAATACGTCGAGTCGATCATCGACGCCGTGCGCTGGCTCGGCTTCGAGTGGCAGAAAGACGGCAAGGAACACCTGTACTACGCGAGCGACTACTACGACAAGCTGTACGAATTCGCCGAGCTGCTGATCCAGCGCGGCAAGGCGTATGTGGACAGCCAGTCGGCGGAAGAAATGCGCGCGAACCGCGGCTCGGCCACCGAAGTCGGCACGCCGTCGCCGTTCCGCGAGCGTTCGGTGGAAGAGAACCTCGACCTGTTCCGCCGCATGAAGGCGGGCGAGTTCAAGGAAGGCGAGCACGTGCTGCGCGCGAAGATCGACATGTCGTCGCCGAACTTCAACATGCGCGACCCGGTGCTGTACCGCATTCGCTTCGCGCATCATTACCGCACCGGCGATACGTGGTGCGTGTACCCGATGTACGACTACACGCACTGCATCTCGGACGCGCTCGAAAACATCACGCATTCGCTGTGCACGCTCGAATTCGAAGACCATCGTCCGTTGTACGACTGGATTCTGAACGAACTCGCCGATGCCGGCATTTTCACGCGTCCGCTGCCGCAGCAAATCGAATTCTCGCGACTGAACCTCACGTACGCGATCACCAGCAAGCGCAAGCTGCTGCAACTCGTGAACGAAGGCCACGTCGACGGTTGGGACGACCCGCGCTTGCCGACCATCGTCGGCGTGCGCCGGCGCGGCTTTACGCCGGAGTCGATCCAGTTGTTCTGCGAGCGCATCGGCGTGACGAAGGTCGATTCGTGGATCGACATGAGCGTGTTCGAAGGCGCGCTGCGCGACGATCTCGACGAGAAAGCGCCGCGCATCGCCGCGGTGCTCGACCCGCTGAAGCTGATCATCGACAACTTCCCGGTTGGCCTCACCGAGCCCTGCAGCGCGCCGGTGCATCCGCATCATCCGGAACAAGGCGTGCGCGAGTTTCCGATTTCGCGTGAGCTGTGGATCGAGCGCGACGACTTCACCGAGACGCCGCCGAAGGGCTATTTCCGCCTGTTCCCCGGCAACAAGGTGCGTCTGCGCTACGGTTATGTGATCGAGTGCACGAGCGCGGAGAAGGACGAGAACGGCAACATCGTCGCGGTGCATTGCAATTACTTCCCGGACAGCAAGTCGGGCACCGAAGGCGCGAACAACTACAAGGTCAAGGGCAACATTCACTGGGTCAGCGCGGCAGCCGCGTGCCCGGCCGAAGTGCGCATCTACGACCGTCTGTTCAAGGAGCCGCAACCGGACGCCGGCGGCCGCGACTTCCTCGAAGCGCTGAACCCGGATTCGAAGCGCGTGGTCAACGCTTATCTCGAGCCGGGCGCGCACGGCACGTTGCCGGAACAGCGCTATCAGTTCGAGCGGCACGGCTACTTCGTCGCGGACCGCGTCGATTCGAAACCGGGCAAGCCGGTGTTCAACCGGATCGTGAGCTTGCGCGATAGTTGGGGCAAGCCGGCCTGAGGTGTTATGGCCTGAGAGCGCGCTAGTCGCGCATCTGGTGGTCGATCAAGGCGTGCATTGGATTCATCCGATGCACGCCTTTTGTTTTTGCATCTGTCGGCGCTCGCCGCTACAGCGACCGATGCAACTCCGTCAGCGAAAGCGTTGTGTGAAAGAGCCGCGCGAGGCTGCGGCTCGCGTACTTGTCCACTTCGTCGGGTGCGGTCCAGCGATACGCGTCCATCTCCGGAATCAGCGTGCCGTCCGAGCGGCGCGGAAACAGCGACGTGCAGGTGCATGAACTCAGATCGAGTTCGTCTGCGGTCGCGCGCGCCGCAAACAGATGCAGATCCTTGTCGCGGCGATACACAAAAAGGCCCAGGTCTTTCAGACGCTCGGGCTCGATCGCGATCCCCGTCTCCTCGACCATCTCACGCAGCGCGGTGATGTGCGGCGCCTCGCCTTCCTCGCCGTGACCTTTGGGAATGTCCCAGTGCGATGTTTCGGTGGCGTGCGCGAGCAGCACGCGCCCTTCGGGATCGAGCAGGACGATGCCGCACGAGACGACCCGCGGACTCATCGCCGCGCGCGCCGCGCCCGGCTTGCGGCTTGCCCGCGCGTGTGGTCGATCAGCACTGCCTGCATGCTCAATGCTTTTTCTGCAATTGCCAGGTGCCGCTGCCCTGTTTGCAGAATTGCGGGTGCAGGTTCATCGACTGCCCCTTCGCGTTCAGAACGATGCCGAGGTCGCGACAGGTGCGCGCGCCTTCCTTGGACGTCTTCACGACCTGAATGGTCGCATCGATCTTCACGCTGTTGCGCGTGCCTTCGTTGACCCAGGTGGTGGTTTCACCGTCCTGCTTTTGATCGAGCGTGGTAAAGACGGCCTGCCTCACTGAGTCGACGTCGCGCTGCTTCATGTAGCTGATCGGCGTATCGTTCAGGAAGCCCAGATTCGCTGCCTGGGCGCCGATCGCCGCGCCAAGCAGCAGACCGGCGGCGGTCAGTTGACGGAAAGCACGGGTTCGCATCGACATGAAGGGTTCTCCTCGGAAACGTTTCGGGCGGTCATGAGCGCAGCTTGTACGGCTTGTGAAGCTTATGCGGCTCTTGATCTGGACCCCAAAAGCATAGCATGTCCGTTTCCAACAGCCTGGCGTCGCGTCGCCTCATAGGCCGCAATGAGCCCGTCCGCAGCGACAGTTGGCCGCAAGCACGCAAAGGTCGGCATTTTTAGGATAGCTCCCATATCCCCGCGTAACCCGCATTCCTATGATTGGCCGTATTGCGTCTTCACGCTGAACGACTTCAAACGCCCCATCATGGAACTCTCCGTTGCCCTCGAAACCTCCGCTGTCTCACTCGCGCTGCTTTGCCTTGCGCTCGTGCCCGTCGCGATTCGCCGCGATCCCGGTCTCGCGCGCCCTATCGTCCGCATCGACGGACTTCGCCGGCCGCGCTGGCCCAACTTCGTGACGCGCGCCGGCATCGCGTGTCTGCTCGTCTCTTTTGCGATGCTGCTGTCGGCCTGCTACTTGATGCTCGCTGACGCACGCGTCTAAACCGGCGCGCTGCTGGCGCCAATCGATTCAAGCGGGCCACGCGCTCGCACGCAAGTAGCACTTCCATCCCGCAAGCCCCGTCGCTTTAATTCCCCGCTTTATACCCATCGGTGAGCGTATTCAGAAACGCCACCACGTCCTTGATTTCCGCGTCGTCGAGCGCGGGTTTGTCGCCCGGCTTCCGATCGAACGGCGGCTCAGTGTTCAGATTCGCCCAATAGCGCCGCGGCAAATCGTCGAACTTCTGAACCTTGCCTTTGACAACCGGATAAAACTTCTCCGGGTTCGTGTCGCGCTCGGCATAGAAGTGCAGTACTTCTTCGAGCGAGTGATAGATGCCGTTGTGAAAGAAGCTCTTTTTCAACGCGACGTTGCGCAACGTCGGCGTGCGGAAGATGCCGCAGAACTCCGAGCGTCCCTTCAGATCGGTACGCTCCGGGCCGCACGCGCCGAGATCGTAAAAGCGCGAATCGCGATTCACCGGCAGCGCGCGATTGCGCGGCACGCCGATCGCGATCAGGCCGAAGTCGCTGAACTGCGGCGGTGCGCCGTCCATCGTGCGCTGACTGATGTGGCAGCTCGCGCAGTTGCCCTTCTTCTCGTCGTTGAAAAGTTGCAGGCCGTGCAGTTCGGCTGGCGTGAGCTGAGCCTTGCCCGCCAGATAGGCGTCGTACTTGCTGCTGTACGGATAGAACAGCTCGGGCGTCTGCTCGAAGGTCTCGAGCGCTTGCAGCACCGCCTTGAAGGTCGCGTCGTCGTTATCCAAAACGTCTTTGCCGAACGCGTCGCGGAAATCGCCGGCGTACGGCGCGGCCTTGACCGCCGCGGTGACTTTCGCCGGCGAACTGCCCATTTCAAACGACGACAACAGCGGAATGCGCGCCTGGTCGCCGCCGCGATCCACGCGGCCGTCCCACGTCAGGCCGCCGGTCGGGCCTGCGTCGACGCTTTCGTCGCCTTCGTCGTCGGACTCGTGATAGTGCTCGGCGAACGCGGGCACCGATTGCAGGTACTTGAGCGTCGGCGCCGCGCGCATGCCGACGCGATGCATGTCGCTGCCGCCCAGTTGCACGGACAGCGCGTTGGCAGGCGAGAACGCGTGGTCGGGACTGTGGCACGACGCGCACGCGAGCTTGCCCGAGCCCGATAGCGACGGATCGAAGAACAGTTGCTTGCCAAGCGCGCTCATCTTGCGCACCGATTCGTAGACTTGCGCGCGCGTTTGGCCGCCGGCCGGCGCGGCTTCATGAGCGGCCACTTTCATCGGCTGCGCAGCGGAGGCGGCGGCCGACGCCGACGCCGAACCCGACTGCGCGTTCGCGCCCGAATCGCACCCTGCAAGCCCCGCGCTTACCACCACGGCTGCCAATGCAATCGTGGACGCCAATCGAAACCCGAGCCCGCGAGCAACCGCCACCGTGCGCACAGCGTGGACCGCATCGGCATCCGCTTGCACGCCGCGCCGCGCCGTCACGCGCCCTACCGTCTTCCTGATCCCCGACAAACCGAGCCGCATATGAATGATGTGAATGTGCGCTATCGAAGTCCGCGAGCGTATTTCATCTGTATGTCGTCGAAATGACATCCAGCCGACGGCCATCGCCGATTCAAAGCGATCCGTAATGAATACATCTTTCTGTCAAATTGCATTGCCACACTTTTGCGCACGGTCATCGGATTAAGGAATGCCCGAGGCCCGTCCCCAACGCGAGAGAGAGAATCCAGATAAATGAACAAGAAACTGATCTGCGCGACGCCGTTGGCGATCGCCGCAGCGTTAAGCCTGTATGCGTGCGGCGGCAACGAGGTCACGCAACCCGACATCGCTTCGATCAAAACGGTCGTGGTGATTTACGCGGAAAACCGCAGCTTCGACAATCTGTATGGCAACTTCCCGGGCGCGAACGGTTTGCAGAACGTCAGCGCGACCGCTGCGAAGCAGTTGGACCGCGACGGCTCGACACTCGCGTCGCTGCCGCAAGTCTGGAACGGTCTCACGCAAACGGGCGTGACGCCGGTCGTCACGCAAGCGATGACCGCGAACTTGCCGAACAGCCCGTTCGCCATCGACGACCCCAACGGCTTCAACACGCCGATCACGAAGACGACGCGCGATCTGTACCACCGCTTCTATGAAAACCAGATGCAGATTGACGGCGGCAAGAACGACAAGTTCGCCGCATGGGCCGATTCGGGCGGCCTGGTGATGGGCCACTACACGCTCGACGCCGACAAGCTGCCGCTGTGGAAAATCGCCCAGCAATACACGCTGGCCGACAACTTCTTCATGGGCGCATTCGGCGGCTCGTTCCTGAATCACCAGTGGCTCGTGTGCGCGTGCACGCCGGTCTATCCGAACGCGGACAAGAGCCCGGCGGCCAGCTCGATTTCGGCAGTCGAAAGCGACGGCGTGACGCTCAAGCTCGCGTCGAACTCGCCGGCTTCGGCGCTCAACGGCCCGCCGAAGTTCGTGCTGTCGGGCAACCTCACGCCCGACTTCTTCGCGATCAACACGATGCAGCCGCCGTATCAGCCGAGCGGCAACAAGGCGGCCTCGGGCGGCGACGCGAATCTCGCCGACCCAGGCGCGGCCACGACGTTGCCGGCGCAGACGCAGCAGCACATCGGCGATCTGCTGAACAACGCGAAGGTGTCGTGGGCGTGGTACGGCGGCGCGTGGGGCGCGGCGTTGTCGGCGGCGCAGAACGGTACGTCGAATGTGATTTACGGCGCGAATCTGACGGCGCCGAACTTCCAGCCGCATCATCAGCCGTTCAACTACTTCGCCGACCTCGCGCCGGGCAGCGCGAACCGCGCGCAGCATCTGCTCGACGGCGGCCTCGGCGGCTCGGAGTTCATCAAGGCGATCGACAGCGGCACGCTGCCGCAAGTCACGTTCTACAAGCCGCAGGGCAACCTGAACGAGCACCCTGGCTACACCGACGTCGCGTCGGGCGACCAGCATATCGCCGATGTCATCTCGCATCTGCAAAAGAGCCCGCAGTGGAACAACATGCTGGTGGTCGTGACTTACGACGAAAACGGCGGCTTCTGGGATCACGTCGCGCCGCCGAAGGCCGACCGCTGGGGTCCGGGCACGCGTATTCCGGCGCTCATCATCTCGCCGTTCGCGAAGAAGGGTTTCGTCGATCACACGCAATACGACACGACGTCGATCCTGCGCTTCATCACGCATCGCTTCTCGCTGCCGACGCTGCCGGGCATCGCGGCCCGCGACGCCGCGCTCGTCGCCAACGGCGGCAAGCCGATGGGCGACCTGACCGCCGCGCTGAACATCAGGCAGTGAAAGTGAACGCGCGAAACGTGCGGAACACGCGATAGCGAGCCACAACGGTAAGCAACAGCCGGCCTGCGCGGTGCGGCTTTCGACGGGCAGCTTCGGCTGCCCTTTTTTATTGGCGCAGGGGTTGACGAAAACGCGGGCGAAAAAAAATCCCATCGCCGGATAGTCGGTAGATGGGATTCTTCATGCAGACGATGGCGCGGCGGGCGAGGATCGAACTCACAACCTCAGGTTTAGAAGACCTGTGCTCTATCCAATTGAGCTACCGCCGCACACGACTGGGCCCGGATTATAACCGATCGCCCCGCGCCCGCCAGAACGCGGCGGGCATCCTTAACATTATCAGACCGGCTGCGGATGCAATGCGAACCAGCCGAGGAACACGATGCCCGCGATCACGCAGTACACGCCGAAGGAAGCAAGGCGTCCGCGGCCTTCGAAATAGCGCATCAGGAAACGCACGCTCAGATACGCGGCGATAGCGGTCAGCACGCCGCCGAGCAGTGCGTCCGCAAGCTGGCCCGGCGCATGGAAGAGCTTCGGCAGTTCGAGCAGCCCGGCCGCGAAAATGATCGGCGTGCCGAGCAGGAACGAGAACTCCGCGGCCTTCTCGGCGGTGAGGCCCGCCGCGTTGCCGGCGATCATCGTGAGACCGCTGCGCGAGAAGCCCGGAATCAGCGCGCCGACCTGCGCGAGGCCGACGAAAAACGCCTGGCGGAAGGTCATCTTTTCCGGCGCCTGATGCGCGCGCGAGCGCTGCAGGCGGTCGCCCACCCACAACAGCACGCCGTTCACGATCAGCGCGATCGCGACAATGCGCAGATCGTGAAAGATGCGCTCGAGCCGCTTTTCCAGCAGCAGGCCGACGAGTCCCGCCGGAATCGTGCCGATGATCAGCGCCCACATCATGTGCGCGTCGTCGTTGCGGCGTCCGCCGAATGACGCGAAGAAGCCGCGCACCAGCGCGCACCAGCGCTCGCGGAAATACCACAGCAGCGCGAACGCCGTGCCCAGATGCAGCGCGACGAGAAACGGCAGCAACTGCGGCGCGTGCTTATCGATATGCATGCCGAACAATGCGGGAATGAGCAGCGTATGCCCGAGACTGCTCACGGGGAAGAGTTCGGTCACGCCTTGCAGCACGCTCAGGAAGATCAGAAACGACAGATTCACGCGGCAGTCCTTGTAAGGAAGATGTCGGGGACAGCGCGCCGCACAATGAATCAGCCGGCGCGTCAAAAAGCGCACCGATTATGCCTGGGTGGCAAGTCAGCGCCAAGCGCCTCGGCCACATTCGGGGAAATTTTGACGCGCTGCGTCACAACTCGATACAGTTGTCAGCGAAACGAAAACGAAAAGGGCCGCCGACCAGCAGCAGCCCTTTCAATCGTCTGACGGCGAGACGTGCGATCAGCGCGCCTGGAAGCGCGCGAAGCTTACGGATCGCAAGCCGCGCGTCGCGCAGCGAGCGGACGCCCGGATCAGCGCTCGAGCTTGTAGAAGAAGTAGACGGTACTTGCGGTGAACATGCCGAAGAGCGCGACACCCATTGCCATTGCGAGATCCATGACGCCTCCTGAGCGATCTCGCCCGGCGGTAGAAGTCACCGGGCAGTGAGACGGATTATCGGCAACAACCGCCAACTCGCGACACTCGCAATTTCCCGAGAAGGGTTTCCCCGTAGGCCAAAGCAGAGCAAAATCGTCGTCTCGGCCGGCGGGGCTTGCGCCGGCTCAACACTTACTGATCACGCCATCGACCATGCCTCTTTCTCCGCAGCAGGACATTCTCGAAATCGCCCAGGACGCCTCCGTGCTCCGTTTTGCGCCGCAAGCCGGCGGCCGTCTGCTTTCCTGGCTCATCGACGGCGAGGAGGTGATTCATTGGCCGGACCACGCCGACTGGAGCCAGCCGGCGCGCATCCGCGGCGGTAATCCGCTGCTGTTTCCGTTTCTCGGACGCCATCGCGTGGACGGCAAGATCGGTTATTGGCGCGATGCGCAGGGCACGGTGCGCGAGCTGCCCATGCACGGCTTCGCGCGCGACCTGCCGTTCGACGCCCACGCCGACGTGCACGGCGCCGGCCTGCGCCTCGTGCTGACCGATAGCGAGGCGACGCGCGGCGGCTATCCGTTTGGCTTTCGCTTCGAAGCCGCGTACACGCTGATCGACGCGGAAACGCTCGACGTCACGCTCACCACCACCAATACCGGCGATGCCCCGTTGCCCTACTACGCCGGCCATCACTTTTACTTCACGCTGCCGCACACGCAGCGCGGCGAGACGTCGCTGGAATTGCCGCCCACCGAGCGGCGTTTCCAGCAGGCCGACGGTTCGATCAGCGCCGCCGAGCCGGGCGAAGCGCGCTACACGCTCGACGAAGCGCGCATTCACGACCGCTTCCATTGCCTGACCGGCGAGCCGAAGCAACCGGTGCGGCTGATCGCGCCGGGCCTCGGCCGCGTCATCACGATCGATCTACAACGACCGAACTCCGTGCCCTGGTATGCGGTGACGACCTGGACGGAAGCGCCGGAGTCGGACTTCTATTGCGTCGAACCGTGGCTCGGCTTGCCCGATGCGATTCACAACGGCATGGGGCTGCGCTGGCTCGAGCCGGGCAAAACCGAGGCGGCTGCTTTGCGCATCCATGTAGGCAAATTGGGCTGAGCGCGGCGGAGTTTGTGGCCTGAGCGGGGCGAAGCATGCGTCGTTAGAAAGTGGGCGACGTCATCCTTCCTGGCCGCTTTTCCGATGCTGCAACGCAAAACCGTTAGAATCGGACGCTTTGTATCCACCTGCCGCGTGATCGGGATCGGCGCGCGGCAGCGCTTTGCGAGGTCCAATGCCTGAAACAACAAGAATGATCAAACGACTCGCGTGCGTGTCGTTGGTGGCGCTCATCGCCGCGTGCGGGTCGGCGCCGGTGGGTCCGGGTTTTTATCGCGTCGAACGGGGCGACACGCTGTCGAAGATCGCGCGCAGTCACCGGCAATCGGTGCAAAGCATCACGCGCTGGAACAACCTGACGAATCCCGACAGCATCGAAGTCGGACAAGTGCTGCGCGTCGAGCCGCCCAACGGTGTGGCTTCGACGAGCGGCGCCGTGCGCAGCAACGGTAGTGGCAGCGCGAGTGCGTCCGCCGCGCCGCGTCCCGCGCCGGGCGACAATGCGCCGTCGTCCGCGCCGGCGTCGTCGATTTCGCTCATCTGGCCGACGAGCGGCAGCGTCATTCGCGGCTTCGACGGCTCGAGTTCGAAGGGCATCGACATTGCCGCGCCGGCGGGCACACCCGTCGTCGCGGCGGCGGCCGGCACCGTCGTCTATGCCGGCAACGGACTGCGCGGCTACGGCAATCTGCTGATTCTCAAGCACAACGCCGAGTATCTGACCGCCTACGCGCACAATCGCGCGCTGCTCGTGAAGGAAGGCGAAACGGTCGCGCAAGGTCAGAAGATCGCGGAGATCGGCGACACCGATACCAACCGCGTGATGCTGCATTTCGAGCTGCGTTATCAGGGCCGCTCGATCGACCCGTCGCGCGCGCTGCCGCCGCGCTAGGCGCGCCGCGGCGTCGGTCGCGCGGGGAACCCTGCGTGCTATAAACGCTCAATCCGGCAGACGTGGCCACCCGTCACGTCTGCCACGTCATCTGTAAGGAAATCCGTAATGAAGAGCGCATTGGCGTCCGTGGCGACGGCCGCGGCGATCGGTGTCGGCGTGCTGACACTGGGCAGCCTGGCCGGCTGTTCCACGACCACCACCATGACCTACTTGCCGAGCGGCGACACCGGGTTCGCGATCAACTGCAGCGGCAGCGACGCGAGCACGAGCTGGGCCGAATGCTATAAACGCGCGGGCGAAGTCTGCGGCAATTACGGCTACGACGTCGTCTCGAAAGATGTGGATAACGGCGCCACCTCGGGCGGCACCGTGGGCGGCATTTTCGGCGCGAACGTGAAAAACCGGTCGATGGTCGTCCGCTGCAAGCAATAAGCCGCGCTGGCCGCGCCGCCCGATTGCGGTGAATCCAGCCGACGGCGCAGCCAGCGCCCTGAACGCGGTTCGATGCGTGCAGCGAAGGCCAGCAAAGCCGCGAATGCAATCGGCCACAGCGCGACGAAAATGATTACCCCGTTCATAATCGACGAAAGGAAAGGTAAGTTTAATGATCCGCGCGAGGTATGTCGTCGCGGTGACCGCGGTTAAAAAGCAGGCAAAAAAAAGCCCGGCGCGAGGCCGGGCTAACGGGGGTTCGGCGCATATCGGCAAAGGACCGGTTCACCATGCGCCAGAACGAAATTTAACAACCGGCTTTTACAAGCGCAATATATTAATTATCCGAACAGTGTGATGCGACGCACGGATTCCGCATTATGTGAACGCAAAACTCGGTGAATAAAAGCCGTGCACGGGGCTCTTATCTGTTGATCAACGGGCTCTTTAATTCATAAGCTAATTTGCCTAATGCGCCCGAGACCCGCATGGAGCAATGCTCGTGCCGGGCCGCGCGTATTGGGCTGAGGAAAGTTTTACAGCGATCGTGAGCGGACACGCCGGACGTGATCTCATCGGGCAGTGCCGCGAAAAGCGCTTAGTGCGCCACCGCACCATTTCTATTAACTAGCGTGATTGACCGCGCCTGTGCCGACCGAATATCCTCCACAGAAGTTCGCAATTGGCGAAATGTCCCAATTTTAAATAGACAGACAGAACCGCATGATTAAAATCGTCTGCTCATAATTAATAATCAGATGTTAATCGTTTGAACGTCGCTGCACAAGTCGGCCGAAAGTCATAATCCGTTCGCGCGGCAATGGTTTTTATGAGCCGCTCACGCCGTTGAACCGCGCGACATGAAGGTTCAGAATCGAATCACTGCCCAACGGCCCGGCGCCGCGGAACGCTGCGCGCCGCGCAGGCTGCCCGCGCCGATGGTTTATAGTATCGACCCCCGCCAGAACCCCGCTTACGATGACTTCCAACGACGCGACCCACAGCCCTCTGTACACCAAACTGCTCGCCGAAACCGCGAAAATCGGCTGGCCGGAGCTGGAACGCTTTTTTGCGCGCGGCATGCTGCTGCGCGTCGCGAGCGACCTCGATCTGGTGAGCGTGGCCGAAGCCATCGCCAGCGACGACACCACGCAGGTCACGCAATGGCTGTCGTCCGGACTGGTCGAGCGTGTGCAAGCGGAAACCGCCGCCGACTTCGCCGCGCGCGATCCTGACCTGTGGGCCGTGGTCGTGTCGCCGTGGGTGTGCGTGCAGGAACGCCATTGAGCGAAGCCGCGCAGCCGGTGCCCGCGCCCGCGTCCGCCTCGCCGGTGCGCTGGCACCGCCGCGTGCTTGCGCTTGCGTTTCCGATCGTCCTCGCGAATCTGACGCAGCCGATTCTCGGCGCCGTCGATACCGCCGTCGCCGGACACCTGGACGGCGCGTCGTATCTGGGCGGCGTCGCGCTCGGCGGGCTCTTTTTCAACTTCGTGTTCTGGGGTTTCGGCTTTCTGCGCATGGGCACGACGGGCCTCGTCGCGCAGTCGCACGGCGCCCGCGACGATGCCGGGCTGCGCGATAACGTGGTGCGCGCGCTGTTGCTCGCCGCCGTGATCGGCGCAGCGGTGCTCGCGCTGCAAGCGCCGCTCATCGATTACGCGCTGCGCGCCATCGGCGGCAGCGAGGCCGTGCAGCGCAACGCGCGGCTTTACTGCCATGCGCGCATCTGGGCGGCGCCGCTCGCGCTCGGCAACTACGTGGTGCTCGGCTGGCTGCTCGGGACCCAGCGCGTGCGGCTCGCGTTGCTGTCGCAGGTGTTCATCAACGGTGTGAACATTGTCGCCGTCTTCGTGTACGTGCATGCGTTCGATTGGGGCGTCGCCGGAATCGGCGCGGCCACCGCCACCGCGGACGCGCTCGGCTTCGTGCTCGGCGCGGCGCTGCTGTGGCACGGCAGGCCGCGCGGTCTGCCTGCGCTGAACCGCCAAGCGCTCTTCGACGCCGCGGCTCTGCGGCGGCTCGTCGTGCTCAATCGCGACATCTTCGTGCGCACGCTGTGTTTGCTGCTGTCGTTCGGATGGTTTGCGCATCTCGGCGCGCGGCAAGGCGACGCGACGCTCGCCGCGAATGCGCTGCTGCTGAATTTTCAGACCTTCATGGCTTATGCGCTCGATGGTTTCGCGCACGCGGCCGAGGCGCTCGTCGGTGCGGCGATCGGCGCGCGCGACCGGCATGCGTTCGTGCAGGCGGTCAAGGTGACGGCGCTGTGGTCGGCGCTCGGCGCGTGCGGCTTCGCGCTGGTGTATGCGGGCACGGGTTCGTGGATCGTCGAAGGTCTCACCGATCAGGCCAGCGTGCGCGCCACGGCCGAGCTGTATCTGCCGTGGGCGGCGCTTTCGCCGGTGGTGTCGGTGGCGGGTTATGTGCTCGACGGCGTGTTTATCGGCGCGACGCGGACGCGCGAACTGATGACGTCGATGATCGTGTCGTTCGCGGTTTTCGTCGGCGCGTCGTGGCCGCTGCTCGCGCTGTACGGCAACCACGGACTGTGGGCCGCGATGCTCGTCTTCATGGCGGCGCGCGGTGTGACGCTCGGGCGGTATTTGCCGGGGCTGGTGCGTGGGGTCGGGGGCGCGGGGGTGTAGGGGCGTTTTCTCTGGCGATGTGGCGTTGCGTCCCGCCGTCGCCCGCGGTTGAGTTTGGAAGCGCTGGTCGTTCCTCGGGGGCGTGTCGTGCTAATGCGAGCTGTAGCGGGGTTACGTTGCTTCCTCGTTGCTCCGCCGTTGCTTCGTCGTTGCCTCGCCCACGAAAATGCGGATACGCTCCGCGCCGCGGTTGCTTCGCGGTTGCCTCGTCGTTGCCTCGTTGTTGCCTCGTGGTTGCCTCGCCCCTGCTCGTCGTTGCCTCGTCGTTGCCTCGTCGTTGCCTCGTTGTTGCCTCGTTGTTGCCTCGTTGTTGTCTCGTTGTTGTCTCGCCATTGCCTCCCCATTGGCCGGCCCTCGCTTCGCCGCCTTCCGCGTTACGCCTTGAAACAAGCGCACACATATCCCGCGAGGGCGCGGCTCTAGAATGCCTGCAGCCCTCGCATTCCGCGCAAACAGTGTGCGTGGGTCAGAAGCGCCGGTGTGCCCGCATCGACGCTTCGCTTTATCGCAGACGCAAACTTAACGAACACTCAACTCAGGCTCAGCGCGCGACGGGCGCGGGCACCATCGCGGGCGGGTGGGTATCGGTGGGCACGCCGTGATAATCGGCGGGGTCCTGCGGCGGGCCAGCGTGATGGGCGGACGGTCCATCCGCACAGCCGGCGACACCGGCGGCGAGCAGCAATGCAATCATCGAAACGCGGAACATAGACGCTAATCTCTCTAACGAAAAGGTGTGCACGACGGGAGCGCGGAAGTCTACCCGCAACGCGCATTCCATGACGCCGCGCGCGCAGCCGGCTCTGCCATTTCGCGATGCTTGACCTACTATAAAATCACAGCCGAACGTGAAAGGAGACTGCCATGGACGCTGAATCGATCGCCGGTCTGGTCGGACTCGGAGTAGGCCTCGCGGTGCTGCTGGCACTATCCATCTTCGAATCGAGAACCTATCGACGCGAACATGGCGAAGGCATGCTGCATCACTGGATAAGTCATCAGCATCCGCATATGCCGCATTGGATGCGTCGCCGGCATTGAAACCGCGGCTGGCGCCGGTCGTTTGCAGATGAGCCCGCGCTCGCGGGACGGTGTCGTTTTGTTCGCGTGATTTTGTTCCTTGAAGGCGTTCGCTGGAGCTGGCGCCTGATCCGCTGCTGATCGTCGAGTGATCTCGTCCGCGTGGCCGTGCGCCAAGCGGCGCTCTTGCTCGTCGCTCTACCGTCGCCCCTCGCCCCGCCCTCGCCCCCTCCTCGACAACTCCCTGGGCACGCGCGTTGCTGATTCGCAAGCTGCAAGGAGCGCGTGCGTTGCGCGTCGCCTGTCGCGACAAGCAATGTGCGCCGGATCAACCAGACTGCGGCCCAGCACCCTTTCGGGCCGAGAGGGAGAACTCAAATGACGATCGGAACCATCCTGCTCATCGTGCTTATCCTGCTGCTGATCGGTGCGCTGCCGACCTGGCCGTATAGCAGCGGTTGGGGCTACCGCCCGACCGGCGTGCTCGGCGTCGTGCTGATCATCGTCATCGTGTTGCTGGTGCTCGGGCGCATATGACGCGGCTAACTTTGCTCCGACGCAATTCGCGATTGACTCTGGCACCTAAAGCCACGTAGAATCTCGGATTCGTCGGAGCGTAGCGCAGCCTGGTAGCGCATCTGATTTGGGATCAGAGGGTCGAAGGTTCGAATCCTTTCGCTCCGACCACGAAATTGGCATCAAGCATTAAGCGCATCACAGAACCCGCGTAGCCTTCGGCTTCGCGGGTTTTTGCTTTTGGGCGTCCGCCGCCGGCGGCATTCAGGACCGCGATCTGCTAGTAAGACATTCGAACGCTCGACGCGAGCAACGAGACGAGACGAGGTGACAAGGCAAGCCGCCTCACCCGCCTTGCAACCCGCCGCACCCGCATGCGACAGTGGACACGGACAGAGCACACCGCCAAACCCGCCCCTCCGCGCCCCTCGCCGCACTCAGACTCGAGAAAAGGAGCCCGCATGAATCTGATTCTCTGGCGTCACGCCGAAGCCGAAGACTACGCCTCCACGGATCTCGCCCGCGCGCTGACCACGCGTGGCCGCAAGCAGGCGCAAAACGTCGCGAAGTGGCTGCGCACGCGCCTGCCCGACGACGCCGTGATCCTCGCGAGCCCCGCCGTGCGCACCATCCAGACCGCGGAGACGCTGAGCGACCAGTACCGCGTCGTGCGCGAACTCGCGCCGAATGCCAGTGCGCTCGATGTGCTGACCGCCGCCGGCTGGCCGAAAGGCATCGCCGAAACGGTGGTGATCGTCGGTCATCAGCCGACGCTCGGCCACGTCGCCGCGAGACTGCTCGCGAGCAGCGACGCAAGCTGGCCAATCAAGAAAGCCGGCCTATGGTGGATCGCGAGCCGCGAGCGCCACGGCGACGACCAAGCTGTGCTGCATGCGGCCATCACGCCCGAGCTGGTCTGAACCAGTTCACAGGCCGCGCGCAAACCGCGGCCGCAAACCGCAAACCGCAAAGACCGCAGCGGCAGCACCGCAGCACATAAAACAAGCGCGCATGCGCCTCAAGGAGCGCCTCACAAACCGCCTCCCCGCACGATTCCTCCACTGCCCCTTACAGGCAGTCATCCAATCGTCACAGCTTTGCCATGCGAGCGTCACCACGCGTTACTACATTGGCGAAAAAAGACTCATCCTTTTTTCGACCAGGACGCCCAATGCGAGAACTGCCGACGCCTACCCTGCCCCTCGCTTCGATCTTCGAGTCCCGCCGCCTGCCCCGCGCTGAAGAGACGGTCACCGCGCAGCATCGGCTGCGAGTCACGTGGGCTCGTACCGACGAAGAACTCCGCGAGGCGCAGCGTCTGCGTTACCGTGTGTTCGCCGATGAAATGGGCGCACGCCTTTCCGGTCCCGCCGGTCTCGACGTGGATTCGTTCGATCCGTACTGCGATCACCTGCTGGTGCGCGATCTCGACACGCTGAAGGTGGTCGGCACGTATCGCGCATTGCCGCCGCACCAGGCGGCGCGCATCGGACGTCTGTACGCGGAAAGCGAGTTCGACGTCTCGCGTCTCACGCACCTGCGCGCGAAGATGGTCGAAGTAGGCCGCTCGTGCGTGCATCCCGACTATCGCAGCGGCTCGGTGATCATGTCGCTGTGGGCGGGCCTCGCGGCTTACATGCAGCACAACGGCTACGAGACGATGCTCGGCTGCGCGAGCGTCGCGATGGTCGACGGCGGCCATTACGCAGCGAACCTGTATTGCTCGCTGCGCGACAGCGCGCTGACCGCGCCCGAATATCGCGCGTTTCCCCACACGCCGTTGCCCGTCGACGAACTGCAAACCGGCGCAAACGTCGCGCCGCCGCCGCTCGTCAAAGGCTATCTGCGTCTCGGCGCGAAAATTTGCGGTGCGCCGGCATGGGACCCCGACTTCAACACGGCCGATTTCCTGACGCTGTTCCGTCTGTCCGACATCAATGCGCGTTACGCGCGGCACTTCCTCGGCGATGCAATGCCGCGCTGAGCGCACAACCTCCGCATGAACAGAAAAGCCCGGTAAAAACCGGGCTTTTCTTCGTCTGCTCGCTGCTTTGCCAAAGACTGGCAAACTAAGAACGGACGCGTCACTCGTCCGTATAAACCACTCGATACGGAATCCCAACCTTTTCCCACTCCGCGGCTTCCTGGATCAGGCTGTAGTCGGTCAACGGATTATTAGCGACCCACTCATTCGGTAAACGCACTTCATAACCGCCGTTAGCCTGCGCGACCGAGATGCCAGGCAGACCCACATCCGCGCGCCGTCGGCACAACAGCGCCGCGAGCCGCAAGCAGAACAGCAGCGGCCACTCGACCTCGCGCGTTTGCGACAGCTTGCCGAGCTTGCCCGCGTGACCGAGTACGAGCGCCGCGAGCCGCGCCTGGTCGGTGCGCGAAAAGCCGGGCATGTCCGCGTTGCTCGCGATGTACGCCGAATGCTTGTGATACGCGCTGTGCGAGATCGACAAGCCGATCTCATGCAGCGCCGCCGCCCAGCCGAGGAACATGCGATTCTCGACGCGACGTTCTTCGTCCGGTTCGTCGAACTGATCGTAGAAGCGCACGGCAAGCTCGCCGATGCGCCCCGCCTGCGCGCGATCCACGCCATAGCGGCGCATGAAGCCTTCCACGGTGACCGTGCGCATGTCTTCGTGCTGCGAACGGCCGAGCAGGTCGTAGAGCACGCCCAGACGCAATGCGCCGTCCGTCGTATCGACGTAATCGACGCCCAGTTCGTCGAACACCGCGATCATGATCGACAGACCGCCGGCCAGCACCGGAATGCGGTCGCCCTTCAGCGCGACGAGCTTCAGCCGGTTGACGTTCTCCGCCTTGATCAGCGCGCGCTTCAGACGCTCGAGGCCGCCGCGCGAAATGCCGTGCGTGACACCTGCATCGTTGAAGCCGTTTGCCTCGACCAGTTCGGCGAGCGCGCGCGCGGTGCCCGACGAACCAATGGCCTGCTCCCAACCGGTCTTCTTGTATTCGGACGAAATGATCTGGATTTCCCGGCCCGCGGCGAGTTCGGCCTGACGCATCGTGTATTCGTCGACGTTGCCTGCCGGGAAAAACGTGCGGCTATGGCTCACGCAGCCGATATACAGGCTCTCCATCTTGATCGGCGTGTAATGCGAACCGATGATGAACTCCGTCGACCCGCCGCCGATATCCACCACGAGCCGCTTGCCCGCACTCGCCGGCACCGAGTGCGCAGCGCCGGCGTAAATCAGCCGCGCTTCCTCGCGGCCCGCGATCACTTCGATCGGGAAGCCGAGCGCCGCTTGCGCCTCGCCGAGGAATTCGCCGGCATTCTTCGCGATGCGCAGCGTGTTGGTTGCGACGGCGCGCACGTGATCGGGATGAAAGTCGCGCAGCCGCTCGCCGAAGCGCTTGAGCGCGTCCCAGCCGCGCACCTGCGACGCGCGGTCGAGCATTTTGTCGCGCGACAATCCGGCGGCGAGCCGCACCGGCTCGCGCAACGCATCGACCTGATAGATCTGGCTGCCGGCGTCGGTTTCCTCGACGCGGCCGACGATCAGCCGGAAGCTATTCGAACCGAGATCGACGGCGGCAAGGAGTTGTGGGGTATTGACCATCGGGTATGCGGACTCCATGCGCGCGAGCGCGGCAGCGGTGGATGTGAGCAAGGCGGAACCTCCGCCCGAGACTCCGGGCGCCTTGCGACCGGCCGCGCTGTTCAAAGACGCCATTCTAAGCGTACCGGAGCTCACGATGTCCACCTCGCGAAAATGGGGTTGCCCCATGGTCCCATACTCACTGCGTCAGCTTGACGACACGCGAGGAAGACAGCGTAGAATTTATAACATTGAGAATGTCATAACAATGTCATCATATTGTGAGAATTTCCGAGCGTCTTTCCGCCCCTATACCCGAAATTCCATTCTCGCTGCCGATGTCCATCCGCTACCCCTTATTGAATCGCGAGCTGGGCATTCTGGGTTTCAACGAGCGTGTGTTGGCGCAAGCTGCCGACCCCGCCGTTCCTTTGCTCGAACGCCTGCGTTTCATCTGCATCACCAGTAGCAATCTCGACGAATTCTTCGAAGTCCGCATGGCCGGACTGCAGGAGCAGATGCGCGACAACCCCGGCGCGCTGTCGCCGGACGGCATGTCGCTGCAGCATGTGTACGACCTTGTGGTCGAGCGTGCGCAAAAGCTCGTGCATCGGCAGTACACGATGTTGCACGACACAGTGCTTACCGCGCTCGAAGCGGAAGGCATCTATTTTCACGGCACCGAAGCATGGAACGAGGCGCAGACCGAATGGGCGCGCAATTATTTCTTCGACGAACTGCTGCCGGTGCTCACGCCCATCGGTCTCGATCCGGCGCATCCGTTTCCGCGCGTGCTCAACAAGAGCCTGAACTTCGTCGTTGAACTGGAAGGCAAGGACGCCTTCGGCCGTCAGGCGATGATGGGCATCGTGCAGGCGCCGCGCGCGTTGCCGCGGCTCGTGCGCATGCCGCAGGAACTGTCGGGCTATCCGCATGGTTTCGTTCTGCTGAGCTCGCTGCTGCAACGCTTTGTCGGCGAGCTGTTTCCGAATCTCGTCGTGCGTAGCTGCAATCAGTTTCGCATCACGCGCAATAGCGAACTCTTCGTCGATGAAGACGAAATCACCAATCTGCGTGTCGCGCTGCAGGGCGAGTTGCCCGCGCGGCATCTGGGCAATGCGGTGCGGCTCGAAGTATCGGCGGAAACGCCAGCGCATGTCGTGCGGCGTCTGCTCGACGAAAGCAGCCTCTCGAACAAGGACTGTTATTACGCGGACGGTCCGGTTAATCTCGTGCGTTTGATGCAGTTGCCGGAGATGGTCGATCGGCCGGACCTCAAGTTCGTGCCGCACATTCCGGCTATTCCCGCGCATATCGCGAATGCCGCGAGCATGTTCGACGTGATCGACCAGGGCGACGTGCTGCTGCATCATCCGTATGAGAGTTTTCAGCCGGTGCTCGAGTTGCTGTTGCAGGCGGCTAAAGATCCGAACGTGGTCGCGATCAAGCAGACCATCTACCGCACGGGCACCGATTCGCCGCTGATGGACGCGCTCATGCAAGCCGCGCGCAACGGCAAGGAAGTGACGGTCGTGGTCGAACTGCTTGCGCGCTTCGACGAAGAAACGAATATCAACTGGGCTTCGCAACTCGAAGCGGTCGGCGCGCACGTGGTGTACGGCGTGGTCGGCCACAAGTGCCACGCGAAGATGATGCTGATCGTGCGGCGCGCGACGGTGGGCGGCAAGACGACGCTCAAGCGTTACGTGCATCTCGGCACCGGCAATTATCATCCGCGCACCGCGCGTCTTTATACCGACTTCGGCCTGATGACCGCGGACCAGAAGATCTGCGAGGACGTGCATCATGTATTCCAGCAACTGACCGGCATTGGCGGCGAACTTAAGCTGCACGAGTTATGGCAATCGCCGTTCACGCTGCATCCGAAACTCGTCGAGGCGATTCGTGCCGAAGCCGAGCATGCGCGTGCGGGCAAGAAGGCGCGCATCGTCGCGAAGATGAACGCGTTGCTCGAACCCACGGTGATCGCGGAGTTGTACGAAGCGTCGCAGGCGGGCGTGAAGATCGATCTGATCGTGCGCGGCGTATGCTCGTTGCAGCCAGGCGTGCCGGGTTTGTCGGAAAACATCACGGTGCGCTCGATTGTCGGGCGCTTTCTCGAACATCATCGCATCTATTATTTCTACGACGACGGCCGCGAGCAGGTGTATCTGTCGAGTGCGGACTGGATGGATCGCAACTTCTTCCGCCGCGTCGAAGTCTCGTTCCCGGTCAATAACCGGCGGCTGAAGCGGCGCGTGATCGCCGAGGGGCTGTCGGCGTTTCTCGGCGACAATCAGTCGGCGTGGCTCATGCAAAGCGACGGGCATTATCGTCGGCGGCGGCCCGGCAAGTCGTCGCGCAACGCGCAGATGAGTCTGCTGGCGAAGTTCTGCTCGTGAGTGTTGGCACCCGCCACATGCGGGTGCGCTGATGCATAAAAAAAGCCCGCTTGGTTAGCGGGCTTCCTTAGCGGGCTTTGTCTTTGACAGAGGCGCTGTCATGCATGTGCCGGTTGCCGGCGCGTCGTGCGATACAACGGAAACTTCACGCTAAACGTACTGCCCCGCCCTTCCTCGCTTTTCACGTCGAGCTGCGCGTCGTGCCGTTGCAGCACATGCTTGACGATCGCGAGTCCGAGGCCCGTGCCGCCGGTGTCGCGCGAGCGGCTGCGATCCACGCGATAAAAGCGCTCCGTGAGCCGCGGAATGTCCGCGGCCGGAATGCCGAGGCCGCTATCGGTCACCGAGAACACTGCGGCGCCGCCTTGCGTCTGCCAGCTCACCCTGATCGCGCCGCCGTCGGGCGTATAGCGAATCGCATTGGTCACGAGATTGCCGAACGCGCTCAAAAGTTCGGTTTCGACGCCCGTCACGGTCAGCCCTTCGTCCGCTTCGAATGTGATGATGTGGTGGTCGCTCGACAGGCTTTCAGCGTCGTCGCGCAGATGCCGCAACACCGCGCGCATGTCGATCATCTGATCGCTCGGCGGCTTGTTGTCGCCCTCGAGTTTGGCGAGCACGAGCAGATCGTTCACGATATGGCGCATGCGCGACGCCTGCTGCTCCATCAGTTCCAGATAACGCGCGCGTTCCGCTTCGCTTAACGGCAGCTCGCGCATCGTTTCGAGAAAGCCCGACAGAACCGTAAGCGGCGTCTTCAGTTCATGCGATACGTTGGCGACGAAATCGCGGCGCATCGCGTCGGTGCGCTCGAGCTCGGTGATGTCTTGCGACAGCACCAGCTTGCGATTCTCGCCATAAGGAAACACCTGCACGGACAGCACGTTCTGCCGCTTCTCGCCCATGCCGCGCATGATCAGCATCTGCTCGTACTGATGCGAATTCAGATAGCGCACGAAGTCCGGCTGACGCACTAGATGCGTGATGTGCTGACGCAAATCGCGCTTCGCGTCGAGCCCGAAATGTTCTTCGGAAATGGCATTGCACCACTCGATCTGATCGTGATCGTCGAGCATCGCGACGCCGTTCGGCGACGCCTGAATAGCCTGAATGAAGCGCGAATGCTGCTGCTCGACCTGGCGCACCTGCGCATGCCAGCGCTTCGCGAGCTTATGCAAACGGTAGTAGATTTCGCCCCAGATGCCGGGGGCGCTCGGCACTTCGCCGTACACCGGCGCGTCGAGCAAACGCCACAAACGCTCTTTATGGAAAGTGCCGAAGAGGCTCTGCAAAAGCAGCATGACGACCGCAAGGATCAATGCCGCCTTCACGTTCACTAATGCGCCGACCACCACGCACAGGATGGCGAGCAGCACGATCGAAACGACGGAGCGCGCCCAGATGATGTTCATGGTCTAAAACGATCGAAGAAAACGGCGTGCGCGCCGCCGCTGCAAGAGATCGCGCAGGATCAAGCTGAGATCAGGCGCTCTTGGCCAGGCGGTAGCCGCTGCCGCGGACCGTCTCGATCATAGCATCGCAACCTGCCGGCTTGAGCGCCGCGCGCAGACGCTTGATATGCACGTCGACGGTACGCTCTTCGACGAACACGTGATCGCCCCACACCTGATCGAGCAGTTGCGTGCGGCTGTGCACGCGCTCCGGGTGCGTCATGAAAAAGTGCAGCAGACGGAATTCGGTCGGACCGAGATCGAGCTTGATCTCGCTGCCTTCGGCATGCGCGGCCACGCGATGCGTTGCCGGATCGAGCTTCAATCCGTTGATCGCGACCACGTCTTCGGTCAATTGCGGCGCGCGGCGGCGCAGCACCGCCTTGATGCGCGCCATCAGTTCCTTCGGCGAAAACGGTTTGGTGACGTAGTCGTCCGCGCCGATTTCGAGGCCGAGCACCTTGTCCTGCTCGTCGCCGCGCGCGGTCAGCATGATGATCGGAATGTGCTTCGTGCGTTCGTTGTTGCGCAGGTCGCGCGCGAACGCAATGCCCGACTTGCCGGGCAGCATCCAGTCGAGCAGCACGAGGTCGGGCAGTACATCGCTGATCAGGTTCTGCGCCTGTTCCGCGTTGTACGCGCGAATCGGGCAGTGTCCGGCGTGTTGAAGATTCACCGAAATCAATTCGGAAATGGCGGGCTCATCTTCAATGACGAGAATGCTGCTGGGCATCGGCACCTCTGGTCCTTATCTCTGGATTAACTGAGCGCTTCGCGTTCGAGCGCGTCGCGCGACTTGTGCCGCACGTCCGTGCCCTTCACGATGTAAATAATAAATTCGGCGATGTTCTTCGCGTGGTCGCCGATCCGTTCGATCGCCTTCGCAATGAACAGAAAATCGAGGCCCACCGAAATGGAACGCGGATCTTCGGTCATGTACGAAATCAGCTTGCGCACGAACGCGCGGAATTCTTCGTCGATCGCTTTATCGTCGCGCACGATTTGCGCGGCGGCCACCGTGTCGAGACGCGCGAACGCGTCGAGCGCGCGGCGCAGAATCGACACCGCCATTTCGCCCGACAATTTGATCTCGGCGATATTGATGGTGCGCGACGCGCCGTCTTCCATCAGACGCTTGGTGCGCTTGGCGATTTTCTCTGCTTCGTCGCCGGCGCGCTCGAGGTTCGTGATGGTCTTCGAGATCGCGATCAACAGACGCAAGTCACGCGCGGCCGGCTGACGGCGCGCGATGATGTTGCTGCATTCCTCGTCGATTTCCACTTCCATCTTGTTCAGGCGCTCTTCGGCGGCGATCACCTGCTCGGCGATGTCGAGGTCGAATTCGTTGAGCGCCTGCATCGCGTTGACGATCTGCGATTCGACGAGGCCGCCCATTTCGAGCACCTTCGAGGAAACCAGGTTCAGGTCGGCGTCGAACTGGCTGGACAAATGTTTATCGGACATGTCGTACTCCGTTGTTTTGCCCGGCGAATTAGCCGAAGCGGCCTGTAATGTAGTCTTCCGTTTCTTTACGGACCGGCTTGATGAAGATCTTTTCGGTGTCGCCGAATTCGATCAGTTCGCCCAGGTACATATAGGCAGTGTAGTCCGAACAGCGGGCCGCCTGTTGCATGTTGTGCGTGACGATCACGACCGTGTAATCGCTCTTCAATTCGGCGATCAGTTCTTCGATACGGCCCGTCGAAATCGGGTCCAGCGCCGAGCAAGGCTCGTCGAGCAGCAGCACTTCAGGACGGATCGCAATGCCGCGCGCGATGCACAAACGCTGCTGCTGGCCGCCCGACAAACCGTAGCCGCTCTGGCCGAGCTTGTCCTTCACTTCGTTCCAGAGCGCGGCCTTCGTGAGCGCCCATTCGACGCGGTCGTCCATCTCGGAGCGCGGCAGCGATTCGAACATCTTCACGCCGAACGCGATGTTGTCGTAGATCGACATCGGGAACGGCGTCGGCTTCTGGAACACCATGCCGATGCGCGCGCGCAGCAGCGAAATATCGCGCTTGGACGTCAGCAGGTTTTCGCCGTCCATCAGGATCTCGCCTTCGGCGCGTTGCTCGGGATACAGCGCGTACATCTTGTTGAACGTGCGCAGCAGCGTCGACTTTCCGCAGCCCGACGGACCGATGAACGCGGTCACCTTGCCTTCGGGAATCTGCAGATTGATGTTCTTCAGCGCGTGATACTTGCCGTAGAAGAAGTTCAGGTCGTTGACCTCGATCTTCGGACGCGACGGCGACGGCTCCTGGCCGCTTTCTGCAGGATCGAAACCGGCGGGCGCAGTGGGACGCGAGATCGGATTGAGTTGAGTTTCTGCCATGTTCATCGGATTACACTCCGCCCTTACTTGTTCGAAAAGATCGTGCGCGCGAGGATGTTCAGTCCCAGCACCGCGAGCGTGATCAGGAAGACGCCGGCCCACGCGAGCGATTGCCATTGCGCGAACGGGCTCATCGCAAACTTGTAGATCGTGACCGGCAGATTGGCCACCGGCTGGCTCATATCCGCCGAGAAAAACTGGTTCGACAACGCGGTGAAAAGCAGCGGCGCGGTTTCGCCTGCAATGCGTGCAACAGCGAGCAGCACGCCGGTGACGATGCCCGCAATCGACGCCTTCAGCGTGATCGACAGCACCATCTTCCACTTCGGCGTGCCGAGTGCGAACGCCGCTTCACGCAATGCGTTCGGCACGAGTTTCAGCATGTTTTCGGTGGTGCGGATCACGATCGGAATCTGCAGCAGCGCGAGCGCGAACACGCCGGCCCAGCCGCTGAAGTGGCCCATCTTCGCCACGACGAGCGCATAGACGAAGAGACCGACGACGATCGACGGCGCCGACAACAGAATGTCGTTGATGAAGCGCGTGACGCTCGCGAGCCAGCCCTTCTGCCCATATTCCGCAAGATAGACGCCGGCGAGAATGCCGATCGGCGTGCCGACGAACGTTGCGAGCACAACCAGCATCAAGCTGCCGACGATCGCGTTGGCGAGACCGCCGCCATCGGTATTCGGCGGCGGCGTAGACTGCGTGAACAGTTCGACCGACAAGCCGCCGATGCCGAGGCGCAGCGTCGTGTACAGAATCCAGACCAGCCACAGCAGACCGAAGGCCATTGCCGCGAGCGACAGCGTCAACGCGATCGCGTTTTGCAGGCGGCGGCGTCCTTGCAGACGCACGCGCATTTTTTCGAGCGCGGCCGCGTCGTTCGAACCCGGCATGTTCAAGGTGGTCCGGCTCATTTCGCGCCCTCCCCTTTCTCGAGACGCAGCAGCATGACCTTGGAAATCGCCAGCACGATAAAGGTAATCACAAAGAGGATGAGGCCGAGTTCCATCAGCGCCGACGTATGCAGGCCCGGATCGGCTTCGGCGAATTCATTGGCGAGCGCCGACGTAATGCTGTTGCCCGGCGAAAAGAGCGACACGTTGTCGAGCAGATTCGTATTGCCGATCACGAAGGTCACGGCCATCGTTTCGCCGAGCGCGCGGCCGAGGCCGAGCATCACGCCGCCGATCACACCGCTCTTCGTGAAGGGCAGCACGATCTTCCACATCACTTCCCACGTCGTGCAGCCGATGCCGTACGCCGATTCCTTCAGCAGCACGGGCGTGACTTCGAAGACGTCGCGCATCACCGAGGCGATGTACGGAATAATCATGATCGCGAGGATCACGCCGGCGCACAGAATGCCGATGCCGATGGGCGCGCCCTGGAACAGCGCGCCGATCACCGGAATGCCGCCGAGCACCGCGCCGAGCGGCTTCTCGAACCACGTCGCGAAGATCGGTGCGAACACGAGCAGACCCCACATGCCGTAGACGATCGACGGAATCGCGGCCAGCAGTTCGATCGCGATGCCGAGCGGCCGGCGCAGCCACGCGGGCGAGAGTTCGGTCAGAAAGAGCGCGATGCCGAAGCTCACAGGCACCGCGATGATGAGTGCAATGATCGACGTGGCGATCGTGCCGTAGATCGGCACCAGCGCGCCGAACTGCTTGCTGGGCGGATCCCATTCGGCGTTCCACAGGAAGCTGAGGCCGAACTGCCTGATCGACGGCATGGAGGCGACGACGAGCGACACAATGATGCCGCCGAGCAGCAACAGCGTAACGATGGCGGCAAGGCGCGCAAGGCCGCCGAAGATCACGTCGCCGGCGCGGCTAGGCGCTTTCTGCTGCGAGGCGCTGCCTGGCGGCGTCGCTCCCGGTGCGCCTGACGCTAATTGGATGTCAGACATAAGAGCCTGATGGACCTTTTCCAGTTGCCATGCGACGTATGTCGCGCGGCGGATGATGCAGGTGGTGCGTACATGCACTGATGACGCTGGCGCCCGCCAGGTTCGGCCGATGAAAGCGGCGCCGGTCAATGCCATTGGCCGTCCTCACGCGAGGACGGCCAATGTGTTACGTGAAGCGGTTGCCCATTACTGCGGGGGCGGTGCTTACTCGGCGATCGGCTTGCCCGAAGCGTCCTTCACCTTCGACTTCCACTGCGTCTTGATTTCCGACACGACCGATTCCGGCAGCGAGATGTAGTCCAGATCGTTCGCGGCCTGCGTGCCGTTCTTGAACGCCCAGTCGAAGAACTTCAGCGTTTCGCTGCCTTGCGGCGCCTTTTCCTGCGTCGTGTGCAACAGCACGAAGGTTGCGCCGACGATCGGCCATGCGTTCTTGCCCGGCTCGTTCGTGAGGATCTGGTAGAACGACTTCGACCAGTCCGCGCCCGCTGCCGCTGCCTTGAACGTGTCCGTCTTCGGCTCGACCACCGTGCCCGTCGAATTCTTCAGCGCGACGTAGGTCATGTGGTTCTGCTTCGCGTACGCCCATTCGACGTAACCGATTGCGCCCGGCAGGCGTTGCACGAAAGCCGCGACGCCGTCGTTGCCCTTGCCGCCCGTGCCGGTCGGCCAGTTGACCGTCGAACCTTCACCGACCTTCGACTTCCATTCCGTGTTGACCTTCGACAGGTAGTTCGTCCAGATGAAGCTCGTGCCCGAACCGTCGGCGCGGCGCACCACGGCGATGTCGGTGTCGGGCAGCTTGACCTTCGGGTTCAGTGCAACGATCGCCGGATCGTTCCACTTCTTGATCTTGCCCAGATAGATGTCGCCCAGCACTTCGCCCGACAGCACCAGTTCAGCCGGCTTCACGCCCGGCACGTTGACGACCGGCACCACGCCGCCCACCACCGTCGGGAACTGGAACAGGCCGTCTTTCGCGAGTTCGTCGTCCTTCAGCGGAGCGTCGGAACCGGCGAAATCGACCGTCTTGGCGATGATCTGCTTCACGCCGCCCGACGAGCCGATGCCCTGGTAGTTAACCTTGCCGCCGCCGGACTTCTGATAGGCGTCGGCCCACTTCGTGTAGATCGGTGCTGCGAAGGTGCTGCCCGCGCCGGTGATGTCTGCTGCGTTTGCGGCCATCGCGAAGAACGCGCCAGCGACGCCAGCGAACACGGTTTGCATCAATTTCATCGAAACCTCCAAGGTGTGAGCGGTGTGAGCGGATAACTGAACACCGCGAAGCTTAGGGTCTCTTTGTGACAGTAACGTGACTAACCGTGAAACGCGTGTGACAGTGGGGTTACTAATGTGAAAGGCGTTTGCGCGGGTAGATCGGTGGCTTGGTGGCGGTTTGGCCGTGCCTTGTAGAGATTAGGCGAAAAAAATGGGGCGCGAACGTTTGCGGATGCGACCAGGACGGGACGGTCCGGCTGGAAGGCGCTCTTGCGCCGGGGCAAAGAGGCGGGTGTGGCGGCTGCGGGCTTCCGGGTACGCCAGTGGGCGAATGCACGCGTGCCGGCCGAGCGCGGCGACCGCGAATGAGTAGAAAGATCCGCAGACGCGCCTAAGCCAGGGCAGATATGCGGTTTGGCGGGCGCGTTCCGTCAGGCAACTGCGGCGGAAAACGCCCACGGTCCTACAGACAAGCAGGGCGACACACAGCCGCCACGCTCGCAGGTGAGTGACCGCTTACGCCGTCGCCTGCTTCACCGCGGCCGCGATTGCTTCCGCGTGCCGCAGCGCATCGTCGACGTGTTCCGCCTCGACCATCACGCGCAGCACCGGCTCCGTGCCCGACGCGCGAATCAGCACGCGCCCGCGGCCATTGAGCGCGTCTTCCGCGCTCGCAATCGCGCGCCGGATAGCGTCGCTGCCCTTCCAGTCGGCGTCCGGCTTCATGCGCACATTGATCAGCTTCTGCGGGAACAGCGTGACGCCGTCGAGCAGTTCGGCGAGCGTGCTGTCGCTGCGCTTCATTGCGGCAAGCACGAGAAGCGCGGAGACGATGCCGTCGCCCGTCGAATGGCGGTCGAGCGACAGAATGTGGCCGGACCCCTCCGCGCCGAGCTGCCAGCCGTGTTCGCGCAACTGCTCGAGCACGTAGCGGTCGCCGACCGCCGCGCGCACGAACTTGACGCCCGCCGCCTGCAACGCGACCTCGACGGCCATATTGGTCATCAAGGTTCCGACCGCGCCTTCCACCTTGCCGTCGGTCGCGATGCGGTCCTTCACCAGCACGTACAGCAGTTCGTCGCCGTTGTAGAGGCGTCCTGCCGCGTCGACGACCTGCAGACGGTCGGCGTCGCCGTCGAGCGCGATGCCGAGGTCCGCGTGATTCGCCCGCACCGCGCGCACCAGCGCATCGGGCGCGGTCGCGCCGACGCCGTCGTTGATATTGAAGCCGTTCGGCGCGACGCCGATTGGAATGACCTCGGCGCCCAGCTCGTGGAACACGTGCGGCGCGACGTCATACGCGGCGCCGTGCGCGCAATCGACCACCAGCTTCAGCCCGCGCAGATCGAACGCGGCCGGAAACGTGCTCTTGCAGAACTCGATGTAGCGGCCCGCTGCGTCGTCGAGACGCCGCGCCTTGCCGAGCTGTTCCGACGCCGCGCAGGCGAGCGGCAACTCGAGGTGCTCTTCGATCTGCGATTCGACGTCGTCCGGCAGCTTGTTGCCGTCGGCGGAAAAGAACTTGATGCCGTTGTCGTAATACGGATTGTGCGACGCGCTGATCACGACGCCGGCCGCGAGCCGCAGCGCGCGCGTCAGATAGGCGATGCCCGGCGTCGGCATCGGGCCCGCCAGCATCACATCGACGCCCGCCGCCGAGAAACCCGCCTCGAGCGCGGCCTCGAGCATGTAGCCCGACACGCGCGTGTCCTTACCGATCAGCACCGTGGGCCGCGTGCCCGTGCGCGCCCAGCGGTCCGCGCCGACGAGCACCTTGCCCGCTGCATAGCCGAGCCGCAATACAAATTCCGGCGTAATAGGCCCTTCGCCGACCTTGCCCCGAATACCGTCCGTGCCGAAATAACGACGTGCCATCTTTTATATTCCTCCTTGCTTTGGGCTCATCCGCGCGGGCCGGCGCCATTCGCCGCGTCGCGCAGAGCTGCCCAGACTTTCAATGCGTCTACTGTTTGCGCGACGTCGTGCACGCGCAGGATTGCCGCGCCGCGTTCCGCTGCCAACACCGCGGCGGCGATGCTGCCCGCGACGCGCTCCGGCGCCGCGCGACCCGTGACGGCGCCGATCATCGATTTGCGCGACATGCCCGCGAGGATCGGATACGGCGGCTCTGCCCGCGGCGCGGTGTCCGCGAGCCGCGCGAGCAGCGCGTAATTGTGCTCGACCACGGCCTTGCCGAAACCAAAGCCGGGGTCCACGCTGATCCGGCCACGCGCGATGCCCGCCTGCATAAGCACCGCCACGCGTTCCTCGAGGAACTGCCTGACCTCGCCGACGACATCGCCGTAAGCCGGCTCGCCGAGCTGCATGGTCTGCGGCTCGCCCAGCATGTGCATCACGCACAGGCCGCAGTCGCTGTCGCGCACCGCATCCACGGCACTGGGCATGCGAAAGCCCCAGATGTCGTTGATCAGATCGGCGCCCGCGCTCAGTGCATGCCGCATCACTTCGGGCTTGTAGGTGTCGACCGAGAGCGGCACGTTGGCGCCACGCAGTTGCTCGATAAGCGGGATCACGCGCTCGAGTTCTTCGTCGAGCGGCACGGGCGGCGCGCCGGGGCGCGTCGATTCGCCGCCAATGTCGATGATGTCCGCGCCTTCGAGCATCATGCGCTCCGCCTGGCGCAACGCATCGGCGCGCATCGCGTACTGGCCGCCGTCGGAGAAAGAATCGGGCGTGACGTTCAGGATGCCCATGACCAACGGGCGTTCGAAGCTCAGCTTGAACCGCCCGCACTGCAACGGCTCGGGGATGGTGGAAGGAGAGAAAGCGGCGGTAGACACGTAGCGTGAAGTCGAATAGGCGGATAAATGCAAAACGGGCCGGTGTGAAACACACCGGCCCGCACTTTCTACTGCCAGCCGATCAGGCCGGCGCGGTCGCGCTACCCGGCTTGACTTCTGTACCGGGGCTGCCGCCCGACGACGCGTCGCTTGCCGACGGCGGCGAGCTCTTCGGCGAGCGCGGCGGACGTCCTGCCATGATGTCGTTGATCTGATCGGCGTCGATCGTTTCCCACTCCATCAGCGCGGCGGTCATTGCCTCGACCTTGTCGCGGTTTTCGTCCAGCAGGCGCTTCGCGAGGTTGTACTGCTCGTCCAGCACGCGGCGAATTTCCGCGTCGACCTTCTGCTGCGTGGCTTCCGAAATGGTGCGCGTGAAGCCGCGACCGAACGGCGTGGCATCGTTTTCGTCGTCCACGTAGACCATCGGTCCCAACGCGTCGGTCATGCCGAAGCGAGCGACCATGGCGCGCGCGGTTTGCGTGGCCTTGTTGAAGTCGTCCGACGCGCCCGTGCTGATCAGGTTCAGGAACAACTCTTCCGCAACGCGGCCGCCGAACAGAATCGCAAGACGGTCAAGCAGATAGTCTTTCGAGTACGTTTCGTTGTCGTGCTCCGGCAACTGCCACGTGACGCCCAATGCGCGGCCACGCGGAATGATCGTGACCTTGTGCACCGGATCGGCCTTCGGCAGCAGCTTCGCGATGACTGCGTGGCCCGACTCGTGATACGCCGTAGCGCGCTTCGACTCTTCGCGGATTACGGCCGACTTGCGCTCCGGACCCATGAAGATCTTGTCCTTCGCGTCTTCGAAATCCGTCATTTCGACGATGCGCTTGCCGCGGCGTGCCGCGAACAATGCCGCTTCGTTCACGAGGTTCGCCAGATCGGCGCCCGAAAAGCCCGGCGTGCCGCGCGCGATGACCGCTGCGTCGACGTCGTTCGAAATCGGCACCTTGCGCAGGTGAACCTTCATGATGTGTTCGCGGCCGCGAATATCCGGCAGACCGACGTACACCTGGCGGTCGAAACGGCCCGGACGCAGCAGCGCCTTGTCGAGCACGTCCGAACGGTTCGTTGCGGCGATCACGATGACGCCGGAGTTCGCCTCGAAGCCGTCCATTTCGACGAGCATCTGATTCAGCGTCTGCTCGCGCTCGTCGTTACCGCCGCCCATGCCGGCGCCGCGATGACGGCCGACCGCGTCGATTTCGTCGATGAACACGATGCACGGTGCGTGCTTCTTCGCCTGCTCAAACATGTCGCGCACACGAGCCGCGCCGACGCCGACGAACATTTCGACGAAGTCCGAACCCGAGATGCTGAAGAACGGCACTTTCGCTTCGCCCGCGATGGCGCGAGCAAGCAGCGTCTTACCCGTTCCCGGTGGGCCGACGAGCAGCACGCCACGCGGAATACGGCCACCGAGCTTCTGAAACTTCTGCGGGTCGCGCAGGAAATCGACCAGTTCGGAGACTTCTTCCTTCGCTTCGTCGCAACCGGCGACGTCGGTGAAATTGATTGCGTTGTTGTTTTCGTCGATCAGACGCGCGCGCGACTTGCCGAACGAGAAGGCGCCGCCTTTCCCGCCTCCCTGCATCTGTCGCATCATGTAGAACCAGAAACCGATAATGAGGATCGTCGGCCCGAGGTAATACAGCGCGGAAACCAGCGCATTGGGTTCGTCGTCAGCCTTGCCGCTTACCTGAACGCCGTACTTCATCAGATCGCCGACCATCCAGATGTCGCCCGGCGAGACGATCTGGTACTTCTGGCCGTCTGCTGGAGTGACCGTGAGGTTCCGCCCCTGGACAATGACGTTCTTGACTTTGCCGTTCTTCGCGTCGTCCATGAACTGCGAATAGGAAACGCCTTCCTGGACACGGGGCTTGTCGAACTGCTTGAACACCGTAAATAGCACCAGTGCGATAACCAGCCACACTGCTGCCTTCGAAAACATATTGTTGTTCAAAGCACCACTCCTTCACTTAGACGGGCGCCTACATTTGCCTTGCGGCACCACGAAAGCATTCTAATCCAGTCCGCAGACCCCTGCCATAAGGTTTCGCTACCACAGAAATAGCATGGCGGGGACTACGCGGCGCCCTACGCGGGCCTTTTCAGATGCTTACCCAAAATAAACGTTTCCGACGACTTGTCCCGCGAAGCCTTGGGCTTGCGGGCAGCCACCACCTTGAACTGGCGCTTGAACTTTTCGACAATCTGGCTGTAACCGCTGCCGTGAAAGCATTTGACTAAAAGGGCACCATCCGGTTTCAGGTGATTTTGCGAAAATTCCAGCGCGAGATCGCACAAATGCTCGATTCGCGCCGCATCCGCCAATGCCACTCCCGACAGGTTGGGCGCCATATCCGAAATTACAAGATCGACTTGCCGCTCTCCGACTAATTCTTCCAGTTGGCCGAGCACGGCTTCCTCGCGGAAGTCGCCCTGAATGAAGTGGACGTCGGCGACGGGTTCCATCGGCAGAAGGTCGAGCGCGATGATCGTGCCGTCGATCCCGCCCTGACGCTCCGCGTCGCGCTGCGACCCCTTTGCCAGCTTGTTGCGCGCGTACTGGCTCCAGCTGCCCGGCGTCGAGCCGAGATCGACGATGACCTGCCCCGGCCGGATCAGCTTGTCCTGCTCATCGATTTCCTTCAGCTTGTAGGCGGCGCGGGCGCGATAGCCTTCCCGCTGCGCCATTTTCACGTAGGGATCATTGATGTGGTCGTGCAGCCACGCCGTATTAAACTTGTTTTTTGCCATTAAACGTTGAACTCTTGCTGCGTCATGTCACGCTTTAGCGGATAATACGCGGTTAATTCGCGCGGCTCCCGCCAGAAAACTGGCAGTTATCCGCGATTCTGTTGTCCTGACGCGCCGCCTGCCGCAGTGTCCCAATCGTGTTCCGCTCCAATTCGCCGAAAGACGGACTGGGGAGCGCAGGTGCCGCCATTTTAGTCGAGTCTCCCACTTCACATGCCCGCCCTCAAAGTCTCTTCCGACCAACGCGCCGAGTTGCGCTCCCAGGCACATGCGCTCAAACCGGTCGTGCTCGTCGGCGCCGAAGGTTTGACCGACGCCGTGCTCGCCGAGATCAAGGTTCACCTCGCCGCTCATCAGCTGATCAAGATCCGCGTGTTCGGCGACGAACGCGAAGAGCGCATCGCGATCTACGAACAGATCTGCGACAAGCTGAACGCCGCGCCGATCCAGCATATCGGCAAGCTGCTGGTCATCTGGAAGCCCGAAGCCGCCGCGCAACCCGCAGTAAAAGGCAAACGCGGCGCACTGCCGAGCGCCCGCGAAGCCGCTGTCGAAGCCAACCCCGGCAAGGGCCGTGCGCCGCGCGTCGTCAAGGTCGTGAAGCCGAGCGAAGTGCCCATGCGCAAGCCGAAGGCGAAAGCCGTGCTGGTGCGCGGCAACGAGCGCGTCACGCAAGGCGGCAACATCAAGCGCGCGAAGAAGCGGCAAACCAGCGCGAAGCGCGCGCATCAGTCGAAATAATCGATTGAAACAAGCAGGCGGATTAACGGTGCGGCGCGAGCTGCACCTTGCCTGCGTTGCGTGCGGCGCCTGCCGCAACCGCCAGCATTCCCTAGCCCGCCACTTTTCCGGACACATCGTCGCGAGCGCCCTGCTGCGCGGCGCCGGCTCCCGTGCCCACGGGCAATTTCCACACGAGCACAATGCCCAGCAGGCTTTCGATCAGGTAGAACACGCTCGAGACGCCGTGCAGCATGCCGAAGCGCGCCGCATAGGCGGAATGCGCGATGTCCGTGCCGGCTTCCAGCGCGGCCACGCGCATCGCGTTCATGAAGGGCTGCAACGCAAAATAACCGACCAGCACACAGACCAGCATGCCGGCCACCAGCCAGCGCAAGCGCCGGTATGCGTTGCCGCCGCGCCGGATCACCACGTTGGCGAGACCGAGCAGCAAAATGCCGCAGACCGCGCCAAGCACACCTTCGATGCGAAACAGTTGCGCCGCCACCGCGCCCGCCGTCGACCGGTCGAGCGACGTGAACAGCACCGGCGCGACTGCATAGCCGATAGTGAGCAGACTGCCGACCCACACGACCGTCAGCAGACGAAAGATTCGATGCGGCATCAGTGACACCGGAGTCGCCTTCAAACGTAGCTGACCGCGATGATTTCGTACTCGCGCACGCCGCCTGGCGCCTGCACGGACGCGACATCGCCTTCGGACTTGCCGATCAGCGCGCGCGCAATCGGGGAACTGATGGAGATGAGGCCATGGTCGATGTCCGCTTCGTCGTCGCCGACGATCTGATATTTGACCGATGCGCCCGAGTCCAGGTCTTCCAGTTCGACGGTCGCGCCGAACACCACGCGGCCGTCCGCCTCAACCTGCGACGGGTCGATCACCTGCGCGCCCGCCAGCTTCGATTCGATTTCGGCGATGCGGCCTTCGATAAAGCCCTGCTTCTCTTTTGCGGCATCGTATTCCGCGTTTTCGGACAGATCGCCCTGCGCGCGCGCTTCCGCGATCGAGTTGATCACGGCGGGGCGCTCGACCGATTTCAGCCGCTGCAATTCGTCGCGCAGCATGTCTGCGCCGCGCTTGGTCAATGGAATAGTGCTCATAAACAACTCTCGAAAAAACGCCGGGCCGCTCCAAACCCTCCCGGCCCTTTTTGGGATCTGGCGCTAAAGCGGCAGATGGGAGCGCTTTGGAACAAAAAACGGCCGTAAAAAAAATCACCGCGGTTAAGTGCATTTCGCGGGAGCCGGCGGCCGGAGGAAAACCCGGACCACAGCACCTGCGAAACGCCGCTTAACCGCGGCACTTACATCCTGGACAGGTATTCGAAGCCTTAGTTTAGGCGAGCGTGCAAACCTTGTAAATCATAGACTTCCAGGTCCTTCAGGTAGCGCAAGCCTTCGACCGCCGCGCGCGCGCCCGACATCGTCGTGTAGTACGTGACCTTGTTGGCCTGCGCGCTCATGCGGATCGAACGCGAATCGGCAATCGCCGCGCGCGTTTCGTCGACGGTCGTGAAAACCAGCGCGATCTCGCCGTTCTTGATCATGTCGACGATGTGCGGACGGCCGTCCTTCACCTTGTTGACGACCTTCACCGGCACGCCGGCCGCTTCGATCGCGGCTGCCGTACCCTTGGTGGCGACGATCGGATAACCGAGTTCGTGCAGCATGCGCGCGACTTCGACGGCCTTCGGCTTGTCGGCGTCCATCACCGTCAGCAGCACCGTGCCCGACTCCGGCAGACGCGAGCCCGCCGCGAGCTGCGACTTGAAGAGCGCTTCGCCGAACGTGCGGCCCACGCCCATCACTTCGCCGGTCGAACGCATTTCGGGTCCGAGCACCGGATCGACTGCCGGGAACTTGACGAACGGGAACACCGCTTCCTTCACGCTGAAGTACGGCGGCTCGATTTCCTTCGTCACGCCTTGCTGCGCGAGCTTCTGGCCGACCATTGCGCGCGCCGCGATCTTGGCGAGCGGCAGGCTGGTCGCCTTCGACACGTACGGCACCGTGCGCGAGGCGCGCGGGTTCACTTCCAGCACGTAGATGACGTCTTCTTTCGAGCCGTCCGCCTGCGGCACTTGCTGAATCGCGAACTGCACGTTCATCAGACCGATCACGTTCAGCGCCTTCGCCATCGCGCCGGTCTGGCGCTTGAGCTCAGCCACGGTTTCCTTCAACAGCGAGTACGGCGGCAGCGAGCAAGCCGAGTCGCCGGAGTGCACGCCCGCCTGTTCGATGTGCTCCATCACGCCGCCGATGAACACCGCCTCGCCGTCCGAAATGCAGTCCACGTCGCATTCGATCGCGTCGTTCAGGAAGCGGTCGAGCAGCACCGGCGAATCGTTCGATACCTTCACGGCCTCGCGCATGTAGCGCTCGAGGTCGCGCGGCTCGTGGACGATTTCCATCGCGCGGCCGCCCAGCACGTACGACGGACGCACGACGAGCGGATAGCCGATTTCGTCGGCGAGCTTCAGCGCTTCGTCTTCGGCGCGCGCGGTGCGATTCGGCGGCTGACGCAGGCCGAGGTCTTGCAGCAGCTTCTGGAAACGCTCGCGGTCTTCGGCGGCGTCGATCATGTCCGGCGACGTGCCGATGATCGGCACTCCGTTCGCTTCAAGGTCGAGCGCGAGCTTCAGCGGCGTCTGGCCGCCGTATTGCACGATCACGCCGACCGGCTTTTCCTTGTCGACGATTTCGAGCACGTCTTCGAGCGTGAGCGATTCGAAGTACAGACGATCGGACGTGTCGTAGTCGGTCGAAACGGTTTCAGGGTTGCAGTTGACCATGATCGTTTCGTAGCCGTCTTCGCGCATGGCGAGCGCGGCGTGCACGCAGCAGTAGTCGAACTCGATGCCCTGGCCGATCCGGTTCGGGCCGCCGCCCAGCACCATGATCTTCTTGTTGTTCGTCGGGTTCGCTTCGCACTCTTCCTCGTAGGTCGAGTACATGTACGCGGTTTTCGTCGCGAACTCCGCCGCGCACGTGTCGACGCGCTTGTACACCGGACGCACATTCAACTCGATGCGGCGCGCGCGCACTTCAGCGGGCTTCGCGCCGACGAGCTTCGCGAGACGCCGGTCGGAGAAGCCGCTCTGCTTCAGATACTTGAGCTCTTCCTTCGAAAGGCTCGCGAGCGTGCGGCCGGCCAGCGCCTTTTCCTTCAGCACGACCTGTTCGATCTGCGCGAGGAACCACGGGTCGATAGACGTCTCTTCGAAAATTTCATGCGCCGTCATGCCGATACGGAACGCGTCGCCCACGTACCAGATACGGTCCGGGCCGGCTTCGCCGATTTCGCGGATGATCTCGTCGCGGTTCGTGGTCTTTTCGTCCAGACCGTCGACGCCGACTTCGAGACCGCGCAGCGCCTTCTGGAACGACTCCTGGAAGGTGCGGCCAATCGCCATGACTTCGCCGACCGACTTCATCTGCGTGGTCAGGCGCGAATCGGCTTCGCGGAATTTCTCGAACGCAAAGCGCGGAATCTTGGTGACGACGTAGTCGATAGTCGGTTCGAACGAAGCCGGCGTCTGGCCGCCGGTGATTTCGTTCTTGAGCTCGTCGAGCGTGTAGCCGACTGCCAGCTTGGCCGCGACCTTGGCGATCGGGAAGCCGGTGGCCTTCGATGCCAATGCCGACGAACGCGACACGCGCGGGTTCATTTCGATCACGATCATCCGGCCGTCTTTCGGATTGATCGAGAACTGCACGTTCGAGCCGCCCGTGTCCACGCCGATCTCGCGCAGCACCGCGAGCGACGCGTTACGCAGCACCTGATATTCCTTGTCGGTGAGCGTTTGCGCCGGCGCGACGGTGATCGAGTCGCCGGTGTGGATGCCCATCGGGTCCAGATTTTCGATCGAGCAGACGATGATGCAGTTGTCCTTCTTGTCGCGGACCACTTCCATCTCGTACTCTTTCCAGCCGAGCAGCGATTCTTCGATCAGCAGCTCGCGCGTGGGCGACAGATCGAGGCCGCGCTTGCAGATCTCTTCGAATTCTTCGCGGTTGTACGCGATGCCGCCGCCCGAGCCGCCGAGCGTGAACGACGGGCGGATCACGACCGGATAGCCGCCGCTGCCGGTTTGTGCCGCGATGTCCGCTTGCACCGACAGCGCTTCTTCCATCGAATGCGCGGTGCCCGACTTGGCCGAACCGAGGCCGATCTTCGTCATCGCGTCTTTGAATTTCTGGCGGTCTTCCGCCTTGTCGATGGCTTCCGGCGACGCGCCGATCAGCTCGACGTTGTACTTCGTGAGCACGCCATGCGCGTGGAGATCGAGCGCGCAGTTCAGCGCGGTCTGGCCGCCCATGGTCGGCAAGATTGCGTCCGGGCGCTCCTTCGCGATGATGCGCTCAACCACTTCCCACGTAATCGGCTCGATGTAGGTCACGTCGGCCGTGTTCGGGTCGGTCATGATCGTCGCCGGATTGCTGTTGACGAGGATGACCTTGTAGCCTTCCTCACGCAGCGCCTTGCATGCCTGCGCGCCCGAGTAATCGAACTCGCACGCCTGGCCGATGATGATCGGACCCGCGCCGATAATGAGAATGCTCTTGATGTCTGTCCGCTTGGGCATAACGCTCTCGCTAATGTATTCCTGAATTCTTTCCGTCGGCGCGCGCCGCGTGGGCGTTGCGCGCGCTTTGCTTCTGGCTGCCTGATTCCGGGCTTGCCGCCGGGCTTGCCGCGGCGTGCGTTCTTACGCCGCCGCGGTCTTGCCGGCCTTCTTCGCGTCCATCAATCCGGTAAAGCGGTCGAACAGATACGCGATGTCGTGCGGACCCGGCGATGCTTCCGGGTGACCCTGGAAGCAGAAAGCCGGCTTGTCGGAGAGCGCGAAGCCTTGCAGCGTGCCGTCGAAGAGCGACACATGCGTGACGCGGGCGTTGGCGGGCAGCGTGTTCGCATCGACAGCAAAACCGTGGTTCTGCGACGTGATGACCACGCGGCCGTCTTCCAGGTCTTTCACCGGATGATTCGCGCCGTGGTGACCGGTCTTCATCTTCACGGTTTTCGCGCCGAGCGCGAGGCCCATGATCTGATGGCCGAGGCAGATGCCGAAGGTCGGAATGCCGCGCTCGATCAGCTCTTTGGTTGCCTTGATCGCGTAGTCGCACGGCTCCGGGTCGCCGGGGCCGTTCGACAGGAAGATGCCGTCCGGATTGAGCGCGAGCGCATCAGCCGCGGTAGCTTGCGCCGGCAGCACGGTGACGTGGCAACCGCGCTCCGCCAGCATGCGAAGGATGTTGTACTTGACGCCGTAATCGAACGCGACGACGCGGTACTTCGGCGCGTTCTGCTTGCCGTAGGCGCTGCCGAGACGCCATTCGGTTTGCGTCCACTCGTAGGTTTCCTTCGTCGACACGACCTTCGCGAGGTCCATGCCCGAGAGGCCCGGGAACGAGCGCGCGAGTTCGATAGCCTTTGCTTCGTCGTCCGAACCGGCGAGAATCGCGCCGTTCTGCGCGCCCTTGTCGCGCAGAACGCGGGTCAGCTTGCGGGTGTCGAGGCCGGCGATGGCGACCACGCCTTCGTCCTGCAGATACTGGCTGAGCGTGCGCTCCATGCGGAAGTTCGACGCGAGGACCGGCAGATCGCGAATGATCAGCCCGGCGGCATGGACTTTCGTCGCTTCGACGTCTTCGGCGTTGACGCCGACATTGCCGATGTGCGGATACGTGAGGGTGACGATCTGGCGCGCGTAGCTCGGGTCAGTCAGGATTTCCTGATAGCCGGTGATAGCCGTGTTGAACACGACTTCGCCGATGGTATGCCCAGGGGCGCCGATCGAATAACCACGAAAGACCGTGCCGTCGGCGAGCGCGAGCAGAGCGGGAGAAAATGACGGCAACACGGGAGACTCCTTGGGGGAACACCCTGTTGCCGACCTGCCTATCCGGTTTGCGAGCCGCAGCGAACAGCATCACGGGATGCGCGCGCAGACTCGCTCGCGTACTGCCGTTGACGTCGCAAGGGGCGCACGATGGGTCCATTGTGTGGACGGATCGGCGAGGTGCGTGCCCTTCTTGCTACGCCTGTGGCGCGCGGCGGATGAACGGTATGGGAGAGGTAGGCGCTAGGGTGCGGGTTGATAAGCTCAAACCTTGGAATTATAGCCGGAAACCGCCGTTCTCTCCAAATCCGAGATGGCTGGGCGGGGGCGTGGCGGTGCTCGCCCGGCGGGTCAAAGCCTTGCTGCGAGCGGCTCGCGCGGTTGCCGGGCTTATGCGCGGCGGCCGTTTCGGGATAGCGTCAAGACGCCCGGCGGCGGGATCGAAATCGCGGAGGAAAGATTCGCGCATCGTCGTGCCTGGCGCCCGACGGCAGCGGCACGCCCCGGCCGGTAGGCAAGCACCAGTTGCCGGACGGCGCACAATGAAAAACGCCGTCACCACAGGGCGACGGCGTCGAAAACTCATTTCATGTCGGAGCGCGGCAGGCTCTGCGTCGATCGGAAGCCCGATCGGCGCATCAACCAGCATTAATCTGCATCAGTTGCTCTTCTTCGTGCTCTTGCTGCTCTTGCTGGAAGTGGAAGCCGATACCTTCGTCACCTTGCCGGCAGGCGCCGCGGACGCTTTCGACTTGCCGCCCTTCGCCACCGGCTCGGACACCTTCACCACCGCCGCCGAATGTCCGCGCCCTTTCGTCCTCTCGCTGCGCGCTTCGCGCTTCGAGCCGCCGACGCGCGTGCCGATCTTCTGGACGCCGCCACCTTCGACATCCGTCGCGATGCGCTCCGGCCCCGGTTCGCTCGGGACCGCCCGGCCGACCGGCACGTGCAGCACGACGACCTGGCCGCGTGAGACGCTGTCGCGATGCGTCCGGTTCCACGCCTTCAACTGGCCGACGGACACGCCGTAGCGCAGCGCGATAGCCGCCATCGACTGATTGCGGCGCACGCGGATCAGCATCTTGCGCGTGTCGGGGACGTCCGGCTCCATCGCGAGCACGGCGCTTTCCGCTACGTCCGCGCTGATGTCCTCGTCGTCGTCCGAACCGCGCGGCACGACAATCGTGGAGCCCGGCTTAAGACGCATGCCGACAGGAATCTTGTTCACTTCCATCAGCGTGTCGGCGTCGACACCGATTTTTTGCGCAATCGCCGCGGGCGCCGAACGCTCGGTGACCGTGTACGTGGTCCACGACGACAGCGAACCCGAATACGTTTTCAGATTGCGCTCGAACGCGCTCGCATTGTCGAACGGCAGCAGGATTTGCGGCTGCGTCGCGCCGAGAATGACCGGCTTCCTGAACGACGGGTTCAGCGAGCGGAATTCGTCGAGCGGCAGATTGGCGAGCTTGGCGGCCATGTCCACGTCGATATCGTGCGACGTGGTGACGGTCACGAAATACGGGTGATTCGGAATGGACGGCAGCGCGAGCCCGTACATCTGCGGGTTCATCACGATGTTCTTGACGGCCTGCAGCTTCGGTACATAGTTGCGCGTTTCGTTGGGCATGCGCAGGCTTAGATAGTCTGTCGGCAAGCCCGCCGCTTCGTTACGCGCAATGGCGCGCTGCACGTTACCCTCGCCCCAGTTGTACGCGGCGAGCGCAAGCTGCCAGTCGCCGAACATGTCATGCAGACGCGACAGATAGTCGAGCGCGGCGCTGGTCGAAGCCAGCACGTCGCGGCGCTCGTCCTGCCACATGTTCTGCTTGAGGTTGTAGGTGCGGCCGGTGCCCGGCATGAACTGCCACATGCCGGCCGCCTTCGCCACCGACAACGCCTGCGGGCTGTACGCCGATTCGATGAACGGCAGCAGCGCGAGCTCGGTCGGCATATGGCGCGCCTCGAGTTCCTCGACGATGTGGTACAGGTACTTCTGCGAGCGCTCGGTCATGCGCTGCACGTAATCGGGACGCTGCGCATACCAGTTGACCTGCATGTCGACCAGGTCGGTCTGCAGGTCGGGCATCTGGAAACCACGGCGAATACGGCCCCACAAGTCGGCGTCCGCGCTCGTCAACTGCGTGACGGAGCCTTTGTCGACGTTGATGGTTTCCTTGGCGGTGGCTGTCTTGCGAAGTGCGTCTGCTACGGCTTGCTGACTGGCGGGATTTGTTGCGGTGGTGGGGCTGACCGTCGTTGGTCCCTGGCTCGCGCAGGCGGCGAGCGTCAGGACCAGCAACGCACTAAAGATAAATCGCATGAACGTCTCGGCTTCCACAAGGGCTGGAATTTGCAGCCGATAGTACGAAACCCTAACGTCTACGTCAATTGGAAATTGACGAAAAAATCAAGCAAATCTAAGGCTTGGCGAATTCTTCCGATTCTTCGCTTGAGGAAGACCCCAGGGCCGACCCGGTCACCGGAAGCGGTTCTTCCATTCGCGCATCAGCGTGAACGCTGCCAGCCGGTCCGATACTTTCTCGTGCAACTGCTCTTGCAGGGCTGCCTGGACGGCGGGATTGCCGGCCCGCAGGAAAGGATTCACCGCGCGTTCGTGGGCGATCGTGGTGGGCAGCGTCGGCAGATTGCGGGCTCGCAAGTCGGCCGCCTGGTCGCGCCACGCTTGCAAGTCGGCGTTGCCCGGCTCGCAGGCGAGCGCGAAGCGGATGTTGGAGAGCGTATATTCGTGCGCGCAGTGCACTTGCGTTTCGCCGGGCAACGCGGCGAGCGAGTCGAGCGACGCCAGCATCTGCTGCGGCGTGCCTTCGAACAGCCGGCCGCATCCGCAAGCGAACAGCGTATCGCCGCAAAACACGTGAGGCGTGCCGCCGGGATCTGCCGCCTGAAAATAGGCGATGTGGCCGCTCGTATGACCTGGCACGTCCAGCACGCTCAGTTCGAGCGCAGGCGCGGCAATCGTCACCCGATCGCCATTTTTAAGACGCTGCGTGACACGCTCGATCGCTTCACCGGCGGGCCCGTACACGGGAACGTCCTGGCCATTCAGCAGATCGGCCACCCCGCCGACGTGGTCTTGATGATGGTGCGTGAGTAAAATAGCGCTCAGCCGCCACCCGCGTTTGGCCAGATAGGCGCGAACCGGGGCGGCCTCGCCCGGATCGACGACTACCGCGTGGTGTCCGTCGGAAACGACCCAGATGTAATTGTCTTCAAACGCCGGGACCGGTACGTACTCGAGCGCATTCATAGGCGACGCATTCTTTGATATGACTGACCGAGCGATTATAGACTGGCCCGCCTGGACGGATTCGCCGCCTGGCCGCTACGTGCTCGAGTGGGAACAGACCCAGCTCGACCGTGTGGTGTCGGACGTGTTCGGCTACCACGCGCTGCAACTCGGCCTGCCGCAGCTCGACGCCTTGCGCGAAAATCGCATGCCTTGCCGCGGACTGGTGCTGGATGCCGCCAGCGGCGCGAGCGCGCCCTACAGCTTTCCGCGCGCGGACGCGCACGCCGGCAACGGAGCGGGCAACCCGACGCACGGGGCGACGCACGGCCCGGCGCGCGGCGCGTTTGCGCCGCTGCCTTCGCCAACGGGGCGCAGTGCCGTCTGGTGCGATCTGCTCGATCTGCCGTTCGAGGCGCAGAGCGTCGACCTGATCGTGATGCCGCACACGCTCGAATTTACGAGCGACCCGCACCGCCTGCTGCGCGAAGCCGAACGCGTGCTGATGCCGGAAGGCCAACTGATCATTCTCGGCTTCAACTCGTTGTCGCTCTGGGGCGCGCGGCAATCGGTCGGCAAGATGACCGGCCGGCCGTTCGTGCCCGCCGCCGTCGATCTGATCGCCTTCACGCGTCTTAAGGACTGGATCAAGCTGCTTGGTTTCGACCTTGAACGCGGGCGCTTCGGCTGCTATCGTCCGCCGCTCGACAGCGACCAGTGGCTCTCCCGCTACGGCTTCATGGAAGCCGCCGGCGACCGCTGGTGGCCGATTTTCGGCGCGACCTACATGATCAAGGCGATCAAGCGCGTGCGCGGCATGCGTCTCGTCGGACCGCTGAAAGTGAAAAAACCCGTCCTCGCCGCGGGCCTCGCGCCCGCCGCCACACCGAATACACGCAACCACACTCAATGACAGCGAATATCATCGACATTTATACGGACGGCGCCTGCAAGGGCAACCCCGGCCCCGGCGGCTGGGGCGCGCTTTTGCGCTTCGGCGATCAGGAAAAAGAGCTGTTTGGCGGCGAAGCGAATACGACCAACAACCGCATGGAACTGATGGGCGTGATTTCCGCGCTCGAAGCGCTCAAGCGTCCATGCAAGGCCGTCGTGCACACCGATTCGCAGTACGTGCAGAAAGGCATCAGCGAGTGGATTCACGGCTGGAAAAAGAAAGGCTGGGTCACGGCAGCGAAGCAGCCGGTCAAGAACGCGGATTTGTGGAAGCGGCTCGACGCGCTCGTCGCGCAGCACGAAATCGAATGGCGCTGGGTGCGCGGCCATAACGGCCACCCGGAGAACGAGCGCGCCGATCAGCTCGCCAACCGCGGCGTCGCGTCGCTCGCGGAACTATGACGCCAAGCCGCCGGCCAGTGCGTTCTTTTGCTGCTTGTTTGCGGCTGCAACTTCTGAGGCAAAGCTAAAACCGATATGCGTCAACTGATCCTCGATACCGAAACGACGGGCCTGAACGCCCGCACCGGCGACCGCATCCTCGAGCTGGGCTGCGTCGAACTGGTGAACCGGCGGCTCACCGGCAACAACCTGCACTTCTATATCAATCCTGAACGCGACAGCGATCCCGGCGCGTTGGCGGTCCACGGCCTGACCACCGAATTCCTCAGCGACAAGCCGAAGTTCGCCGACATCGCCGACCAGATTCGCGACTTTATCCAAGGCGCGGACCTGATCATTCACAACGCGCCGTTCGACATCGGCTTTCTCGATGCGGAATTCGCGTTGCTCGGCCTGCCGCCCGTGAGCACGTATTGCGGCGAGATCATCGACACGCTCGCGCGCGCCAAGCAGATGTTCCCCGGTAAGCGCAATTCACTGGACGCGCTCTGCGATCGCTTCGGCATCAGTAACGCGCACCGCACGCTGCACGGCGCGCTGCTCGACTCGGAACTGCTCGCCGAGGTTTATCTTGCGATGACGCGCGGCCAGGAAAGCCTCGTCATCGACATGCTCGGCGAATCGCACGCCGGCGGCGAAGCGCATGCGCCGCGCGTGGCGATCGAATCGCTGGATCTCGTGGTGATCGCGGCCAGCGACGACGAGCTCGCCGCGCATCAGGAAGTCCTCGACGGCCTCGACAAGGCGATCAAAGGCACGAGCGTATGGCGTCTCGAACCTGCGGCCGTGTCGGCCGTGTCCGATGAGCAAGCCGCTTAAAAAGTGCTGGACGAAGCCAAAAATCCCTGACATAATTTCGATCTCTTCGGGTGGTTAGCTCAGCGGTAGAGCACTGCCTTCACACGGCAGGGGTCACTGGTTCGATCCCAGTACTACCCACCAGATTCTTGGTGCGTCGATCACCGAAGACAAAGGGCTCACGTAGAAATGCGTGAGCCCTTTTCCGTTTTGGCGCGCTGTCTTGTGGTTGTATTGGCATCCGGTTTTGCGGCTCCGTAATCGGCCGTGCCGTCAACACCGAAACCTCGTCGATTGCGACGGCAAAACAGCGCTGATATAGTCGGTGTTCGGGCATTCGCCCCGTCTACTTTCTCCACCTCATTGACCACAGGGAGGCGTCACATGTTTGCAGTGCATATGGCCGTCCCTGACATGGTCCCGCGGCGCTCGCGTTTGCCTCTCAGTTGTTTCCTGAGTCGCCGCTGACGGGTCACTGACCTGTCGCCATCCGCGGTGCCGCCGAAGCAGGCGCGCCGCGCAATTCCAGATAGTCCACCGCTCGCTCCGCAGGCTTATTGCCCGCAGTTTCATTGCCGCAGCTTCATTGCGGTTTAACCGCGTGCTTCGACTATCTCTTCATCCTGCTTTTGACTGGAACCCCGTTGCGCCATGCGCGCCGGGGTTGTCGAAAAATGACCGGAAAAAAACTCGACTTTCGCGGACAAGCCTTTAAGGATGTCCTCGGCTTCACCTTCATTCACTGGGCGAAACAGCCGTGGCGCATCGTCGTCATTGCGGCGCTCGTCATGCTCTCAGCGGTGGCGGACGTGCTGACGCCGATGTTCGCCGGCCACCTCGTCGACGCCATCGCGTCGGGCCCGGCCGCGCGCGGCAGCGCCTGGCACGCGGCGGTCACGGCGTTTTGCGTGCTCGGCGCGCTCGGCCTCGGCGCGACCTTGCTGCGGCAAGGCATGTACTTCAACATCATCAAGCTGACGCTGAAGATGATGAGCGAGATCGCCGCCAACGCGTTTCATCGCGTGCAGCGGTTTTCGACCGACTGGCATGCGAACAGCTTCGCGGGCTCCACCGTGCGCAAAATCACGCGCGGCATGTGGGCGCTCGACCTGCTGAACGACACGTTGCTGATCGCGCTGTTTCCGTCGCTGATCATGCTGGTGGGCGCGACGCTGCTGCTCGGCTGGCGCTGGCCGATGATGGGCGCGGTGGTCGGCATCGGCTCGCTGATCTACATCACGGTAACGGTCGCGCTGTCGCTCGGCTATGTCGCGCCCGCCGCGCGCCTCGCGAATGCGTGGGACACGCGCATGGGCGGCGCGCTCGCGGACGCGGTGAGTTGCAACGGCGTGGTCAAGGCCTTCGGCGCGGAAGAGCGCGAGGAAGTACTGCTTGCGCGCGTGATCGGCAAATGGCGCGAGCGCACGCGGCGCACGTGGATCCGCGGCACGATCAACGGCGGCGTGCAGGGCGCGATGCTGGTGGCGATCCAGACGGCTATCCTCGGCGCCGCGCTGGTGCTGTGGCTGCGCGGCGAGGCGAGCGTCGGCGACATCACGTTCGCGCTGACGATGTTCTTCATGCTGCAAGGCTATTTGCGCGACGTCGGCATGCACATCCGCAACTTGCAGCGCTCCGTCAACGACATGGAAGAACTCGTGTCGCTGGAGCGCCAGCCGCTCGGTATCGAAGATCGGCCGGGCGCCGGTCCGATCGCGATCGGCAAAGGCGAGATCCGCTTCGAGCACGTCACCTTCCACTATGGGGCGAACGCCACGCCGCTGTACCGCGACTTCTCCGTGCGCATTGCGCCCGGAGAACGCGTCGGGCTTGTCGGCCATTCGGGCTCGGGCAAGACGACCTTTATCAAGCTGATCCAGCGCCTTTACGACGTTTCGGAAGGCCGCATCACGATCGACGGTCAGGACATCGCGCAGGTCAGGCAGGCGTCGTTGCGCAGCCAGATTGCGATCGTGCAGCAGGAGCCGGTGCTGTTTCATCGCTCGCTCGCGGAGAACATCGCCTATGCGCGTCCGGACGCGAGCCGCGCCGACATCGAGCGAGCCGCGCGGCTTGCGAACGCGCACGACTTCATCAGCGCGTTGCCCGGCGGTTATGACACGCTGGTCGGGGAGCGCGGCATCAAGCTGTCGGGCGGCGAGCGTCAGCGTGTGGCAATCGCGCGCGCGTTTCTCGCCGACGCCCGCATTCTGATTCTCGACGAAGCGACATCGAGCCTCGACAGCGAAAGCGAAGTGCTGATCCAGCAGGCGATGGAGCGGCTGATGCTCGGCCGCACGACGCTCGTGGTCGCGCACCGCCTGTCGACCGTGCGCGCACTCGACCGGTTGCTCGTGCTCGACAAGGGCAAGGTGATCGAAGAAGGCAGCCACGAAACGCTGATCGGTCTCGAGAACGGCCTGTACCGGCGGCTCTTCGAGCGGCAGGCGCTGGAGTTGATCAAGGGCTTGAGCGAACCGCCCGTCCCCGTCCGCCAGGAAACGGCGCGCATGCGCAGTTCGACGACTGACGATTCGAGCCTGCTGGTCGGCAAGTAAGAACGCCGACGATGACGCGCGTCACACGGAAATGCCTTTATTCAAGGCCTATTCCGTTGACGCGCCGCCGGCTTACACCACGCCCGCAGGCAAGCCGATGCCGCGCGCCATGCCGGTCGCGGCGAACACCATCAGCACGAGCAAGACCGTCTGAATCACGCTCAGGTGTGCGTAGCGGCGTGCGTTGTGCAGGTCCGGCGCCTCGCCCTTTCGTATCGACGCGCGCCAGCGCATCAAGGCGAGCATCGACGGAACTTCAAGCAGGATGATGATGACGAGCAGCGTCATCTTGAGGTGAAAGAGCGGCTCGTGGAGATAGTAGTCGGCGCCCTTCTCATAAGAACCGAAAACGCGCATCAGCCCCGTCACGATCAGCACCAGCGCGGACAGGCCCCACCGCGTGTCGGCCCGGAACACGGAGCGCAGCGCGGCCGGCACCGCCGCGCGGCGCAGCGACCACGTGCGCCGCAGGATCGACGCAAGCGCGAAGCCATAAGCAAGCAGATGAAGAGCGGCAAGTAACCAGCGAACCAGCATAGCGACTCCTGCTAACGACACGGCACATCGTTGTTATCGCTCGCCCGCCGTCAAGCGCGGGCGGCGTCCTGGTTTCATTATCGACCACGGCTTACTTTACAACGCGCTCGTCCGTCATGGCATGTGAGCGACGGCACACAGCGCGCTTTACATTCAGACTTGCCGCAACGTGCTGTCGAGCGCGCGTGCCGCGACGCGATCGCCTTCGGTCGTCAACGCGGCGCGAAACACGGTCTGCCGGTTGTGACCCGCGGCCGCAGGCGAATCCCACAGCAATTCGATTTTCGGACGACGGCCAAACGCGGCCCGCGCAAGCGACGGCGCGCCGCTCGCGCGCGGCGCAGACTGCGTCACCGCATCGCCTGCGGCATGCAGCGCGATCACCGGCGTGGGCGGCGCCGCAGACCGCGTGCCCGCACCGTCGGCCCAGCGCACCGAGAGCTCGCGCGCGTCGTACTGCCCCACCTTGCGACGCTCGGCCCATACGCTCACCGTGCGTGTCAGCGGGTCAAGAGACACCGCATAGCGTCCGATCGCAAAGCGTCGCGCGGCGATGTTGGTGCGCCAGAGCGGCCGCGGCCGGCAGATCCACAGAACCGCCGCGTAGAGCGCCGGTGCGACCAGCAGCCAGCCGTTGGTCGCGGCCACGGTTTGCGCGGCGCGGCGCCAGCCGGCGCTCATCGCAAACGCGCTGACTACCCAGACCGCAAACAGAAACCCGAGGAACGCAAAGAGACGCAGCGCTTGCCGCAGCCATTGCGGCAGCGGATGGAACGGACGCTCGGCCACGGCGCGCGCGCCCGGCAAGAAGATCAGCAGGAACAGGAAGACGAGGTTGACGCACGCCCACGGCGAGGACGCCATCGCCGATAGCGACGTCGTCAGATCCATCGCCGACATGGAAAACAGCCAGCGGGCGAGAAGCACGAGACCGATGGCGCGCAGCGCGAAAATCGTTCCGGCGCCGGGCGCGGCATTCGCTCGCGTCTCTTTCGTTCTCGCCAAGGCATCCTCCTGTCGTCGGCGGCGCCGCAGCCAAATTTGCGGCACGGCCATTATAGGGATATTACGAAAGGCGGCTGCTGCGGCGGTCGCGAAACACCCGCTTTGCATCGCGAAACGCGAAAAAACGCGGCGCGCATGCAACAACGCCCCGCGAGCGCGTGGCACGCGGGGCGTTGCGGGTGGCCGGCGAAGCGCTGTAACACGCTTGATCCGCCGAACCGGTTTGCTTCGACCGGCAGCTTCCGGTCTAGCGTTTTAGTTTGCGTTGACTTCGCGCAGCACCGTGCGGTGCTTGCGACGCAGCAGTTCTTCGTACGTCGCGACGTAGTTCTGCGCCATCACCTTCGACGAGAAACGCGCTTCGAACGACTTGCGCACCGTTTCGCGCGACAGCGTGTGCAGACGCTTGACCGCCGCGACCGCGCTGATTTCGTCTTCGACCACGAAGCCCGACACGCCGTTGTCGATCACTTCCGGCACCGAACCGCGGTTAAACGCGATCACCGGCGTACCGCAAGCCATTGCTTCGATCATCACGAGACCGAAGGGCTCCGGCCAGTCGATCGGGAACACCAGTGCATGCGCGTTGCCGAGGAACTCACGCTTTTCGGCTTCGCCGATTTCGCCGATGTATTCGACGTGCGGGAGCGCCATCAGCGGCTTGATCACTTCTTCGTAATAGGCACGATCGGCCTTGTCGATCTTGGCCGCGACCTTGAGCTTCATGCCCGCCTGGCCGGCGATGCGGATCGCACGGTCGAGACCCTTCTCCGGCGAAACGCGGCCGAGGAATGCGAGGTAGCCGGGCTCGACGTTCTTGATCGGCGTGAGCACGTTTTCCGGCAGACCGTGATAGACGGTTTGCAGCCAGTTTGCCTGCGGCAGCGGAATGCGCTGGTTGTCCGAGATCGAGACGACCGGCACGTCATTGAACGTGTTGAAGATCGGCTGAAGTTCCGGCAGATCGAGACGGCCGTGCAGCGTGGTCACGAACGGCACCGGCTGGCGCGCGAACAGCGAGAACGGGTAGTAGTCGATGTGGAAATGCAGCACATCGAATTCTTCCGCGCGGCGGCGTACTTCTTCGAGCAGCAGCATGTGCGGCGCCATCACGTCGCGGATGGTCGGGTCGAGGCGCAGTGCTTGCGGCCAGAACGCTTCGAGCTTTGCCGAGGTTTGCGAATCGCCGCTCGCAAAGAGCGTGACGTCGTGGCCCTGCTCGACCAGCGCTTCGGTCAGATAAGACACCACACGTTCCGTACCACCGTACAGCTTGGGAGGAACCGCCTCGTGCAACGGAGCGATTTGAGCGATTCGCATATGAAGAACTCCTCGTAAAAAACCGGCAAAAGTACTGCGTTTGGTAAAAGCGACTCGCTTGCTCGCCAGGGCAGTCGGGCCGGACACGCCGGCGCGGGCCTATTCTCTCGAGATAGCCTGCGAAGGATCGCTTCAGTTTAAATAGCCCGGACGACGGTCGCCGTCCATGCCTGTGCGGTAAACGCACAGACGTGCCCGACGTTGACAAACTGTCAGAAATTTCGGCAGGGCCTACAGCGCATGCATTATCGATGCCGGGATTCTCGCTGCACCACAACATTTCAAAGACTTTACTTTGTTACAGCAGGGATACACTTTGCAAACCCTTGTTTTGCAAGGCAGTTCTACAGTAACGACTGGCTTGCTGCTGTGCCGTCGTGCATGCTTGCCCCGGCTCGACGGTCGTGCTTTGTAAGTTCTTGCACAAGCGTACCGGCACCCATTGAAGAGAATTCAGCGCCGGGCTGAATGCAATTTGTAATTATATCCCGAAATATTCCGCGATCCGCGTGAACCACTGCCGCCGCAGTCAGTCGAGCAAGAGGTAGATCGCGGACGTCCATCGCGACATCAATCGCGCCAAAAGCCCGGATACACAGGGCGCAATCGTCTTTGCATGTTTACAATGCGAAGCATTGGCTTCGCCGCGATGCTTTTTCGCGTGGCCCATGGCTTGCATGCACACCTCCGAACCACACCGACCTCTCGATCAATTGGAACATTTGACCATCGCCCAGCGCAACGCCGAAAACGCAAAGCTCGCGAGCTATGCGCACAGGCCGCTTGCGTTCCTTTTCCGTTTTATCCGCCGCCATCCGCTCGCTCATACGATCGTGCTGTGCAGCGTGGTAGCGGCCGTGGGCTGTGCGCTCGCTTCGCAGTACGCGATCAAACATCTTATCGACGTGCTCGGCACCGGCCGGCATCATCCCGGGCCGCTGTGGGGTGCGTTCGCGATCCTCGTCGGACTGATCGCGGCGGATAACCTGCTGTGGCGGGTCGGCGGCTGGGTCGCGGCGCATACGTTCGTCGCCGTGACCGGCGACTTGCGGCGCGACCTCTTCCAGTATCTGAGCGGACATTCGCCGACCTACTACGCCGAGAAGCAGCCCGGCATGCTGGCAAGCCGGATCACCGCGACCTCGAACGCCGTCTACACGGCCGAAAACACCACGGCGTGGAACGTTCTGCCGCCGTGCATCGCCGTGCTCGGCGCGATCTTCATGATCATCGCGGTCAACCCGCTGATGGCGGGCGGCCTGATGCTGTGCTCGGCGATCCTGTCGGTGGTGCTGTACAAGCTCGCCGGCCGCGGCTCGGTGCGCCATCACCATTTCGCGACCAGAGCGGCCTCGGTGGACGGCGAGCTCGTCGACGTCATCAGCAACATGGGCCTCGTTCGTGCGTTCGGCATGACGTTTCGCGAGCAGCAGCGTTTCGGCGCGACGGTCAAGGCCGAGATGGACGCGCGTCAGCAGAGCCTGCTGTACCTCGAGAAGCTGCGCCTGCTGCACGCGGTGATCACCGCGCTGCTGTCGGCGGGTCTGCTCGGCTGGGCGCTGTTGCTGTGGGACCAAGGCAAGGCGACTTCGGGCGACATCGTGCTCGTCAGCTCGCTCGGGTTCACGATTCTGCACGGCACGCGCGATCTCGCGGTCGCACTGGTGGACGTCACGCAGCACGTCGCGCGACTCGCCGAAGCCGTGCGCACGCTGCTCGAGCCGCACGGCATGCCCGATCGCGACGGCGCCACCGAACTCGTGCCGCAAGGCGGGCGCGTCGACTTCGAAAGCGTGACGTTCGCGTATCCGCGCCGCCGGCCGATCCTCGATCATTTCGATCTGCATATCGAACCGGGTCAGCGCGTCGGGCTGATCGGCAAGTCGGGCGCGGGCAAATCGACGGTGCTCGCCCTGCTCCAGCGTTTCTACGAGACGCAAGGCGGCGCGATCAAGATCGACGGGCAGGACATCGCCACGATCACGCAGGACAGCCTGCGCCACACCATCGCGCTCGTGCCGCAGGATATTTCGCTGTTCCATCGCACTGTGTACGAGAACATTGCGTATGGCCGCCCCGAAGCGAGCCGCGACGAAGTGCTGGCGGCGGCGCGCGAGGCGCGCTGCACTGACTTCATCGAGGCGATGCCGGAAGGGTTCGACACGATCGTCGGCGACCGCGGCGTGAAGCTGTCCGGCGGACAGCGTCAGCGCATCGCGATCGCACGCGCGATCCTGAAGAACGCGCCGATCCTGCTGCTCGACGAAGCCACCTCGGCGCTGGACAGCGCATCGGAAGAAGCGATCCAGAAGGCGCTCGACCGGCTGATGGTCGGCCGCACGGTGATCGCGATCGCGCACCGCCTGTCGACGCTGCATAACTTCGACCGCATCATCGTGATGAGCGCGGGCAAGGTCATCGACGACGGCAGTCCCGAAGAGCTGCGCCAGCGCCCCGGCCTCTATCGCGATCTGCTTTCGAAGCAATACGGCAAAGGCACGACGCTGCATGTGGGCGGCAAGAAGGTCGATGAACAGCATGTGATCTGAGGCGCGCGCCGCATTGCGCCACATCGCATTGCGCGCAGTCGCTCACCAACGGAAAAGCCGCTAAAAAGCGGCTTTTCTGCTTTGTGGGCCGGGCTTTACGAGCTCGCTACCGCATCGTCATTGCGAGTGCTGCGCGTCGCGCCCCGCCGCTAGCTCGCCACAATCTCGCGCGCGGTTTTTTTCCCCACTCGGGCGCGCGGCCGTGCGCTTGCGGTGCGTGCTGCACCATTGGCGCTCTGCAAATCGCGCATGAAGTTGTCGCGCCACACCGAGACATTGTTCTCGCGCAGTTGCGCCATCATGTCGCGATGACGCGCCTGGCGCTCCGCGAGCGGCATCTCGAGCGCCGTCGCGAGCGCGTCCGCCATGCCGTCGATATCGACAGGATTCACGATCAGCGCGCCGTCCAGTTCCTGCGCGGCGCCGGCAAAGCGGGACAGCACGAGCACGCCCGGATTCTCCGGGTCCTGCGCCGATACGTATTCCTTCGCGACGAGGTTCATGCCGTCGCGCAAAGGCGTCACGTAGCCGACGTGCGCGGTGCGAAACAGCGCGGCGAGCACCGAGCGCTCATATTGCTTGTGGATGTAGAGAATCGGCGTCCAGTCGAGTTCGGCGAAACGTCCGTTGATGCGGCCCGACTCCCCTTCCAGTTGCAGACGGATGTCCTGATACGCGTGCATGTCGGCGCGCGTGGGCGGCGCGATCTGCAGGAACGACACCTTGTTGCGCTGCGCCGCCGCGTGTTCCAGCAGACGCTCGAACGCGCGGAACCTCTCGACGAGTCCCTTCGAATAATCGAGGCGATCGACGCTCATGATGAGCTTGCGCGAATGCAGCGTCGCTTTCATCGTGCGTACCGGCTTGCCGCGCTCGCCCGCTTTCGCAAGTTCGGCGATCTCGTCGGGATAGACGCCGATCGGGTAAGCGGCGGCGCGCAGCGTGCGGCCAAACGCATGGATCGAGAGCGGGCCGTCGGACGACGCGTCGACGGTGCCGTTCGCCTCGTTGACGATGTAATCGCAGAACGCGCGCAAATCCGGCGCCGTCTGGAAACCGAGCAGATCGAACGAACACAGCGCTTGCACCAGTTCGCGATGCGGCGGCACGGCGAGCAGCACTTGCGAAGCGGGAAACGGAATGTGCAGGAAAAAGCCGATGCGGTTCTTCACGCCCGCGGCGCGCAACGCCTCGGCAAACGGGATCAGGTGATAGTCGTGCACCCAGATGACGTCGTCGTCGCGCAAGAGCGGCACGAGTTGTTGGGCGAGCCATGCATTCACGCGGCAGTAGCCGCCGAAATCGTGCCGGTCGTATTGCACCAGATCGGCCCGATAGTGGAAAGCCGGCCACAGCGTGGCGTTCGAGAAGCCGCGGTAGTACTGGTCGTAATCGCGGCGCATCAGCGCGATGGTCGCGAAGGTCACCGGACCGCGCTCTTCGAGCTTGATCTGGGGCTGGCCGGAGCTCAGCACCTCGCCGCTCCAGCCGAACCACATGCCGCCCGTTTCCTTCAGCGCGTCGTACACGCCGACCGCGAGACCGCCCGCCGCCGGGCCGCCCTCCGAGATCGGCGCGACCCGGTTCGAAACGATAATGAGTCGGCTCATGAAGCGCTGTCCCCGATGTAATACGTTGTTGTCGCGCTATGTCGTGCGCGTTGTATGCGTTGCAGCGCGCGCGATGCGAGCGTCATGCGCCACGCGCGGCCGCGACCACTGTCGCGAGCCAGTCGAGCAGCGCGGTCACCGACTCCACGCGCGCTTGCGCCGTCGTGTCGCCCGCGCCGACCTTGATCGACAGTCCGTTGCGTTCGTTGACGACCGCGAAGCCTTTCTCGTCGGTGAGATCGTCGCCGGCAAAAAGCGGCTTGCGTCCGACAAACGGCGGCTCGTCGAGGAACGCACGCAGCGCGCGGCCTTTGTCCACATCCTTCGGCTTGATTTCGTAGACCATCTTGCCCGGCTGCAGCACATACGAGTTCGGGTAATCCGCGACCAGCCGCTCCGTCGCCTCGCGCGCAGCGGTCTCGCGATCGGGCGCGTTGCGATAGTGCAGCGCGAGCGCCGCGCCCTTGATCTCGAGCAGCATGCCGGGGTTCGCGTTGACGACTTCGGCGAGCACCTGCTCCATGCGCAAGAGCCGCTCGTCGTGAAAGCCGATGCGCTGCGTGTCGCCGTTCGCGTCGCGCCGCTCGGCGCCGTGCAAACCGGCAATCGGCAGATCGGGCATGCCGAGAAAAGCGTCGATGCTGTCGATACCACGCCCCGACACCACGGCGACCGCGCCGTTCGTCAAACGTCGCAGTTCGCCAAGCAGTTCAATGACGCGAGGTTGCACCTGCACGCCATCCGGCGTGGGCGCGAGTTCGACGAGCGTGCCGTCGAAATCGAAGAAAAACGCGGTCTCGCTCGGAGACAGGGAAGCCGGAAGTGCTTGCATCGGGTTAATTTGCCTTTCGGCCTTGTGCAGCCGGAAAAGTGTGCGCATCTTACCGCGCATCCATCAATTTTTCGAGAAACCAGGCCGCGCGGCAAGCGCGAACGCAAGGTGCGGCGGCGCGATCATGCCGCGCCCAGTCGAATTGCATTCAAAACGGAAACGATCCGGCTTCAGCGCGCTTTCAGCCATGTGCGTCAAATTGCCTCGCAAGCCGTGCGCCCGTGGGCTGCGAGCGACGCCTTCCGTCATTTTGCGATACAGTCGCAGCCACACGAGACTTTGGCGTTACGACGATTTTTGTCCATGATCGCGAACCGTCCGCCTCAACGCACGCACGCCCGGGGTGCGAGCTAGCGCGGGGCGCGCGGCGGCAATGCGCCGCTCTACAATCGAGTCATTGATACCTGCTTTGTTCCCGATCATCTCACTGCGACGGCTGCAACCTGCTCACGCGTCATCGCTTCGCGCCGGACTCGCGCACGCATCGATGTCGACGGCCAAAGCCTGCGCGCTCGTCACCATGATCGCGCTGGCCGGCTGCACCAATCGCGCGGAGCCGTGGCATTTGACGAACGTGAGCGGCCATTTGCCCGACCTCGATTTCTCGCTGACGGGCGACGACGGCCGGCCCGTCACGGGCGCGTCGTTCAAAGGCCGCACATCGCTCGTCTATTTCGGCTACACGCATTGCCCGGACGTCTGCCCCGAAACGATGGGACGGCTGATGCAGGTGCTCGACAAGCTCGGACCCGACGCGCAGAAGGTGCGCATCCTGTTCGTCACCGTCGATCCGGCGCGCGACACGCCGCAAGCCCTGCACGACTATGTCGGCGCATTCGACTCGAAGCATGCCGAGGGGCTGACCGGCACCGACCGGCAGATCGAGTCGCTCGCGAAGCGCTACCGCGTTGCTTATCAGATGGAAAAGCGCGACCCAAACGGCAGCTACGAAGTCACGCACAGTTCCGCCGTCTATGTATTCGACGCAGAAGGCCGCGCGCGCCTGCTCGCGACCGATAACGACACGCCCGATGCGATCGCCCAAGACTTGCGACGCATCGTCGATCAACGCTCCTGACCTTCAGCCATGACAAAGATCAACCACGTCACGCACGTCATCCGTAAAACCAGAACGCTGTCCGCTGTTGCCGGCGCCCTCGCCCTTTCGCTCGCCTTCGCGAGCGCCGCCCACGCCGCCGGCGCGCAAGCGATCACCGCCAAAGACGCATGGGTGCGCTGGCTGCCGAACAATCTGCCGGCGGCCGGCTACGTGACGCTCGTCAATGCGGGCGACAAGCCGCTCGATCTCGTCGATATTTCGAGCAGCGATTACGGCGACGCGATGCTGCATCAAACGGTCTCGAACGGTTCGTCGCAGAAGATGGTGATGGTCGACAAGCTCACGGTGCCCGCGCACGGACAGGTCGCGATCGCGCCCGGCGGCTATCACGTGATGCTCGAAGACGCGAAGCACAAGATCGCGCCGGGCGACACCGTGCACCTGAAGCTGAAGTTCTCCGACGGCGCGACGCTCGATACGCCCTTCGCGGTCAAGTCGCCCGCGCAAACGAAGTAAGCGGAGCGATTCGCGGCAATGGACCTGCTGTACTGGCTCGATCCCTGGGAATTTTCGCCGACGGTCGTCGTCGCTCTGCTGCTGCCCGCCGTCCTGTTCGTGCGCGGCGCGCGCAAGGCGAAGGTGTCGGTGGCGCGGCACATTTCCTTCTGGTTCGGGCTCGTGGCGTTGTACGTCGCGTTGCACACGCGGCTCGACTATTTCTTCGAGCATGAGTTTTTCATGCATCGCGCGCAGCATCTGGTGCTGCATCATCTCGGACCGTTCTTTATCGCGCTGTCGTATCCGGGCGCGGCATTGCGCGCCGGCATTCCGTTCGGCTGGCGCCAGCGTTTCGTGCGGCCCGCGCTCGCCATGCCGTTCGTGCGCAAGCTGATCGACGTCGTGATGCATCCGGTCGTCGCGGTGACGTTGTTCGTCGGACTGATCTACTTCTGGCTGATGTCGCCGATCCATTTTGTCGCGATGCTCGACTGGCGGCTTTATCGCGTGATGAACTGGAGCATGGTGATCGACGGCCTGCTGTTCTGGTGGCTCGTGCTCGATCCGCGTCCGGCGCCGCCCGCGCGTTTGTCGCCCGGCAAGCGCGTGCTGGTGGTGATCGCCGCGATTCCGCCGCAGATCGTCCTCGGCGCGTTCATCTTCTTCACGCCGCGCGAGCTGTATCCGATCTATTCGATCTGCGGCCGCGCGTTCACCTGGCTTAGTCCGATGCGCGATCAACAGATCGGCGGGCTGCTGCTGTGGATCCCCGGTTCGATGATGAGCGTGATAGGTGCGCTGCTGGCGTTGCGCCACTGGATGCGTCTGTCGGCTCGCGGACGCGTGCGCGGGGAACGGCGTGCGGTGGTGGTGGCTAATGCGAGCAGGCCTACGAGCGGAACACTCACCGCGAAGGCGGTTTCGACGAGCGACGCGGGGCAGCGCTGAGGCGGGGCTATAATGCGCTGCCGTGGTCGGCTTTGCTGCTGATGCGCGGCTAACGCACGGCTGCGCCTTGCTCGCGGCTTGCGCGGTCTTACTTATCCCACGCCGCTCGGGCGTGCGCTCATCGCAGCCGAGTCTCCATCACGCCGAACGCATCCACACGTGCGGAATGCCGTCTTCCTCGTGAATCTCGGACACCGGCTCAAAACCAAACGCGCCATAGAAACCTTGCAGATGGGCCTGCGCATGCAGGCGAATCGGCGTGCCGGGCCACTGCTTGCGAATATGCGCGATCGCACGATCCAGCATCGCGTTGCCAAGACCGATGCCGCGAAATGCCGCGGTCGTCAGCACACGGCCGATGCGAATATCGGCGTCGTCGGCGTCGGGAAGAAGCACGCGCAGATAGCCGGCGAGCGGCGGACGCGCGGCACCCGTGAGCGCTTGCGCGGACGCATCCGCAGCCGGGCCGAACGCGAGCAGGTGCCATGCGTCGAGATCGAGTCCGTCGATATCGCCATACAGGCAGTTCTGCTCGATCACGAAGACAGCGCTACGCGCGGCGAGCATCGCGTAGACCTCCGCGCTCGTCAGTTCGTCGAACGCTTTCCAGCGCCAGTCGAGTGCCGCGACGCGGGCGGCGGCAGTGTGCTGCGGTTCAGTCATGAGAGCTTTGCTAAAAGAAAAAGGTGCGCCGTTTGATGGTGCGGCGTGATGACCGCATCACAGCGGCGATCGCGCAATTATGCCGCGCGCGGCGGTGTGCAACCACTTGCAATGAAGCGCAGTTCAAGCGCGACCCATTGGATACTCACGCCTCGCGCGCGGCCCGCGCCTTCGACGCCTGTTTGTGGCTGTACATCGCGGCATCGGCAGCGGACAGCAATTCGGCGATGGAACCGTGCCGCGCCGCGTCGTACTCGATCTGGCCCACGCTGAAGCGAATGCTGTAACCGCGTTGCGCCTGCGCATTGCGCTCGTCGAGTGAATGCGTGAGCCGCTCGGTCACTTCCTGCGTGGCGGCGGCGTCCGTGTCGCTGAGCAGGACGACGAACTCGTCGCCGCCCAGCCGCCCGATCACGTCGCTCTCGCGGAGCGTGCCGCGCAGCACGTCGGCAAAAGTCTTCAGCGCGCGATCGCCTTCCGCGTGACCGAACGTGTCGTTGATCTGCTTGAAATCGTTGAGATCGAAGAACAGCAGCGACGCGGGCCTGTCGAGCCGCTTGCAGACATTCAGCGCATGCTGCGCGAGCGCGGAAAAACCACGCCGGTTAGACAGCAGCGTCAGGTCGTCCAGCGTGGCGAGTTGCACGGCCGCGAGTTCCTGCTCGGCCATGCGTGCGAGATCGCGCAGCAGTTCGCGCTCTTCGTCGTCGAGCTCGCGCGGCTTCACGTCGATCAGGCATAGCGTGCCGAGCCTGCTGCCGTTTGGCACGGTCAGCGGACAGCCGGCATAGAAGCGAATATTCGGCGCCTCGGTCACGAGCGGATTGTCGTGGAAGCGCTCGTCGGCGAGCGTGTCGGGCACGGCGAGGATGTCATCGCCGAGGATCGCATGCGCGCAGAAAGAGACGTCGCGCGAAGTCTCGCTCGCTGTAAGGCCGACGCATGACTTGAACCATTGCCGGTTCGCGTCTACGAGACTGACGAGCGCGATCGGCACGCCGAACAGACGCTTCGCAAGCCGGGTGAGGCGGTCGAAGCGCTCTTCGGGCGGCGTGTCGAGAATATGCAGTGCGCGTAGCGTGTCGAGCCGCGTGCTTTCGTTGCTGGGAATCGGTGGTGTATGCATGGCGTGTCCCCTGAGACCATCTTGCGCGAGGCAGTGGCAATGTGGGCAATCCGGGCTGTGTCAATCGTGCGATTTTGCGCATCTGGACAAGTTCCCGGAAGCGTCGTCGTTACTCGTCGTCGTTGCTCGTCGTCGTTGCTCGTCGTCGTTGCTCGTCGTCGTTGCTCGTCGGCCTACTCGTCGTCGTTACTCGTCGTCGAGTATAGGTTGTGCGGGCCGCCCGAGGCATTCGACAAGGTTGCCCGGCCCGCATAGATGCAGCGCGCCGACCACCACCAGCGTTCGTTGCGCTTGCGGCAACAGGTCGCGCACGCGCTGCGCCCACAGACGATTGCGCGCATCGAGAATCGCGTGACGGATCGCGGGCAACGTGAAGATCGGCGATTCATCGGCGATGCGAGCCACGGCCGGCAGATCTCCTTCGAGCCATGCAGCATGCATGCGCTCGAGCGTGCGCTGCGGCTCGCCGGTATCGGACATCAGCAGTGAGAGCGCGGCAGCGACGGTGTCGAGCGGAATGGACTCGAGCGCGTCGGCGACCTCGCTCGCCGTCTCCAGATACCGATACGGTTTGCCATGCGCATTCGCCCACCGCAGCATGCGCGGCTCGACGCCGTCGACAAGCTGCTGGAAAAGTGTCGGCGCAACGATCAGCGTGGCCCACGGACGAAGATCCGCGAGCGGCGCCAACGGACCTTCCGTGGGCCAGGCGGCTTGCAGACGAGTCCAGGCGTCGGCGGGAACGAGCGATTGCAGAGCTTGTGCGCCGGCTTGTGTATCGGCTTTGAGGAACGGCAGGATCGTCGGCGGATCGGATTCGAAGACCAGCGTTTCGGCCCAGTCATAGGCTTCTTCGATCCAGGGCGGCGTTCTGCGGCTCGATGCGGGAAAGAGATGCATGGAGCCAAGCAGGCGCACGTTAGTGCCGGGGATGTGTAGATACATGCGCGTTGATGACGAGGACGAAAGCCGCATTGTGCGCCAGATCGTGCGCGCGTCGCGTAGCCGGCGATGCGCGTTGCACTCAACACGCAAGGCAAAGAGATTGTGAACGCGCAAAAAAGAAAAGCCCCGACATGGCGGGGCTTTTCTGCACTTCAACTACTGGAGGCGCGAGCCGGAGTCGAACCGGCCTAAACGGCTTTGCAGGCCGCTGCATAACCGCTTTGCTATCGCGCCGCAAGCGGATCGGAATCTAGCTGCAGATTCGCTGATTTGTCTCGTGGACAAGCTTCAAGTCCACCAAACAAAAAGGGAAGCGTTGCTTCCCCTGATGTATGGAGCGGGAGACGAGGCTCGAACTCGCGACCTCAACCTTGGCAAGGTTGCGCTCTACCAACTGAGCTACTCCCGCATTGCACTGCTTCGCAACGCCTTGCACTCTTACTTCGCAAAACTTAATTCGCCAAACCTACAACGCGCTGCTTCAAAAATCTGGAGCGGGAGACGAGGCTCGAACTCGCGACCTCAACCTTGGCAAGGTTGCGCTCTACCAACTGAGCTACTCCCGCGTATTGACTGCTTACTGCTGCGTACTACGCTCTACTGCACCCGATGTTTGAAACCGCGTGCATCGGAGAAACGAGATTATGGAGAAACGACTGAAACGTGTCAACCCCTTTAGCGAATCTCTTTAACTGAACAGATTTCACTCACGACGTGGCCGTGTCTCTCCGTCTGTCGCCGGCATGCGACCGACACGCGACCGCCACGCAAGCGAGCGAACGCACTCAGACGGCCCCGCCCCGCTCGCGAATTTGCGGCCACGCGAGCTTCATGTAATAGAGCATCGACCAGATGGTCAGGAAAGCCGCGAGATAGATGAGCCACAGACCCCACGTGCGCGTGTCGATCGCCACGCCGCCGCCGAACGGCAACACGCCGTTGAACAGCAGCATCGGAATCGCGACCATCTGGCAAGCGGTCTTGAACTTGCCGAGCGAATTCACGGCGACGCTCTTCGACGCACCGATCTGCGCCATCCATTCGCGCAGCGCCGAAATGGCGATCTCCCGCCCGACGATCACGAGCGCAATCGCCGAGTCGATTCGCGCGAGCTGCACGAGCACGAGCAACGCGGCGGTCACCATCAGCTTGTCGGCGACCGGATCGAGAAACGCGCCGAACGCCGACGTCTGATTCCACTTGCGCGCGAGGTAGCCGTCGAACCAGTCGGTCAGCGCGGCCAGCACGAAGATGGTCGCCGCCGCGAGATTGCGGTGCGCGGGGCTCATCATCATGTCGGGCAAATAAAACACGCCGACGACGAGCGGAATCAGAACGATCCGCAGCCAGGTCAGGAAAATCGGGAAATTGAACGGCATGGGCAGGCGCAGCGTCTGACGGGAGAGTTGCAATTGTGCCGTGTCACCGTGCCTGCCACAAGCAAAGCGGCCCGGAAGCGAGGCGTCGGCGCCGGGAATCGGCGCCAGGCTCGCGGGCGGCGTCCGCGCGCGTTTCGCAAGACGTAGCCACTTCGTAGCCACTTTCCAGTCGAACGACGCCATCCCGCGCGCGCGGCGAATCAGTGCAATTGCCGGTAGATCTGCTCGGCGAGCGCCTGCGAAATGCCCTCGACGCTCGCCAGGTCCTCGACGCTCGCCGCGACCACGCCGCGTAATCCTCCAAAGCGCGCCAGCAGCCGCTGACGCCGTTTCGCGCCCACGCCTTCGAGTTCTTCGAGCCGCGACGTCTGGCGCGTCTTGCCGCGCTTCGCGCGCATTCCTGTGATGGCGAAGCGGTGCGCTTCATCGCGGATCTGCGCGACCAGCATCAGTGCCGCGCTTTCCTTGCCGAGTTCGAGCGGCGCGCGGCCGTCGGCGAAAATCAGGGTTTCGAGGCCGACCTTGCGCCCCTCGCCCTTCGCGACGCCGACCAGCATGCCGGTGTCCAGCCCCAGCTCCGCGAACACCTGCCGCGCGATTTCGACCTGGCCCTTGCCGCCGTCGATCAACACGATGCTCGGCAAGATTCCGCCCGACGCGACCGGTTCGCCGGCCTGCTGCGTCAACGGCGGATTGTCGGCGGCGTCGCTTTGCAAGTCGGTGGCTTCGTCGACGGCATTCGCGGCGGCCTGCTCGACCATCTTCTCGTAGCGGCGCGTGAGAACCTGGCGCATCGCCGCGTAGTCGTCGCCGGGCGTGATGCCGGTGATGTTGTAGCGGCGATATTCCGACGACTGCATCTTGTGATGGTGATACACGACGCACGACGCCTGCGTCGCCTCGCCCATCGTATGGCTGATGTCGAAGCACTCGATGCGCACATGCGCGAGGTCGTCGCACTCCATGCCGAGCGTGTCGATAAGCGCGCGCGTGCGGGCCTGCTGCGAGCCCTGCTCCGACAGGAGCCGCGCGAGCGCGAGCCGCGCGTTCTGCTCGGCCATCGCGAGCCACGCGCGTCGTTGGCCTTGCGGCTGACGCAGCACCGTGACCTTATGCCCGGCCTGCTCGATCAATACGTCGACGAGTTCGCGCGTGGCCGGCGCGTGGCTGACCACGAGGACCGGCGGCACCCGGTTGCCGAGATAATGCTGGGCGATGAACGCCTCGAGCACTTCGGATTCGATGCCGGCTGCGGCGCGGGGTTTGGGTTGTTTCGCGGGCTCCTGGGTGGCGGCGGAATCGGCTTCGGCTTCGGCGTCGGCTTCGCCCGCCTCGTCTTCTTCGGGCGGCAACTCCTGTGCGATCGCGAGCGCGTCCGCATCGAGCGACCCAGCCTCGTTGCCCGCGCTCTCTTCAACTGACGACCCCGCATCCAACGCAACATCAGTAAGCGCGCCCTCATCGCTTGCGTCTTCCAGCCCGCCCTCGTCCGCGGTCAACGCACTTTCGACGTGCGCAGGGAAATACGCCTTGTCGCCGAGATGCCGGCCGCCGCGCACCATCGCGAGATTCACGCAGACGCGCCCGCCCAGCGCGACCACGGCGAGAATATCGACGTCGCTGTCGCTGCCGACCTCGATCGCCTGCTGATGCAGCACCGTCGACAGCGAACTCATCTGGTTGCGCACCGCCGCGGCCTGCTCGAACTTCAGCTCGCTCGCGAACGCATGCATCTTCTGCTCGAGCTCCTTCATCACTTCGCCCTGGCGGCCGAGCAGAAAGCGCGACGCGTTCGCGACATCGCGTGCGTAGTCTTCTTCGTTGATGTTGCCGACGCACGGCGCCGTGCAGCGGCCGATCTGATGCAGCAGACACGGCCGCGTGCGGTTGTTGAAGACGGAGTCCTCGCAGGTACGCAACTGGAACACGCGCTGCAGGATCTGGATGCTCTCGCGCACGGCCCACGCGCTCGGAAACGGCCCGAAGTACTGGTTCTTGCGATCCACCGAGCCGCGGTAATACGCCATGCGCGGAAACTTGTGACCGGTCAGCTTCAGATACGGATACGACTTGTCGTCGCGAAACAGAATATTGTAGCGCGGCGCGAGCGCCTTGATCAGATTGTTTTCGAGCAGCAGCGCCTCGGCCTCGGAGCGCGTCACGGTCGTCTCAATGCGCGCGATGCGCGTCACCATCATCGCGATGCGCGGCGACAGTTGCGTCTTCGTGAAATAGCTCGACACGCGCTTTTTCAGGTCGCGCGCCTTGCCGACGTACAGCACGGCGCCGTGCGTATCGTAATAGCGATAGACGCCTGGCAGATGCGGCAACTGGGCGAGCACTTTCTTGGGCTCGAATTCGATGCTTGCTTCGGGTTCGGTCATGCAGGATCGGCTGGTGGAACTGTCTTGCGAAGCGGCGCGCCGTGGGCCGCGCGCCGCATGAGCGCCGGCGCAAGAAAATCCGACGGGTGCTTCTTCGTGCGAGTGCTTTAGAATCGCCAGTTTAGAACATTCCGCGTCCGCCGGAGCCCTGCGATGTCCTCCACTGCGCCGCTTGCCGGCCCGTCTGCCGGCTCGTCTATCGAATCGCCCGCAGCGACGCCCGTAGCGATCGCCTGCGATATTTTCTGCGCGGTGATCGACAATTTCGGCGACATCGGCGTGTGCTGGCGCCTCGCGCGGCAACTCGCGAGCGAACACGGCTGGCAGGTGCGCGTCTTCGTCGACGATCTGCATGCGTTCCAGAGACTGTGCCCGTCGCTCGCGCTGGATCGCGCGCGGCAGACGGTGGACGGGATCGTCGTGGAGCATTGGCACACGCCCGCGCACGCGGGCGACACGCTCGAAATCGCCGACGTCGTCATCGAAGCATTTGCCTGCGAGCTGCCGCCCGTCTACGTGGCGGCGATGGCGCAGCGCGAGCGCGCGCCCGTGTGGATCAACCTTGAATATCTGAGCGCCGAAGACTGGGTCGCGGATTTTCATCTGCGGCCGTCGCCGCATCCTCGCTATCCGCTCGTCAAGACGTTCTTCTTTCCGGGACTCGGCCCGGGCACCGGCGGCGTGCTGAAGGAGAACCATCTGGAGGCAGCGCGCGCCGCGTTCGAAGCGTCGCCCGCTGCGCGCGACGCGTGGTGGCGGAAAACCGTGGGCCGCGCGCCGCCGGTCGGCGCCACGGTCGTCTCGCTGTTCGCCTACGAAAATCCCGCCGTCGACAGTCTGCTCGAACAATGGCGCGACGGCGACGAGCCGATCGTGCTACTCGCGCCGGAGGGCCGCATTTCCGGCGCGCTGGCGCGCTTTTTCGGGCTGGCTTCGTTCGGCGCGGGCGCGCACGCAGAACGCGGCGCGCTGAACGCGCACGGCCTCGCATTCACCGAACAATCCGGATACGACGCGCTGCTGTGGGCAAGCGACGTCAACTTCGTGCGTGGCGAAGATTCGTTCGTGCGCGCGCAGTGGGCAGCGAAGCCCTTTGTCTGGCACATCTACCCGCAAGCCGACGACGCCCATCTGCCGAAGCTCGACGCGGCGCTCGCGCACTACGCCCGCACGCTTCCCGCCGATGCCGCCTCTGCGCTCGCCGGCTTCTGGCATGCATGGAACGGCGCCGGCGCGCCCGACTGGGCAGCGCTGCGCCGCCACTACCCGGCGCTGCGGCGGCGCGCGCTCGAATGGGCCGGCGAGCTGGCGCAAGTCGGCGACCTCGCCGGAAATCTCGCCTTGTTCACAAAAACTCAGTTAAAATAAGCGGTTATCCAACGGCCGACGACGCAAGCGCGGTCCGATCGCAGCAAAAAATCCTGGTGTTTCCGGTTTCGTCCGAGCTCTTTTCCGACCTGAAACGGTCGCAAAGGCGAGGCAGAGTCGGAATAACCCGCGTCAGGACCATGCTGCCGAGCGGCGCCACTCGTGAATCCCGCGGCAAGCCAACCACGCTTCGTGCAACGCCTCCCGTCATGCCGCCTCGTCGCGGCGCGGCGCAAAGCGCAGGAAACGTCGAAGCCGCTTGCGCCGTATGCCGTTGAGCACAAGTTGAAGCTATTAATTTCGTACAGGACAGTTTTATGAAGACCGCACAGGAACTCCGCACCGGCAACGTCGTGATGATCGGCACAGACGCAATGGTCGTGCAAAAGGCCGAGTACAACAAATCGGGCCGCAACTCCGCCGTCGTCAAAATGAAGTTCAAGAATCTGCTGACCGGCGCAGGCATGGAAAGCGTCTACAAGGCAGACGACAAGTTCGACGTCGTCGTGCTCGAGCGCAAGGAAGTGACGTACTCGTACTTCGCCGACCCGATGTACGTGTTCATGGACGCCGACTACAACCAGTATGAAGTCGAAGCCGAAATGATGGGTGACGCGATGAACTACCTCGAAGACGGCATGGCTTGCGAAGTCGTGTTCTACAACGAGAAGGCCATCTCGGTCGAACTGCCGACCACGCTGGTTCGCGAAATCATCTACACGGAACCGGCTGTCAAGGGCGATACGTCGTCGGGCAAGGTGCTGAAGAACGCCAAGCTGAACACCGGTTTCGAGCTGCAAGTGCCGCTTTTCTGCAACATCGGCGACAAGATCGAAATCGACACGCGCACGCACGAGTACCGCAGCCGCGCCTAAACGCCGGCAACCTGATCTCAGCGCAATGCATCGCGCGCTGAGAAAAAATACGAAAGCGCCCAAATGGGCGCTTTTTCTTTTTTGTGCCGCCGAGTATCGTTGAGGAAAACTTTACCGGCAATTTTGTCCAAATTGCCGGTCGCGTTGCCCGATCTTGCCGCCCGCGCCGATGTAAGCCCTTGATCTAGCGAATCAAAGCGCATTGGCACAAGTCATGCTAGTCAGCACTTACCTTATGTTTGTCGACCGGAGATGCGAGATGAACAACGACATCGCTGAAGGCAAGTGGAAGCAGCTCGTTGGCAAGGCCAAGGCGGCGTGGGGCGAGCTCACCGACGACGAATTGACGCAGGCCGAAGGCCGCGCCGACCGTCTCGCCGGGCTGATCCAAGAACGCTACGGCAAGAGCCGCGAAGACGCCGAGCGCGAAGTGCGCCGCTTTTTCGACAGCAACCGCGATTTTTGACAGCAGAACCGACGTAAATACCGGCGCCCTTGCCGGCCACGCCGTGGCCGCAAGGATGCCGGCGGATTTGGACCGGGGGCAGCGCGACGTGCATCGGTGCGTCACGAACCGCCCTTTTGCTACAGCAAAGGACCCGAACTACGTGAGTCGACTCGCCGTCCGCTTCGCCCGGCGCCCTGCGCGCCGGATACCGCGCTCATGCCGACTGGAAGGCCGCTGCTACGCCGCCTCGGCTGAGGCTGCGCGCGTGGCGACGCATCCGACCGACAGTACCGGCCAGCCATCGTGCCCCCGCCACGCGCAGCAATTGCAGCGCGGCAACGGATATTCCATTCATTTAAAAAGTTGCGCTCGCCATGCCACACGCCCTGATTGTTGAAGACGATCCCAATAGCCTGTCTGGTCTGTCCGCCATTCTTGCTGCCGACGGCTTTTCCGTCGACACGGCGACGACCATCGCCGAGGCACGGGCCGCGCTCACACGCTTCATCCCCGATGTCGTGCTGGTCGACCTGAACCTCCCGGACGGCAGCGGGCTCGACCTGTTGCAGCATCTGCCCGCGCACCCGCCAGGCGGCGCGTTGCCGGTCATCGTCATGACGGGCAACGCGACCGTCGAAAGCGCGATCGAGGGCTTGCGGCACGGCATCTGGGACTATCTGCTGAAGCCCGTCAACATTCCGCGGCTGCGCAGTCTGCTCGCGCGCATTCCGCGGCCGTACGAGCTGACCGAGGAAGTTCAGACGCTGCGTACGTCGCTGCGCCAACTGGGCCGCTTCGGCTCGATGCTCGGCCGCAGCGGCGCGATGCAGCACGTCTACGACACCATCGAACATATCGCGCCGACGGAAGCGGCCGTGCTGATTTCAGGCGAAGCCGGCACCGGCAAGCAGGTCGCCGCGCGCACGATGCACGACATGAGCCGGCGCCGCAAAGGTCCTTTCGTGACGCTCGACTGCCGCAGCGCGGGCGGCACGGCGGCGCTCCGTTCGCTCGATAGCATTCTGTTCGGCCACGAACGCGGCGCGTTCAGCGGCGCGGAGCAGCGCGAGCCTGGTCTCTTCGAGCAGGCGAGCGGCGGAACGCTTTTCATCGACGAAATCGCGGAGTTGCCGCGCGCCCAGCAGGAGGCGCTGCTGCGCGCGCTCGATTCGCAGACCTTCATGCGCGTCGGCGGAACGAGCCAGGTGGTGACCGATTTCCGCCTGATCGCGTCGACGCGCAAGGCGCCGCGCGCCGCGGTCGCCGACGGCAGCCTGCACGAAGATCTCGCGCTGCGCCTCGAAGCCGCCGCCGTGACGCTGCCGCCGTTGCGCGAGCGCGGCGAGGACCCGGCGCTGATCGCGCAGGCCATCGTCGACGAACTGAATCAGGACGCCGCTGCGCGCGGCGCGTCGGATGTCGCGAAACAGGTCGGGCCGAATTTCCTGCGCGAATGTCTGAGCTACGAATGGCCGGGCAACGTGCGTGAGCTGGAGGACCGCGTGCGGCGCGCCTATCTCGCGTCGGGCGATGTGCTCGAATCGCTGCGCGCCGACGAAGCGGGCTCGGTCAACGGCCGCGATCTGAACGGCAGCCGCGTGCAGGTCACGGTCGGCACGCCGCTCGCGGATGTCGAAGAGATGCTGATTCGCGCGACGCTCGATGCGGTCGGTGGCACGCGTCATCGGGCGGCGTCGCTGCTCGGTATCAGTCCCAAGACGCTCTATAACAAGCTGCAGCGGATGCGGCTGAACTGACACGCGCGAACGTGCAATGAAAAACGGCGCCTTGTGAACAAGGCGCCGTTTTCTTGTTGCCTCCGCTCGCCGCTCAGGCGAACGCGCTGCGCAGCAACGTCTGCGCTTGCAGATACTGCGGCTGCGCGACCAGCTTGCTCCACTTGAGCGCCTTGCCGCGCGGGCGCATGCGCTTAAGCCGCTGCTGCGATTCCTTCGACGGCGTGAAGCGCAACTCGTCCAGCACCTTTTCGGCCTGTTCCGGCTGATTGCAGATCAGCACCATGTCGCAGCCGGCCTGCAGCGCCGCGGTCGCGCCTTCGGTCAGCGTGCCGCCCTGCCGCGCGGCTTCCATCGACAGGTCGTCGCTGAAAATCGCGCCTTCGAAGCGCAGCTTGCCGCGCAGAATCTCCTGCAGCCACACGCGCGAGAAACCCGCCGGCTTCGAGTCGACTTGCGGATAGACGACGTGCGCGGGAATCACCGAGCCCAGCGACAAACCGAGCCAATCGTACGGCGCGACGTCGTCGCGCAGAATTTCGTCGAGCGAACGATCGTCGACGGGCATCGCGACGTGCGAATCGGCATGGGCAAAACCGTGCCCCGGAAAATGCTTGCCGCAGTTGCTCATGCCGGCCAGCGCGAGACCGTGGTTGAGGCTCTTGGCAAGCAGCGTCACCACGCGCGGATCGCTATGAAACGCGCGATCGCCGATCACCTGCGACTGCCCGTAGTTCAGATCGAGCACCGGCGTGAAGCTCATGTCGACGCCGCACGCGCGCAGCTCGGAAGCGAGGATATAGCCGACCGCGGTCGTGACCTTGGTGGCGTGCAGAACGTCGCTGTCCCACAGCGCGCCGAGCTTGCCCATCGCCGGAAGCACGGTGAAACCGTCGGTGCGAAAACGTTGCACGCGGCCGCCTTCGTGATCGACCGCGATCAGCAGATCGTCGCGAATCGCGCGGATCGAATCGGTCAGCGCGATGAGTTGCGCGCGGCTCTCGTAGTGGCGCGCGAACAGGATCACGCCGCCGGTCATCGGGTGAGCAAGGCGGCGCTTGTCGTCGTCGTTCAGCGTTTTGCCGACGACGTCGAGCATCACCGGTCCGGGAATGGTTTTCATCGAATTCCGTTGGAAGATTGCGTGCAAGGACAGACGCGGCCGTTTCGGCCGCATTCGGAGTGGTGTCTATTCAACGCGGGATGACGGCTCAGCGCTTTCGGCGATCACAAACGACACCGCGTAATCGCGCTCGTCGCTGATCGTGACGCGCGCGGTGATGCCGCGCGCGTCGAGCCATTCGGCGAGTTCGCCCGACGCGACCACCATCGGCTCGCCGCTCCGCTTGTTGAGCGTTTGCAGCGCGCGCCATGTCATCGGCCAGTGCATGCCGAGGCCGATCGCCTTCGAGAAGGCTTCCTTCGCCGAGAAGCGCGTGGCCAGAAACGCGAGCCCGCGCGCCGCGGACCGCGCATTGCGTGCGTGATAGACGCGCAGTTCGTCGGGGCCGAGCACCTTCTCGGCAAAGCGGCCGTTGGTGCGCGTCATCACCGCGGCGACGCGGCTCACTTGCACGATGTCCGTGCCGATACCGTAGATCGTCATAGGCGCGACCGTCCCGGCGACGGCATCAGGCGCGTGCGCCGAGACGCGCGGCGACCATGATCGCCTTCATCTCGCGCACCGCGTTGTCCCAGCCCGCGAAGATCGCGTGCGCGACGATCGCATGACCGATGTTCAGTTCGACGATGCCGTCGATCGCCGCGATCTGCTGGACGTTCGTGTAGTGCAGGCCGTGGCCCGCATTGACCTTGATGCCGAGCGTCGCGCCGAACTCGACCGCGCGGACCACGCGCTCGTATTCGCGCTGCTGTTCCGCGGGATCGTGCGCTTCGGCGTAGCGGCCGGTATGCAGCTCGATCACCGGCGCGCCCGCTTCGTGCGCCGCGCGAATCTGCGTCTCGTCAGGATCGATGAAAAGCGACACGCGCGAGTTCGCGTCCGCGAGCTGCCTGCATGCGGCGCGCACAGCCTCGAACTGGCCGGCCACGTCGAGCCCGCCTTCGGTCGTCAGCTCCTGGCGCTTTTCCGGCACGAGGCAGACGTCGTGCGGCTGCACGTCGCAAGCGATGTCGAGCATTTCCTGCGTGACCGCGCATTCCAGATTCATCCGCGTCTTCAGCAGCGGACGCAGCGCGCGCACGTCGGCGTCGACGATATGGCGGCGGTCCTCGCGCAGGTGCAACGTGATGGCGTCGGCGCCGGCCTCCTCCGCCATCAACGCGGCGCGGATCGGGTCGGGGTACGACGTGCCGCGCGCGTTGCGCAGCGTGGCGACGTGATCGATATTCACGCCGAGATCGATCACATTCGGCGACGTTAGAAAGAAGCTCATAAGTTCTGCAAGTCGATCAGGATCTGGCGCGTCGCGAGCGGCGTGCCGCCAAGGTAAGTATTGAGCAGAAAGCGCATCAGCGTTTTGCTTTGCGCCACGGTCTGCGCTCGATGGTAATCGTCCTGTTCCATATCGAGCAAGGTTTGGCCCGCGACCACGGGCCATTGCGCGGGCAAGTCGTCGGACGCTTCGCGCACGCCGCGCTCGGGGTCGAACACGTAGCGCTTGCCGGCATCGACCGCTTTGCGCGTGACCGTCCGATCGAGCGACATCGCGTAACCGGTCTCGCGCAAAAGCACGCGCTCGAATGAGCGCAGCACCTGCACGGGCGGCTCGTCATGCGCGAGGCGTGTCATCGTGACGACGTAGTGATGGAACAGTTGCGGATGCGGATCTTCGCGCGCGCAGAACTTCACGAGCAGCTCGTTCACGTAGAAGCCGCACAGCAGCGCGTCGCCCGTCAAAGGCAACATGCCGCCGACCCATTCGGCGCCGGTCAGCGTGCGCACTTCCGACTTGCCCGACCACGACAGCGCGAGCGGCTGGAAGGTCTGCAACACGCCGCGCAACGCCGAGTGCGGACGCTTCGCGCCCTTCGCGACGAGCGCGAGGCGGCCATGATCGCGCGACAACACGTCGATGATCAGACTCGTCTCGCGATACGGATAGCTGTGCAGAACGAATGCGGGCTGCTCGGCGATCCGGTATTCGGAAGCGGAGCCCGAGCGCGACGACTTGCGAGCCGGCGTCTTGCGCGGCTCGTCGCCGGCAGCGCCGGCATCGGCGCTGGAGGTCTTTCTGGTGGAAGTTTGGCGGCTAGAGCGAACGGATTTCGAGCGGCCGCGCGACGGCTCGGCCGACTCGGAGTCGTCCGGGTCGGTGCCGGAATTCAGCGTGACCCACGCGTCATTCGTACCCATACGCACGAAGTCCTGCTTCGTTGTCGGCCCAGCCGCTCTTCACCTTGATGAAGGTTTCGAGATATATCGGGCCGTCGAACAGTCTTTCCATGTCGAGGCGCGCCTCGGTGCTGATCTGCTTCAGCTTCGCGCCTTTCTGGCCGATGATCATTGCCTTGTGCGTATCGCGTTCGACGAGAATCGTCGCGAAGATTCGGCGCAGGCGCCCTTCGGTTTCGAACTTGTCGATCAGCACGGTGCTCGTGTACGGCAGTTCGTCGCCGGTCCAGCGAAACACTTTTTCACGCAGGATTTCGGCCGCCAGAAAGCGTTCGCTGCGATCGGTGAGATCGTCTTCGCCGTAGATCGGCGCGCCTTCCGGCAGATACGGTTTGATGGTCGCCATCAGACGCTTGATGTCGTCGGGGTTCTTGGCCGACAGCGGCACGATCTCGTTGAACGGACGCAGCGCGCTCATCTGCTGCATGAACGGGAACAGCGAATCCTTATCCGACACGCGATCGAGCTTGTTCGCGATCAGCAGCGTGGGCACCGACGGCGGAATCAGGTCGAGCACCTTCTGGTCGTCCGGGCCGAAACGGCCGGCTTCGATCACGAACAGGATCGCATCGACGGAAGTCAGCGTGGACGTCACCGCGCGGTTCAGCGAACGGTTCAGCGCGCCGCTGTGCTTGGTCTGAAAGCCGGGTGTGTCGACGAAAATGTACTGGACGTCTTCGAGCGTGTGAATGCCGGTGATGCGATGGCGCGTAGTCTGCGCCTTGCGCGACGTGATGCTGACTTTCTGGCCGACCAGCGCGTTCATCAGCGTCGATTTGCCGACGTTCGGACGGCCGACGATCGCGACCATGCCGCAGCGAAAACCAGTGGGAGTGGGAGCGTTCATATTCGGGCTACGGCAGGTTCGGGGACGCGCGGAAGTCGCGCGCCGGGGCAATCAATGGCCCGCGTCGGCGACGCGCGTTTGTACCGCGTCGGCTACGCCGGGTTCGTGTTCGGTGGGCGCCGCCGCGTTCGTTGCGGGCGATGCGGAGCTGGCCGCCGCATTGGTCGCTGCACTGGCCGCCGCACTAGCCGCGGCGTCGCGAGTGCGGTGCGGCTTGTCGGTTGTGCGGGCGGCGGGTTCGGCGGGTTTTGGGTCGGTGGGCCTGACTTCGGCGGGCCTGGCTTCGGCCATCTTCGCTTCGGCGGCGGGCTTGTCTAGCTTGTCGGCTTTATCCGCCTTTTCGCCCCTTTCGACCCTGTCCGTGCGCTCGGATTTCTCGGGCGCGCTGTACTCGACATGCGCGGCGCGAATCACCGCGAGCGGCGCAGCGACGGCCGCCACCGCGATCGCCGTGCGTTCCGGTATCGGTTCAGCGGCCGGCGCCGTCCGCGTTTCGCCGCGCGCCGCCGCGCGTTCGTTCTTGCGGTCGGGACTGCGCAGATCCAGCGCCGCCTGCACGCCAGTCACGCCCGGCACGATCTCCGCCTCGGCCTTTTTCGCCGCGCGCGCGCCCTTCGACCGCTTCGACTTGGAGACGACAGCCGGCGCCGCGGCCATGACTTCGTCGAGCGCCTTCTTCGCCGCGGCTTGCTCTGCCGCGCGGCGGCTCGCGCCCGAGCCGGACACCTTCACGTCCAGCTTCGGCACGGTGCATTCGACTTCGAACTGCTGATTGTGCGCCGCACCATGCGTCGCGACGACGGTGTATGTCGGCAGCGCGATCTTGTGTCCCTGCAGATATTCCTGAAGGAGCGTCTTGGCGTCCTTGCCGAGCGTGCGCGGGTCGATGTGATCGAGAATCGGCACATAAAGACGCTTGATGACCGTCTGCGCGGCGTCAAAGCCGCCGTCGAGGAACACCGCGCCCAGCACGGCTTCGAGCGTATCGGCGAGAATCGACGGCCGACGGAAGCCGCCGCTGCGCAGTTCGCCCTCGCCGAGGCGAAGACCTTCGGAAATATTCAGGGCCTGAGCGATTTCGTACAGCGATTGCTGCTTGACCAGATTTGCACGGACGCGCGACAGATCGCCTTCGTCCAGCTTCCCGAAACGTTGGAACAAAAGCGCAGCCACCGCGCAGTTCAGAACGGAGTCGCCAAGAAATTCGAGCCGTTCGTTATGCGTGGAACTGTGACTGCGGTGCGTTAAAGCCTGGCGCAACAATTCCGCATTGCGAAATTCATAGCGCAGACGGCTTTCCAACGGAGATGAGGGCATGGGCAGAGTATAACGCGGGCGCCGTACCGGGCGAAAACGCGGTACGGCCAGCGGAAAAAGCGTGGTGAAGCGACGTTACCGGACTTTCTTAAAGTGGCGTGATAACACGTTGCCACTCACAGGAGCGCGCGTGATCGCTCACTGGAACGAACCGATGCGCTTGAGATTGCTGAAGTTCATCCAGATGAAAAACGCGCGGCCGACGATATTCTTGTCCGGCGCAAAGCCCCAATAGCGGCTGTCCGCACTGTTATCGCGGTTATCGCCCATCATGAAGTAATTGCCCGGCGGCACCTTGCAGATCACGCCGCGCGCGTTGTAGCTGCAGTTATCGCGATACGGATAATCTTCGGCGCCGACGATAAACGGCGGCACCGCGGGATTGTTCAGAATCCCGTTCTTGCGGCCGTCGAGATTTTCTTCGAACTGCTTCGCATAGCCGAGACGCTCTTCGTCGAGATAATCGGGCAGCGGCGTTTCGGGCACCGGCTTGCCGTTGATGGTCAGCTGCTTGTCCTGATAGGCAACGGTGTCGCCGGGCAAGCCGATCACGCGCTTGATGTAGTCGACCGACTCGTCTTTCGGGTAGCGGAACACGACGACGTCGCCGCGCTGAAGCGGACGGCCTTCGGTGATTTTCGTGTTGACGATCGGCAGACGCAGGCCGTAATCGAATTTATTGACGAGGATGAAATCGCCCACCAGCAGCGTCGGCACCATCGAACCAGACGGAATCTTGAACGGCTCGACAACGAACGAGCGCACCACGAAAACCACCAGAATGACGGGGAAAAAGCTCGCCGAATACTCGAGCCACCAGGGCTGGCGCAGCTTGTCGTCTCGCAGACGCGCGCGCGTTTGCGCGGCGTTTTCGTCGGCGAAACGCTCGCCCACGCGTTCCTGCTGACGGTCGAACTCGGCGACCACGGCATCTGCCGCGCGCCGCCGTTGCGGCATAAACACCAGTTTGTCTGCGACCCATGCGACGCCCGTCAAAACGACGAGCACAAAAAGAATCAGCGCAAAATTCATAGGGTTCCGTTGTTCGTCTTATTTGTCTTCGACACGCAGGATGGCGAGGAAAGCCTCTTGCGGAATCTCGACGGACCCCACTTGCTTCATTCGCTTCTTGCCTGCCTTCTGCTTTTCCAGCAGCTTCTTTTTACGAGAAATGTCGCCGCCGTAGCATTTTGCCAGCACGTTCTTACGCAACGCTTTAATGTTTTCACGCGCGATGATGTTCGAGCCGATGGTGGCCTGAACCGCGACGTCGTACATTTGCCGCGGAATCAGCTCGCGCATTTTCGCCGCGACTTCGCGGCCGCGATACTGGCTTTGCGAACGGTGCACGATGACCGACAGCGCGTCCACCTTGTCGCCGTTGATCAGCATGTCGACCTTCACGACATCCGACGCGCGGTATTCCTTGAACTCGTAATCCATCGACGCATAGCCGCGCGAAATGGACTTCAGGCGGTCGAAGAAGTCGAGCACGACTTCGCCCATCGGAATTTCGTAGGTCAGCTGCACCTGGCGGCCGTGATATTGCATGTTGATCTGCGTGCCGCGCTTTTGCGTGCACAACGTGATCACCGGGCCGACGTAGTCTTGCGGCATGTACAGATTCACCGTGACGATCGGCTCGCGCACTTCCTCGATCTTCGACGGCTCCGGCATCTTGGCCGGATTCTCGACCATGATGGTCGTGCCGTCGCGTTGCACGACTTCGTAGACCACCGTGGGCGCCGTGGTGATCAGGTCCATATCGAACTCGCGCTCGAGACGTTCCTGCACGATCTCCATATGCAGCAGCCCCAGGAAGCCGCAGCGGAAACCGAAGCCAAGCGCTTGCGAAACTTCCGGCTCGTATTGCAGCGACGCGTCGTTGAGCTTCAGCTTTTCGAGCGAGTCGCGCAGCGCGTCGTACTGGTTTGCTTCGACCGGATAGAGACCGGCGAACACCTGCGGCTTCACTTCCTTGAAGCCCGGCAGCGGCTCGGCAGCCGGACGATTCAGCAGCGTGACAGTATCGCCCACTTTCGCCGCGGCCAATTCCTTGATGCCGGCGATGATGAAGCCCACTTGCCCCGCCGACAGCGATTCCAGATTCTTCGACTTCGGCGTGAACACGCCGACATGCTCGACCGGATATTGGGCGCCGGTGGCCATCATGCGAATTCTGTCTTTCGGACGCAGCGTGCCGTTGACGATACGCACCAGCATGACGACGCCGACGTAGTTGTCGAACCACGAGTCGATGATCAACGCCTGCAGCGGCGCTTCGGGATCGCCCTTCGGCGGCGGCACTTTCGCGATCAGCGCTTCGAGCACGTCTTCGACGCCCTGGCCGGTCTTCGCGCTGCAATGCGTGGCGTCCGTTGCGTCGATGCCGATTACGTCTTCGATTTCGGCGATCGCGTTCTCGGGGTTGGCGGCCGGCAAATCGATCTTGTTGAGCACCGGAATGACGTCGACGCCGAGTTCGATTGCCGTGTAGCAGTTCGCGACCGTTTGCGCCTCGACGCCCTGGCTCGCGTCGACAACCAGCAGCGCGCCTTCGCACGCGGACAGCGAGCGGCTGACTTCGTACGAGAAGTCGACGTGGCCCGGCGTGTCGATCATGTTGAGGTTGTAGACCTTGCCGTCGCGCGCGCGATACGCCAGCGCCGCGGTTTGCGCCTTGATGGTGATGCCGCGCTCGCGCTCGAGGTCCATCGAGTCGAGCACCTGGGCTTCCATCTCGCGGTCGGACAAGCCGCCGCAAATCTGGATGATGCGATCGGCAAGCGTCGACTTGCCGTGGTCGATGTGCGCAATGATCGAGAAGTTACGAATATGATCCATTCAGTGCCGATCAAGCAAAAAAGGCGCGCTCGGACAATAGCGGAGCACGCCTTGTAAGTAGGTGAAAAACCTGTCTATTTTAGCCGAAAAGGCAGGTGCCCGGCGGATCTTGCGAGGGTGGGACGGCGAGACGAACGGCGCAACACGCGCGATTCGACCGCCGCCAGAGCTGAAAGCGCGTGCCAGCGCCTGATGACGAGAGCGCGGCCGCTCTCAACGTGTGGCCGCCGATGCGGCCTTAGCGCGCGCCATGAGCGCAGCGCGCACCCGCGATTCGTCCAGATGGTAATGACACAGCTCGACGCCGTCGCACAGCAAAACCGGCACAAGTTCGTTGTAGCGGGCTTCGAGCAACGGATCGCTGTCGACGTCGACAACTTCGACCTGCGCGCCGAACTCGGCCAGCAAGGGCTCGAGTGCGGCGCGCATGTCGTCGCACAGGTGGCACCACGCGCGCCCGTAGAGCGTGAGCGGCGCCCTCTCCGTCATTTTTGAACGCCGCGCGGACGAATCGGCACGAACTGCGTGTTCTCGCCGCGGCGAACCAGCAGCGCGACCATCTTTTGCGAATCCAGATGCGAGCTCAGTTCGTCGAACTGCTTTGCGCTCGTGATGTCGGTATCGCCGACGCGCAAAATGATGTCGCCCTTCTGCAATCCGACTCGCGCAGCGGGACCGTCCACTGCGTCGATCTGCACGCCGTTGCGCAGTTTGAGCGCGCGCAACTGATCGGCCGGAATGTCGCTGACGGCGACGCCCAGGACGTTCGTGGCGCGCTGCTTCGGCGGCTGCGGCTTCTTCTGGTCGGCCTTGGCGGTCTTGTCCGGCTGCATTTCGGCGATGGTCACCGGCAGGTCGCGCGTCTGGCCCTTGCGCCACACGGTGATGGTGGCCTTCGTGCCCGGCTTCGTGTCGCCGACCATGCGCGGCAGGTCCGTCGCGGTATCGACCGAATGGCCGTTGAACTTCAGGATGATGTCGCCCGGCTGCACACCGGCCTTGTCCGCCGGGCCGCCCGGCTCGACACTGCTGACGAGCGCGCCCTGCGCCTTCGGCAAGCCGAGCGAATCGGCAACGTCTTTGGTCACTTCGCCGATTGCCACGGCGATCCGGCCGCGCACGACCTTGCCCGACGCCTTCAGCTGATCGGCGACGCGCATCGCTTCGTCGATCGGAATCGCGAACGAAATGCCCATGAAACCGCCGGTGCGGCTGTAGATCTGCGAGTTGATGCCGATCACCTCGCCCTGCATGTTGATGAGCGGTCCGCCCGAGTTACCCGGATTGACGGCCACGTCGGTCTGGATGAAGGGAAGATAGTCGCCGGTGTCGCGCCCCTTCGCGCTGACGATGCCGGCCGTCACCGTGTTCTCGAGGCCGAACGGCGAACCGATCGCGACGACCCACTCGCCCACGCGAACCTTGTTCGAATCGCCGATGGTGATGGTCGGCAGATTCGCGGCGCTGATCTTCACGACTGCGACGTCGGTTCGATCGTCCACGCCGATGAGCTTAGCCTTGAATTCGCGCTTGTCGGTCAGCGTGACGTAGATGGTGTCCGCGTCGTCGATGACGTGCGCGTTGGTCATCACGTAGCCGTCAGCCGACAGGATGAAGCCCGAGCCGACGCCGCTGTTCTGTTCGGGGTCGTTGCTGTCGGGCGTGTCCTGACCGCCGCCACTGCCGCCGCTGCCACCGTTATCGCCGCCGCGCGGCGCGCCCGGAGATTGTGGCGACTGCGGCATCGGAATGCCGAAAAAGCGCCGGAAGAACTCCGACATGTCGCCGTCGTCCATACCCGGCGGCAACGCGCCGCGCGGGCCGCTGCTCGTCGCGCGCGTGGTCGTGCGAATGTTGACGACCGCCGGACCGACCTTGTCGACAAGGTCGGTGAAGTCGGGCAGATTGGCGGCGGAAGCGGCCGACGCCGTGTGCGGTGCGAACGGCAAACATGCCGCCACCACCGCGGCCGCGAGGAATTTGCGCACCGAGAAAGTCGTCATATCGTAGGAAGCCGAGGGATTCAGGAGTCGGAGAATTACTTCGGAGCCTTGTATTCTATGGCAGAGGCAAATTGCTGCAACGTGGCCTGGGGCACTTCGCCGAGCAGGGTAATCCAGAAATCGCCGCGCCGCTTCACCAGCACGTGCGTCGCGCCGCTGCTGCCCGCGCCTTCCTTGCGCGTGTTGTTCTCAACCGGCTCGATGAACACCGAGACCGCGGCGAGCCCGTCCGAGAACACAGCCTGATCGACCGGAATGGTCGGCTGGCCCGCCTCGCGCGCCGCCATCGGACGACGCAATTCGCGGATCTTGCGAAAACCCGGCACCGAGGCCCCGAACTGCCAGCCTTGTGCAGCCATATCCACCGGTTCAATGGGCGGGCGCACCACGGTCCAGCCGGCGGTATTGCGAATGCCGTTGACAATGCCAGTCTTGTCGACGGGCACGCCGATGCGAATCTGGGAGAACGACAGTTGTTCGAGCACCTGGCCGTTCGGGTCGAGCGTCTGCGCGCGCAGCAGCAAGCCGGTCTTCTTGTCGGCCCACAGTTTGTAAGCGAAGCGGTACGCGTCTTTCGGATCGAGTTCGATCACCTGACTTTCGACGCCGGCAACGCGATCGTCGCCGAGCAGTTTCGGCTCATACACGGACAGAACCTGTTCGCCGCTCACAGCCAGCAACGCGGGGAACGAGTCTTTGTTCTGGCGTTTTTCAACGACGCACAAGTGGCGTTCCGGCACGAACGTGTAGAGCTCGTCGTTATGACGCAGCATCTTGCGCGGCTTGCCGTCGAGGCTTTCAAGTTGCTCGAATTCGCCGTCGGCACGGGTCGCGTAATGGGCGATGCGCGACGTTTGAACGAAGTTGCCGCGCTGATAAACGAACGCGCCCTCGTAGTTCTGCTGCTGCGCGGCCTGGTGAATGCGATCGAGGAGATCGGCGGCCGTGCGGCGGGCGACGAGCGGATCGTCGGTTTGTGCAAAGACCCCCGGTGTCGCGGACAACAATACGGCTGCGCAGAAGAGAAATGCCGGCAGCCGCCCCCAGATAGTCGTTTTATTGAACCGCGGAGTCTGCATCAAACTATTGGCCTTGCGTGGAAACGGCGGCGGCGCGGATCAGCGGCATGGAACCCGGCATGACCGGTTGCTGCGCGAATTGCTGATGTGCTTCCAGATACTGGTCGAGGCTCGCGTCGCGAATGATGTTGGCGTCTTGCGCGACCGGCATCACATTCGCCGAGGGCACGGACGCCATCGCGACCTTTTGCAGCGCATCGCCATGCGAGGACACCGAGGCGACCTGCGTCGCACCGGGGCCGCCCGGCACGCCCTGCAGTTGCGGCACGACGATCCACGTCAGCGTGGCGGCCGCGGCAGCGACTGCAAAAGCCGGCACTACCCGGCGACGCAGCGCCAGCAGACGGCGCGTAACCGGCTGAGCGGATGGCGCGAGCAGATGCGGCTCGCTTTCGAAGCGCGCAGCGAATCCGCTCAGGAACGCGTTGCTAGCCGCAGAACCGACCGCCAGATCGTCGGAACGCAATGCGTCGCCGATCAGGTGATAGCTGGACCATGCGGCGCGATCTTCGCCGTCCAGCTCGGACACAAACTTGTCCACATTCAGATGCTCTTCACCGAACAGCTCGCCGTCGACAAAAGCTGACAGACGCTCGCCGCGCGAACTGGCTTGCGATTGCATCGAGACCGACCCCATGATGCTCCCCATCTTACGAAAACCCCGTAGTGACACCACTAATCCAGATATTGCACCCGAGCCCCGTTCGGCGCGCTAGTGACTTACCAGCGCTTGCCTTCAGGTGTGTCAAGCAACGGACGCAATTTTGCCGCAATGGCTTCGCGAGCGCGGAAAATTCGCGATCTGACGGTGCCGATTGGGCAGCCCATCATCTCAGCGATTTCCTCGTAGCTCAAACCTTCAATTTCACGAAGAGTAATGGCGGTACGCAGCTCTTCCGGTAAAACCGCCATCGCAGCATTGACCGTCTCGGCGATCTGCTTGCTCATCAACATCGACTCAGGCGTGTTGATATCCCTTAGTTGGTCGGCGTCCGAGAAAGTTTCAGCTTCTTCAGCATCTGCTTCGGTCGATGTGGGTGCGCGCCGGCCCTGGGTCGCAAGGTAGTTCTTCGCGGTGTTGACCGCAATCCGGTACAACCACGTATAAAACGCGGATTCCCCGCGAAATTGCGGCAACGCCCGGTACGCCTTGATGAAAGCGTCTTGTGCAACGTCTTCGACTTCGGCGGGATCGCGCACGAGGCGCGAAATCAGCCGGAGAATCTTGCGGTGGTATTTGGAGACCAGAAGCTCGAACGCGGCCTTGTCGCCCTTCTGGACGCGCTCGACCAGCACCTGATCAATTTCTTTTTCGCTCACCTGATAAATCCGTTAACTTGAGGGCGCATGACGGGGGCACCATTGTAGCGTCCCCCTCGGCGAGGCACGTTACGGAGGTCATGCCGCGCGGTAACAGCGGTTACAGTCGTAACAGTCACGCGCCGGCGCGGCGCCGGGCGCGCACCGCCAACTCGCGGAAGACCGCTGGCGGGACGGTGTCGGCGGGAACCAGCAGCGTTTGCCGGCCACCCTCGCCCGGCTTCAGGATGAGCACCAGCAAACGGTCGCCCCAGTGCGCGCAGCCCGCTATGCGGCCTTGTGCGAGCAGGATACCGGCCCGCCCCCACGCAGTGAGATTCTCGCGGCCGATCTGCAGAGCCACAGGTTGCGCCCGGTCGTGCCTCAGCGCGCAAAGCGCGAGAAGCGCGAACGCGGCAAGCGTCAACGGAACTGCCTGCCACGCGCCGAGCCACGGCGACACGCAGCGATAAACCGCCGCCGACGCCGTCGCTACAAAAGCAGCCGACGCAACGCGCATCGCGAAAGAGCGCCGCAGCGCAATTCGCTGCGGCGCTCTTTCGGACATAGCCGTTGTTTCAGGGCAAAGCGCCGGCGAGGCCGGCGCCGTCGACTGGTGCGTCACCCGGCTACGAGCGTCAGGCGCGTTTGAACACGAGCGTGCCGTTCGTGCCGCCGAACCCGAACGAGTTCTTCAGCGCGACGTCGATCTTCATCTCCCGCGCGGTATTGGCGCAGTAGTCCAGGTCGCACTCGGGGTCCTGGTTGAAGATGTTGATCGTGGGCGGCGACACCTGATGATGCACGGCGAGCACAGTGAACACGGACTCGAGACCGCCGGCGCCGCCGAGCAGGTGACCCGTCATCGACTTCGTCGAATTCACGACGATGTTCCTGGCGTGGTCGCCGAATGCGCGCTTGATGCCGGTGGTTTCAGCCAGATCGCCGAGCGGCGTGGACGTGCCATGCGCGTTCAGGTAATTCACCTGGTCCGCGTTGATGGCCGCGTTCTTCATCGCCGCGAGCATGCAGCGACGGGCGCCGTCGCCGTCTTCGAGCGGTGCGGTCATGTGATACGCGTCGCCGCTCATCCCATAGCCGCCGACTTCCGCGTAGATCTTCGCGCCGCGCGCCTTCGCGTGCTCGTACTCTTCCAGCACCATCACGCCGGCGCCTTCGCCGAGCACGAAACCGTCGCGGTCCTTGTCCCACGGACGGCTCGCCGTTGCCGGATCGTCATTGCGCTGCGACAGCGCGCGCGCCGCCGCGAAGCCGCCGATACCGAGCGGCGACACGGTCGATTCAGCGCCGCCCGCGATCATCACGTCGGCGTCGCCGTATTCGATCAGGCGCGAAGCCTCGCCGATACAGTGCAGACCCGTCGTACACGCGGTGACGATCGCCAGATTCGGACCCTTGATGCCGAACTTGATCGACAGATGACCCGAGATCATGTTGATGATCGACGCCGGCACGAAGAACGGCGAAATGCGGCGCGGGCCGCGATTGAGCAATTCGGTTTGCGTGACTTCGATCATCGGCAGACCGCCGATGCCCGAGCCGACCACGACGCCGATACGCTCCGAATTCTCGTCGGTGACTTCCAGGCCGCTGTCCTGCATCGCCTGGATGCCGGCAGCCACGCCGTAATGGATGAACGTGTCCATGTGGCGCGCTTCCTTACCGGGGATGTAGTCCTCGATATTGAAGCCCTTCACCTCGCCGGCGAAACGAGTCGAGAAGTTCGTAGCGTCGAACTTCGTGATATTGGCAATACCCGACTTGCCGGCGACCAGATTGGCCCAGCCGTCGGCAACATTATTGCCAACAGGCGAAATCAGCCCCAGGCCTGTAACAACAACACGACGGCGGCTCACGGTAACCCCTTTTTCATAGATGACAAAAGCAAAAGCCACAGCGGCCACAGGAACCTGCCCTGTGTACCCTGTGGCTGTTAAGTCGGCAATCGCGCGGAAACTTGCGCTGTCAACATCGCTGGCTCCTGCATGGCAACTCTTGCGACAAGCGGCGTGGCAAAACACGCCAGCCCCGATAGCGTCGGCAACCGACGCGGCAGGGCGTCATGCGCCGCGAACGCAGAAACGCAGGCGCGAATGACCTTAGGCCTTGACGTTTGCGCGAGCGTAGTCGATCGCTTGCTGAACGGTGGTGATCTTCTCGGCTTCTTCATCCGGAATTTCCATGCCGAATTCGTCTTCGAGGGCCATCACGAGTTCAACCGTGTCCAGCGAGTCGGCGCCGAGGTCGTTCACGAACGAAGCTTCGTTCTTGATTTCAGCTTCGGCCACGCCCAGTTGTTCTGCGACGATCTTCTTGACGCGCTGTTCGATATTGTCCATTACCCCTCCAAGGGAAAGAAGTTCAAAAATACAGGTGCGCGCATTTTATCAGGTTTGACCCGGCAAAAAAGCGGCGCATCAGGTTGCTGTCAAGGCATGCGCCTTACGCATTCGCAAACGCATCAAGGCGCGGATAGTAACCGAATTTGGTTACGACATGTACATTCCGCCGTTCACATGCATCGTCGTGCCGGTGATGTAACCGGCTTGCGGCGACGCGAGGAATGCGACAGCGTGCGCGATGTCTTCCGGGCTGCCGAGACGGCCCAGCGGAATCTGCGTTTTCAGCGCGGTTTGCTGCTCTTCGGGCAACGTGCGCGTCATGTCGGTATCGATGAAGCCAGGCGCCACGCAATTCACCGTGATGCCGCGGCTGCCGATCTCGCGTGCGAGCGCGCGCGTCATACCTGCCACGCCTGCTTTCGCCGCGGCGTAATTGATCTGCCCAGGGTTGCCCGCCGAACCGACCACCGACGTGATGTTGATGATGCGCCCGCCCTTCGCCTTCATCATCGGACGCAGCACCGCGCGCGACAGACGGAACACCGACTTCAGATTGGTGTCGATCACCGCATCCCAGTCGTCGTCTTTCATGCGCATGGCGAGTTGATCCTGCGTGATGCCGGCGTTGTTCACGAGCACGCTGAGCGTGCCGAATTCCTTCACCGTGCCGTCGATCAGCGCTTCCGCAGCCGCTGCGTCGTTCACGTCGAGCACCGCGCCGCGACCGCTCACGCCGGCTGCATTGAACGCTTCGCTGATGGCCGCCGCGCCGCTTTCGCTCGTCGCCGTGCCGATCACGGTGGCGCCCTGGCGCGCGAGTTCCATGGCGATGGCGCGGCCGATGCCGCGCGAGGCGCCCGTTACGATTGCGATGTGCTTGTCGAGATTCTTTTCCATCTGTCGATCCGAATGCCCTTCGCAGGGCTGATTGATTGCCGATACGAGTTGCCGCGTCTGTGCGGCGTCGCGCTTAGCCTGCTGTCACGAGCTTGAGCGTTTCCTCGAGCGAGGCCGGATCGAACACCGAAGCGCCGACCAGATTGCTGTCGATGCGCTTCGTCAGGCCCGCAAGGACCTTGCCCGGCCCGCATTCGACGACGTGCGTGACGCCTTGCGCGGCCATTGCCTGCACGCTCTCGACCCAGCGCACCGCACCGGCCGCCTGACGCACCAGCGCGTCTTTGATCTGCGCCGGCTCGTTGACGATCGCGACGTCGACATTGTTGATGACGGGGATCGACGGCACCTTCACGTCGACGCTCGCCAGGTACTCGCGCAGTTGATCCGAAGCGGGCTTGAGCAACGACGAGTGGAACGGCGCAGACACCGGCAGCGGCAACGCGCGCTTCGCGCCCTTCGCTTTCGCCACTTCGCACGCTTTCTCGACAGCAGCCTTGTGCCCCGCGATCACGACTTGCGCCGGCGCATTGAAATTGACCGCTTCGACGACGCCTGCAACCGACGCTTCCGCGCACACCGCGCGCACCGTGTCGTCGTCGAGACCGAGAATCGCGGCCATGCCGCCTTCGCCGACAGGCACTGCCGTTTGCATGGCCTGCGCGCGAAAGCGCACGAGCGGCACGGCATCGCGAAACGCGATCGCACCGGCCGCGACGAGCGCCGTGTATTCGCCGAGGCTATGACCCGCGACGATCGCCGGCGCCGGGCCGCCCGCCTGCTGCCACGCGCGATAGATCGCGTAGGCCGCGGTCAGCATGACCGGCTGTGTGTTGGTGGTGAGATTCAGATCTTCGGCGGGACCTTCGGCGATCAGCTTGCCGAGGTCCTGATTGAGCGCGTCGGAGGCTTCCTGAACCGTCTCGCGCACGATGGCGTGATCGGCAAACGCGTTGAGCATGCCGACCGATTGCGAACCCTGTCCGGGAAAAACGAACGCAAATTTCATATCGTCCCCAAAAACGATTTAGTCAGATGTAGGCGCGCGGCTTCAAAGCGCGCGGACGCGGCGCAAGGCGCCCTGAAAGGCGCCGCCGGAAATCGGCCCGTTATCAGTAGCGGATGACCGACGCGCCCCACGTGAAGCCGCCGCCGACGCCTTCGATCAGCACGTTCTGGCCGCGCTTGATGCGGCCGTCGCGCACCGCGACGTCGAGTGCGAGCGGAATGGACGCCGCCGACGTATTGCCGTGCTCGCCCACCGTGACGACCATGCGTTCCTGCGGCAAGCCGAGCTTGCGGCAAGTGCTTTGCATGATGCGGATATTGGCCTGATGCGGAATCAGCCAGTCGATCTGATCGGCCGACAGGTTCGCTTTCTCGAGCGCCTCGACCGCGACCTTTTCCAGCACGTTGACGGCGAGCTTGAAGACCGCTTGCCCGTCCATGTGCAGGAACGCGCTGCCCGCCACCACGCCGCCGTTCACGTTGCCCGGCGTGCAGAGAATGCCCGAATGGCTGCCGTCCGCGTGCAAAGCGCTGGCCAACACACCCGGCTCAGCCGATGCCTGCAGGATCACCGCGCCCGCGCCGTCGCCGAACAGCACGCAGGTCGTGCGGTCGTTGAAATCGAGAATGCGCGAGAACGTCTCCGCGCCGACGACGAGCGCCGTGCGATGCTGGCCGCCGCGAATCAGGCTGTCCGCCATCGCGACTGCGTAGGCGAAGCCCGAGCAGACGGCCTGCACGTCGAAAGCCGCGCCGTGATTCTTGATGCCGAGCTTGTTCTGCAACAGGCACGCCGTGCTCGGAAACACGAAGTCAGGCGTGGAAGTCGCGACGATGATCAGGTCGATGGCTTGCGGGTCGATGTCCGCCGCTTCGATCGCGCGCTGCGACGCGAACTGCGCGAGGTCGCTCGTGGTGACGTCCGGATCGGCGAAGTGGCGCGCATGGATGCCCGTGCGGGCCACAATCCATTCGTCGCTCGTCTCGACGCCCTGCTTCGCGAGACGCTCGGCGAGGTCCTGATTGGTGACGCGCGCGGGCGGCAGATAGCTGCCGGTGCCGAGGACGCGGGAATAAATTGTCGATTGAGCCATTATGCCTTCGAGGATTGCGCAGCGTAGGGCTCGGCCGGCTGGCCTGCGATGGGGCTTGCGTGGCCCGCACCGCTTGCGTCGCGCGCCGCCTGTTCAAGAGAACCCGCGTTCTCTTCCATCGCTTGCGCAAGGCGCTCCAGCACGCCGTTTTTGACGGCATCATACCCGCGTTTGATAGCCCACTCAAACGCGTAGGCGTCTGCCGAACCGTGGCTTTTGATCACCAGTCCGCGCAGGCCGAGCAGCGCGGCACCATTGTATTGCCGATGATCGACGCGCTTCTTGAAACGCATCAACACGGGCAATGCGAGCACCGCCATGACTCGCGTGAGCCAGGAACGGCCGAACTCTTCCTTGATGATATTCGACAGCATCTGCGCGAGGCCTTCGGACGTCTTGAGCGCCACGTTTCCGACGAACCCGTCGCACACGATCACGTCGACCGTGCCTTTGAAGATGTCGTTGCCTTCCACGTTGCCATGGAAGTTCAGTGTACTCGCGCGCAGCAGTTCACCGGCACGCTTGATGGTGTCGTTGCCCTTGATGACTTCTTCGCCGATATTCAGAAGGCCGATGGTGGGCCGCTCGCGGCCTTCGAGCGCGGACACGAGCGCGTGCCCCATCTCCGCGAATTGCAGCAGATGCTGCGGTTCGCAGTCGACGTTGGCGCCCAGGTCGAGCATCATCGTGTAGCCGTTGGGGTTCGGCAAGGCGGACGCAATCGCCGGGCGCTCGATGCCCGACAGCGTTTTCAGCACATAGCGCGACACAGCCATCAGCGCGCCGGTGTTGCCGGCGGAGACGCAGGCTTGCGCCTCGCCTTCCTTGACGCGATTCAGCGCCACGCGCATGGACGAATCTTTTTTCTTGCGCAGCGCGACTTCGACCGGATCGTCCATCGCGACGATCTCGGAAGCGGAAACGACCGTCAACGCCGACAGGTCCTGAGCCTTCAACTTCTTCAGCTGCGCACGAATCGCACTTTCAATGCCGACGAGCAGCAACTGCGCGTCGGGATGCGAGCGAACGAAGTTGACGGCAGCGGGAACGGTCACGGACGGGCCGTGGTCGCCTCCCATGCAATCTATCGTGAGCTTTACTGTCATGGAGTGCGGCGAATTTCAGACATAAAAAAGCGGCAATTGAATGCCGCCTTTTTGCCGAGCCGGGAAAATGTCAAGCGAGCTGATCGCCACGCGAAACGCCAGTGGGCGCAACGCAGTGAAACGATTAGTCGTTCTTCGTCTTGACGACTTTCTTGCCGCGATAGTAGCCGTTCGGGCTAACGTGGTGACGCAGATGCACTTCGCCCGTGCTCGGTTCCACGGCCAGCGGCGCTGCCGTCAGGAAATCGTGCGAACGGTGCATGCCGCGCTTCGACGGCGACTTCTTGTTTTGTTGAACTGCCATGACTAACTCCTAAAAATTTTCCGAATTCTAACACAGCCCGACACGGTGTCCGCCACTGGCCGAATGGCCTATGCGCCCCGCTTCGCGCTCCCATGCAACTGTTCAGTGCTTCTTGTCGCCCGGCTCACCGCGCTTGAGACTTTCGAGCGCCGCGAACGGATTCGGCGGCTCGGGCTCTTCGCCCTCGCCAGCTTCGTCCAGCGCGGCTTCGTCGCCCTCGCCCTCGGCACCGGCCGCACCAGAGACGAGACTCTCGTGCACCTCGGGACAAACCTCGTGCTTGGGCACAAGCGGCAAGGAAAGCAGCAACTCTTCCTCGATCAGGTCGATGAGATCGAACTGGCGCGAGCCCACGATCACTTCGACTTCATCTTCGTCGAGCGGAAACTCTTCGGCTTCCGCCTCAGTGCTGACGATCCGGTAGGTCGCGTCGACATTGAAGGCCTGCGAGTACGGGGTCATGCACCGCTGACATTCGAGCCATGCCGCGCCGTGAATCGCCAGCCTCAAATACGGCTGGGGACCCTCGGTGCCGTCGTCCTGCAATTCCGGCTGCGTCGACCCTTCGGCTTGCCAGGTGAACCCGGTATCGCGGTCTGGCGCTTCTGCCGGGACTTCGTTTAACATGCGCGGCAGTTGCGAGACGCGCACGACACCCGCGGCCTGCCGGCCGCTCCGCGCAAATTCGAACAGATCGAGTTCATGCGGGTCGGACAGACCTGCAGGTTTGCCAGGATGTTGAGTCATGTGCGCTCCTGCGTCGGCAAAGGTTTCGCCGCTTTTTGCTGTTGGTCGACGTTTGTTTGTTTCGCGCCGCCAAATCGCGGGGTAAATCAGTTGCGAGAATGCCCGCGTAACTTCGGCAATGTGCCCGGCAGTTCTTGATTTGCTCTCGATCTGCTTCAGCACGCACCGAGCCCGCCTGACGCAAGCATACCGATGAAAAGCCCAAAATCATATCCGTTTTGTCTTTTCGAGTCAAACACTTAAGCCCGTACCGGCGTGGCCTTCGCGCAACCCTGTATGCCCCGCCCTTCAAGCCGTTGATCGACCATGCCAGATTCCCCAAAAAGCCCGCCACGCCTGATTCTGGCGTCGAGTTCGCCGTATCGCCGCGAGTTGCTCGAACGCCTGCGCGTTCCATTCGACGTGGCCGTGCCCGCGATCGACGAAACGCCGCATGCCGGTGAAACGCCCGAGGCCACCGCTTTGCGGCTCGCCGAGGCGAAAGCACGCGCCGTGGCCCGGACATTTTCGCCGGATCAGGCGGTGCTCGTGATCGGCTCCGACCAGGTCGCCACTTACGACGGCCTGCAAATCGGCAAGCCCGGCACGCACGACAAGGCGCTCGCCCAATTGCAGGCGATGCGGGGCCGCGAGGTCCTGTTCCATAGCGCGCTGTGCCTGTTCGACAGCCGCTCGGGGGCCGCGCAGACCGTCGACGTCGTCACTCGCGTGCAGTTTCGCGACCTGCCGGATGCGGCGCTCGAAGCCTATCTGCGCGCCGAAACGCCGTATGACGTCGCCGGCAGCGCGAAGTCCGAGGGGCTCGGCATTGCGCTGCTCGAAGCAATCCATTCCGACGATCCGACCGCACTCATCGGCCTGCCGCTGATCGCGCTGTCGGGCATGCTGTTGACGGTGGGCTATCCGCTATTGGGGGCACGATGAGCGGCACGCTCTATCTGATTCCGAACACGCTAGGCGAAGGCGACGCGGACGCGCTCGGCGCTGTCCTGCCCGCTCCGGTGCGCGCCCGCGCCGCGGCGCTGCAGTATTACATCGGCGAAAACGCGAAGACGACGCGCGCGTTCCTGAAGAAAGTGGGCACCGAGCGGCCGATTCAAAACATCGAGATCCGCGAACTGAACGTCAACACGCCGGCCGGCGAAATCGACAAACTGCTCGCGCCGCTACTCGCCGGCACCGACGCGGGCCTCGTCTCCGAAGCGGGCTGCCCGGCGGTAGCGGACCCCGGCGCGCTGCTGGTGCGTCGGGCGCACGAGCGCGGTGTGAAGGTGGTGCCGCTCGTCGGGCCTAGCTCGATTTTGCTGGCGCTGATGGCTTCGGGGCTCAATGGACAAAGCTTTGCATTCCACGGCTATTTGCCGGTCGATGCGGCAGAGCGGGCAAAACGTCTGCGCGATCTTGAAATGCAATCGCGCAAGGGCAAGCAGACGCAGATTTTTATCGAGACGCCGTACCGCAACCGGGCGCTGCTCGACACATTGCTCGCCACCTGCGCGCCTTCGACGCTGGTTTGCGTCGCAGTCGACCTGACGCTGGACACCGAAACCATCCGCAGCCACACGGTGGCGGACTGGAAGAAGAAACCGGCGCTCGACTTGCACAAGCGGCCCGCCATTTTTCTGATATTGGCGGCGTGAGATGAGGGCGGCTGAAGGGTGAAGACGGGGACCGCGCGGCTAGTCCCGGCGCGCGGCACAAGCCCCACAAGCCTTTCCGGCCGCCTCGCCTCAGCGCAAACCCAGCTTCCCGCCAAGCGCCAACGCGTGCACCGCGCCATTGCCCACGGCCGCGCCGAATTTACGCGCGACGCGGTCGGTAATGCTCTCCTTGACCGTGTAATCGACGATATCCGGCGCCTTGATGATTTCGCGCGCCACGTAGTTCGCGTCGCCAAAACCATCGGCGAGACCGAGCTCGACACTCTTCTGGCCCGTCCAGAAGAGGCCGGAGAACATATCCGGCGTCTCATGCAGACGCTTGCCACGGCCCTGACGCACTGCTTCGATGAACTGTGCGTGGATCTGGTCGAGCATTTCCTGCGCGTGCTGGTCCATCTTCGGCGTTTCGGGCGAGAACGGATCGTAAAAACCCTTGTTCTCGCCCGAGGTGTGCAGCCTGCGCTGAATGCCGAGCTTGTCCATCAGCCCGGTGAAACCGAAGCTGTCCATCAGCACGCCGATCGAGCCGACGATGCTCGCCTTGTCGACATAAATCTTGTCCCCCGCCGCCGCGGCGTAGTACCCGCCCGACGCGCACATGTCGCCGACCACCACATAAAGCGGAATTGACGGATGTTTCGCGCGCAAACGCCGCATCTGGTCGTAGATAATGCCCGCCTGGACCGGGCTGCCACCGGGGCTGTCGCAGCGGAGAATGACGCCCGCCGTGCCGGAGTCTTCGAACGCGCTTTCCAGCGCGGCGCTGATATCTTCGGCGTTCGCACGCGTATTCGCCGATATTTCGCCTTCGAGCGCTATCAACGCCGTGTGACGGCCGGAAGCCGCCAGCTTGTCGCCGGAAAAATCGAACACGGTCCAGACGACGAAAGCCACCAGGGCCAGGAAAAGCAGACGGAAAAAGATTTTCCAGCGGCGCGCGGCCCGTTGTTCATTGACCGCGGCAAGCGCGATGCGCTCGAGCGCCGCGCGCTCCCAGCCGGGTTCGGCGTTAGCGCGGCCGTTCGTGGACGGCTCTTTGGATTCAGGCGTCAAGTTGTCGGACATTCAGGCTTTTCAGTAAGGGAGAGAGACGGAGCGACGCCGATCAGGACTCGATGGGCCGCAGTTCGCCGTCGGGAAGCCAGAAAACGGCGCGGCCTTCCGGGGTATCGCGTTCGTCGACCTGGAGCGCTCGCAGCCGCCCGCCGCGGCACGGACCGCCTACGCATTTGCCGGTGTCCGGCGCGTAAATTGCCCCGTGGGTGGCGCACATCAAGTATAAACCCGACGATTCGAAGAACTGACCCTCTGCCCAGTCCAGCTCCATCGGCACGTGCGCGCAGCGGTTCAGATAGCCGTAAGCGCGGCCGTCGTAGCGGACGAAAAACACCACGACTTCTTCGGCGCCGGCTCGCGCGGCACGCCGAACGCCGCTGCCGCCGTCGACCAACTCCTCCGAACGGCACACGCGCACGGCCTGCGCCGCCTCGGTTGCCCGCCCGCCGGGCTCTTCCGCCGAACTCATGCGTTGTCCTTCAGCCAGCCCGACAGCGCGCTGATGCTCGACGCCATATATTTCGGCGACAGCGCGCTCAGCGAGTCCGCCGGATGCGCGCCGTAGGTCACGCCGATACCCGCGACGCCCGCGTTGATCGCCATCTGCAGGTCATGTGTCGTATCGCCGACCATGACCGTGCGCACCGGGTCCTGCCCCAGTTCACGCGTCAGTTCGTGCAACATGGCCGGATGCGGCTTGGAGAAGGTTTCGTCCGCGCAGCGCGTACCGTCGAACAGGCTCGTGAGCCGCACCTGATCGAGCGCACGATTCAGGCCGACGCGGCTCTTGCCGGTCGCGACCGCCAGCAGATAACCCTGATCGCGCAGCTCCTGGAGCATCTCGCGCACGCCGGCGAACAACTCCGTGGTCTGATCCTTCACCAGATAGTGAAACCGGTAGCGCTCGGCGAGCCGCGGGTAGTCGGCCGGATCGAGCGTGGGCGCCGCGATCTGCAGCGCGTCGCGCAAGCCGAGGCCGATCACATAGCTCGCCGCTTCGTCCGCGGGCACGGGCAAACCGAGATCGCGGCACGCCGCCTGAATGCTGCGCGTGATGTGCGCAGTCGAATCCATCAGCGTCCCGTCCCAGTCGAAGACGATCAGGTCAAATTGCTCTCTAGCCATGCGGTGCCGTCTCCGGGTATGACCCATTTCGTAATTCGTTGAGCTGCGCGATGAAATTGCGGCACTCGGCCGGCAATGGCGCCTCCAGTTGCAGCGGCGCGCCAGTGGCCGGATGCGTGAGCTTCAGGCGGTAAGCGTGCAGGAACATGCGCTTGAGCCCCGGCTTCGCGTTCGAGCGGGCGAGCGCCTTGTTCAGCGCAAAGTCGCCGTATTTTGCATCGCCGACGATCGGCAGCTCCAGATGCTGCAAATGCACGCGTATCTGATGGGTGCGGCCCGTCTTCAGCTCCGCCTCCAGCAGCGCGTAGTCCGGCCAGCGGTCGATCAGGTTGAACACCGTGTGCGACGCCAGACCGTCGGCCTGCACGCGCACGCGCCGCTCGCCGTCCGCGGTCAGATATTTGTGCAACGGCTCCTTTACCGCCCGACGGCGGCCCCAGTCGCTCGCCCATTCGCCGTGGACGCACGCATAGTACCGCTTGTCCATTCGGTTCTCGCGGATCTGATCGTGCAGATTGACGAGCGCCGAACGCTTCTTGGCGAGCATGAGGATGCCGGACGTCTCGCGATCCAGCCGATGCACGAGCTCGAGGAACTTCGCCTGCGGGCGCGACTGGCGCATCTGCTCGATGACGCCAAAGGCGACGCCACTTCCGCCGTGCACCGCGACGCCGGCCGGTTTGTCGATGACAAGAAGATGCTCGTCTTCGAAAATGATCCTGAATTCGGCGCTCGGAACCGGCGCTGACGGCACCGTTTCGTCATGTTGCGCGACGCGGATGGGCGGCACGCGCACCAGATCGCCGAGTTCAAGCCGGTACTGCGCGTCGATCCGGCCCTTGTTGACGCGCACTTCCCCGCTGCGCAGGATGCGGTAAATATGGCTTTTCGGCACGCCTTTGCAGACGCGTAACAAAAAGTTGTCGATGCGCTGTCCGGCCGCACTGTCGTCGATCTCGATGACGGAGACCTGGTCGCTCGCGACCGCGCTTGTTACCGATTTCTGGGATATTTTGCCTAACTCTTTCATTCTGAATATAATTTGCCCAGCAGTCTGCGGCGGCCGGCGCAGTGTCCGGAATTCGGGCGGACTGCGCAGGTGCAAGCGTAAATCGTTATTTTACTTGTGCCGGGGGCTGGTTGCTCGCCCTGAAAATGAGATGCAACAAGTTGCACGCACGAAGTCAGTACCCGGCAGGGACGGCGCCCACAGGCGCGTTCGGTCAAGGTCGGCTTCGACGGTAACGGAATTTTGGTAAAAAAGAATTTAACTTCCAGCTTCGGTATCGGGCGGCGTTACGCCCGGCTGTACGAAGCTGCAGGTTGCGAAAATACGGCGTGCGCCCGTGGCGTCTTGTAGAAAGTGCAAGACTTGGCGACGTCAAAATGAGGCGAGACACCCCCAGCAGGAAAAGACGCGCCTCTTGCGCGAACTTCCCGTTGCGGCATGACCGCAGCCTTCGACCCTCCGGTCCCGCGCCCAGTCGGCGCGCCGGCGAGGGGGACGTGGGTTTATGAAGGTCTGCCGGCAGAACCCGCGGCGTGTCGGGTCGTTATTTGAAGCCGTGTTCGCATGTGCCCTGCGGCACCGCGCTCCTTTGTTTGTGGAGCCGGGCCCTCTCAGGCAATTCTCCCGCCATTCTTCCCGCTCCAGCGTGCTTGTGAAAACACAATAAGGCGCGGCATGCCGCTGCCTCCCGCTCTCGCGCCTGACAACCGCGGAGCGGAGGCCGGCCGAGCCGCTCTGGAGCCGTTCAATGAAACGCATGTTGTTCAATGCGACGCAGCAGGAAGAACTGCGCGTCGCCATCGTCGATGGGCAAAAACTCATCGACATCGACATCGAAACCGCCGGGCGCGAACAGCGCAAAGGCAACATTTACAAGGGCATCATCACCCGCATCGAGCCGTCGCTCGAAGCCTGTTTCGTCAACTACGGCGAAGACCGCCACGGTTTTCTGCCGTTCAAGGAAGTCGCCCGCCAGTATTTCCGCGACGGCGTCGACATGCGCTCCGCCCGCATCCAGGACGCGCTCAAGGAAGGTCAGGAACTGATCGTTCAGGTCGAAAAAGAAGAGCGCGGCAACAAGGGCGCGGCCCTGACCACGTTCATCTCGCTCGCCGGCCGTTATCTGGTGCTGATGCCGAATAACCCGCGCGGCGGCGGCGTGTCGCGCCGGATCGAAGGCGACGACCGTCAGGAACTGCGCGAAACCATGGCGCAGCTGCAATTGCCGGAAGGCATGAGCATCATCGCGCGCACGGCCGGCATTGGCCGCAGCGCCGAAGAACTGCAGTGGGACCTGAACTACCTGATGCAGCTGTGGCGCGCGATCGAAGCCGCGTCGCAAAGCGGTTCGGCCGGCCAGCCGATGCTGATTTACCTCGAATCGAGCCTCGTGATTCGCGCGATTCGCGACTATTTCCAGCCGGATATCGGCGAAATTCTGATCGACACCACCGAAATCCATGACCAGGCGCGCGCCTTCATGGACATCGTGATGCCGGACAACGTCAGCAAGGTGAAGCGCTACCACGACGACGTGCCGCTCTTCTCGCGTTTCCAGATCGAGCATCAGATCGAAACGGCGTACTCGCGCACGGTGCCGCTGCCGTCGGGCGGCGCGATCGTGATCGACCACACGGAAGCACTCGTCGCCATCGACGTGAACTCGGCCCGCGCCACCAAGGGCGCCGACATCGAGGAAACGGCCGCGCGCACCAACCTCGAAGCCGCCGACGAAGTCGCGCGCCAGTTGCGTCTGCGCGACCTGGGCGGCCTGATCGTGATCGACTTCATCGACATGGAGTCGGCCAAGAGCCAGCGCGAAGTCGAACAGCGCCTGAAAGACGCGCTCAAGCACGACCGCGCGCGCGTCCAGATGGGCAAGATTTCGCGCTTCGGCCTGATGGAACTGTCGCGTCAGCGTCTGCGTCCGGCGCTGTCGGAAGGCAGCCACGTGACCTGCCCGCGCTGTAACGGCACGGGTCATATCCGCGATACCGAATCGTCCGCGCTGCAAGTGCTGCGGATCATTCAGGAAGAAGCGATGAAGGAAAACACCGCGGCGATCCATTGCCAGGTGCCGGTCGAGGTGACCGCCTTCCTGCTGAACGAAAAGCGCTCGGAAATCAACAAGATCGAGTCGCGCTTCAAGGTCAACGTCGTGCTGGTGCCGAACAAGCATCTGGACACGCCGCATTACAAGCTGGAACGTCTGCGTCACGACGACGCCCGCCTCGACGAGCCGCGCGCGTCCTGGAAGATGGCCGAGGAAGCGGCTCGCGAGCTCGAGTCGGAAACCGGCTACAGCAAGCGCACCGAGGAAGTGAAGCCGAAGCAGGAAGCGGCGGTCAAGGGCATCACGCCTGAGAAGCCGGCGCCGAGCGCGCCGGTTCGTCCGGTCGCGGCACCGGCTCCGGTTGCGGTGACGCAGGCGAGCGGCGGCTTCATCGGCTGGTTGAAGAATCTGTTCGGCGTACAGCCGGCGGCGCCGGCACCGGTTGCGCCGGCTACGACAGAAAAGCAGGCCCGTCCGCAGCGCGGCGAACGCACGGAGCGCGGTGAGCGTACCGGCGAACGCGGCGGCGATCGTAACCGCAATCGCCGTGGCGGCGCGGGCGGCCGTGACGTGGCAGCGCGTGGTGAAGGTGCGAACGGCGGCCGTCAAGGCCAGCAGCCGTCGCAGCGTCGTGAGGAACGCGAACCGCGTGAAGCACGCGAGGGACGCGAGGTTCGGGAACCACGCGAAGGCCGTGAACCGCGCGAGGCACGGGAAGCACGCGAACCGCGTGGCAACCGCGAACCGCGTGAGAACCGTGAGCCGCGCGAAGCACGCGAAGGCCGTGAAGGCCGCGACCGCGACACCCGCGGCGCCGACCGTGCCGAGGCAGTCGAAAGCACCCCGCGTGGCGAACGCCAGGAACGCGGCGAGCGTCGTGAACGTGGCGAACGTACTGAGCGCGGCGAGCGTCGCAAGCCGCAGACGGAAACCGCGGACGCGTTGACGCAAGCCGATACCCAGATCGCAGAGGACGTGGCGCAAAACCAGGCCGCCCTCACTGAAAACGTTGCGCCGGTCGATCAGGAAGCGGTGGCGCGTGAGGGCGAAGAGCGTCGTCGTCGCCGTCGCGGCCGTCGTGGCGGTCGTCGTGAGCGTGAGGAAGACGTCAACGGCAATCTGGCTGCGGACGTCGCGGAAGCGGAAGGCGACAACGCCAACGTGAGCGAGGACGCACCCGTGCGCGTCGCCCAGCAGCCGGTGGAACGCAAGCCGGAAGCGAACGAAGCGAATGAAGTGGCGCCGGTGGAAGTCGTCGTTGCGGCTGTCGCGACCGAAAAGGCTGTCGTCAGTGAACTGCACGCGGCCACGGAAACGCCGGCCCTCGCCGCCGAAAAGGCTGCGAAGACCGAAACGATCGTGCCGGTCGCGGAACTGCCGGCTGCTCCGGCTGCCGTCGAACCGGTTGCCGAAGCGCCGGTCGCGCCCACCGCGCCCGCCGAACCGGCTCAGGCAGTCCTCGCGGCTGCGGAAACGGTATCGCCGGCTGCAGAACCGGTCGTTCATGAAGAGGCACCGGCTGTTGTGCCCGCCGCTGAAGCGCAAGCAGCACCGGCTCACGTCGAGCCCGCCGCTCCGGCCGAAGTAGTCGCCGCGCCGGTCGCTGAGCCCGCGCCGCAAGCCGAAATCGTCGAGCCGAAACCGGCCGAGGACGAATCCGCGCCGGCAGTGGAGCCGGCGATTGCAGCGCCGTCGCAAGCCGTGCAAGCCACGCAGGCAGCAGAGGTGTCGCATGCGGCCAGGCCGGCTCAGGCGTCGTTCAACGGCGGGGTTTCGGCGGAAGCGCTGAAGCCCGTGCTGGAGAAAGCCGGTCTCGTCTGGGTCAATACGGACGCCGACAAGCTGCGCGCCGCGCAGGAAGCCGCCGCGCAGACGGTGAAGCCGCCGCGCGTCGTGCGCGAACGCAAGCCGTTACCGCCGACCGACAGCGCGCCGATGCAGCAAGTTGAAACCAACAGGCATCCGCAGTAAGTTTGCGATGCCGCTTTCGAAAAGCCCGCCTCACCGGCGGGCTTTTTTTCGCCCGAAGAACCGCAGTCAGCCCGCAGCCAGTAGCCATCCCCGTAAACCCCGAAGGCGCCCGCCCTCGCCCTGCTGGAACATGCATTTCCGATAGAATGAAGAACTCGCCTTCCCGGTTTGGCGCAACCCAAGCAACCCATGTCCCGACGCATCATCCCTGTTGCCGATCTCAGCGCGGCGCCGGTCATCTCCGGTCCGCTGCAAACGCCTAGCGGCGCGCTGCATGACACGCTCGCGCGCCCGCTGCGCGACCTGCGCATTTCGGTGACGGACCGGTGCAATTTCCGCTGCGTCTACTGCATGCCGCGCGCCGTGTTCGACAAGGACTACGCGTTCCTGCCACACAGCGCGTTGCTGACCTTCGAGGAAATCGAACGGCTTGCGCGGCTCTTCGTCGCGCATGGTGTCGAGAAAATTCGTCTGACGGGCGGCGAACCGCTGCTGCGCAAGAACCTCGAATTCCTGATCGAGCGGCTCGCGCAACTCACCACGCCGGCCGGCCGGCCGCTCGACCTGACGCTGACCACCAACGGCTCGCTTCTCGCGCGCAAAGCCCGCAGCCTGAAAGACGCTGGCCTGACTCGCGTGACGGTCAGCCTCGACGCGCTCGACGACACGCTGTTTCGCCGCATGAACGACGCGGACTTCGCGGTAGCCGACGTGCTCGACGGCATTGCCGCCGCGCAGGCTGTGGGACTCGCGCCCGTGAAGGTCAACATGGTGGTCAAGCGCGGCACGAACGACAGCGAAATCGTGCCGATGGCGCGCCATTTCAAAGGCTCGGGCACGGTGCTGCGGTTCATCGAGTACATGGACGTCGGCACGTCGAACGGATGGAACATGACCGAAGTGCTGCCTTCCGCCGACGTCGTCGCGCGCATCGCCGAGCATTTCCCGCTTGCGCCGCTCGAAGCGCATAGCGCCGCGGAAACCGCGCAACGCTGGGGTTACGCGGACGGAAGCGGCGAGATCGGCGTGATCTCCAGCGTCACGCGCGCGTTCTGCGCAAGCTGCACACGGGCGCGCCTTTCGACCGAGGGCAAGCTGTACCTGTGCCTGTTCGCATCGGCGGGCCACGACCTGCGCGCGCTACTGCGCGCCGGAGCAAGCGACGCCGACATCGCGACCGCCGTCGCCGAAATCTGGCAAGGCCGCGGCGACCGCTACTCGCAACTGCGCGGCAGCAACGCGGCCGACCCGGGCGCGCAGGATGCCCGCCGCGTCGAAATGTCGTACATCGGCGGCTGATCGGCGCATGGAGCCAACCCGGCGGCCGACACGCGAACGGATCACCGGCCTCGTGCTCGCGGGCGGGCGCGGCACCCGCATGGGCGGCGTCGACAAAGGCTTGCAGCCACTGCACGGCGAACCGCTCGCCGCGCATGTGTTGAAGCGCCTCGCGCCACAAACCGCCGCGCTGCTGATCAGCGCGAATCGTCACGCGGACATTTACGCCGCACTCGGCGCGCCGTTCGGCGCAAAGATCGTCGCCGACACGCTGCCCGACTTTCCTGGCCCACTGGCCGGTTTGCTCGCCGGTTTGCGCTCGGCCCAAAGCGATTATCTGCTGAGCGCACCGTGTGACACGCCGTGGCTACCCGTGGATCTGGGTGCACGGCTCGCTGAAGCGCTCGAGTCGAGCGCGGCCGACATCGCCACCGTCACGACCTCGGACGCCGGCGGCAACGTATCGCTCCACCCTGTCTTCGCGCTGCTGCGCACCCGTCTCGCCGACGACCTCGCGGATTTTCTCGAAGCCGGCGAGCGCAAGGTCCGCGCGTGGTACGCGCGCCACACGACCGTGGAAGTCGCCTTTACCGACGAGCGCGCGTTTTACAATATCAATTCTTTACAAGAACTCGCCGACCTCGAGCGTCATCGGGGTCCCGGCTGAAATCCCGCTCCGCCGCACGGCAAGCGCCACGCCCGCCGCCGGCCGCGACGTCCCGCTTCTTCATGACCACGCAAAACGAATTTTCCCGCTGCGTCGCGCAGTACGATCCTCATGCGCTGCCTGTTTCGGCGGCTCAGGCGATTACTCGCGAGTGGGCCACGCCCGTCGCCGCGGTCGAACGCGTGGCATTGCGCGATGCACTCGACCGTGTGCTCGCCGCAGACATCGTCTCGCCGATCGACGTTCCCTCGCACGACAATTCCGCGATGGACGGCTATGCGTTCAATCGCGCCGCATTGACGAGCGGCGCGCCGTCCGTCGAACTCGCGGTGGTCGGCAAGGCTTTGGCGGGCCATCCGTTCGCGGGCCGCGTCGAAGCAACGGCGCAATGCGTGCGCGTGATGACGGGCGCCTGCATTCCGGACGGTTGCGATACGGTCGTGCCGCAGGAACTGGTCGAGCGCAGCGCCGATTCTGCGTCGATCCGTTTTGCAGCCGACGCCGTGCAGGCCGGCGCAAACCGGCGCCTGGCCGGCGAGGACCTCGCCCGCGGCCATGCGGCGTTGCGCGCGGGCCGCGTGATCCGCGCGTCCGATTTAGGCTTGCTGGCTTCGCTCGGCATCGGCGAAATCAATGTCCGGCGGCGTTTGCGCGTCGCGTTCTTTTCGACCGGCGACGAGTTGCGCTCGCTCGGCGAGCCGCTCGAAGCGGGCTCCGTGTACGACAGCAATCGCTACACGCTCTTTGCGATGCTGCGGCGCCTGAACGTGGACACGCTCGATCTCGGCGTGATCCGCGACGAACCCGCCGCGCTCGAAGCCGCGTTGCGCAGCGCCGCGGCGAGCGCGGACGTGGTGCTGACCTCGGGCGGCGTCTCGGTCGGCGAGGCGGATGTGACGAGGCGCTTGTTGCAAACATTCGGCGACGTCGCGTTCTGGAGTCTCGCCATGCGCCCCGGCCGCCCCCTCGCATTTGGCCGCATCTGGTCCGGCGAGCGGCCGGGCGTCGGACTGCCTGCGTTATTCTTCGGTCTGCCGGGCAATCCGGTGGCCGTCATGGTGACGTTCTATCAGATCGTGCGCGAGGTTCTGCTGCTCATGTCGGGCGCCACGCCGCAGCCGCTGCCGGTGATCCACGCGGCAAGCCTGCGCTCGATCCGCAAGCGCCCCGGACGCACGGAGTTTCAGCGCGGCATCGCCGCCCAGCATGCAAACGGCCAATGGCAGGTCACGCCGACAGAGTCGCAAAGCTCGGGCGTGCTGAGTTCGATGAGCGAGGCGAATTGTTTCATCGTGCTCGGCCATGAAGACGGCGACGTTGCCGAGGGCGAGCGCGTCAGTATCATGCTGTTCCACGGCCTGATCTAACGGTTCGTCGAATATTCGCGATCCGGCGCTGTCATCACCGGCACATTTGTTTTACCCATTACCACTACGACATGCGGGTTTGACTTACATGAAAAAACAGATCTCGTTCATTGCACCGGGACAAACGGCCAAAGCACTTATCCTCGTCTACCTGACGTTCTCCGTGCCTATCGTGCTGCTGGGCGTGCTGGTCGCGTTCGTGCGCTACGGTTCGGTCGAATTGAGCACGGTGTTCAGCGCGCTGCTGCTGAATGCGATTCTCGGCTTCATCCTGCTGTGGATCGCCTGCCACGCGTACAACTGGGTGGCGTCGCGCTTCGGCGGCATTGAAATCCAGTTGACCGACGCACCCGAAGAAGCATGACGCGCGCTGCGTTCCGCGTCACTGCTGCCGAGCCCGCGAGCGCGGGCCCGGTCGGGCAGCAGGCGCGGACCGCCGATGTCCACGCGTGGCGTCAGCCTCTTGTTACCTCACTGCTCATCGGGCTCGATGCCCGGCACTGCACCGCCGCCTATCAAACCATTCGCCTCCTCGCCGGGTAGCGCCTCCACGTCGCGCAGCTTGCGGTTCATTACGCGAGTGCGCGTCTCCGCCGCTTCGATGGAACGCGTGACCGTTTCGAGCTGCGCCTTCGTCCTCGCGAGCACATCGCCGAATTTGCCGAACTCCGTCTTGACCGCGCCGAGCACCTGCCACACCTCGCTCGAGCGCCGTTCGATGGCAAGCGTGCGAAAACCCATCTGCAAACTGTTGAGCAACGCGGTCAGCGTGGTGGGACCGGCAATCGTCACGCGATACTCGCGTTGCAGCAGATCCGAGAGCCCCGGCCGACGCAGCACTTCGGCGTACAGGCCTTCGGTCGGCAGGAACAGCAGTGCGAAGTCGGTGGTGTGCGGCGGCGACACGTACTTCTCGGCGATGCTGCGTGCCTCCGCGCGAATCCGCGCTTCGAGCGCGCGCGACGCTTCTTCTACCGCGAGCGGGTCGGCTCTTTCCTGCGCGTCGATCAGGCGTTCGTAGTCTTCGCGTGGAAATTTCGCGTCGATTGGTAGCCACACTGGCGCCGCCGCGCCGCCCGCGGCACCGGCCGCGCCCGCCACACCTGCTTCCACCCGCCCCGGCAAGCGAATCGCGAACTCCACCCGATCCGCGCTTTTCGGCACCGTCGCCACGTTCTTCGCGTACTGGTCCGCGGTGAGCAGTTGCTCGAGCAATGCTTCGAGTTGCACTTCGCCCCAGGTACCACGCGTCTTGACGTTCGTCAGCACCTTCTTCAGATCGCCGACGCCGGCCGCAAGCGTCTGCATTTCGCCCAGGCCGCGATGCACCTGCTCGAGCCGGTCGGACACGAGCTTGAACGATTCGCCCAGGCGTTGTTCGAGCGTGGCGTGCAGTTTTTCGTCGACGGTGCGGCGCATTTCTTCCAGCTTGCTCGCGTTGTTCGCCTCGATGTCCTTCAGCCGCTGCTCGATGGTCGCGCGAACTTCGGCGAAGCGCCGGTCGCTCGCCTCGGTGAGGTGCCCGAGTTGCAGGCTGAGCGTATCGCCGAACTGTTTGAGCGAGCGCCCCTGTTCATCGCGCGCCTGCTGCGCCTGCTGTTGCAGACTGTGGCGTACCGCGTCGAGCTGTTGCGCGAATCCGTCGATCTTGCCGCCCTGCACCGTCGTCATGCTGCTGAATTGCGCGGCCAGCGTCTGCTGGAAATGCGCAAAGCCGCTGCTCTGCTCAGTGCGCGAAACGCGCGCGGTCTCCGTGATGTCGTTGCGCAATTGCCGCTCGAGGCGCTCATACGCGTGCGCCTGCGCATCGGCTGCCGCGTCGATGCGTTCGTTCAGCAGGTCGAACTGTTCCTGTTCGCCGGCGCGGCCTCGGCCGCGCATCAGCAACGCCAAAGCAAGCACGAGAGCGACCGCGAGCACCGCGACGGCCGCGATCAGAATCATCGTCATGCACGCGCCCGGCCGATGACTTCGGCATTGATCGGATTAGGCGGCTGACCCGCGCGCGGACCTTCGCCAAGACCGGCGATCAGGTTGTCCGCGGCGAGATTGGCCATCGCGCGGCGCGTCGCTTCTGTCGCGCTCGCGATGTGCGGCGTCAACACGATGTTCGGCACTGTGAGCAGGTCCGGGTTCAGATTCGGCTCGCCTTCGAACACATCGAGACCGGCTGCGGCGATCTGCTTTGCACGCAGCGCCTGAACGAGCGCCGCATCGTCGACGATACCGCCGCGCGCGATATTCGTCAGCGTCGCGGTCGGCTTCATGAGCGCGAGTTCGGCCGCACCGATCGTGTGATGGTTTTCCTGCGTGTACGGCAAAACGAGCACGACATGATCGGCACGCCGCAACAGGTCCTGCTTCGACACATATTCGGCGTTCAGCTCAGCTTCGATTTCCCGCGCGACGCGCGAACGGTTGTGATAGATCACCTGCATGTTGAACCCGCGCGCACGCCGCGCGAGCGCCTGACCGATACGGCCCATGCCGATCACGCCCAGCGTCGAGCCGTGGATGTCGCCGCCGAGAAAGCCGTCGTATGACCACTTCTGCCACTTGCCCGCGCGCAGCCAGTGCTCCGATTCGGCGATGCGCCTGGCCGCGGCCATCATCAGCGCCCAGCCGAAGTCGGCGGTCGATTCGTTCAGCACGTCCGGCGTGTTCGTGCCGAGCACGTTCGCCGCGTTGAACGCGGCCATGTCGAAGTTGTTGTAGCCCACCGCCATATTCGACACCACGCGCAGACGCGGCGCGGCCGCGAGAACGTCGGCGCCGATCGGGTCGCCGGCAGTCAGCGCGCCGTCCTTGTCGGCAAGGCGGCGCTTCAGTTCTTCCGCCGGCAGCACGTCGCCCTGATTCCAGTCGACGTCGAAATACTGTTGAAGCCGTTCGATCACGTCAGGAAAAATCGGACGGGCGACGAGGATCTTCTGCATTGCAATTCTCCGTGTAGCGAATCGAGTAAGACGGCCTCGGCAGCAGGCCCGGTGTCAGAAAAACAGCCAGCCGGTGACGAGAAAAAGCGGCAACAACACCGCGCCTGACCAGCCGAGATAAGCGAAAAAGCTCGGCATGCGCACACCGCGCGACTCCGCGATGGACTTCACCATGAAGTTCGGCGCGTTGCCGATATAACTGTTCGCGCCCATGAAGACCGCGCCCGCCGAGATCGCGGCCAGCGTGGTCGCGCCGGTGGTCATCAGCGACTGTGCGTCGCCGCCGGCCAGGTTGAAAAACACGAGATAGGTGGGCGCGTTGTCGAGAAACGAAGATAGCAGGCCCGTCGCCCAGAAGTACATCGCGTCGTGCGGCTGGCCTGCGGAATCGTTGACCAGATGCACGATGCCGGCAAACGCGCCGGCTTCGCCCGCACGGAGCATCGTGATGACCGGCGCAATCGTCACGAAGATGCCGGCAAAGAGCTTGGCGACCTCTTCGATCGGCGCCCAGTTGAAGTCGTTGCCTGCGCGAGCCGCACGGGGCGTCCACAGAATCGAAAGCACCGTGACGCCGATGAGCGCAACGTCGCGCACGACATTCTGCAGGGCCACGTGCGTGCCGAACACGTCGAAGCTCACGCCCGGCTTCCATAGCCCGCTCATCAGGACGAGGCCGACCACCGCGCCGAGCAGCACAAAATTGATCTTGCCGTCGATCCCGAGCCGAGGCGAATCCGGCGTCGGATCGAGGAAGAGCGAGCGCTCCTCTTCCCGTCGATGGAAATAATACGAATCGAGACAATAGAACGCGACGAGCAGCACGGCGCACACGAACAGCATCGGCAACGCGAGATGTGTGGTGGTCCAGAAGAAGTCGACGCCCTGCAGGAAGCCGAGGAACAGCGGCGGATCGCCCAGCGGCGACAAAGAGCCGCCGGCATTCGCCACCAGAAAGATGAAGAACACGACGACGTGAACGACATGCCGCCGATTATCGTTCGCGCGCAGCAACGGCCGGATCAGCAGCATGGCCGCGCCGGTCGTGCCCATCACGCTCGCGAGCAAGGTGCCGAGCGCGAGGATCGTCACGTTCAGCCGCGGCGTGCCGTGCAGATTGCCGCGCACGCAAATACCGCCCGCGACCGTGTAGAGCGCGGTAAGCAGCACGATGAACGGAATGTACTCTTCGAGTAACGCATGGATGAGCGTGGCGAAGGCAACGTCTGCGCCGAATGCGAACGCGAACGGCGCCAGAAACGCCAGCGCCCACGCCGCCGCGATCTTGCCGAAATGGTGATGCCAAAAAGCCGGCGCGACGAGCGGAAAGACGGCAATGGAAAGCAGCACGCCGGCGAACGGCAATCCCCATAGCGCGGAAAGCGTTGCGCCATCCAATGTCGCGGCGCACGCAAGTTGAGGCCAGCTCATTAACGTCAATGCAGCAGCGAGCACCATGCTCGCCGGAGCGGCACGTCTAGTCATATGCAACAGATTCCCTGGTTCTTTGAAATGGCAACTGACGGCGCAAGCCGGCGTACATCGGCGAATCGCCGCCGCCGCGCTCAGGCGCCGAGTACGACGATCACGTGCACCCGATAGGGCCCGTGCGCGCCCAGCACGATGGTCTGTTCGATATCGCCGGTGCGTGAAGGCCCCGAAACGAAGTTGACCGCACGCGGCAACTCGCCCCGCTCGCTACGAATCAGCGCGAACGCTTCTTCATGTCCCGCCACGATGCGCGAAGCCGGCACGATGGCAATGTGCGTTTCCGGAAGCAGGCCGGCCGACGCATAAGTCTCGGGCCCTGACAGCAGCACGAGTGAGCCGGTTTCGGCGGTCGCGCAAAAGCAGCCGGTGAGACCGACCACGTCGCCGTCTTTCGGCTTGCGAAATTCGACGGTGAGGCCCGCGTCGCTCCAACGCAGATCCTGCAGCGTCTGCCACGCGATCGCCTGCAACGGCAATGCATGTTCAACCAGATAGCGATGTGCGGCGATCGGCACGTCGCTCAGCGACTCGACCGTGTCGATCGTGGTGGACAATTTCTGCGCTTCTTCGATGAAGCGCGCGGTGAGATCCGCAGGCATGTCGGGGCGCGGACCCGGCGGATGGCGCGCGAGATAATCCGCCGCGGCCTCGCGTTCGGACGCGGACGGCTCGGGCTGACGGCCTTGCGCCGCGCGGATGCGCGCCAGGATATTGCGGCGGGCAATCGATGTGTCCATATGCGAAAGTCCTCGATAGTCCTCGTGTGCATGGCCATGCGAGATGCGGGGCGTGCATGCGAGGAATTATACCGGCCACCCTCCGCGCGAACACCCTGGCCAAACGGCATAGGAACACATCGGACACGCGACAAACGCGCTACAAACCCGCTACTTCGCGGGCTCTTCCTCGGGCTGCGCGATGCCGAAAACCTGCCGCAGATACGCGAGATACGCCTTGTCGTCGCACATGTTCTTGCCCGGCGAATCCGACAGTTTCGCCACCGGCTGCCCATTGCAGCGGACCATCTTGATGACGATCTGCAGCGGGTTATAGCCGAGGTCGTTGGTCAGATTCGTGCCCACGCCGAACGCGAGCTTGCACCGTCCGCGGAAGCGCTCGTAGAGTTGCAGCACTTTGGGAATGTCGAGCGCGTCGGAGAACACGAGGATCTTCGTGCGCGGATCGCAACGGTTCGCTTCATAGTGCTGGAGCAGGCGCTCGCCCCAATCGAACGGATCGCCGGAGTCGTGACGCGCGCCGTCGAACAGCTTGCAGAAGTACATGTCGAAGTCGCGCAAAAACGCCTGCATGCCGTACACGTCGGAGAGCGCGATACCCAGGTCGCCGCGATATTCCTTCGCCCACATTTCGAAGCCGAAGATCTGCGAATCGCGCAGCCGCGGACCCAGCGCCTGGCACGCCTGCAAGTACTCGTGCGCCATCGTGCCGAGCGGCGTGAGGCTGTGCTTCATCGCGTAAAAGACGTTGCTCGTGCCGGCGAACTGCTCGCCGAGACCGTCCTTCAACGTGAGGATCACTTCTTCGTGCCATTGCTTCGAGAAGCGGCGGCGCGTGCCGTAGTCGGCGATCTTGCAGTCGGCGAATTCCGGCCGCGCGCCGAGAAGTTTCATCTTCTCGACGAGGCGTCCGCGACCCTCGCTGTAGTCCGGTTCCTGTTGCGTGTTGCGAAAATAGACTTCGTTGACGATAGCGAGCATGGGAATCTCGAACAGGATCGTGTGCAGCCACGGACCCTTGATCTCGATGTCGATCTCGCCGTTGTTCTTCGGCGAAGGCTCGATCGAAATGTACTTCTCGTTCAGATGAAAGAGCGCGAGAAACTCGATGAAATCGCCCTTGATGAAACGCATGCGCCGCAGGTAGTCGAGTTCCTCGTCGGTGAAGCGCAGCTTGCAGAGCTTGCGCACTTCCGCGCGTATTTCGCCGATGTACGGCACGAGGTCGACGTTCGGCGTGCGGCAACGAAAGCGGTACTCGACGTTGGCCGCGGGAAAATGATGCAGGACCACCTGCATCATCGTGAACTTGTACAGATCGGTGTCGAGCAGCGAAGTAATAATCATGATGGTGCGAACGGGACTGCGAAGTACGGGAGGCGTGACTCAACCCATGCATACGGCGCGCCTCGTGCGCACCGGCTTGACGCATGTTACCCGAATGCGCCGGCCTTCAGGCTCCCGGCCGCGGCCCGCGCGGCGGCGCTTGCCGTCGGCGGGATACTGTTTTCGCGCGCAATAAACTAATCACGAAAACATATAAAAGGCGTTGTGTGATGCCGCATGCGCCTCTTGACGTTACGTTACAATAGCGCTTTTGGCGTTTGCGCCTTTCTGATTCCGCATGCAGGAGCTGCCTGAATGACTCACGTTGTGACCGAAAGCTGCATCAAGTGCCGCTATACCGACTGCGTCGATGTGTGCCCGGTGGACTGCTTTCGCGAAGGTCCCAACTTCCTCGCGATCGACCCCGATGAATGCATCGACTGCGCTGTGTGCGTGGCCGAGTGCCCGGTGAACGCCATTTACGCCGAGGAAGACGTGCCGGGCGACCAGCAGAACTTCATCGAGTTGAATGCCGATCTCGCCAAGAACTGGCCGAGCATCACCAAGACGAAGGCGCCGCTGCCGGAAGCCGACGAGTTCAAGGACGTCAAGGAAAAGCTCGCGCTGCTGGTGCGCTGAGCGTTGCGGCGCTGTCGGTACGCGGCCGTTTCAGCCAAATCGAGATGAACGCGAAGTATTGACAGGTGCGAAAGCTGCTCCTACAATTCCGTTTCTCTGCTGTTGTTGTTCTGTTCCTCGATAGCTCAGTCGGTAGAGCGCCGGACTGTTAATCCGTAGGTCCCTGGTTCGAGCCCAGGTCGAGGAGCCAAGAATTGCAAAGGCCCGTTAACCAAGACGGGCTTTTTTATGTAGATCAAGTTGTACTGCTGTTCCTCGATAGCTCAGTCGGTAGAGCGCCGGACTGTTAATCCGTAGGTCCCTGGTTCGAGCCCAGGTCGAGGAGC
>NZ_JBFUPM010000002.1:0-200158 GCF_041355255.1 Paraburkholderia sp. RCC_158 | reverse complement strand
CCAAAATTCGAAGGCCCGCATCCGTGCGGGCCTTTTTGTTTTGCCGATGGCTTTGGCCATCCATCGTCGCGCGAACGACGCGGCGGTATACGATGACGGCTTCGCAGCGCATCACCGCGCTGCCCAACGAACCCTGTCATCAGTCGGCAATCTCATGAAATTCATCTCGTTGCGCACCGCGCCTGCGGCCGCGTTTGCGGTCGCACTTACAGCTGCGTTTGCACTGGCCTTCACCGTGCTCATGCCGTTTGCGCACGCCGAGGAAGTCGGCAGCGTCAATACGAACTTTCGCATCACCGGCTCGGATCGCGTGGTCGTCGAGGCTTATGACGATCCTCTCGTGCAAGGTGTGACCTGCTACGTATCGCGCGCGCGGACGGGCGGCGTCAAGGGCACGCTCGGCATCGCCGAAGATCCCACGGAGGCGTCCATCGCCTGCCGCCAGGTTGGTGCGATCCATTTCAGCGGACCGCTCAAGCAGCAAGCCGATGTGTTCTCCGTCAGCATGTCGCTGATCTTCAAGGCACTGCATGTCGTGCGCGTGGTCGACACCAAACGCAACGCGCTCGTCTATCTCACGTACAGCGACCGCGTGGTGAGCGGCAGCGCGAAAAACAGCGTGAGCGCCGTGCCCATGCCGGCCGGCACGACCATTCCGCTCAAGTGAGCCCGCAGCGGCGAGACAACGCGCGACATAGCAGCACATAACCAGCGTCCTACGAAAAAGTGCAGCATGCGCATAGCCGGAAGGCGCATGCCGCCGACCGCTTGCCCGCGCTAAACTGAGTGGCTGAATGAAAGCCATGCCATGACCGCCGCCCATCGTTTTCGCAACTCCGCCCGTTACTGGCGCACGCCGCTTCTGCCCGGCGCGGACCTGCTCACGGCCGAATATCACGATCACGAATTCGCGCCGCATTGGCACGACGCGTACACGATCCCGGTGATCGTCGCGGGCGCGGAAGGCTACCGGTATCGCGGCTCGGACTACGTTGCCGAAGCGGGCGGCGTGCCGATCATCAACCCCGGCGAGTTGCACACGGGCTCGAAGGCGGTGGAGGCCGGCTGGCGGTATCGCGTGATGTATGCGCCCGTGCAGTTCATCCACGAACTCGCCGACGAAGTCGCCGGCAAGCCGCAGCCGCTGCCGTGGTTCACGCCCGGCGTGATCCGCGATCCTGATCTCGCCGCGCGGCTCGCGAACGCGCATCGTCTGCTCGAAGACGGCGCCGACGCGCTCGCCGCGGAAGCCGCGATGCTCGACGCGCTGTCCACCTTGCTCGTGCGCTACGCGCAGACACAGCCGGAACCCTCGCGCGTTGCCGCCGACGACGCCCGCGTCGCGACGATGAAAGAGCGTCTGACAGGCGATCTTCTCGAACCGGTTACGCTCGCCGAACTCGCGCAGGCCGCGGGGCTCTCGCCGTTTCACGCGGCGCGGCTCTTTAACCGCGCGACTGGCCTCCCGCCTCACGCGTGGCGCAACCAGGTGCGGCTGCAACGCGCGCTTGCGCCGCTGCGCGCGGGCGTTCCCGTCACCGATGTAGCCGCCGCCAGCGGCTTTACCGACCAGAGCCATTTCACGCGGCACTTCCGGCGCATGTTCGGCGTGCCGCCCGGACGCTGGCAGGGAGCGTGACGATCGCTCGTCCGCAAGAACGTACAAGTGCGGCCGCGCCTCGCCCGCTATGCTTCCCGGCTCAAGGAGGCAAGTCTTGACCCGCTCGAACCATCTCAAGGAATTCACCGCCGGCGCACGCGACATCATCCCGATGATGATCGGCGCAGCGCCCTTCGGTGTCATTTACGGCACGCTCGTCGCGTCCGGCCCGCTGCAGTTGTGGCACGGCCAGTTGATGTCGCTCGTCGTATTCGCCGGCTCCGCGCAGTTCATTGCGCTCGGGCTGATCGCCGGTCACGCGAGTTTTGCCGTGATCTGGGCGACGACGCTCGTCGTCAATCTGCGGCACGTGCTGTACAGCGCGACGCTCGCGCCGCATGTCGCGCATCTGCCCGCGCGCTGGCGCTGGGCGCTCGGCGCGCTTCTCACCGACGAGGTCTTCGCGGTCGCCTGGGAGCACTATCGCCACCGTGAGCCGGGCACCGTTGGACCGCACTACTTCTTCGGCGCGGGTCTCGCGATGTATCTGAACTGGCAGTGCTGGACGATCGCCGGTCTGCTGTTCGGCGCGGCGTTTCCGGGCCTGCAATCGCTCGGGCTCGACTTCGCGATGGTCGCGACGTTTATCGCGATCGTCGTGCCTCAGTTGGTCGCGCTGCGTTACATCGCGGCCGCGGCCACCGCGGGCACGCTGGCTTTCCTGTGGCAGGCGTGGCCGTACAAGCTCGGCCTGCTCGCCGCGGTGTTCGCGGGCGTGGTCGTCGGCGTTCTGCTGTCGACGCCGGGGCTTCGTTCGCGGCGCTCGCGCCGTTCCGCAGAGGCGTCGCGATGAACTACGTCGTCCTGATACTTGGCATGGCGCTGATCACCTGGGTGATCCGCGCGGCCGTCTTCGTGCTCGGCGACCGGCTGGTGTTTCCGCCGCTGGTGCGCACGGCCCTCGGCTTCGTGCCGGTGACCGTGCTGACAGCGATCATCGTGCCGATGGCCGTCTCGCCGCATGGCGCCGACGCCGGCGCCGAGTTGACCTGGCGCAATCCGCAACTGGTCGGCGCGCTGGCCGCTGTGGCGGCGAGCGCGCTGACGCGGCGCCCGCTGGTCACCATCGCGATTGGGCTGGCGGTGTTTTTTGTTTGGCAATGCGTGGTGCTGAGGTAGTGACTTGGGCGGCGCCCTGGTGAGTGCCTACTCACGTGGGAAGCGGCGCTGGTGGCGGTTGCGCCCGTCGCATTGCCAATGGCTGCGGCGGCCGGCCGCCGCAAACGCCTGCGCGTCTGCTCGCCTGACGCGTTGCCCGCCGCCGCTAACGCCCGGTCGTTCGCTCACCCGACGCATTGCCCGTCGCCTACGCGTGCTCGTCCACTCGCCGGATGCAGTGCCCACCGCCGCCTGCACCCGCTCGTCCGCGCGCCGGACGCATAGTCAGCCGCCGCCGCCCGCTCGTCCACTCGCCCGACGCATTGCCCGCCGCCTACGCGTGCTCGTCCACTCGCCCGATGCAGTGCCCACCGCCGCCTACGCCCGCTCGTCCGCGCGCCGGATGCATAATCCACCGCCACCAACGCCCCCGCTCGTCCCGCTCGCCGGACGCATTGGCCGCCGTCGCCGCCGCCCGCTCCTCAGCATCCTCGCCGCATCCCGCCACCAAAGGACGCCTCCAGCGCCCGCGCGCTACCCGATAAAACCCTTAAGTTTCCCGTCAATCCGCCGATAAGCAGTCGAGGTCCGCTCGTCGGGATACGGGATACGTCCCGCCAACGACGCGGCAACAGGCAGGAATCAAGCGCGTGGCCATCGCGCGTCGAATCTCCGGGTCCGCTTGCGACCGGAGCACACGACGAGGCCGCGCGGCAGGACCAAACGGGATAGACACATGGGTCAAATCACCCTCACGCTCAAAGACGAGACCATCGCGACGCTGCGCAAGGATTTCGAGGCTTTTCTGCGCGTATCGCTGAAGCTCGATCCGCAGTTCGCGACGCCGTCGTTCGAAGACTTTTTGCGCGCCAAGCTGCTCGACAACATGGTGCCGCTGACCGAACACGCGGTTCAGCGGATGTTGCAGGGCGGCCAGTATGCATGGGCGAAACGCACGCTGGACAAGGAGTTCCCGGACGTCGTCGCGATTCTGATGCAGCAGGCCGGCGAGTTCGGCTTCGGCTTCGCGGCACGCTCGGAATGGACGCCGGAAGAACTCGCCAAGCAGTGCCGCGACTGGGCGGCGGCCATCGTCAAGGAAGCCGAAGGCGACGCCGTGCTGGTCGACCCGCTCGCCGCGCAGATCAAGGGCGCCGTGCAGGACATCCAGGCGCTCGAGGAAGTCATGCAGACGCCGGCATGGCGGCTCGTCGAATCGTTGCGTCAGCGCGTGTACGAGGCGAAGGTCGCGTGCGAAACGAACGTGGGCAGCACGGCGCGCGAAAAGCTCGGCGAACTGCGCGGGCTGTTGCGCCTCGGCATTTCGCACGGCTCGTTCCAGAAACAGGAAGCGCAGCAGATCATGGAATATCTGCGCCTGCTGAAACCGGAAATTTTCGTCGAAGAACCGTACGACGTGTTCTCGCGGATGGCGGCATGGCTGCGCAACTTTTTCGTTCCGCCGCGTCCGACGCCTCAGCAGCAGCAACGTCAGTCGCGGTGAGCGTGGTGAGCGCTTAGCCGCTTTCCGGGCAATTTGTGGCTGCGGTCTGTGGCGCTGTGGTCTTTGGCGCTGTGGTCTTGGCGCTGTGGTCTTTGGCGCTGTGGTCTTTGGCGCTGTGGTCTTGGCGCTGTGGTCTTGGCGCTGTGGTCTTTGGCGCTGTGGTCTTTGGCGCTGTGGTCTTTGGCGCTGTGGTCTTGGCGCTGTGGTCTTGGCGCGGTGGTCTTGGCGCGGTGGTCTTGGCGCGGTGGTCTTGGCGCTGTGGTCTTTGGCGCGGTGGTCTTGGCGCGGTGGTCTTGGCGCGGTGGTCTTGGCGCGGTGGCCTTGGCGCGGTGGCCTTTCGGCGCGGTGGCCTTTGGGCGCTGCGGTCTTTGGCCGCGGTGGCCGCCTCGCGTGGCTGCTTCCGGGGCATTGGGGCGCTGCGGCCTCTGGTCACCTTGCTCGCCCCCGCCGCGCCGCTAGCGCCCCGCCGCACCGACCCCACTTGTCTCGCCGATGACTGCTCCGGCAAGCCGCCAGCAACCGGCTATAACCGGCTCTCAATCCCACATCTTCCTAAGCCTCGCCCCGATTTCGATCTTCGCCTGCGCCGCCGCGGCCAGCCCCGCGGCTGTCGGCGCGCTCGCCACGGGCACGCGCGGCCACGCATAAGCGTCGAACAAGGGCATCAGATGCGCGGGAATGAAGCGCGTGCGCGACGCCCACACATGGCGGTCGCCGAGATGCGTCTGGTTGTGCACGTAAAAGCGCTGCGGCACGACGATATGCAGATCTTCCTTCGCGCGCGTCATCGCCACGTAGAGCAGACGGCGCTCCTCGTCGATTTCGTCTTCGCTGCCCGTGCCGAGGTCGGACGGAATGCAGCCGTCGACGCCATTCAGCACGAACACGTTGCGCCACTCCTGCCCCTTCGCCGAATGGATGGTGGACAGGATCAGATAGTCTTCGTCGATGAGCGGCACGCCCGATTCGTCGCTGGTGGCGTCGGGCGGATCGAGCGTCAGTTCGGTCAGAAAGCGTTCGCGCGACGCATAGGTGCCCGCGATGCTTTCCATCTGCAGCACGTCGGCATGGCGGATCGCGGCGTCTTCGTGATTGCGCGCGAGGTGCGGCTCGTACCAGCGCCGCACCATCTCGAACTCGGCGGGCCACGGCGTCTGCCGCCCGTACACGCTCGACATCAGCCTGACGAACGGATGCCAGTCCTCCTGCGCGCGGGGCGGCGGCGCGAACGCCGCGAGCGCGTTGGCCGCCGAGTTGGCCAGACTCTCGGCCACAGTCCCGGCCGGATTGCCGACAGCGACACCGGCGCCGGCGCCGGCGCCGGCACGAGCGACGATCTCGTCCAGCACCTTGGCGGCGGTGGCCGGCCCGACGCCCGGCAGCAGTTGCACGACGCGGAAACCGGCCACGCGATCGCGCGGATTCTCGGCCCAGCGCAGCACGGCAAGCACGTCCTTCACATGCACCGAATCGAGAAACTTGAGTCCGCCGAACTTGACGAACGGGATGTTGCGCCGCGTGAGTTCGATCTCGAGCGCGGCGCTGTGATGCGCGGCGCGAAACAGCACCGCCTGCGATTTCAGCTTCATGCCTTGCTCGCGCGCTTCGAGCACCTGTTCGACGACGTAGCGCGCCTGGTCGGCCTCGTCGGCGACGGTCACGAGACGCGGGCGTTGCGCCGATGCCTTATCGGTCCACAAGTTCTTCGTGTAGCGCTCGCTGGCCAGTTCGATCACGGCATTGGACGCGGCGAGAATCGGCTGCGTCGAACGGTAATTGCGCTCGAGCGTGATCTGCGTGGCGGGCGGATCAAATTGCGCCGGAAAGTCGAGAATGTTGCGCACGGTCGCGCCGCGAAACGAGTAGATCGACTGGGCGTCGTCGCCGACCACGGTCAGGCCGCGGCCGTCGGGCTTCAGCGCGAGCAGGATGGACGCCTGCAGGCGGTTGGTGTCCTGATACTCGTCGACGAGCACATGATCGAAGCGCACCGACAGATCCGCGGCAATGGCCGGCTCGGCGGCCATGTGCGACCAGTAGAGCAGCAGATCGTCGTAATCGAGCACGCTTTGCTTCTGTTTGGCGTCGACATAAGCGGCGAACAGCATGCGCAAATCCGCCTCCCATTCGCGGCACCACGGAAACGCGCTGTCCAGAACCTGGCCGAGCGACGCGCCCGTGTTCACCACGCGCGAATAGATCGCGAAGCAGGTGCTCTTGGCCGGAAAGCGCCGTTCTTTCGCCGACAGCCCGAGTTCATGGCGCACCAGGTTCATCAGGTCGGCGGAATCCTCACGGTCGTTGATCGTGAAGGCCGGCGCAAGGCCGATCAGCTCGGCATATTCGCGCAACAGCCGCGCGCCGACGCTATGGAAGGTGCCCGCCCACGTCAGCCCTTGCGCGAGCGCGGCGCGCGTACCGAGCGCGGCGGTGGCGATGCGCGTGACGCGGCGGGTCATTTCGAGCGCCGCGCGGCGCGAGAACGTGAGCAGCAGAATCCGCCGGGGATCGGCGCCTTTCACCATCAGATTCGCGACGCGATGCGCGAGCGTGTTGGTCTTGCCGGAACCCGCGCCCGCGATCACCAGTAACGCGCCGGGCGGTGCGTGCGGCGTATCCGCGCCGTATTCGACGGCCTCGCGCTGCGCGTCGTTGAGCTTCGCGAGCCAGGCGGCGGCGTCGGATGGCGGCGGAGATTCGGCGACGGAAAGCACGTTTTTTGGCAGGCGTTGAATGGATCGGGAAGGCGACGCATACTGTATATCCATACAACCCTGGCGCACAAGCGCCCTTTTTTTCGCGGACGGCCGCGGGCGTTGTAGGCAGACTCAGCGCGGGACGCGTGGCGCCGTATGGCGTCGGCAGCCAGCAAGCCCGAGCCAGAAAACACAACGGCCCGTTCGCTTCACGCTGAACGGGCCGTCATAGACCAGCAAGCCTTCCGGCTCCTTCATCGCGCCGAGAGCCAGAACCCTACTGCTTCTTGGCATCCTTCAAATTGGCCTCGGCATTAGCCTTATCGGCGTCGGCTTGCGCCTCAGTCTTTTCCTTGTTGGCCTTGGCTTGCGCGACAGCCGCCTTCTTGTCCGCCTTCGACTGCTCCTTCGCCGCCTTCTTGTCGGCGTGCGTGACCGGGGCGGCGGCCGGATCGCTAGCCTGGGCGAAAGCCACCGACGACAGGCAGCCCGCGATCATCAGCGCGCAAAGCCGGCCAGCGGCGGATTTCATCGACTTCGTAGATTGAGTGCTGTTCATGCGATACCTCCTTGCCAAATCTAAATCTCATGGGCCCGGGCGAGAGCGCGTCGCGCCCGGGCGCAAGTCCGACGTGCCGGGCGCATCGCGCCCCGACGCGACCGGCGATTAATGCTTGACCTCGCCGCCGTCGGTCTGCGCGCCGGCCTGGCCCTGCATGTTCATCTTCATTTCGTTGCTGGCGGCCTGCTTGTCCGCCTTCATGTTGATCTTCGCGTCGCGCACCTGCTCCGTGTACTCGGACTTCGCGGCCTTCTGCTGCTGCTTCAACTCGGCCTTCGATGCCTTCTTCGACGCGCGGTATTCCGCGCTCGCCTTCGCGTTCGCTTCGCGCTTCTGGACGAGCGGATCGGCCGAGCCCGGCGCCGTCAGACGCGTCGGCGGCGGCGTGACCGGCTGCACGCCCTGCGCTGCCGGCGCGACATCGGCGCCCGGCGTCTGTGCCTGAAGTTGCGCTTGCGTATTCACGCCCGCGGCCGGCTGGATCGGCTGAACGGGTTGGCTGGTCTGCGCCACAGCCGCGGTGGCGGCAAAGGCGGTCATGGCGGTACCGATCAGTAGCGTACGAATCTGGGTCATGGCGATTTCCTCTTCAGGTTGTCGTGATGTGAGCCGTCCGGCGCCGCGTCGGCGGCGCTTTGCAGGACGCCTCCCGGTCTGCTCACAGCCGAACAAATTTTCGGCAAGCTTTGCTGCTGAGACCCACTTTACGAGTGAAGTCGTTTCGTGGCGACCGGTGTTACGCGACGTTTCACTTTCTGACAAGCGCATAACATCTACTTGCATTTGCTTGCGATGCGCTCGCCGACGCGCGGCCGGCATCCGCAATGACGCGGGCAAACGCACTGGCAAACACAGCGCGCCTTCTTCAGGGCAAGCTTGTGGCTTATGATGCGAACCCCTCGCCTGAAGGTGCAACGCCCATGCCCAACCTCGATTTCACGCTCACTGGCGACTACGTCGAACTCCACAATCTGCTGAAGATTACGGGACTCGCGGACAGCGGCGGCCAGGCCAAACTGATGGTCGCCGACGGCGCGGTGACCGTCGACGGCCGCGTCGAAACGCGTAAAACGTGCAAGATCCGCGCGGGTCAGGTGGTGCTGCTCGGCGACACGCGAATCGCCGTCCACGAGGCGTGACGCGGGCGCTGCGCCGGACCACGAGATTCCGCAGCCGGCTCGCGCACCAAAAACGTGCGTTCTCCATCGACAGTTCAGCGGCCACACAATAAGCTGTTGGTTTTGCCAGACACGCGCATGGGCCGAGGTCGTCGGCTTCGGATTCATGGCTGCACGCGCCATCGCAGGAGAGCGCGAACTTTTAGCCGCCGCCGCGTCCGCCGCTTGCGGGCGCCTCGTGCGCCGGCCGCTACGCCGTGCGTAAGCCGCGCCGTCCGCAAGCTAATGCCGCTGTCGTCCAACGCGCTGTCCCGATCCGCCCAATACGCACGCTCAATGACTCAATCCGGCTTCACCCGGTCCGCCGCCCCGCCGCCGACTTTCTCGCGCCACGCCGCCGACACCGCGCGGCTCGCCGCGCCGCTCGCGATCGCGCAACTGTCGCAAATGGCGATGGCCGTCACCGACACCATCCTGCTCGGCTCGCTCGGCCCCGACGCGCTCGCGGCCGGCGGCCTCGGCGCGAATCTCTTCTTCGTCGTGGTGACGCTGCTGCAGGGCGTGCTGACGTCCGTCAGCGTGAGCGTCTCGCATGCGCGCGGCGCGCAGGACGAAAGCCGCGTGCCGCACATCTACTGGACGGGTTTCGTGCTGTCGGTGCTGCTGTCGGTGCCGGCGTTCGCGCTGCTGTCGTTCGCCACGCCGATCCTGCTCGCGTTCGGCGAGCCCGCGCTGCTCGCGCACAACGTCGGCGAATATGCGGCGGTGCTGCGCTGGGGCGCGCTCGGCAGCCTGATCGGCGTCGGTCTGATGCGCTCGTTTTTGCCGGCGATCGGCGCGGCGCGGCGGCTCCTATGGGTATCGCTCGTGAGCGTCGGCGTGAACGGCGTCCTGAACTACGGGCTGATTCACGGCGCGTACGGCCTGCCGCGGCTCGGTTTTCTCGGGTCGGCCGCCGCGACGTCGATCACCGTCTGGCTGACCGCGCTCGTGCTGATGGCGCTGTTGCACCTGCGGCCGCGCTATCGCCACTTCGTCGTCGCAACGCGCCCCAACGTGCCGCTGATGGGCGAGCTGTTCGGCATCGGCTGGCCTGTCGCGATCACTTATGGCGTGGAGTCGACGCTCTTTCTCGCGACCGGCCTGATGGTCGGCCTGCTCGGCGAATCGCAACTGGCCGCGCACCAGATCGCGCTGAACGTCGCGTCGGTGGCCTTCATGGTGCCGCTCGCGATCGGCCAGGCGGCCAATGTGCGCGTCGGCTTCTGGTCCGGCGCGGGGCAGCCGCTGGCCGCGCGCCACGCGGGCTTCGTCGCGCTCGCGCTCGGCGTCGGCTTCATGACGCTGTCGGGCATCGTGCTGATCGCGGCGCCGCACTGGATCGTCGGGCTCTACCTGCATCTCGACGATCCGGCGAATGCCGCGACCGTCGCGCTCGCGAGTTCGCTGCTCGGCGTGGCCGCTATTTTTCAAATCGTCGACGGCATGCAGACAGTCGGTTCCGGTTGCCTGCGCGGTCTGAAAGACACCCGCATACCGATGATCGCCGCGGCCTTCGGTTACTGGGTGATCGGCTTTCCGACCGGCTATACGCTCGCGTTTCACTTCGGACTCGGCGCGCGCGGTTTGTGGTGGGGACTCGCGGCCGGGCTCGCGAGCGTCGCGCTGCTGATGACGCTGCGCTTTCACAAGCTGAGCTTGCGGCGCGTGCCGGCGAAGGATGCGCCGCCTGCTGCATCGGTGTGAAAGCGGCAGGACCAGGCGGGTCTGCGGGAATGAGCGCGCGGAAATAAGCGCGAGGACGGCAGCGGCAATTTCGTGCGTCGAGGCGCTACTTCGTGCTGCCTCTCGGAACGCTTACTTTCGTTGCACGCGCAACGAAGCGTCCGGCAGCCTTTGCGCGGCAACGGTAAAATGCGCGTTCGTTCTGAGCGACGCGAACCCGCGTCCATCCGACGAGAAAACGCGGCCGCGCTCCTCACAAAGGACCGCGCCGCCGGCAGGTCCGCCATCCGCTGACGCACTGCCTTTCTCCTGCAAGAGACCAATAGCGCAACCGGCGTGACACACACGCTGCGGGTAAGCGGCTCGCACGCGGCCGATTCGATCCGCGACGGCACCGCCGCTTCGCAGAACCATCGCCGCGCGCAGCGCCAATAGCGCTTAATACCGCATTACTAGAGACTTGGCTTTTCGCCAGTCGAGTCGCTTCTCACGAAAAAATACCCAACCAAGGACCTCGCCTCATGCTTGCCCGCATCACCCGTCTCTTTCCACTCTGGGCCGTGCTCATTTCGGTTGCCGCCTATTCGTCGCCGGCTTCGTTTTCCGGCATCGCGCCGCACGTCACCACCCTCCTGACCATCATCATGCTGGCGATGGGCGTCACGCTCTCCGTCGCCGATTTCCAGCGCGTCTTCACGCGGCCCGCGCCGGTGATCGCAGGCATCGTGCTGCATTACCTCGTGATGCCGCTTGCCGCCTGGGCGATCGCGAAGGCGTTGCGCATGCCGCCCGACCTGACGGCGGGCATGGTGCTGGTCGGCAGCGTCGCGAGCGGCACGGCGTCAAACGTGATGATCTATCTCGCGCGCGGCGACGTCGCGCTGTCGGTAACGATCAGCGCGTTGTCCACGCTGGTCGGCGTATTTGCGACGCCGCTCCTCACGCGCCTGTACGTGGACGCGTCAATCGCGGTCGACGTGCACGGCATGCTGATGAGCATCCTGCAGATCGTCGCGTTGCCGATCGTCGTCGGCCTCGCGGTGAATCATCTGTTCAACAAGACTGTGCGCAAAGTGGAACCCGTGCTGCCGCTCGTGTCGATGGTCGCGATTCTGCTGATCATCGGCGCGGTGGTGGGCGGCACGCAAAAGAGCATTGCGTCCGTCGGCCTCGTCGTGATGTTCGGCGTCGTGCTGCACAACGGCATCGGTCTGCTCGGCGGTTATTGGGGCGGCCGTCTGCTCGGTTTCGACGAAGCCGTCTGCCGCACGCTCGCCATCGAAGTCGGCATGCAGAACTCGGGCCTCGCCGCGACGCTCGGCAAGCTGTATTTCACGCCGATCGCCGCGTTGCCGGGCGCCTTGTTCTCGGTGTGGCACAACCTCTCGGGCTCGCTGCTCGCGGGCTTCTGGGCAGGGCGTCCGGCGAAAGGCTCGACCCATGCCAACGACGAACGCGCGGTGAATCCCGGACGCGTCTAAGCACGCCCATCTCGTGCCGCCGCCAACAGTCCGGCGGCCCGATTCCCCTTAGAATGGTTTTCTCGGCGGCGCGTGTGAAGACACTGCGCCGCCGCACGAAAAGCCTGAACAACAAAGGGGAAAGAGCGTGCAGTTGCCTACACAACAAAAGCAGACCGCGATGCAGCGCAAGCGTGCAATCAGTTCTACGAGACATTTCTTCCTGCTGTGTTGCGCATCGGCATTTCTGACCGCGTGCGCGACGAGGCCGCCCGCCACCGCGTTCGACCGCCCGGTCACTCACGCGCTGCCCGCCACCGAGAACACGCCGCTTCGCGCAGCGCTCGCGCCGCTTGAAGCCGCTCATCCGGACGAGTCGGGTTTTCGCGTGCTCTCGAGCGGCACCGACGCGTTGCAGATGCGCATCGCGCTCGCCCGCGCGGCGACCAAAACGCTCGACATGCAGTACTACATCGCCAACGAGGACACCACCGGCAAGCTGCTGCTCGGCGCGGCGCTCTATGCGGCGGATCACGGCGTGCGCGTACGCATGCTGGTCGACGACCTGAATTTCAAGGACATCGACCGCATCATGGCGGGCCTGAATTCGCACAGCAACATCGAGATTCGCGTCTTCAATCCGTTCGGCAGTGCGCGCGAAGGCGTGTTCGAGCGCACCACGAATCTCTTCACGCAGATCGGCCACTTCACGCGCCGCATGCACAACAAGGCGATGATCGCGGACAACCAGTTGGCGATTGTCGGCGGCCGCAATCTCGGCGACGAATACTTCAGCGCGAGCGAGGTGCTGCAGTTCCGCGACATCGACGTGCTCGCCGCCGGTCCGATCACCGCCGATGTCTCTGCGAGCTTCGACGACTACTGGAACAGCAGTCTCGCGTATCCGTTGCGTGTGCTGAACAAGCAGAAGTTCGACGCAAAGGAACTCGACCAGACGCGCGACGATCTTCGCCGGCACTGGCGCACCAACGCCGATCCGTACAACGCAAAGCCGCTGAATGCAACGCCGCTCGCCGCGCAGATTTCCAGCAGGCAACTCGGCCTGACGTGGGCGCACGCCGAGTTCAAGGCGGATGAGCCGGAGAAGATCGAGAACCCGTCGCCGGACTACGTCAGTCCGCCGCTGAAGCGGCTCGGCGAACTGATCAAGGACGCGCACAAGGATTTCCTGATCGTGTCGCCCTACTTCGTTCCGCACGAGGCGGGCGTCAAGGCGCTCAGCGAACTGACGCAGCGCGGCGTGCGCGTAGCAATCCTGACGAATTCACTGGCCGCCACCGACGCGGTCGCGGTGCAAGCCGGCTACAGTCCGTTTCGCGTGCCGCTGCTCAAGCAGGGCGTCGAGCTATATGAGTTCCGACCGCGCCAGGAAACGCCGGCCGCGGGTTTCGCGGGCTCGCGTTCGCGCGCGAGTCTGCATGCGAAGACCTTTATGATCGACCGGCGCATTCTGGTCATCGGTTCGATGAACCTCGATCCGCGCTCGGCGAATCTGAACACCGAACTCGCGCTCGTGATCCACAGTCCGCAACTGGCGGCGCAGGTGGCTGACATCTTCGACCGCGCGATCGAACCGCAACAAAGCTATCGCGTGACGCTCGCCGACGACGCGCAGCTCGCCTATCTCCGCTCGATCGGCGCGCCGCTGTCGCCGCTCGTCTGGACCGATGTGGAGAACGGCGTGCGGCGCACCTATATTTTCGACCCGCAGGCAGGGTTATACCGGAATGCGCTAACCGGGCTATTCTCCTTATTGCCGGTCAACGCAGAACTTTAAAAGCGGAGCTGAACCATGACTGAAGACGTACGAATGGAGCGCGACACGTTCGGTGAAATCGCCGTGCCGAACGCCCGTCTATGGGGCGCGCAAACGCAGCGCTCGCTGCAGAATTTCCGCATTTCCACCGAGAAGCAATCACCCGAACTGATTACCGCGCTCGCGGTGATCAAGCGCGCCGCCGCCGCGGTGAACCTGGGCCTCGGCGTGCTCGACGAAAGCAAGGCGCGCGCGATCATGCAGGCGGCGGATGAGATCATCGACGGCAAGCATCCGGAAGAGTTTCCGCTCGCCGTCTGGCAGACCGGCTCCGGCACGCAGACCAACATGAACCTCAACGAAGTAATCGCGAATCGCGCGAGCGAGCTGCTCGGCGGCGAGCGCGGCGAGGCGCGCAAGGTGCATCCGAATGACGACGTGAATCGCGGGCAATCGTCGAACGACGTGTTTCCGACTGCGATGCACGTGGCCGCCGCGCATGGCATCGTCAAACATCTCGTGCCCGCTTTGAAGACGCTGCGCGATACGCTCGACGGCAAAGCGCGCGCGTTCGCCGACATCGTCAAGATCGGCCGCACGCACTTGCAGGACGCGACGCCGCTCACGCTCGGCCAGGAGTTTTCAGGTTACGTCGCGCAGCTTGACCAGGGCATTCGCCACGTCGAATCGGCGTTGCCGCATCTGTACGAACTCGCGCAGGGCGGCACCGCGGTCGGCACCGGCCTTAACGCGCATCCGCAGTTCGCGCAGAAGGTGGCGGCGGAGATCGCGAAGCTCACCGGCGTGCCCTTCGTCACCGCACCCAACAAATTCGAAGTGATGGCGGCCGCCGATGCACTCGTCTTCGCGCACGGCGCGCTGAAGACGGTGGCCGCGAGCCTGAACAAGATCGCGAACGACATCCGCTGGCTCGCGAGCGGTCCGCGCTGCGGCCTCGGCGAACTGTCGATTCCCGAGAACGAACCGGGCAGCTCCATCATGCCGGGGAAGGTCAATCCGACGCAGTCCGAAGCATTGACGATGCTGTGCGCGCAGGTGTTCGGCAACGACGTCGCGGTGAACATCGGCGGCGCGAGCGGCAACTTCGAACTGAACGTATTCCGGCCGATGATCGCGCACAACGTGCTGCAATCCATTCGTCTGCTGACGGACGGCGCGCGCAGTTTCAACGAGAACTGCGCGGTCGGCATCGAGCCGAATCGCGAGCGGATCGACACGCTGCTCAACGAATCGCTGATGCTCGTGACGGCGCTCAATCCGCACATCGGTTACGACAAGGCCGCGCAGATCGCGAAGAAGGCGCACAAGGAAGGCACCACGCTGAAAGCCGCGGCGCTCGCGCTCGGTCATGTCACCGAGCAGCAGTTCGACGAATGGGTGCGGCCGGGAGATATGGTCGGGCATTCGGCGCCGTAGGGACGCCTCGATGCCTCGGGCGGTTGTTGGGCGGCTCGTGGTGAGTCGCCCGGTTTGCCCGGTTTGCCCGGTTTGCCCGCTTTGATTTTCGGTCTGGAAACGTGGGTTCGGTACGTGAGGTGCGTGCGCTTGTGGCTCGCACCGCTTTGAAGTCGGCGCCCGTAACCCTCGTTGTTCAGATCTTGCCCTGCGCCACTTCTTCAGGCTTCAGTTCGACGATCGCGTCGAGCGCTTCCTTCACATCCATTGCGTATCTCGCGAGGCGCTTCTGCTCGTCGGTTTCCGGTACGAACGACGGCACCTGCACCGGGCTGCCGTTCTCGTTGACCGCGACCATCACGACGAGACAGTCCGTGGTCTGCAGCAACTCCCCGCCCTTCGGATCGCCCGCCTGCACCGACACGTGGATGTGCATGCTGGTGCGTCCCGTCGCCACGACCCGCGCGCGCAATTCGACGAGGTTGCCGACCAGAATCGGCCGACGAAAACGAATATTGCCGACGCTCACCGTCACGCAATAACGCCCCGACCAGACGGCCGCGCACGCATAGGCGGTTTCGTCGATCCATTTCATCAGCGCGCCGCCGTGCACCTTGCCGCCGAAGTTGACCGAACTCGGTTCGGCGAGAAAACGGAAGGTGGTTTCGGAACGGTCCAGCGGCGCTGCGGGATGGCTGCTCATCTTGACTCCGGTCAATCGGATGCATTGAAAGGAGGCGATTATACGAGCGCAATATTGACGGCGCGCCACTTTGTCGGATCGGCGGGTGAGGCGATAGGTGGACGAGGTGGTGCTTGTTGGGCGGCGGCTGGGCTGGTTGAGCGCTTAAGGTCGACGACGGTGCGACGGGTGCGGCCGCGCGCGGCGCGGCGACGCGTGCCAGAGACTTCTTCGACACGGAATTTCCACGATTCGATGCGGCGGGTCTCGGCGCGCGAGCGCGGCGGTTCAGAGCGTTTCGAGGCCCGCGCTGTCCGCGGCAATCGCACCGCTCGCCGCCAACGACGGCGCTGCTGCCGCCGACAGGAACCGCTCCCGATAATCGAGCGGCAGCACGCCGAAGAGGTGCGGCGACGCGTGGCGCGGATTTTGACGTCGAATTTCCACTACTCAATGCGGCGGGTTCTCCGCGCGAGCATCGCGGTTCAGAGCGTTTCGAGGCGCCTGCTGTCCGCGGCAACCACGCCGCTCGCCGCCGACGACGGCGCTGCTGCCGCCGACATAAACCGCTCGCGATAATCGAGCGGCAACACGCCGAAGCGCCGTACGAACGCGCGCCGCAAGTTCTGCTCGCTGCCGAAGCCGCAGTCGAGCGCGATCCGCTTAAGCGGCCGACGTGATTCCGCGAGCGCCCGCGAAGCCGCTTCGAGACGCAGCGCCGACACGGTTTTCGCCGGCGTGCGCCCCACTTCGTCGACGTAGCGGCGCGCGAAAGTCCGCGGCGTCATCCGCGCGCGCTCGGCGAGCCGCTCGACCGTCAAATCGTCACGCAGATGCGCGGCCATCCAGCTATGCAACGCGTCGAACGGCCCGCCCGCCGATGCCTGCGCCGCCAGCGCCGCGCTGAACTGCGACTGGCCGCCCGGCCGCTTCATGAAGACGACGAGGCGCCGTGCGGCCTGCATCGCGACTGCGTGGCCGAGGTCTTCGTCGATCAATGCAAGCGCGAGATCGATGCCTGCGGTCACGCCTGCCGAGGTCCAGACCACGCTTTCGCGCGGGGTTGTGCTGCTGTGTTCGTGTGACCGCGCGCCCGACCCCGCGTCGCGGATGAAAATCGGATCGGCGTCGACGTGCACATTGGGAAAACGGCGCGCGAGATGCGCGGCCTCGCGCCAGTGTGTGGTCGCGCGCCGGCCGTCGAGCAGGCCCGCCGCCGCCAGGTAGAACGCACCGGTGCACACGGAGCAGATGCGGCGGGCGCGCGGCGCATTGCGCCTGATCCACGCGACGAGTTCGGGTTGCAGCGTGCAGTGCTCATCGATGGGAACGCCGGGGACGATCAGTGTGTCGATCGGCTGGGCGTCGAGCGAGTCGAGCCGTTCGGTCACGACCGGCAGGCCAGGAAAAGTCTGAAGGACGCCGCCGTCGATCGATGCAACCGTCGTGCGGTACGCGACGGGGCGGGAGTGCGGCGAGTGGGGCACGGGCGAGGCGTCGTTGGTGTTGCCGTTGGTGTTGCCGTTGCCGTTGCCGTTGCCGTTGCCGTTGCCGTTGCCGTTGCCGTTGCCGTTGCCGTTGCCGTTGCCGTTGCCCTTGCCCTTGCCCTTGCCGTTGCCGGAGCCGTTGCCGTTGCCCTTGCCGTTGCCGTTGCCGTTGCCGGAGCCAGAACCAGAACCAGAACCAGAGCCGGAGCCAGTGCCGAAGCCAGTGCCAGCACCAGCGCCCCTACCATCCCCCCTCCCCGCGGCCATAGTCAGTTCCGCGCGCCAGAACGCTTCGAGCGGACCGCACGCGTCGAGCAACACGAGATCGGGCGCGACGGCGAACACGATATGACGCGCGCTCATCACGCGACTCCCGACGCCGCGCGGCGTTTCAACGAGCGCGCGTAAGCCAGCGTCGCAAGCGCCGCCACGCCGAGGAGCGGAAAGATCGCCGCATTGATCGCCGCCCAGCCGAAGCGCGCCAGCAATTGCCCGGCGAACAACGAGCCGAGCGCGGAACACGCGAACGTGGTGAATTCGCTGGTCGCCTGCGTCCTCGCGCGCTCCGACGGCCGGTACGATTGCGCGAGCAGCGTCGAGCCGCCGACGAACATGAAGTTCCAGCCGACGCCCAGGCACGCGAGCGCGGCGTAGAAATGCGGGAGATCGGTCGAACGCAACGCGAACACGCCGCACAACGCCGACAGCGCGATGCCCGCGCCGATCACCGGCAGCACGCCGAAGCGCCGGATCAGCCGCGCGGAAAACAGCGACGGCGCGAACATGCCGACCAGATGCCACTGGATGATCGCGGCGCCGTCGCCGATGCTGTGCCCGCACGCCACTGCGGCGATCGGCGTCGCGGTCATCACGAACATCATCACCGCATAGCCGAGCGCGTTGTTCGCGAGCGCCGCCGCGAAGATCGGCTGCCGCACGATCTCGCGCAGAGGCCGCGCGGCGTCGTCGGAAGTGGCCGCGGCGAGCGCAGGCGCCATGTCGCGATACAGCAGCATCAGCAGGACGATCGACGCGAGCCCGAGTCCGGTCACGAGCGCATACGAGCCCGCGAACGCGACCGGCGCGAGCCAGTCCTTGCTCCACGCGGCGAGCAGCGGACCGCACACGGCCGCGACGACGCCGCCCGTGAGCACCGTCGAGATCGCGCGGCTCTTGCCTTCGAGTCCGACCGCGTCGGCGGCGGCCAGCCGGTAGTACTGCGCGAACGCCTGAAACACGCCGACGGTCGCCGTGCCCGCGCAGAACGCCCAGAAGTCGTGATGGAAGATCGCCCACACGGACACCGCGCCGCCCAGCGCGCCGACGCCCGCGCCGAGTACGAAGCCCGCGCGGCGGCCGATGCGCGCCATCAGGAACGAAGCGAAGACGGTCGTCAGCGCGGCCGCGACCGTGATCAACGAGAACGGCAGTGTGGCGAGCGCCTTGTCGTCGGCGAGCGTGTAGCCGACGAGCCCGGTCAGCGTCAGATCGATCGATACCGACGATGTGTACAGCGCCTGGCAAACGGCCAGCACGCGCGCGGCGCGGCGGCCGTGGGGATCGGGGCCGCGCAGATCGGCGGCGTGGTCGGAGAAAGTCGACGCGGTGCTGGGGGTGGAAGTAGAGGCAGAAGCGGCTGGCGGCATAGGTCGGTTCCGGCGGCGGAGAGTGATCGCGGCGGCTCTGAGCGCACCGTCGCGGCGGTCGCTGTTCAAGCCATCGCGGCTTCCGGGGTCCAACTGGTCCAGGTGCCTCGAGTGGCCTGAGTGGCTCGAGTGGCGAAAGCCGCATCGTCACATGCTCGCGCGTGGCAGTCATGACAATGATGCATCACTTTCTGCCATTCGGGACCGTTTAACCAGACCGTGCGGCCGTTCCGTTACTTACGAAAAGTGATGCCTTCGTCGATCGTGCCGTACATGGTGACGCTGCCGGTGCCCGCGCCCGACGTCGAACCGCCCTGCGCGCAAGCGCCCAGCAACACGATCGACGCCACTAAGGCCAAAACCGTTTTCATGACTGCGTTCCTTCGAAAGACAGGCGTCGATTCTAGCTTGGCAGTGGAAGCGCACGCATGAACGCACAGGCAAGCGCCGAGCACGGTCCGCCCGCAGACGGGCCGGGTTTTCGTAGCTGCTGCATTCGACGGTTCACGCTAAGCTGAAACATCGAATGCATGCGCCGCGTAGAGTGGCCACATGACGCGTTGTGCGACCCGCGCATCGCCCGAAAGACCGAACACGGAGCGCCCCATGCCCGCCATCCTCGCAGATGAACACAACCATTTTCCAGGCTTGAGCCGGATCGGCGCGCTGCTGGCCGACCCCGGCCGCGCAGCCATGCTGTGGGCGCTGATGGACGGCAGCGCCCGCCCCGCCGGCGAACTCACGATGATCGCCGGGCTGTCGCCGTCGGCGGCCAGCGCGCATCTCGCGCGTCTCACCGACGGCGGCCTGCTCGCGCTCGAAGTGCGCGGCCGGCATCGCTATTTCCGGATTGCGTCGGCGGATATCGCGGCCTCCATCGAAGCGCTGGCCAACGTCGCGCAAGTCAGCGCGCCGCAGCGCCCCGCGCCGCGTCCGGTGCGCACGGTGCCGACCGACATGCGCTACGCGCGCACCTGCTACGACCACATGGCGGGCGAACTGTCGGTGCGGGTGTTCGAGCGGCTCGTCGGCCGCGGACTGCTGAGCCTGCAAGGGACGTCGCTCGAAGCCACGTCCGACGGCGCTGCCCGCTTCGCCGACTGGGGCATCGACGTGTCGGCGCAGCGCAGCCGTCGACGCCGCTTCGCCTGCACATGCCCGGACTGGAGCGAGCGGCGCCCGCACCTCGGCGGCGCGCTCGGCGCGGCATTGCTGGATTCGTGGGCGGCGCGCGGCTGGGTCGAACGAACCGAGCGGCCGCGCATTTTGCGGATCACGCCGGCAGGTCATCGGCATTTCGACGCGTTTCTCGCGGAATGAGCGGCGGGTACTCGGAACGTCGAAGCGTTGAGTCCGGAGCGGCTCGGCGTTGAGTCCGGGTTGGCGCGCCAAACGCAGCCGAGCCCGCCTCCACGCCTCGATCGAGACCTTTTGTTACCGCTGGTGAGACGGCCTTACAAAAGTGGGGGCCTTGAAACATAGGGCGCGGGTAGAGTGGTTCACGGATGCTGCATGTGCATCGTCCGTCGGAGAACGAATCATGAAAACCACGACCCCGCGCGAACCGTCGAGACATCGGACACTCGGCTACACGTTGCTCGCCACCGCGGCCTTCCTGTTCGCGGCGCAATGCGCGCTCGCGCAGCAAGCCGCTCCCGCGCCGCAAGGCGTCGCGACGCAGGACGCCGATCCGCCGGGGCGCGTCGCGCGTCTCAACTACATGGCCGGGACCGTCACGACAGAGCCCGCCGGCGCCGCCGACTGGTCGTACGCCCAGATCAATCGGCCGCTCACCACCGGCGATCAGTTGTGGAATGACCGGAACGCACGCTCCGAGCTGCATATCGGCTCCACGGCCGTGCGTCTGGGCGAGTCCACCAGTCTCGATCTGCTCAATCTCGACGACAACAGCGCGCAGTTGAAAGTCGCGCAAGGTACTTTGTCGGCGCGCGTGCGCGAATTGCCGCCGGGCTCGTCGTATGAAATCGACACGCCGAATCTCGCACTCGGACTGAACGGCCCGGGCGACTACCGCGTGGACGTCGCGCCCGACGGCAGCAGCACCACCGTCACCGTGCGCAGCGGCAGCGCGACGGCGTATGGCGACGGCGCTCAGGTGCCGATCGCCGCCGGCCAGCAGTTGCGCTTTGCCGGCACCAATCTGCAGGCGCTCGCCGACAACGGCGCGCCGGGCGCCGACGCGTTCGACCAATGGGCCGCGAGCCGCGACGCCGCGGAAGACCGCTCGGTATCGGCGCGGTATGTATCGCGCGAAATTCCGGGTTATCAGGACCTCGACGCCAACGGCACGTGGCGCAGCAGTCCGCAGTACGGCGAAGTCTGGGTGCCGCGCGCGACACCCGCGGGCTGGGCGCCCTATCACGACGGCCACTGGGTGTGGCAAGCGCCGTGGGGCTGGACATGGGTCGACGACGCGCCGTGGGGTTTCGCGCCCTACCACTACGGCCGCTGGGCTTATGTCGACGATTCGTGGGCGTGGGTGCCGGGCCCTGTCGTGGTCAACGCGCCGCCGGTCTATGCGCCGGCGCTGGTGGCGTTCGTCGGTGGCGGCGGCGGCGGGGTCGATTGGGGCGTGAATCTGGCGATCGGCGGCGCGATGGCTGCGGGCGTCGCGTGGTTCCCGCTCGGCCCCGGCGAACGATGGCACCCGCAATGGGGCGGCCGCGACAACTGGAGCCCGCGCTACTACGAACGCGTCAATCGCACGACGGTGGTCAACAGCTACAACCACACCAACATCACCAACATCACCAACGTCCACAACACGTACATCAACTATCGGGCGCCGCGGGCCGTGACCGCCGTGCCCGCGACGGCTTTCGTTCACGGACAGCCGGTCGGACGGTTCGCGCAGAAGGTCGACCCGGCGCAGTGGCGCAACGCGCGGATCAACCCCGGCGCTCCGGGCATCGCGCCGGTGCGCGAGAGCTTTGGGCCCGGCCAGCGCAACGCGAATTACCGGCCGCCGGCGGGCGTCATCGGGCGTCCGGTGATGGCGACGCGCAGTCCGTCGCTGCCGCCCGCGTACCACGACGGCCTCGCGCAGCGTTTTGCGCAAAGCGGGGCGCGCGTGCCTGGCGCGGGGCAGCCGATCGTGCGGACGTCGGTGCCGGCGCACTTCGCGGGCACGCCTGGTTCTTCACCGATGCAGAACGTGCGGGTCGTGCAGTCGCATCTTCCGGGACGAATGCCTGGCGCGGCAGCAGGCGCGCCGGCTCCTGAGCCGGGGCTCGGCGGCCGGCCCGCACCGGGCGCTGCCGATCGCGGGGACCAGGCGGGGCGCCGCCCCGGCGAGGCGCCTGGCGCAGGCGAACCGCCGCATGCAGCGATGCAGCAGGGGCGGCCCGGCATGCAGGCACTGGCGAACGGCCAGCCGGCTGGCGCGGCGGGCGCCGCGTTCAACGGCGTGCCGCGTCCGCCGCGTGAGAACGGCGGCAACGCGGCCGGGTTTGCGCGGTCACAGGACGCGGGGCGGCAAGCTGGAGCCGATGGTCGTCAGCAGCCTGCCTGGACTCAGCCGCATGTGCCGATGGCTCAGCAAGCGCAGCAGAGTTTGCAGCTCGGTGTTGAGGGATCGCAGGGGCCAACGGGCGGCGTCGCCCAGCAAGGTCGCGGTGACGTGGATGCCGCGGAGCGGCAAGGCGGTGTGCCTCGTCCGGTGCAGAATCCGGCCTTGGGACAGCAGACGCGGATCGGGCAAGGTCAAAGTCAGGGGCTGCGGCAGGATGCGCAGCCGGCGCAGCGCGACGAACGCGCGCAGGCGCTCGGACGGCCGCAGCAGGTTCAGGAGCAGCCGCGTCAGGGGGTTCAGGCGCAGGCTGGTGGCGAAGTGCGCGCGCAACCGCGGGGGCAAGAGCCGCCTCGGCAGGAGTTTCGTCAGCAGCAGGCACAGCCGGGGGCTGAGCCGCAGCGTCAGCCGCAGGCGCAACAGCAGCCGCGTCCGGAGTTCCATCCGCAGCAGATGCAGCCGCGCCCCGAGCCGCGTCCTCAGCCGCAAGCGCAACAGCAGCCGCGCCCTGAGTTCCATCCGCAGCAGATGCAGCCGCGTCCAGAACCACGTCCTCAGCCGCAGGTTCAGCAGCAACCGCGTCCCGAGTTCCATCCGCAGCAAGCGCAGCCACGCCCAGAACCGCGTCCTCAGCCGCAAGCGCAGCAACAACCGCGTCCGCAACCACAACCGCCACACGGCGAGCAGCGTTCGGGCGGTGGCCACGACGAGCATCACCGAGGCTGAGCGCTCTCTGCTTTCCCAAACCGCAGCGTTCATCGACATAAAAAAAGCCCCCGCGATTCACATCGCAGGGGCTTTACCCTTCTCCGTACAGCGCCGCTTAAACCGCCATCGGCGCCGTCAGCGGCTCGTGATGCCGATAGCCGACCAGCGAAAAGTCCGACGGTTCGATCTTCTCGAGCCATTCCGGCTCGTACACGCCGGTCTTCGCGTAGTCCGGCACGCGGTCGGAAATCGCGAGCGCCGGGCTTTCATACGGCTCGCGCTTGAGCTGCTCCTGCAGCATGGCAAGCTGATTCTCGTAGATGTGCGCGTCGCCGATAAAGTACGTGAACCAGCGCGGCGTATAGCCCGTCAGGCGGCCGACCAGATGCAGCAACGCCGCGCCCTCGGTCAGATTGAACGGCGTGCCGAGCCCGACATCGTTGCTGCGGATGTACAGGCACAGCGAAATCTCCTTGCGCGCGACGTTCGGCAGGAACTGATAAAGCAGATGACACGCGGGCAACGCGATCTGGTCCAGCACGGCCGGGTTCCACGCATGAAACAGAATCCGCCGGTCCGACGGGTTCTGCATGATCGTGTCGAGACACTGGCGCAATTGATCGATTGCCTTGTACAGCAGCACCTTGCGGCTGCCGTTTTCATCGAACTCCGTGACCACTTGAAAGCCTCGCGCGGTCGCGTCGGCAAGCTGCGCGCTCGCCGCGGCGTCCAGCACCTTGTACGCGGGCCATTGACGCCATTGCACGCCGTAGACATCGCCGAGATCGTCGGGCCCCTCGCGATACGGGTTGGCCAGCCACTGCGGGTTCTGGTTCGCGTTGGCGTCCCACACCTTGCAGCCGAGATCGCGGAAATCCGCCGCGCTGCGCGACGCGCGCAGGAAACCGACCAGTTCGCCCACGGCCGACTTGAACGCGAGTTTCTTCGTCGTCACCGCCGGGAAACCTTGCTGGAGATCGAAGCGCAACATGGCGCCCGGCATGCTGATCGTCCGAATGCCGGTGCGGTTCTCCTGCCACGAGCCAGTGTCGAGAATCGTGCGGACGAGGTCCAGGTATTGTTTCATGCGGGTTCCTTCGACGCGGCGCAGGCCGGCGCACGCTACAGCCGGCGTGCCGCGAGATTGAGCGGAAAACCCGATTTTACCAAGCGCGGCGACATGGCGCCGCCGCCGCGATGCGACAGACGGGAACTGAGGAGAAGTGATGAGAACAGACGGGACCAGAGGATCGAGGCGAGGCGAAGGCGCGCAACGCCAACACTCACGCGCGCAAACCCCGAAAGTCGCCACCGCGGCGCAACTCAGCATCCGCGGCGGCGTTCATTCACAAACGTAACACCCGGTAAAGCCCGCCCGTCAGTTCAGAGATGCGGCACCGATGCCGGTAACGTACCGTTCGGCGCCGAAAGCGGCTCGCTTTCCATATGACGCATGCCATGCGAGCAGAGCAGCCGGTATAGCGTGACGCGCGAAATACCGAGCTCCTGCGCGGCATCGCCAAGACGCCCGCGATGCCGCAACAGCGCGAGTTCGATAGCCTGACGCTCAGCGGCTTCGCGCGCTTGCGCGAGCGACACCGGCACGATCTCGACGTACTCGGCCAACTCCAGATCGCGCGCCGTGATCGCGCGTCCTTCGGACATCACAATGGCTCGCCGCACCCGGTTGATCAGCTCGCGCACGTTGCCCGGCCAGCCGTAGTTGTGCAAAGCCGCGATCGCGTCGGGTGCAAAGCCGCGCAGCCGCCGGCTTGCGTCTTTCTTGAAACGTTCCAGCATGTGACGCGCGAGCAGTTCAATATCCTTGCCGCGCGCGCGCAGCGGCGGCTCGTCGATTTGCAGCACGCACAGCCGATGGTAAAGGTCCGAGCGGAAGCGGCCTTCGATCATGGCCGCCGTCATGTCGACGTGCGTGGCGGAAATGATCCGCACGTCGACGTCGATCGCGCTATGACCGCCCAGCCGCTCGACCTTGCGCTCCTGCAGGAAGCGCAACAGGCTCGCCTGGCTTTCGAGCGGCAAGTCGCCGATTTCGTCGAGAAACAGCGTGCCGCCGTTGGCCGCTTCAACGCGGCCGATCTTGCGCTGATTCGCGCCCGTGAACGCGCCGCGCTCGTAGCCGAATAGTTCGGACTGCAGCAGATGCGGCGGGATCGCGCCGCAGTTGATCGGCACGAACGGCGCATTGCGCCGCGACGAACGCTCGTGAATCGCGACCGCCGTGAGTTCCTTGCCGGTGCCCGATTCGCCGGAGATAAAAACCGGCGCGTCGGTCATCGCAACTTTGCGGATGGAACGGAACAGCGCGAGCATCGCGTCGCACGAGCCGACCATTTCGCCTTCGGCGCCTTGCGACCCGTCGTTCGAAGCCGGTTCGCCGAGCGAAATCATGCCGTATGCATGGCCGACGGAATCGACGATCCGGTCGCCGGAATACGGCACGGTCACATAGTCGAAACAATAATCGCGCACGAGGCGGCGCAGCGCCGCGTCCTGGAGTTGGCCGGGCATGGTCGCGGCGACCCAGCCGACGTTCGGCATGGTCAGACAGGATTCGAAAGCGGCGATTTCATGCGGCTGGAAATGACTGGACAGATCAAGCAGGCCACCCGCTGCCGAACCGGCGCGTACGGCCCGGCGCGCGTCGCGCGCCGATCCCACCACTTCCACATGCCAGCCACGCTGGTGAAAGCGGGTGTTCAGTTCCGCGCTTGGCTCTCGCGAAACGTAAATCAGTTGCCGCGTTGCGGGTTCCATTATTCAGATCCTCTCGTCAACGAACGTTAAGGATGATGCACGCACCTGAACCGCAATTCAGACACGCTGGCACATTCGGGATTCGCAAATAGCAAAAACCGAACGGCCATTCCATTCCGTGCGGACAGCTGATCCCCAGAAAGCGGCGTGTGTGTTTGAGACGGCCCGTTAGCGGGCTTTTTTAAATTTGAAGCTCTTTCCGAGAGCTTACTATACGCGCGCCGCTTGGAAAACAATTATGCGAATTTAATCCGGCTGCCCTTGTCCAGCAAGGCGCGCGCGGGGATAAATAAGTAATCAACTTACGAATAACCAATTGTGGGAAGCGGTTCTCTCATACATAGCGCTGGAGGTAGTTCATACCGCTGCAATTAACAGTTAATAGGTATTTTCTTCTCGCCGTTTCAGCCCTGAAACGTTTACAGCCGATTCCTTTTATCGGATTGCGCGAGCAAGAAGTTGCAACCCGACCCACCAAGGGATTGCGCCCGGTGGCACGTGTTTCGCTAATTGCCTGCATCTGGAGAGTCATTATGCGAACACTTCGGTTGCGCGTCCGTCGGGCACGGATTGCAACGCATGCGGTACTTTGTCGGACGATCACGATGCCGATTCCGCGGATCGGGACTCGCGGCGCGCCGCGACCGGCGAGTGCGAAAAGCGCGCGCGTGACCTTGTGGGACGAGGTCGCTCCGCCGCTACCGTTGCCGCTGCCGGCTCCATCGGCGGCCGCGGCGCTTCGCTCAGGTAGAATCGATCCGATTACGTTCCCCCTTCCATTCGATGACGACGCTCACCCTGATCGTCGCTCGCGCCAATAACGGCGTGATCGGCCGCGACAACCAGTTGCCCTGGCGACTTCCCGAAGACCTCGCGTTTTTCAAGCGCACGACGATGGGCGCGCCCATCATCATGGGCCGCAAGACGCATGAGTCGATCGGCAGGCCGCTGCCGGGACGCCGCAACATCGTCGTGACACGCGATGCCACGCGACGTTTCCAGGGCTGCGACGCCGCGACGACGCTCGGCGAAGCGCTGAAGCTCGCGGCACAGGACCAGGCGCCGGAAGCGTTTCTGATCGGCGGCGCGCAGTTGTATGTGGAAGGGCTGCGTCTCGCGGACAAGCTGATCGTCACCGAAATCTCGGCCGACTTCCAGGGCGACGCGACGTTCCCCGCCGTCGACCCGGACGAGTGGGAAGAAGTCGCGCACGAAACGCATCGCGCGCACGCGCCGAACGATTTCGACTATGCGTTCGTGACGTATAAGCGCAAAAACCGCTGAGGCCGCGGCCTCATGAAGCGCCGGGTCGCGCCATGAAGCGAGCCATGAAGCGCGCCGTCAAAAGCAAAACGCCACGCAAGCCAAGCGTGGCGTTTTCGTCTGCGGCGCCCGTAGCGAGCGCCGCCGCAACAGTGAAACCGCTTACTGCCCCGCGATCGTCATCCGCTCGATCAGCACCGAGCCAGTCTGCTTGGTGCCTCGCGTGATGGTATCCGCGCCGATCGCGACGATATGGCGGAACATCTCCTGCAGCGTGCTCGCGACGGTGATCTCCTCGACCGGATACTGAATCTTGCCGTTCTCGACCCAGAAGCCCGACGCGCCGCGCGAATAGTCACCCGTCACATAGTTCACGCCCTGCCCCATCAGTTCAGTCAGCAAAAGGCCGGTGCCGAGCTTGCGCAGCATCTGCTCGAAGTCGTCCTCGGGACGCGTGCTCGAACTCTGGAGCGACAGGTTGTGCGAGCCGCCGGCGTTGCCGGTGGTCTGCATGCCGAGCTTGCGCGCGGAGTACGTGGACAGGAAATAGCCTTCCACGACGCCGTCTTTCACGACCGAGCGCTGCCGCGTGCGCACGCCTTCCTCGTCGAACGGCGCGCTGCCCATCGCGCGCGGCACATGCGGATCTTCGACGATCTGCACATGCGGCGCGAACACCGGCTTGCCGAGACTGTCGACGAGAAACGTCGTCTTGCGGTACAGCGCGCCGCCGCTCGTCGCCTGCACGAACGCGCCGAGCAGACCGGCGGCGAGCGGCGCCTCGAACAGCACCGGCACCTTGCGCGTATCCAGGCCGCGCGCGCCGATGCGCGCGAGCGCCCGCTGCGCCGCGTAACGGCCGACCGCTTCTGGATCGGCAAGCTGTTCGGCGCTGCGCGTGGACGTGTACCAGTCGTCGCGCTGCATGTTGCGGCCGCTGCCGGCAATCGGCGCGCACGCAATGTAATGCCGCGAGTACGGATAGCCCGCAAGAAAGCCGCGCGACGTGGCGAGCACGAACTGCGAGTGCTGCGCCGACACGCTCGCGCCTTCCGAGTTCTTGATCTGCGGATCGGTCGCGAACGCGGCGTCTTCCGCGCGACGGGCGATTTCCACGGCTTCGTCGGCGGACAGATTCCACGGGTGATAGAGATCGAGATCGCGCGGCTCCGTTTCGAGCAGCTCGGCTTCCGCGAGGCCCGCGCAATCGTCTTCGGCCGTGAAGCGCGCGATGTTGTACGCCGCCGCGACCGTGTCCTTCAGCGCTTGCGACGAAAAATCGGAAGTGCTCGCGTTGCCGCGCTTGTTGCCGATGAACACCGTCACGCCGACCATCTTGTCGCGGTTGTGCTCGATCGTTTCGACTTCGCCGCGCCGCACGGAGACGGACAGGCCGTCGCCTTCGGAAATTTCGGTCGCCGCGTCGGTGCTGCCGAGCGACTTCGCGTGACGAAGGATGTCCGAGGCGATTTCCTTCAGTTCATCCTGGGTATGCGGAAAAAAGCGCTGCTTGACGTCCATGTCTGCTGCCATTGTCGTTGCCGTCCTTTTGGGGCCGAGCGGCCCGGGTGTTCGCCCATGCGTGTTCGCGTGCCGCGCGATTGCTTGCGCCGAATCTGCGCATGACGGGCGCATGAGCATCGTTGAAGCATCCCGCGATCATAGCAAGCTAAGCGCTCGCGCACCTGGCATTCGCAGCGCGGTTTTTCGCAGCGCGCGCGCCGCTCTATACGGCGCGGCGGCGGGTTTGCAAGGCCCGGCACGCTACAATATCGGCATGACACGCAAAACCCGCATTCAACCCATCGAATCCGCCGAGCCGGAAGTCGACGAGAACGGCTACGACCGTCCGAGCAAGTCCCAGTTGAAGCGCGAAATGCACGCGCTGCAGGAGCTGGGCGAGGCGCTGATCGCGCTGCCGAAAGACGCGCTCAAGCGCATGCCGATGCCCGAAAAGCTCGACGACGCCGTGCGCGAGGCGCGCCGCATCACCGACCACGAAGGCAAGCGCCGTCAGCTTCAGTACGTCGGCCGCGTGATGCGCTCGCTGCTCGACGACGAAACCGCCGCGCTGCGCACCGCGCTCGACACCTATAACGGCGTCAACAAGGCGGAAACGGCCAAGCTGCACTGGATCGAGCGCACCCGCGACAAGCTGCTCGCCGACGACGCCGCGCTGACCGAATTCATCCGCCAGCATCCGAACGCGGATCCGCAGCAAGGCCGCACGCTGATTCGCAATGCGCGCAAGGAAGCGCAGCAGAACAAGCCGCCGCGCTATTTCCGCGAGCTGTTCCAGTGGATCAAGAACGCGGACGGCCCCGCCGCCGCGACCGATTCCGCTGCCGACGACGCAGACGCCGAGGAAGACGACGATGACGACCGCGACGCCTGACTCGCCAGGCAATCACAAGCTCGTGCGCAATCATCCCGACGAGATCCTGATTGGCCTCGTGTCGATCAGCGACCGCGCGTCCACCGGCGTGTACGAGGACAAGGGCATCCCGGCGCTGCAGGAATGGCTCGGCGCGGCCTTGAGTTCGCCGTGGCAGGTCGTCACGCGCCTGATCCAGGACGACGCGCCGACCATCTCCGCCACGCTCGCGGAGCTCGTCGATGAAGTCGGCTGCGACCTCGTGCTGACCACCGGCGGCACCGGCCCGTCGCGGCGCGACGTGACGCCCGAGGCGACGCTTGCCGTCGCTACCAAGGAAATGCCGGGATTCGGCGAGCAGATGCGGCAGATCAGCCTGAATTTCGTGCCGACCGCGATCCTGTCGCGCCAGGTCGCGGTGATCCGCGAAACGGCGGACCACGCGGCGCTGATCGTCAATCTGCCGGGCCAGCCGAAGTCGATCAAGGAAACGCTGGAAGGCTTGCGCGATGCAGAAGGCGCGGTGAAGGTGCCGGGCATTTTCGCCGCGGTGCCGTACTGCATCGACCTGATCGGCGGGCCGTATGTCGAGACCAACGCCGAGGTCGTGAAAGCGTTCCGGCCGAAGAACGCGGTGCGCGCGCCGAGGCCGGCCTGACTTATTTCGCGCTCGCTCGCCGGTTATTCGGCGTTCATCGAGGCGTCGGGCGCCGGCGGAATGAGGAAGTGTTCGCGGTAGTACTTCAGTTCGTCGATCGACTCGTGGATGTCGGCCAGCGCCGTGTGCATCGCGCGCTTCTGGAAACCCTTGTAGATCGCGGGCTGCCAGCGGCGGCAGAGTTCCTTCAGCGTGCTCACGTCCAGATTGCGGTAGTGGAAGAACGTCTCGAGCTCGGGCATCCAGCGCGCCATGAAGCGGCGGTCCTGGCAGATCGAGTTGCCGCACATCGGCGATTTGCCGGGCGGCACGTACTGCGCGAGAAATGCGCGGATCTGTTCGGTGGCCTCGATTTCGCTGACGGTGGACGCCTTCACACGGTCGATCAACCCGGAACGACCATGCGTGTTCTGATTCCACTGGTCCATTTTGGCGAGCGTCTCGTCGCTCTGATGAATCGCGAGAACCGGACCTTCGGCCATTCTGTCCAGCGTCGAATTCGTGACCACCACGGCGATTTCGATGATGCGGTCGGAGTCCGGATCGAGCCCGGTCATTTCCATGTCCAGCCAGACGAGGTTCATGTCGCTGCGCACGAGCGGCACTGGTGCAGGGGATTGGAGGATGTCAGTCATGAAGGCAACCTTGACGGCCCGGCCGCGAGCTTGGTGAAAGCCCGGACGCCGCGGCGATCGTTCGTGTGAAATGGTTATGGATGGTTTAAGCCGGCCCCCGCTGCGACGCGGGAAGAAACATATAATTCTCGCATAGATACCACGGAATCCACGGATGCCTACCCTGTACTTCACCGTCCTGTTCGTCGTCGCCGTCGTGGCGATGGTCGGCACCAAGCTGTGGCTCGCGTCGCGGCAAATCCGCTTCGTCGCGCGCCATCGCGAGCAGGTGCCGAGCCAGTTTGCCGGCACCATCGCGCTCACCGCGCACCAGCGCGCCGCCGACTACACTGTCGAGCGCACGCGTCTCACGATGATCGAGATCGTCGTCGGCGCGGCGGTGCTGATCGGCCTCACGCTGCTCGGCGGCGTGCAGGCGCTCGATCTGGCGATCACCGACTGGCTCGGCCGCGGCTATGTCGGCCAGATTGCACTCGTCGCGGCAGTGATCGCGATCACCAGCGCAATTGATCTGCCGTTCGACTACTACCGTCAGTTCGTGATCGAGCAACGCTTCGGCTTTAACCGGATGAGCAAGCGGATTTTCGTCGTCGACCGTTTGAAGGGCGTGCTGCTCGGCGCCGCGTTCGGCCTGCCGCTGCTCTTCGTCGTGCTGTGGCTGATGAACCAGGCGGGCAGCTTCTGGTGGCTGTGGACGTGGATCGTCTGGGTCGTCTTTCAGATGCTCGTGCTGGTGCTGTATCCGTCGTTTATCGCGCCGCTTTTCAACAAGTTCGAGCCGCTCAAGGACGAAGCGCTGAAAAGCCGCATCGAAGCGCTGATGAAGCGCTGCGGCTTCGCGGCCAAGGGCCTCTTCGTGATGGACGGCAGCCGCCGCTCGGCGCACGGCAATGCGTACTTCACGGGCTTCGGCGCGGCCAAGCGCATCGTGTTTTTCGACACGCTGCTCGCGCGCCTGTCGGGCAGCGAGATCGAGGCCGTGCTCGCGCACGAGCTCGGCCATTTCAAGCGTCGTCACGTGATCAAGCGGATGCTCGTCACGTTCGCGATCAGCCTCGCGATGCTCGCGCTGCTCGGCTGGCTCACGCAGCAGGTCTGGTTCTATGAAGGACTGGGCGTGAGGCCGTCGCTCATCGGCGGCAATAGCGGTCTTGCGCTCGTGCTGTTCTTCCTCGCGCTGCCGGTGTTCGTATTCTTCGTGACGCCGCTTGGCAGCCTGACTTCGCGCAAACACGAGTTCGAGGCCGACGCGTTCGCCGCCACGCAAACGGACGCGCAAGACCTCGTCAACGCGCTCGTCAAGCTGTACGAAGACAATGCGTCCACGTTGACGCCCGATCCGCTCTACACCGCGTTCTATTACTCGCATCCGCCGGCGTCGCAGCGGATCGACCGACTGTTGCGGCACGCATGAGCGGCCGCTCTCCGAAAGCGCCGCGCGCAACGTCCAGCACGCGCGTAGGCGGCCTCGTGGTGGCCGCGCATGGCCGCCACTATCTGGTCGCGCCCGAAGACGGCGGCGCGCTGCTGCAATGCTTCCCGCGCGGCAAGCGCAGTGAGGTCGCGGTGGGCGATCGCGTGATTTACGAGCCGACGTCCGCGGACCAGGGCGTGATCGTCGAAATCGGCGAGCGACGCAATCTGCTGTATCGCTCGGATCAGTACAAGTCGAAGCTCTTCGCTGCGAACCTCGACCAGTTGCTGATCGTGCTCGCGACCGAACCGCACTTCAGCGAAGACCTGCTCGGGCGCGCGCTCGTCGCCGCCGAGGCCAACGAGCTCAAGCCGCTGATCGTGCTGAACAAGATCGACGTGACCGATTCGCTCGAAGGCGCCCGCAAGCGGCTCGAGCCCTATCGCGCACTCGGCTATACGGTCCTGGAAGTGTCGATCAAGACACAACCCGACGACGCCCGCGCGACGTTGATCGACCATTTGCACGGCCACTCGACGCTCTTGCTCGGCCAGTCGGGGATGGGCAAGTCGACGCTCGTGAATCTGCTGATTCCAAACGCCGAAGTCGCCACGCGCGAGATTTCGACCGCGTTGAACAGCGGGCGCCATACGACGACGTTTACGCGGCTTTATCCGTTGCCCGGCGCGCTGCCGGGTGATGGAGGGAACGGCGGGAACGGTGCGCTGATCGACTCGCCTGGCTTCCAGGAATTCGGCCTGCATCATTTGACCGAGGGCCGCCTCGAACGCGCGTTCCCGGAGTTCCGGCCGCTCCTGCCCAACTGCCGCTTCTACAATTGTCATCACTTGCACGAGCCCGGCTGCGCGATCCTCGAAGCGGTCGCGGACGGCCGCATCCGTCGCGAACGGCATGCGCTGTACGCGCAACTCGTGCATGAAGCCAGCCAGATCGTGCGCTGACATGAGGCTGATGCGCGCGCCGAATCTGATCATCGGACAGCATTGGATCAATGTGCTGGCCGCAGCCGGCATCGCGTGCGAGCTGCACAACCGCTACCTGAACGGCGCGCTCGGCGACATTCCCGCGGATCAGTGCGCGCCCGAGTTGTGGCTCGTGGACGATCGCGACGAGGCCGTGGCGCGACGTCTGATCGATGCGGCGTCGCGAGGTCCGGCCGCAGGTGCGCCCGGCTGGCAATGCCGGCAATGCGGCGAAAAGCTCGAAGCGCAGTTCACCGTGTGCTGGCAGTGCGGGACGGCGCGCGATCCTTTGGACGGGTGAACGGGTCTGGCGCGGGCTGCGAGGTCGAGGGCGTAAAAAAACGGGCAATCGCCCGTTTTTTACGCACATCACTTGTGTTGCTTCAAGCCAGCCACACGGCGATGGTGAGCATCAGCAACAGAATCATCCACAGCACGACCGCGCGCCAGACGAGTCCGACCGCCGATTGCAACGTGCGCGGCGTGCAGTCGTCACCGACCTGCATCGGACCGCCGTCGCCGGTAGCGAGTGCATCAAGACTCGACGGTTCGGCAAGCGGCCCGCTCAGACGCGCGCCAAGCGCTCCGCTGCCCGCGGCGAGCAGCACGCCGTCGTTCGCATCCGGCCACTGGCGCGCGTGGTTGCGCCACGCGTAAATCGCATCTTCGAAATTGCCGACAATGGCAAAGCCGAGCGACGTGAGCCGCGCCGGAATCCAGTCGATCACGAAGAACGCGCGCTGCGCGAAGCTCGAAAACGCGACGGTACGATCGTCCACCGGCCGCGCCCACGTGCGCGACAGATACTCGGCGATCCGATACAGCACAGCGCCGGCCGGCCCAACCGGAATCAGAAACCAGAAGAACACGCCGAAAACATGGCGATGCGACGCGACCACCGCGTGAATCAGCGTATGACGCACGATCTCGCTGACCGGCATGTCGAGCGTGTCGAGGCCGGTCCATTCGTTGAGAATTTCGCGCGCGCGCGGCACGTCGTCGTTATTGAGCGCGAGATGGATGTCGGTAAAGTAATGGCTGAACTGGCGGAAGCCGAGCGTGAAGTACAGCACCGCGACGTTCCACAGGAACGCCAGCGCGAAGTGAATGTTGTACAGAACGTAGTAGACGAGCGCGACGGCCAGCGTCCACGGCACCACGACGACGAGCCATGCAAGCAGACCATGCTTGGGCTTGCCCGCATCGAATCCGTGCGCCGCCGACTCCGCATGGTATTGAAGCAGCGCGGATACCGGATTGTTCGGCGACAGTGCGCGCACCTGTTCAATGATCAGAGCCAGCAATACGGAAAAAAAAGTCATGCGATGCGCCGTGCTTTTCGAGTTTTACGATTGGTTCATAACGATAGCACAGGGTCGGATGCCGCTGAGCGGGACGTTGCCAAACACCCAACTTCCGCACATAAGAACACCCGTCAAGCCGCCAGAAAGCGATAGAAATTGCGCAGCATCGCCGCTGTCGCACCCCAGATGAAGTAGTGACTACCCGTTCCGCCGACACCCTGTTCGGCTGCTTCGAGCGATACGCCGCGCGGGTACGGCATCGCGAAGAAGCGGCGCTCGCCGCCTTCGTAGCGGAAGACGCGTTCTTCGTGATGCGCCGGGTTCATCAGAAATGGGAGCGGCACTTCGAAGACCTCCGCGACCTCGAGCGCGTCCGCTTTCAACGCGAACGGCGGGTGCACCAGGCCGATTACAGGCGTGACGCGAAACCCGGTGCCCGTCAGATAGTCGGGCAACGCGCCGAGCACCTCGACGCGCGAAGGCGCGAGGCCCACTTCCTCTTGCGCTTCACGCAAGGCGGTCGCGGTGGCGTCGGCATCGAAAGGCTCCTGACGTCCGCCCGGAAAGCTGACTTGACCGGCATGGTCGTTGAGATGATCGGCGCGCTGCGTCAGCAACACCGTGAGTCCATTCGCGCGGATCACGAGCGGCACCAGCACGGAGGCGACACGCGGGTCGGTGTGAATGTCGCGCCACGGCGCCTCGATAATCGGCTCGGGTGTCCAGGAAAGATGCTGCTTGAAGCGCGCTCGAAGGCCATCGGGCGTAAGACGCTCCGCGGCGACTGGCGGCAAGTGGGCGCCCGTTGCCTCGATCGGCAGGGCTTCAGGTTCAAAGACGGGGCGGATCAACGGATCTCTCGAATGAGCGGATGGACGCGATGCCGCTATTTTGACCTGGCAAACAAAAAAGCACCCGCGAGGGGTGCTTTTTCTTACAGCAGTTACGCTTGCGAAGCAGCGCGGTCTTTCGAGACCAGCTTTTCCTTGATTCGAGCCGACTTGCCCGAACGCTCGCGCAGGTAGTACAGCTTTGCACGACGCACATCGCCACGACGCTTGACGACGATGCTAGCCAGCAGCGGCGAGTACGTCTGGAACGTACGCTCGACGCCTTCGCCCGACGAAATCTTGCGGACGATGAACGACGAATTCAGACCACGGTTACGCTTGGCGATCACGACGCCTTCGTAAGCCTGGACACGCTTACGCGTACCTTCAACCACGTTCACGCTGACAATCACCGTATCGCCGGGAGCGAATTCGGGAATGGTCTTCTCGCCGAGGGCGCGCGCGATTTCTTCCTGCTCGAGTTTTGCAATCAGATTCATCACTGACTCCTAAGTCCATCTTGTCGGCGTTCGTACCTGCCTTGCATCGATATGCGCGGCTACGGCCCCGATAGAGGATGGGTTCACATCAGGCGCCGAACACGCATGTGCGGCGCCGCCTGGTGTCCGCTCGAAAGGCCGGGGCTTTACGCCTTCGGCTCTTCCTTCGCGAGACTTGCAAGCCATGCCTCGTCGGCACGGCTCAACATCTTGTTCTTTCTGGCCTTGACGATCAAATCGGGCCGCTTGTGCCACGTATTGCGCAAGGCTTCCCGCCGACGCCACGCTTCGATCTCCGCATGATGGCCGCCGAGCAGCACATCGGGCACACGCACGCCGTGGTATTCCTCAGGCCGCGTGTAGTGCGGACAATCGAGCAGCACATCGACAAAACTGTCCTGTACCGCCGACTGTGAATCGTTGAGCACGCCGGGCAACTGGCGCACGACTGCATCCATCAACGCCATGGCGGGCAACTCGCCGCCCGACAGCACGAAGTCGCCGAGACTGATTTCTTCGTCGACAACCCGGTCGAGCAAACGCTGGTCGATCGCCTCGTAGCGACCGCACAGCAGAATCAAACCAGGCTGGGCGGCGAACTTCATCACACGTTCGTGATTCAGCGTGGCGCCTTGCGGCGACATCATCACGACACGCGAAGCGCCGATGCCCTGCTCCGCCTGCGCAGCCTTCGCTGCACCGATCGCGTCTTCCAGCGGCTTGGCCAGCATGACCATGCCGGGGCCGCCGCCGTACGGGCGATCGTCTATCGTGCGGTAGTTGTCCGTGGTGAAATCACGCGGATTCCACATACGCAACCCATAGCGCTGCTGCTTTGCTGCCCGGCTGGTAATGCCCCAGTCGGTCAGCGCGCGAAACATTTCGGGAAAGAGCGTGACGACATCGAACTGCATCGCTCTCTCCGTTGTAGCGAACTCGATTTGCTGAACTATCAATAATCGGCTTCCCAGTCGACGATGATCTGCTTCGCCGCCTGGTCCACCGTTTTGACAAACACGCCGACGAACGGGATCAAGCGCTCTGCCTTGACCGGCTTGCCGGTTTTGTCGGCCGCTGCGTATTCGATGCGCAGCACCGAATGCGCACCGTTGTCGATCATGTCTGCAACCTTGCCCAGGTTGACGCCGGCAAGGTTCACCACGTCCAGGCCGAGCAGGTCAACCCAGTAGAATTCGTCGGCTTCAAGCGCCGGAAATTCGCTGCGGCTCACATAGACGCGCGAGCCGCGCAGCGCCAGCGCCGCGTCGCGGTCAGCGACGCCGCCCAGAAGGGCCACGACACTGTCGCTATGCGTTTTGGCTTGCAGCGACGGCGCCGACTGGCGCTCGCGGCCTTTCATGAGCCACCAGCGCTTAGCGCTCAGCAAAGCGTCGCCGCCATGCCCGGCGTCCGCATGCGCGGCCACCTTGACCCAGCCTTTGAGGCCGTAAGCGTCGACGATTGCACCGACTTCGACCGCGTCAGCCGGCCAGCTCTCCGCCGTTTCCGCGCGCATTGCTGCTGCCTCGGAACCGGTGTTTTCAACATTGGCTTTCGCCTTGCCGCCGGCCCGCTCGCCCGACTTGCGGACGAATGCACCGAACGGCGCCTGAGCAGGCGTCTTTGCGCGCGGGCTCGCCTCTTTAGTCGCTTCCGCTGCCTTTACGCGACCTGAACTGCCGGAATCACGCTCAGACATGACGGGACCTCAGATTGAGCCTTGCTGCGAACTTCGACGCCTGTTTCGGCAAAACATTTTGCGCATCGGACTGCTCACGCGAGTTGCGCGAGCCGCCGGCCAAACCGACGACGATACGCATGCGAGCTACCATTAAGCAGCCGGCTGCGCCTTTTGCGCTTCTTTCACGAGACGCTCGACGGTCGGCGACAGTTGTGCGCCAACGCCTTGCCAATACGTCAGGCGATCTTGAGCGATACGCAGCGATTCGCCCTTCGTAGCGACCGGGTTGTAGAAGCCAACGCGCTCGATGAAGCGGCCGTCACGACGGTTACGCGAGTCGGTTGCGACGATGTTGTAGAACGGGCGCTTCTTGGAGCCGCCACGAGCCAAGCGGATGATGACCATACTAGAATCCTTGAAAACCGGGGTTCGGAACGACTGAAACACGCGATTATAGCGGGAAACCGACGCCATAACAAACACTTACCCGGATAAACTGAGCAATCGGGGTGCGCCGCCCCGACAGCGCGGGCGCGCAAGCTGGCGCAAACACATGGAGGACCTGACGGAATGCCTGTGAAATCTCTGCTGCAAACCGCGCTGTTTCGCATCCTTTCCGCCCGCCGGCCTGCATCCGTTTGCCGTCCGCGCGGTTTTCGTGGTTTCCGCGGTTTTGGCAGCGCGGTGGGCGCGTTGCTGGCCGTCGTCGCGTGCAGCGCCCTGGCCGCGCCGCCTGTGGAGCGCATCAAACTGCCGCCGGGCTTTCATATCGAAGTCTTGTCGGACGCAGTACCGAGCGCACGCGCGATGGCTTTGTCGCCAAAGGGCATTCTCTATATAGGCAGCCTCGACGGCCACGTCTATGCGCTCGAACTGCAAGGTGCGCGAGTCGCCGCCCGACATATCGTGGCCACGGGTCTCGATGCCCCGGTCGGCGTCGCCTGGCACGACGGCGCGTTGTACGTTTCGGCGGTGTCGCGAATTTTACGCTTCGATTCGATCGACACGCGCCTGAGCGCGCCGCCGCAGCCGGCGGTCGTTACGGACAAATTGCCCGCCGAGACTCATCACGGGGCGAAATTCATTGCTTTCGGCCCGGACGGCAAGCTTTACGTCCCGCAAGGCGCACCCTGCAACGTCTGCCTGAAAGATCGCGACCGCTACGCGATGATCGGCCGCATGGACCCCGACGGCAGCCATTACGAGGTCGTCGCGCGCGGCATACGCGACTCCGTCGGCTTCACATGGCATCCGGCGACGCACGAACTCTGGTTCACCGACAACGGCCGCGATCTGCTAGGCGACGACGTACCCGACGACGAACTCAACCGCGCCCCGCGCGCCGGTCTCGATTTCGGCTTTCCGTACTGTCACGCCGACGCGGTAGCCGACCCGCAATTCGGCGCGGGCCATCCGTGCAGCGCATTCACGCCACCGGTCGTCAAATTGGGCGCGCATGTCGCCGCGCTCGGCATGCGCTTTTATAGCGGCTCGATGTTCCCGGCCGACTACCGCCACAACATTTTCATTGCCGAGCACGGTTCCTGGAACCGCAGTAAGAAGTCCGGCTACCGCGTAGTAAGAGTCGTGACGGAGCCGGACGGCAGCCACGTGCGGCAGGAGGTTTTCGCCGAGGGATGGCTTCAGCCGGGAGAAACCGTGTGGGGCCGCCCCGCCGACGTGTTGCCGCTGCCAGACGGGTCGCTGCTGATCAGCGACGACTACGCCGGCGCCATTTACCGCGTCACGTACTCGGTGCCTTGAGCGGCTACCCTGGCGCCGGGCGGCTCGGGGCTTGTGGTCGCGGTCCGGGACGTCACGCGGACGGATGTGCCCGGGGCAGGCTAAGACGTATAGGCCTAGGCGTGCCACTGCCGGTGTGAAGCCGGCGATGCCGCAACGGTGGTCGCTGCCGCTGCCGACGCCAATGCTGAAGCCCTCGGCGATGCCGCACCTGCAACCGCCGCCGACGAACACGGCAACGCCCCCGCCTTGCCTGCGCGCCCGCCGCCTGAGGCTCTACGCCACGTGACCGGTCGCCCGCCGGCGGCGTAGAATGCGCGACGGTTCGCGGCCAACAATACGGCCAACAACGCGGCCAACAATTCACCGCTCATTTGCACCACAGCTTTCGACCATCAGTCCGCGCTGCCGTCTTTGCCCGTCAGTTCGCGCTGCCCATCACGCTACCCACGCCCACATGTCCACGTCTGCTTCGACCTCGACTTACTTCCGATCCAAAACGATTACCGCCGCGCTGGCGTTTTTCCTGGGCAGCCTCGGCGCGCATCGCTTTTATCTGTGCGGTCCGCGCGACGTCTACGGCTGGGCCCACGTGCTTGGCACCGTAATCGGCATTCCCGGCGCGATGTTGCTGGTAGCGAGCGAACGCTCTTCGATACTCGGCTGGGTGCTCGCATTCCCCGGCGCCGTTTCGCTTCTGGCCGCGTTTCTCGCCGCGATCGTCTATGGTCTGCGCCCGGACGAAAAGTGGGACCGGCAATTCAATGCGCACACGCAGCGACAAAGCCGCTCGGGGTGGACCGTGATCTTCGTGGTGATCTTTTCGCTGCTGATCGGCGCGTTTCTGTTGATGACCGGTCTCGCCATTTCCTTCCAGACCTACTTCGAAGGCCAAGTCCAGGCGGCGAAGGCGCTGTCGCAATAGCAGAAGGACCACGCGCACTACACGCACCGTCCACTAAAAAAGATCAAGCTGCGGATTGTCGCCAGTCGCCGCCTGGCTCCGCGGCACCTCATGACGCTTGAAGTGCGACATATCCAGAATGCCGCGGTCGCGCTGATTCAGCCCTAGACGGCGCACCGCCTTGTGGAATCGCTGCTTGAGCAGATCGGCCCACAAGCCTTCCCCCTTCATTCGGGTGGAGAAAGACGAGTCGTAGTCCTTGCCGCCCCGCATATCGCGCACACGCGCCATGACCCGTTCGGCGCGATCGGGGAAATGCGCGGCGAGCCAGTCTTTGAACAGCGGCGCAACTTCCCACGGCAGGCGCAGCACGATATAGCTCGCGTTGCTGGCGCCGGCTTCCGCGCACGCTTCGAGCACGCGCTCCATGTCCGGCTCCGTGACAAACGGAATCACTGGCGCAATGCTCACCCCGACCGGAATGCCCGCTTCGCTCAGCGTGCGGATCGTGCGCAAACGCCGCGACGGCGTAGCCGCGCGCGGTTCGAGCGTGCGCGCAATGTCGGCGTCGAGCGTCGTGATGGTAATGGCCGCCATGAATTGGCCGCGAGCCGCCATGGGCGCAAGCAGATCCAGGTCACGCTCGATCAGCGACGACTTCGTAATAGCCGCAAATGGATGATTACGCTCGCTCAGAATCTCGACGACGCGCCGTGTGAGCCGCCACTCGCGTTCTGCAGGCTGCCACGCGTCGGTATTGACGCCAAGCGCAATGGGCTCCGGCTCATAGGACTTTTTCGACAGCTCGCGCTCAAGCAGCTCGGGCGCGTTCACCTTCGCATAAATGCGGCTTTCGAAGTCGAGCCCCGGCGAGAGGCCGAGATAACTATGCGTGGGCCGCGCAAAACAATAAATACAGCCGTGCTCGCAACCGCGGTATGGATTCAGCGACACGCTAAACGGAATGTCCGGCGACGCGTTACGCGTGAGAATGCTTTTCGCCCTTTCCTCGAACACCTGGGTGCGCAGCGCCTTCGGCGCTTCACCTTCTTCCGGCGTGGCTAACCAACCGTCGTCCACCGCTTCCCGCTGGTCGACTTCGTACCGGCCTTGCACGTTCGTGACCGCACCGCGCCCCTTGCGGGGCACCGGCGGCGCGATTGGAAACTCGGCAGCGGAAGGGAAATCGGGCTCGGTCACGGCTGGCTGGACAAGTGAACAGGGCAAACAAAACGGCGCAGAACACCTGTATAAATATACAGTGTTTACGCCGTTTGTCGAGCGCCGTGCAACGAGCCTAGCGCGTGGTTTCATCCCCGACCGGGATGGTCAGCGTTTCCTTGATCTCTTCCATCACCACATAGCTTTTCGACTGCACAGCGCCCGGAAGCTGAAGCAGGATGTCGCCCAAAAGCTTGCGGTAATCGGCCATCTCGCCGATGCGCGCCTTGATCAGATAATCGAAATCGCCCGACACGAGATGGCACTCGAGCACTTCGGGGATCTTTTGCACCTCGCGGCGAAACTGGTCGAACATGTTGCCGCTCTTGTGGTCGAGCGTGATTTCGACGAACACGAGCAGCGCCGCGCCCAGCTCCGCCGGATTCACGCGCGCATAGTAGCCGGTGATCACGCCGTCGCGCTCCATGCGCTTCACACGCTCGATGCACGGCGTGACCGACAGTCCGACGTGCTCCGCGAGGTCTTTCATGGCCATCCGGCCGTCCTGCTGCAGCAGCCGAAGAATCTTGTGATCGAGCTTGTCGAGGGTTCGAACGGGCTGACGTTGGGTGCGCATAGTGTTTATTCTGAAAATCGCAGAAATACAATAACAAAACCTGCAAGCTCGCCAATAGTATAGCGCTTAACACTGGGCGCACCGCGTTTCACGTCGTTAATCGAACGATTGAAGCGAACTGAACAGCACAACGCCCGCGAATCTTGCGAATCATCTGGAGCAGCTATGCGAATCGTCGTTTTGGGCAGTGGCGTCGTCGGCGTAACGAGCGCGTATTACCTCGCACGCGCGGGTCATGAAGTGACCGTCATAGATCGTGAGCCAGGCCCGGCGCTCGAAACCAGTTTCGCCAACGCCGGCCAGATCTCGCCAGGCTATGCGTCGCCGTGGGCCGCGCCCGGCGTGCCGCTGAAAGCCGTCAAGTGGATGTTCCAGAAACACGCGCCGCTCGCCATTCGCCTCGACGGCACGCAGTTCCAGTTGCAATGGATGTGGCAGATGCTGCAGAACTGCACGGCGTCGCGCTATGCGGTCAACAAAGGACGCATGGTCCGCCTCGCCGAATACAGCCGCGATTGTCTGCAAGCGCTGCGCGCCGAGACCGGCATCCACTACGAAGGCCGCACTGGCGGCACGCTGCAGGTGTTCCGCACGCAGCAGCAATTCGACGGCGCGGCGAAAGACATCGCCGTGCTGCGCGAGGCCAACGTGCCGTTCGAACTGCTGTCGGCGGCGGAACTGGCTCAGGCCGAACCGGCGCTCGCCGCGGTCTCGCACAAGCTGACGGGCGGTCTGCGCCTGCCGGGCGACGAGACCGGCGACTGCCAGATGTTCACCACGCGCCTCGCCGCGCTGGCCGAGCAGATGGGCGTCAAATTCCGCTACAACACGCCGATCGACGCGCTCGCCATGGCCGGCGACCGCATCGCCGGCGTGCAGTGCGGCCAGGAATTGGTACGCGCCGATTCGTTCGTCGTCGCGCTCGGTTCTTACTCGACGAAATTTCTGTCCAGCCTCGTGAAGATTCCGGTCTATCCGCTGAAGGGTTACTCGATCACGGCGCCCATCGTCAACGAAGCCGCCGCGCCGGTTTCCACGGTGCTCGACGAAACGTACAAGATCGCGATTACGCGCTTCGACAACCGGATTCGCGTCGGCGGCATGGCTGAGATCGTCGGCTTCGACAAGTCGTTGCGGCAAGCGCGCCGTGAAACCCTCGAGCTGTGCGTGAACGATCTGTTCCCGGGCGGCGGCGACACGTCGAAGGCCAGCTTCTGGACCGGCCTGCGGCCCATGACGCCGGACGGCACGCCGATCGTCGGCCGCACCCCCGTGCCGAACCTGTTCCTCAACACGGGGCACGGCACGCTCGGCTGGACAATGTCGTGCGGTTCGGGCCAGTTGCTCGCCGATGTGATGTCCGGCAAGCAGCCGGCGATCAAGGCGGATGACCTCTCGGTGCATCGCTATTTCGGCGAGACCGGCGCTGCACATCGTCCGGCTTATGCCTGAAGCTTCTAGCGCCGGGCGTGGTCATGCTCGGCGCGTTTCCAGCCGGCTGTAACAGCGCAAGCCGGCTCGCCAAGAGACAAACGGCGCCTTGCGAACTGACCGCAGAAATTGGATCAATGTCCAATTGCCTGCGCTTCAGTTAACGCTGCAAGGCGCCGTTTTCGTTTACTCAGCAAGACCTCAGACTTCGCGCCGCATCAAAACTGATCCGCGGACAACGCCAGCACGCCCTCGCCGCCCTTCGCACTGACAATCGACGCCTCCAGCGCGGTCGCGAGCGGCAACACATGCTCCGCGTAGAATTGCGCCGTCGCGATCTTCGCGCCGTAAAACTGCGGGTCTTCGTCGCGCTTCTGAGCGGCCGCGAGCAGCGCACGCGCCATTTGCCAGCCGCCCAGCACAATGCCCGCGAGCTTCAGATACGGCACGCTGCCGGCAAACACCGCGTTCGGATCGCCCTTCGTGTTCGCGACGACGAAATCGACCACCGCGCCCAACGAGCGCTGCCCCTCTTCAAGATACTTTTCCATCGATCGGAACGCCTGACCTTGTTGCGCGCCAAGCAATCCGACCGTTTCGGCAACGCTTGCGAGCAGCGACTTCGCGACTTTGCCGCCGTCACGCACGGTCTTGCGGCCGATCAGATCGTTCGCCTGAATCGCGGTCGTGCCTTCGTAGATCGGCAGAATGCGAGCGTCGCGGTAATACTGCGCGGCGCCCGTCTCTTCGATGAAACCCATGCCGCCGTGCACCTGCACGCCAAGGCTGGTTACGTCGATCGACAACTCCGTGCTCCAGCCCTTCACGATCGGTACGAGAAACTCGTAAATCGCCTGATGCTCGGAGCGCTTCGCTTCGTCCGGATGACGATGTGCAATGTCGCAATGCCCGGCCGCGACATAAGCCAGCGCGCGCGACGCCTCGGTGAGCGCGCGCATCGTCGAAAGCATGCGGCGCACGTCGGGATGCTCGATGATCGCCACCGGCTGTTTCGCGGAGCCGTCGACGGGACGGCTTTGCACGCGCTCCTTCGCATAGGCCGCCGCCTTCTGATACGCGCGATCCGATACGCCGACGCCTTGCATGCCCACGGCGAACCGCGCCGCGTTCATCATGATGAACATGTACTCGAGGCCGCGATTTTCCTCGCCGATCGGATGCCCGATCGCGCCGCCGTGGTCGCCGAATTGCAGCACCGCCGTCGGACTCGCCTTGATGCCGAGCTTGTGCTCGATCGACACGCAATGCACGTCGTTGCGCTCGCCGAGCGAACCGTCTTCGTTGATCAGAAACTTCGGCACGATGAAGAGCGAGATGCCCTTCACGCCTTCGGGCGCATTCGGCGTGCGCGCGAGCACGAGATGCGCGATGTTCTTCGCCATGTCGTGCTCGCCCCACGTGATGAAAATCTTCGTGCCGAACAGCTTGAACGAGCCGTCGCCTTGCGGCTCGGCGCGCGTGCGCACGAGCGCGAGATCCGAGCCGGCCTGCGGCTCAGTGAGGTTCATTGTGCCGGTCCATTCGCCTGAAATGAGCTTCGGCACATAGGTCTGTTTTTGCGCGTCGGTGCCGGCGGTCAGCAGCGCCTCGATCGCGCCGTCGGTCAGCAACGGACACAGCGCGAACGACAGATTCGATGCGTTCAGCATCTCAACGCAAGCTGTGGCGATGAGTTTCGGCAGCCCCTGGCCTTCATACTCCACAGGATGCTGCACGCCTTGCCAGCCGCCCTCGGCAAACTGACGGAACGCTTCCTTGAAGCCGGGCGTCGCCGTCACGACGCCGTCTTTCCAACTGCTCGGATTGCGATCTCCTTCGACGTTCAGCGGAGCCAGCACCTCGCCGCACAGTTTCGCCGACTCTTCCAGCACGGCCTGAGCGGTGTCGAGGTTCGCGTCCTCGAAGCCCGGCAGCGTCGCGATCTGTTCGAGATCCGCCAGTTCCTTCATCACGAACAGCATGTCCTTGAGGGGCGCCGTATAGCTCATTTTCTGTTCTCCTCCTGCCTGATGGAAAAAGGGCGCGGGACTTGTTCGGTCCAGCGCCCTTCTTGTGTCGCCAATGCGTTGCGAAACGCCGTTAAACGGCTTTGCAGATGGCTTTATATGGCGCTAACACGCTCAGCCGAGTTCGCTCACGAGTTCCGGCACAAGCGTGAACAGATCGCCGACGAGACCATAATCGGCGACGCTGAAAATCGGCGCTTCCGGGTCTTTGTTGATCGCGACGATCACTTTGCTGTCCTTCATGCCGGCCAGATGCTGGATCGCGCCGGAAATGCCGACGGCCACATACAGTTGCGGCGCGACGATCTTGCCGGTCTGCCCGACCTGATAGTCGTTCGGCACGAAGCCGGCGTCGACCGCCGCGCGCGATGCGCCCAGCGCCGCGTTCAGCTTGTCGGCGAGCGGCTCGAGCACCTTCGTGTAGTTCTCGCCGTTGCCGAGACCGCGGCCACCCGAAACGATGATCTTCGCCGACGTCAGTTCCGGACGGTCGAGCTTCGTCACTTCGCGGCTCACGAACTGCGAGATGCCCGCGTCTGCCGCCGCTTCGATTTTTTCCACCGATGCGTTGCCGCCTTCAGCCGCCACTGCGTCGAAGCCGGTGGTGCGGACCGTGATGACCTTGATCGGGTCAGCCGATTGCACCGTCGCAATCGCATTGCCCGCGTAGATCGGACGCTCGAAAGTGTCGACGGAATCGACTGCCGTGATGTCGCTGATCTGCGCGACGTCGAGCTTGGCGGCGATACGCGGCGCGATGTTCTTGCCGTAAGCGGTAGCCGGCGCGAGGATATGCGAGTAGTCCTTCGCGATGTTCAGCACCGTCGCCTCGACGTTTTCCGCGAGTCCTTCGGCAAGCTGCGGCGCGTCGGCCAGCAGCACTTTCGAAACGCCCGCGATTTTCGCGGCTGCGTCCGCTGCGGCCTGCGCGTTCTGGCCTGCTACCAGTACGTGAATGTCACCGCCGATCTTTTGCGCGGCTGCAATGGTGTGCAGCGTCGCGGCCTTGATCGATGCGTTGTCGTGTTCTGCAATTACAAGATTCGTCATTTGCCCTGTCTCCCGCGTTCCTTAAAGCACCTTGGCTTCGGTCTTCAGCTTCTCGACCAGCGTCTTCACGTCCGGCACCTTCACGCCGGCGGAGCGCTTCGGCGGCTCGACGACCTTCAGCGTCTTCAGACGCGGCGTGACATCGACGCCGAGGTCTTCGGGCTTGACGACTTCCAGCGGCTTTTTCTTCGCCTTCATGATGTTCGGCAGCGTCACGTAGCGCGGCTCGTTCAGGCGCAGATCGGTCGTGATGACAGCGGGCAATGTGAGCGACAGCGTTTCCGCGCCGCCATCCACTTCGCGCGACACGGTCGCCTTGCCGTCAGCGACGACAACCTTCGACGCAAACGTCGCCTGCGGCAATCCAGCCAGCGCGGCGAGCATCTGGCCGGTCTGGTTGGAGTCATCGTCGATAGCCTGCTTGCCGAGAATCACCAGTTGCGGCTGTTCCTTGTCGACGAGCGCCTTCAGCAGCTTCGCGACCGCCAGCGGCTGCAATTCTTCATTCGACTCGATGAGAATCGCGCGATCCGCGCCGATGGCGAGCGCCGTGCGCAGCGTTTCCTGCGATTGCGTCGCGCCCGCCGACACGGCGATCACCTCGGTCGCCACGCCCGCTTCGCGCAGACGCACCGCTTCTTCAACCGCGATTTCGTCGAACGGATTCATCGACATCTTCACGTTCGCGATGTCGACGCCCGTGCCGTCCGACTTGACCCGGACCTTCACGTTGTAGTCGACCACTCTCTTGACTGGCACCAGGATTTTCATGCACACGCTCCAAAGTTACGAATACGTCAACCCAACGAACATTATAACGACTGCCCTCGTGGCAGCTTTGTCGCGGGCGCTCTAGCAGGAGGATATCGCTCCCCAGCGGCGTGACGGCAATATCGAACGGTCGTTCTATTTTAATCGCGAAAAAACCCGGGTGACAACCCCGGGTTCCGATTTACGACTCTAATTTTCATATCGCCGGCTGCTCACGCGGTATCTGACGGCTTCAGATCACCAGGCCGTGACCACCGAACCGCCGAATTTGCTGTCGACAAACTGCTTCACTTCCGGCGAATGGTAGGCGGCCACGAGCTTGGCGACCCACGGCTTGTTTTTGTCGGCCTCGCGGATCGCGATGACGTTCACGTACGGACCCTTCGGGTCTTCGATTGCAATGGCGTCCTGCTTCGGCTTGAGGCCGGCTTCCATCGCGAAGTTGGTGTTGATCGCGGCGGCGTCCACGTCGTTGAGCGAACGCGGAATCTGCGCGGCGTCCAGTTCGACAATCTTCAGCTTCTTCGGATTTTCGACGATGTCGAGCGGGGTCGCCTTCAGGCCCGCTTCGGCACGCAGCTTCAGCAGCCCCTGCTTTTGCAGCAGCAGCAAGGCGCGGCCGCCGTTGGTCGGATCGTTCGGCACCGCGATCTTCGCGCCTTGCGGCAGTTCGGCCAGCGACTTCACCTTCTTCGAGTAGATGCCCATCGGGTACGTGACCGTATCGGCGACGCGAATCAGCTTGTAGCCGCGGTCCTTGACCTGCGCCTGCAAGTACGGGTCGTGCTGATAGCTGTTGGCGTCCAGATCGCCGCCCGCGAGCGCCGCGTTCGGCTGCACGTAGTCGGAGAACTCGACGACCTTGATGTTCAGACCGTTCTTTGCGGCGACGCTCTTCACGACTTCCATGATCTGCGCGTGCGGACCGCCGGTCACGCCGACCTTGATGGTGTCTTCAGCGTGGGCCGCATTTGCGGCGAACAGCGACGCGGCGCCGAATGCCGCGACCAGCTTGACTATGAAACGACGTTGCATGATGGACCTTTTGATTTATTTATGGCTCAGACGACGCACGAGCCAATCCCCGAACGACTGCACCAACTGCACGAACACGATAAGAATCACGACGACTGTCAACATGACTTCCGGCAGAAAACGCTGATACCCGTAGCGAATGCCGAGGTCGCCAAGACCGCCGCCGCCGATCGCACCGGCCATCGCCGAATAGCCGACCAGCGAGACGAACGTGATGGTCAAGCCGGCCACGACGCCCGGCAGCGATTCCGGCAACAGCACCTTGAAGACGATCTGGCTGGTGGTCGCGCCCATCGCCTGAGCCGCTTCGATCAGCCCGCGATCGACTTCGCGCAGCGCCGTTTCCACGAGACGCGCGATGAACGGCGCCGCGGCAATCGTCAGCGGCACCACCGCCGCGGCCGTGCCGATCGACGATCCGACCACAAGGCGCGTGAACGGAATCACCGCCACGAGCAGGATGATGAACGGCGTCGAGCGCACCGCATTCACGACCATGCCGACGACGCGATTCACCGCGACGTTCTGCAACACGCCCTGACGGTCGGTCAGATACAGCAGCACGCCGAGCGGCAAGCCCACCAACGCGCCGACCAGTCCGGAAATGCCCACCATCACGAGCGTTTCCCAGAACGACTGGACGAACATATCGAACATTTCACTCAACATACGAGAGCTCCTCCACCACCACACCCTGTTCGCGCAGATACGCGAGCGCCTGCGCCACCTTCGCCGGTTCGCCGCCCGCGAGCACCGCGAGCGAGCCGAACGCCTGCCCCTGAATCTCGTCGATCTGGCCGTGCAGGATGTTGAAGTCGAGTTCGTAGCGGCGAATCGTCTCCGAGAGAATCGGCTGATCGACGCCCGAACCCGTGAACGCGAGGCGCAGCAAATGGCCGCTGCCCGTCTTCAGACGTTCGGCGACGCGAGCCTTCATTGCGGGCGGCAGTTCCTGCGCGATCACGTCGCCGATCAGCGCGCGCGTGACTTCGTGATGCGGCTGCAGAAACACGTCGATCACCTTGCCCTGTTCGACGACGCGGCCCGCGTCGAGCACGGCGACGCGATCGCACACCTGCTTGATCACATCCATCTGATGCGTGATCAGCACGACGGTCAGGTTCAGTTCGCGGTTGATGCGCTTGAGCAGATCGAGAATCGAGCGGGTGGTTTCGGGATCGAGCGCGGACGTCGCTTCGTCGGAAAGCAGCACCTTCGGCTTGCTTGCCAACGCGCGCGCGATGCCGACGCGCTGCTTCTGCCCGCCGCTGATCTGCGCCGGGTAGCGGTCCTTCTGCGCGGACAGGCCCACGAGTTCCAGCAGCGGCAACACGTTCGCCTCGATCTCGTCGCGCTTCATGCCGGCAAGCTCGAGCGGCAACGCGACGTTCTCGAACACCGTGCGCGACGACAGCAAATTGAAGTGCTGAAAGATCATGCCGATCTCGCGGCGCGCTTCGCGCAGTTGCGCGGCGGGCAGCGTGGTCAGATCGCGGCCGTCGACGACGATGTTGCCTTCGGTCGGACGCGTCAGCAGGTTGATCGTGCGGACCAGCGTGCTCTTGCCCGCGCCGCTGCGGCCGATGATGCCGAACACCTCGCCCGCCGGAATCGACAGATTGACGTTGTGCAGCGCCTCGACCCAGCCCCGGGGCCCCGCGAACCGCTGAGAGATATTGCGTATTTCGATCATGGAAAAACGAAACGGCGGGTTTGCCGACGAGCGTCGTGCGCTCCCCGGCCAAGCGGCCGCCGTTACTTTTATTGGGAATTTGAGCCCGCGATTCTACCGCGCCCCGGGCATTCCCTTTAATAATCAATTACGATCTTTTCATAACTGTTAGATATTAGAGGACGGACCCGCCGCCCATTTCCGCTGACGCGAGGGGCGACGGTCTATGATCGCGCGAACCCCAATTCACGGACGCGCGCCATGGAGACCTCGGAACAACGCTTTGCCTCTGACGACGAAACCGGAGCAGACAGCTCGGAGCCGGTGCGCTCGACCGCCCCCACGTCGGATGGCCTCGAACTGCCGCTCTACCGTTGGCCAACCCGCGAAGCGCCGCGCGCGAGCATTGCGCTGATTCACGGACTCGCCGAGCATGCGGGCCGCTATTCGGCGCTGGCCGCGCGGCTCAATGCAGCCGGGATCGAACTGCTGGCGATCGACTTGCGCGGTCACGGCCGCGCGCCGGGCAAGCGCGCCTATGTCGAACGATTCGACGATTACCTGCTGGATGCGCAGGCGTTGCTCGACGCCGCCGTGCAGACGGTGCGGAACCCGACGCGGCTGTTCCTGATGGGCCATAGCATGGGCGGCGCTATCGCCGCGCTCTACGCAATCGAGCGCGCCAGCGCCGCCTCGCAAGCAACAGGCAGCCGCGCCAATCTGAGCGGTCTGATCCTGTCGAGCCCCGCGCTCGCGCCTGGCCGCGACGTGCCGGGCTGGATGCTCGCGCTGAGTCAGGTTATCAGCCGTGTCTGGCCAGGCTTTCCGGCGATGAAAATCGACGCCGCCCTGCTGTCTCGGGTGCAATCCGTCGTGGACGCCAATCGCAGCGACCCGCTCGTGCATCATGCGGCGATTCCGGCGCGCACCGGCGCGGAGTTGCTGCTCGCGATGGCGCGGATCGAACGCGGACGCGCGGGACTGCGTCTGCCGCTTCTCGTGTATCACGGCACCGCCGATAAACTCACGGAGCCCGAAGGCAGCCGCGTCTTCGGCGAGCACGCCGGCTCGCCGGACAAGACACTCAGGCTCTACGAATCGAGCTATCACGAGACGATGAACGATCTCGACCGCGATCGCGTGATCGGCGAACTGATCGAGTGGGTTCTTCAGCGCGCGCAGCGGGCGCTTTAACGCCTAGCGCTTCCAGTCAGGCGGGCGTTTGTCGATGAACGCCTGCACGCCCTCGAGCGCGGAGTCGTCCATCATGTTGCAGGCCATCGTCTGGCCCGCGAGTTGATACGCGGCCTCTATGCCCATTTCCAGTTGCCGGTAGAAGAGACCCTTGCCCGCGCTCACCGCTTCCACCGGTTTCGCGCAGATGCTGGTGGCAAGCCGCGCCACTTCCGCGTCGAGCGAGTCCAGCGGCACGACGCGATTGACGAGGCCCTGCTGCTTCGCCTCGGCGGCGTCGATGAAATCGCCGGTCAACAGCATTTCGAGCGCCGCCTTGCGCGACAGATTGCGCGACAGCGGCACCGACGGCGTCGCGCAAAAGAGCCCGAGATTCACGCCCGACACAGCGAAACGCGCGGTATCGGAAGCCACGGCGAGATCGCACATCGCGACGAGCTGGCAGCCCGCCGCCGTCGCGATGCCATGCACTCGCGCGATCACCGGCTGCGGCAAGCGCTGGATCGTCAGCATGAGTTTCGTGCAGCGGGCGAACAGCGCCTGGTAATACGCAAGCGACGGCGCCGCGCGCATTTCCTTCAGATCATGTCCCGCGCAGAACGCGCGCCCCGCGCCGGCGATCACGACCACGCGCGCCTCCGATCGCGCGACTTCGTTCAGCGCGTCCTGCAACGCGTCGAGCATGCCTTCGGAGAGCGCGTTGAAAGCGTCGGGCCGGTTCATCGTCAGACGCACGACGCCGGGTACGCCGTACGCGCCGGTTTCCGTCTCCACTAGCGAAGCGCTGCGTGCATCCTCGTTCATGGCTTGCTCTTCCTCAGATTTCGGCCAGCGCGCGCACGTGGGCAACCACGCTGCGCCCGAGCGCGGACAGGTTGTAGCCGCCTTCGAGACAACTCACGATCCGCCCGCTCGCATAGCGTTTCGCGACGTCGCGCATCTGCTCGGTGATCCACACGTAGTCGTCTTCGACGAGGCCCATGTTGCCGAGGTCGTCTTCGCGATGCGCGTCGAAGCCCGCGGAAATGAACAGCATCTCCGGCTTGAAGTCGTTCAGACGCGGCAGCCACAGCATGTCCACCGCCTCGCGCACGGCCATGCCTTTCGAGCGCGCGGGCATCGGCACGTTGCACATGTTGGGCGCCTGATTGTCGGCGCCCGTGAACGGATAGAACGGATGCTGGAAGATGCTGCACATCAGCACGCGCGGGTCGCCCGAAAACGCCGCTTCGGTGCCGTTGCCGTGATGCACGTCGAAGTCGATGATCGCAACGCGCTGCAAGCCGTGCACCTCGAGCGCATGACGCGCGGCGATGGCGACGTTGTTGAAGAAGCAGAAGCCCATTGCACGCGCCGGCTCGGCGTGATGGCCGGGCGGGCGCACGCTGCAAAAAGCGTTGTCGAAGCGGCCTTCGATGACCGCGTCGGTAGCGGCCACCGCCGCGCCGGCTGCGCGTAACGCCGCCTGCAAGGTGTGCGGGTTCATCGACGTGTCGGGGTCGATCTCGGCGCGGCCCTCGGCAGGCGAACAGCTACGGATGTAGTCGATGTGCGCCTGCGTATGCACGCGCAGCAGCGCCGCTTCGTCGGCGAGCGGCGGCGATTCGCGTTCGATCAACGCGTCGATGCGGCTCGCGATCAATTGATCTTCGATGGCCTGCAACCGTGCGGGGCATTCGGGATGCCATTGCCCCATATCGTGCAGCAGACAGTCGGCGTGGGAATAGAAACCTGTTGCCATGATTCTTTTCTGCGGCGCAGCGCTGGCAGCGTGCGCGGCGTGTCTCCGTCCAGGGGCGCGCGCCCACGGCGCGCCAACATTCATGAAGTTACCACACGACGCAGCGATGACGCGTCGTTCCGCATCACGCCGCTGTGACGTGTCCGGCACAGTTTCGCAAGAGGCCTCGGGTATACTGCCCGTTCCGTTTTCCTCCCGTCTTTGTCCTTTCGCTCTGCGCCCCCAGCTCACTATGACCGTCAAGCTTGCTCTGTCTGCACGAAACCGGCTCAGCATCCGAACCATCGCCGCCGCACTCTCCACCGCATCGTGCATGTTCATGGCAACCACTCCGGCTCTCGCGCAGAGCACCGGCAAAAAACCGCCCGTACTTGTCGCTCAGGCGCAGCCGCAAACCGCCGTTCCGCAAGGGCAAACGTTTGAGGAAGAAATTATTCCGCAGCGTTACGCGAACAACGCGAATGTCGATGCGTTCATCAACGACATGGCGGCGCGCTACGATTTCGACGAAGCCGCGCTGCATTCGCTGTTTGCCGGCGTCAGCTATTCGGCGACCGCGGTGAAGCTGGTCACGCCGTCGCCGTCGGCCGCGGTGAAAAACTGGCGCGTGTACCAGTCGCGCTTTCTCGATCAGATCCGCATCAACGCCGGCATCCGTTTCTGGCGCGCGAATCGGGCCACGCTGCAGCGCGCGTATGAAGAGTTCGGCGTGCCGCCGGAAGTGATCGTCGGCATTCTCGGCGTGGAGACGATTTACGGGCGTTTCATGGGCAACTTCCGTGTGCTCGACGCACTGACCACGCTCAGTTTCGATTACCCGAATACACCGAATCGCGCGGACCGCCAGGCGACCTTCCGCAAGAATCTCGAAGACTACCTGGTGTGGACGCGCGATTCGCAGATCGATCCGAGCACGGTGCTCGGCTCGTACACCGGCGCGATCGGCATTCCGCAATTTCTGCCGAGCAGCATCGTGCAGTATGCGGTCAGCTACGATGGCCACAAGGACATCGACCTGCGCACGAGCCAGGCGGATGCAATCGGCAGCGTCGCCAACTATCTGCGCAAGAACGGTTGGGAGAACGGCCGGCCGGTCGTGTGGAAGATCGGTAGCGATGCGGGCAGCCTCGGCGTCGCGCAAGCAGCCGCCGACGGTGCGCCGGAGCCGCATTGGCCGCTCGACCAGTTGTTGCGCGCCGGGCTCGTGCTCAATGAGCCGAACGTAAATATCTCTTCCGAAGTGGCAACGCCGGTCACGGTGGTGGATCTGCCCTCGCCCGGACGCGGCACGGAATACATGCTGGGCCTGAAGAACTTCTATGTGCTGACGCGCTATAACCGCAGCTTCTTTTATGCGCTCGCGGTTTATCAGTTGGGGCAGCGCATCAAGTCGCAGATGGAAGCGAGCGACGGCGGCAATGCCAACGGAAATTCCAACGGCAATTCCGTCGATAACGCGGCGCCGGCGAGCGACGCTTCGCAATGAAGTTAGGCAGCGCGAGGCGCGCTGTCGGATCGCTTCGCATGTGATGTGATGGAAAAGAAAAAAGCGCCGGCAGGCGCTTTTTTCTTTGTCCGCAAGCAGCAAGGCGCCGAACGCCGCCAGCCGCACCCGTATTGCCGCCTTACGCCGGAAACACGCCCGTCGACAAATAACGGTCGCCGCGATCGCAGACGATAAACACGATGGTCGCGTTCTCGATTTGCCGCGCGACGCGCAACGCGACTTCGCACGCGCCGCCCGACGAAATGCCCGCGAAGATCCCTTCCACCGATGCAAGCCGCCGGGCCATTGCCTCGGCTGCCGCCTGGCTCACGTTCTCGACGCGATCCACGCGGCTGCGGTCGAAAATTTTCGGCAGATACGCTTCCGGCCATTTGCGGATGCCTGGAATGCGCGAACCTTCCTCCGGCTGCGCGCCGATAATCTCGATTGCCTGGTTCTGCTGCTTCAGATACGTGGACACGCCCATGATCGTGCCGGTCGTCCCCATCGACGAAACGAAGTGGGTGATGCGCCCTTCGGTATCGCGCCAGATTTCGGGGCCCGTACCTTCGACGTGCGACGCCGGATTGTCCGGGTTCGCGAACTGATCGAGGATGATGCCCTTGCCGTCGCGCTGCATCTGTTCGGCAAGATCGCGCGCGTACTCCATGCCGCCCGTGACCGGCGTGAGGATGATTTGCGCGCCATACGCGGCCATGCTCTGACGGCGCTCCACCGACAGGTCTTCCGGCATGATCAGCACCATCTTGTAGCCGCGGATCGCCGCGGCCATCGCGAGTGCGATGCCGGTGTTGCCGCTCGTCGATTCGATCAGCGTGTCGCCCGGTTTGATACGGCCGCGCGCTTCCGCTTTCTTGATCATCGACAACGCCGGGCGGTCCTTCACCGAGCCGGCGGGATTGTTGCCCTCGAGCTTGGCGAGCACCACGTTATTGCGGCTGCGGATCTCGTCGTCGGTGAGCCGGACGAGTTGCACGAGCGGCGTATTGCCGATCGTGTCTTCAATCGTTTTGTAAGCCATATCGGTTCAGGTGCTGTCGATGCGCGGAGTCTCAATCCATTGATTCTAAACCACGGTGCCCGCCGCTGCCGCGCGGCCCTTCTGCGCGCATGGATGCACGCAGCGCCCACGCAAAAAACCCGCGGCCGAGTACCGCGGGAGCCAGTCATGCGAATGACAGCTTAAGGAGCGGCGTTGCCGGCTCCGACCATGAAGGACAACGATGGCGAATCGCGCGCGGCTACACACGCCGCGCGCGAGCCCGCGTCAGGCTGTCAGACTATTTCTTCACCGCCACGGTAGCGCCGCCTTTCGGCGTATTGGCCGCAACGGCCGCGCCCTTGTTCTGTGAAGACGCCGCAACCTGCGGGCCAGCAGCCGCGCCAGCCGGACCGACAGCGAGACCCTCCGCCTGCAGGCGCTCGACGGTATGCCCGCCCATGCCCTTGACGCGCTTGCCGAGATCGGTCGGGTCCTTGAACGGACCATGTGCGGCGCGCTCTTCGAGAATGGCTTTCGCTTTGGCAGGACCGATGCCCTTGACGCCGCGCAGCGCGTCCTCGTTAGCCGTGTTGACGTCAACCGACGCATACGCGTGGCCGAAAGCGGCGAGCATGGCCGCGGTAACCAGAATTTTTCGAAACATATGGAATCTCCCTTGTACAACCGGTTGGCGACATCACCAACCGGGAGATTCCAGTTTAAACAGGTATCCGAACTATTTACACCTGGCCGAATAGCCAACGTACGTATCGGTCGACACCTTCCTGCACGCTCAGAAACGGCGCATCGTAGCCAGCCGCGCGCAGCTTCGACTGATCCGCCTGCGTGAAGCACTGATACTTGCCGCGCAATGCGTCGGGGAACGGAATGTATTCGATCAGGCCGCGCTGCACCTGGTCGGCGAGCGACAGCGGCGGCTCGTTGTTCAGCGCGCGCAAGGTATTAACGACCGTGCTCGCGATGTCGTTGAACGGCTGCGCGCGTCCGCTGCCCAGATTGAAGATGCCCGATTTGTCCGGGTGGTCGAAGAAGAACAGGTTCACCTTGACCACGTCTTCCACCGAGACGAAATCGCGCGTCTGCTCGCCCGCGGCATAGCCGTTGTATTCGCCGAACAGCTTGACCTTGCCCTCGGCGCGGAACTGGTTGAAGTTGTGAAACGCCACCGACGCCATGCGCGCCTTATGCGTTTCGCGCGGACCGTAGACGTTGAAATAGCGAAAGCCCGCGATCTGGCTTTTCGCGGTGGGCAGCACGCGGCGGATCACCTGGTCGAACAGGAACTTCGAATAGCCGTACACGTTCAGCGGCTGCTCGACTTCGCGTTCTTCGACGAAACGGCTCGAGCCGCCATACGTTGCCGCCGACGACGCGTACAGGAACTGGATGTTCTGCGCGAGGCACACGTCGAGCACGTCGCGGCTGTAGCGGAAGTTGTTGTCCATCATGTAGCGGCCGTCGGTTTCCATCGTGTCCGAACAGGCGCCTTCGTGGAAGATCGCGCGCACTTTGCCGAAGTCGCCGCGCTTGAAGCGCTCGACGAATTCGGTCTTATCCAGATAGTCGTCGATTTCGCAGTCGACCAGATTCTTGAACTTGTCGGCGTGCGTCAGATTGTCGACGGCGATGATGCGTTGTTCGCCGCGCTCGTTGAGCGCTTTCACGAGGTTGCTGCCGATAAAGCCGGCCGCGCCGGTGACGATGAGAGTCATGATGGTCCCGCGGTAATGAGCCTTGTGTAGGATCGAAGCGGGCGACGAGACGCCGGCTTCGATCGGCAGGTCTGGTTGGCGTTCCGCCGATCCTTCTTGCGCGCTGCCGTCGGCTTGCGGTGCAGGATCGGGCGGGCCGCGTCAGTGAAAGAGTTCGTCGTAGTCGACGGTGGCCGTGCCTAGCTTACCGACCACGATGCCGGCTGCGCGATTGGCGAGACCGACTGCTTCGACCAGCGTGAGACCCGCGCCCAGCATGGCCGCGAGCGTCGCGATCACGGTGTCGCCCGCGCCCGAAACATCATACACTTCGCGCGCGACGGCCGATGCGTGCAGGATGCCGTCGTCGGAGAAGAGCGTCATGCCTTCTTCCGAACGCGTGAGCAACAGCGCCTTGAACTGCAGATCCGCGCGCAGTTTGTTCACGCGCTCGATCAGGTCTTCTTCGGACTTCCACTGGCCGACCACCTCGCGCAACTCCGCGCGATTCGGCGTGATGAGCGTGGCGCCGCGATAACGCTCCCAGTCGTCGCCCTTCGGATCGACCAGCACAGGCTTGCCCGCGGCATGCGCTCTCGCGATCATCTGCGTGACGTGCGTCAGCCCGCCCTTCGCGTAATCGGACATCAGGATCACGTCGTGCGCGGGCAGCAATTCGTCGAAGCGCGCAAGGCTTGCAAGCAGCACCTCGTGCGCTGGCGAGTTCTCGAAATCGACGCGCAGCAACTGTTGCTGACGCGACAGCACGCGCAGCTTGATAGTCGTGAGCAGCGCGGGGTCGCGTTCCAGATGCGGATTCACGCCGCTCTCGCCGAGCAACTGCACGATGCGCTCGCCGGGCTCGTCATGTCCGACGACGCACAGCAGGCCCGCTTGCGCGCCGAGCGCCGCCGCATTGCGCGCGACGTTGGCCGCGCCGCCGAGGCGGTCTTCCTGGCGCTGCACGTGCACGACCGGCACCGGTGCTTCCGGCGAAATGCGGTTGACGTCGCCGAACCAGTAGCGATCGAGCATCACGTCGCCGACGACAAGCACGCGCGCGGCCGCGAGTTGCGCGCGCGGCACCACCGTCAGTGCCGGTGACGGAGACGGCGATGGTGTGATGGAGCCGGGCCGCGCCTCAGACATCGGTCGCAAGTTCAGTGGGTTGGGCATAGGGGCGTCCAATCGAGTGATAGTCGATGCCGAGTTCGTTCATCGCATCCGGCTCGTACAGATTGCGGCCGTCGAAAATGACCGGCGACTTCAGCACCGATTTCAGATGCACGAAGTCCGGGCTCTTGAACTCCTTCCATTCGGTGACGACCACAAGCGCATCGGCGTTCGTGAGCGTTTCGTCCTGCGTGCTCGTGAACGTGAGACGCGCGAGCTGGTCGGGCGCGTCGTGCAGATCCATCGCGAAGACGCGGCGGGCTTCGGTCACGGCCACCGGATCGTACGCGCGCACCTGCGCGCCGCGCGCGAGAAGCTCGGCGATCACGCGACGGCTCGGCGCTTCGCGCATGTCGTCGGTATTCGGCTTGAACGCGAGGCCCCAGACGGCGAACGTGCGGCCGGCCAGATCGTTGCCCCACTTGTGCGTGATCTTCTGCACGAGCACGTCTTTCTGCTTGTCGTTCACTTCCTCGACGGCTTCGAGAATGCGCAGATTGTGGCCCTCTTCGCTCGCGGTGCGGATCAACGCCTGCACGTCTTTCGGGAAGCACGAGCCGCCGTAGCCGCAGCCGGCGTACAGAAAGTGATAGCCGATACGCGGATCGGAGCCGATGCCGCGGCGCACCGCCTCGATGTCGGCGCCGACGCGGTCCGCGAGATTCGACATTTCGTTCATGAACGAGATGCGCGTGGCCAGCATCGCGTTGGCCGCGTATTTCGTGAATTCGGCCGAGCGCACGTCCATGTAGAGCGTGCGTTCGTGGTTGCGGTTAAACGGCGCGTAGAGGCGCTTCATCAGTTCGCGCGCGCGCTGGCCGGCCTGGTCTTCGTCGCTGCCGAGCACGATGCGGTCGGGCCGCATGAAGTCGTCCACCGCCGCGCCCTCCTTCAGAAACTCGGGATTCGACACGACCGAGAAGCGATGCTTTTCGCTGCCCGCGAGCCCGCGCTTCGCGAGCTCTTCTTCGACGACCGCGCGCACGCGCTGCGCGGTGCCGACCGGCACCGTCGACTTATCGACGATCACCTTGAAGCCGTTCATCGTGCGGCCGATATTGCGCGCCGCTTCGAGCACGTATTGCAGATCCGCCGAGCCGTCTTCGTCGGGCGGCGTGCCTACCGCGATGAACTGCACGTCGCCGTGTGCCACGCTCGCCTCGATGTCCGTCGAAAACGTGATGCGCCCGGCCGCGCGAGTGCGCGCGATGATTTCCTGCAGGCCCGGCTCGTGGATCGGCACGCCGCCGTTGTTGAGGATTTCGATCTTGCGCGGGTCGACGTCGAGACAGAAGACGTCGTTGCCGATTTCAGCGAGACATGCGCCCGTGACGAGGCCCACATAGCCAGTGCCGATAATGGTGATTTTCATACGCTTTCCGGTTGAAAGTTCCGGTGATGATCCCGGTCATGAACACGCTGCCGAAGCCGCGGGCGACCTCAGTTCGACGCAGTAATCGGCTCGACCCGGCGCGGCGCGTAGGTTTCCCAACCGCTGCAGCCGGGACACTGCCAGTAGAAAAGCCGCGCCCTGAAACCGCAATTCTGGCACGTATAGCGCGGCAGATTCTTGGTGCGCTGGCGGATCAGCGTGCGCATCAGTTCGAGCTCGCTGCGCCGCGGCTCTTCCGCGACAGCCTGCTGCGCCTCGAGCAGGCGCGTCATGCCGGCGAGATTCGGCGACTTCTGCATCTGCGAACGGGCCAGCGCGTGCGCGGCGTCCGGCCCGCGCAACGACGCGACGTGCTGATAGGCGACGTCGAGCAGATCGTTGCTCGGATAGCGGTCGACCCACGTGGTCAGCAGATCGGCGCCTTCCTGCGCGCGGCCGAGCGCTTCATAGGCCTTCATCAGCTTTTCGGCGACGAGCGGCAGATACGCCGGATTCTGCTCCTCGACGCGCCGCCATTGCGCGATCGCGGCTTCCTGCGCGCCGCCGGCTGCGTCGACATCGCCGAACAGAATCGTGGCGCGCACGTTGCCGGGGTTCGCCTTCAGCGCGAAGCCTAGCTGGCGGCGCGCTTCGTCGGGCTTCTGCTGTTGCAGCGCTTCCTGCGCGAGCTCGCAATGGAACTGCGCGATTTCCTTGTCCAGCGACTCCGCGCCCATCGTTTCGAGATGCCGGGCGGTGTCGATCGACTTGATCCAGTCCTTCTCGATTTCGTAGATGGTGAGGAGCGCACGCTGCGCGCCCAACGCGTAATCGCCGGTTTCGAGCGAACGGAAGGTTTCTTCCGCGCGGTCCAGCAGACCGGCCTTCAGGAAGTCCTGCCCGAGTTCGAACAGCGCGTGATCGCGCTCACTGACCGGCAGATCGGCGCGGCTGAGAAGATTCTGATGCACGCGTATCGCGCGATCCGTCTCGCCGCGGCGGCGGAACAGGTTGCCGAGCGCGAAATGCAATTCGACGGTTTCGGGATCGAGCTTGACGACTTCGATAAACGCGTCAATTGCCTGGTCCGGCTGCTCGTTGAGCAGGAAGTTGAGGCCGCGGAAATAGGAACGCGGCAGATTGGCGCTTTCTGACAGCAGCGTCTTGAGGTCGTAGCGCGCAGCCATCCAGCCGAACGCGAAAGCGACGGGAATGACGAGCAGCCACCAGAAGTCTAGATCCATGCGATGAATGCAAATGAGCCGGAAGGCGGGAACGGGATGCCGCGCAAGGGGCGCGCGGCGAACGGCACAATCAGATCAACGGCGGCATGGGCGGCTGTTCGACCACCACCGGCGCCTCGCGAGCCACCCGCAACTCGCGCTTCAAGCGGCCGTTTTCCATGCGAAGGCGGACCACGGCCGGCATCGACGAAACGAGGCCGGCGACAAGCCCGACCGCGAAAAACGCGAGGCCGATCAGGATGAGCGGTGCCGACCAGGCGTAACCCGCGAGGAAATTCAGCGTAGCGGGTTGTGTATTGGAGAGTGCCAACACGAGCAGCAGCACGAACACCAGTACACGGATCAGCCAGACGATAAATTTCATGAATAGATCTCTTGACGGCAGTTGCGGGGTGACGCCGGCCTGATGACGCGTCGCGCCACGGTATTTGCCCGCGCCGAAGTGACCCGTATTGTAATTGAAGCCCTCGCGGCTGGGCAGGAACTGGCGGATCGCGGGCTTACAGAATGTGCCGGCGAAACGCGATGCGAAATGCGGCTGGGAGCGGGACAGGAAGCTGGAGTAAAAGCGCGGCTCGCCGAGAGCGCGGTTTCGAGCGCGACTGATAGCACGGCTCGGGGCGCCGTTAGTGGAGTACATGCCTGCGTGTCGACAAAGCGCACGGGCGAAAAAAAAGCGCCTAAAGGCGCTTTTTCTGGTCTTTTGCCGACCGCTGCAGAGTGCATAACGCACACAGAGCGGTCTTTTACAGATCGTCATCCGGCTCTTCGGCCTTCAACGGCTCGCCCGCGCGACGATCGACCCGCTCACGCAACTCCTTGCCCGGCTTGAAATGCGGTACGTACTTCTCAGGCACCAGCACTTTTTCGCCCGACTTCGGATTGCGCCCGACGCGGGAAGGACGGCGGTTCAGGCCAAAGCTGCCGAAACCTCGAATTTCGATGCGGTGACCTTTGGCAAGCGCCTCAGACATCGCATCGAGCATCGTCTTGACCGCGAAATCCGCATCTTTCAATACAAGTTGCGGAAAACGCGTAGCCAGTTGGGCGACCAATTCCGATTTGGTCATACTGCAGCAGACCTCTCAAGAAAACGCCGAGCCACCCCCAAGACTTCCCCGTTGGGGAACCTGCCGCGAACGGCAGGCTGGGGGCGTTCCTCAATTACTGGTTCTGGCCGTCGAGCTTGGCCTTCAGCAGCGCGCCGAGGTTCGTCGTGCCGGTAGCAGCCGCGCTGGAATCCGACGAAGCCAGGCCGCGGATCGCTTCCTGTTGCTCAGCCGAGTCCTTCGCCTTGATCGACAGGTTGATGCCACGCGACTTGCGATCGATGTTGATGATCATCGCGTTGACCTTGTCGCCTTCCTTCAGCACGTTGCGAGCATCTTCCACGCGGTCTTGTGCGATTTCCGAAGCGCGCAGGTAGCCTTCGACTTCCGTCGACAACTGAACCACTGCACCCTTCGCGTCCACCGTCTTGACCACGCCGTCGACGATCGAACCCTTGTCGTTCATTGCAACGAAGTTGCTGAACGGGTCGCCTTCGAGCTGCTTGATACCCAGCGAAATGCGTTCCTTCTCGACGTCGATGCCGAGAACAATCGCTTCCACTTCGTCGCCCTTCTTGTACTTGCGAACGGCTTCTTCGCCCGTTTCCGACCACGACAGGTCCGACAGGTGAACCAGACCGTCGATGCCGCCCGGCAGACCGATGAAGACGCCGAAGTCGGTGATCGACTTGATTGCGCCTTGCAGCTTGTCGCCCTTCTTGAAGTTGCGGCTGAAGTCGTCCCACGGGTTCGGCTTGCACTGCTTCATGCCGAGGCTGATACGGCGGCGGTCTTCGTCGATTTCGAGAACCATGACTTCGACTTCGTCGCCCAGCTGCACAACCTTCGACGGTGCAACGTTCTTGTTCGTCCAGTCCATTTCCGACACGTGGACGAGGCCTTCGATGCCCGATTCCACTTCGACGAATGCGCCGTAGTCGGTGATGTTGGTGACCTTACCGAACAGACGCGTGCCCGACGGGTAACGGCGCGAGATGCCTTCCCACGGATCGTCGCCCAGTTGCTTGATACCGAGCGAAACGCGGTTCTTTTCCTGGTCGAACTTGAGGATCTTCGCGGTGACTTCCTGGCCAACCGACAGCACTTCGCTCGGGTGACGCACGCGACGCCATGCGATGTCGGTGATGTGCAGCAGGCCGTCGATACCGCCGAGGTCCACGAACGCGCCGTAGTCGGTGATGTTCTTCACCACGCCTTCCACGATCGCGCCTTCCTTCAGCGTTTCGAGCAGCTTCGCGCGCTCTTCACCCTGGGTTGCTTCGATCACGGCGCGGCGCGACAGCACGACGTTGTTACGCTTGCGGTCGAGCTTGATGACGCGGAATTCCAGCGTCTTGCCTTCGTACGGGGTCGTGTCCTTGACCGGACGCGTGTCGACCAGCGAACCCGGCAGGAACGCGCGGATGCCGTTGACCATCACGGTCATGCCGCCCTTGACCTTGCCCGTGATCGTGCCGGTCACGAGTTCGTTGTTGTCGAGAGCCTTTTCCAGCGACAGCCACGAAGCCAGACGCTTCGCCTTGTCGCGCGACAGGATCGTATCGCCATAGCCGTTTTCCAGCGCGTCGATCGCGACGGAAACGAAGTCGCCCGCCTGCACTTCTACCTCGCCCGCGTCGTTCAGGAACTCTTCGAGCGGGATGTAGGCTTCGGACTTGAGACCAGCGTTGACGACCACGAAGTTGTGGTCGACACGCACGACTTCGGCGGAGATCACTTCGCCGGCGCGCATGTCTTGCTTGGTCAGCGACTCTTCGAACAGAGCCGCAAAAGATTCGGTATTCGGGGTAGAGGTTTGCAGGTCGGACATAAAAATCGAAATTTGCATGGTTCTCGCGCTGCCCGGCTGGCCGGACGGTCAGCAACTACGGCAAGAATGCGAATGCCACGCGGGGTTAAAGGGTTAATACAACGCTTCGCGACCATCGCGAAGCACCAGCAATCAATGAAACTACGACCGCGGCCGCCTGTTCGGCGAGAGCCATGCTTCATGGCAGCCATGCGTCAGGCAATCAATCACGCATGGACCAGGGCTTCGTACCATTGCACCACCTGCTCGACCGCCTGATCGACCGACAAGGCGGACGTGTCGAGCAGTTTTGCATCCGCTGCGGGCTTAAGCGGCGCGGCTGAGCGCTGACTGTCGCGCTCGTCACGCTCGCGCAAATCCCGGAGCAAGTCATCAATATTAGCAGAAAAGCCTTTTTGTATCAATTGCTTATGCCGCCGCGCCGCGCGGGCCTCCACGCTGGCGGTCATGAACACCTTCAGAACCGCGTCCTGGAAGATCACTGTGCCCATGTCGCGACCGTCCGCGACCAGCCCCGGTTCCTTACGAAAAGCCCGTTGGCGCGCCACCAGCGCGGCGCGCACCGGCGCGTGCACGGCGATGGCCGACGCGCGGCTGCCGACTTCCTCCGCGCGAATTTCCGCCGAGACATCGACGCCGTCGAGTTGCGCCAAACCCTCGCGAAAGGTGATATGCAGGTCGTCGATCAGCTTTACAAGCGCGTCGACGTCGTCTGCCGCGACGTTGTAGCGGATGCTCGCGAGCGCCGCGAGCCGGTACAGCGCGCCGCTGTCGAGCAGGTGAAAGCCGAGGCTCGCGGCGACCAGCGCGGCCACGGTGCCTTTGCCGGAGGCACTGGGGCCGTCGATTGTAATGACGGGCGTCTGGTGAAAGGGACGGATCGGTTTCATCGAAAAGGTCGCACGTCAGGCGATTCGTAGCGAATCAAGGGTGAGTGAGCGCGGTGAAGCGCTCGAAATAATCGGGGAATGTCTTGGCGACGCACTTCGGGTCGTTGATCCGCACCGGCACGCCGCCCAGGCTCACGAGCGAAAAACACATCGCCATGCGGTGATCGTCGTACGTGTCGATCGACGCGTTCGGGATCAGCTTTTCAGGCGGCGTGACCATCAGGAAGTCTTCGCCCTCCTCGACTTTTGCGCCGACCTTGCGAAGTTCGGTCGCCATGGCCGCGATCCGGTCGGTCTCTTTCACGCGCCAGCTCGCGATGTTGCGCAGCGTGGTCGTGCCGTCGGCGAACAGCGCGGCGACCGCAATAGTCATCGCGGCGTCCGGAATCAGGTTGAAATCCATGTCGATCGGGTCGAGCTTGCCGTGGTCGGTGCCGACGCCGCGCACTTCGATCCAGTCGTCGCCCATTTGCAGGTTCGCGCCCATTCTGATGAGCGCGTCCGCGAAGCCGACGTCGCCCTGAATGCTCGAACGGCCGACGCCTTCGACTTTCACCGGCCCGCCGCCGAGCGCCCCGGCCGCGAGCAGATACGACGCCGACGACGCATCGCCTTCCACCATGATCGTGCCCGGCGACTGATAGCGCTGTCCTGCCGGCACGACGAACTGATGCCAGCCATTGCGCTCAACGTCGATGCCAAAACGCGCCATCAGCTTGATCGTGATCTCGATATAGGGCTTCGAGATCAGTTCGCCGTCCACCTGAACCGTGGTCACGCCGCTTGCGGTGCGCACGAGCGGCAGCGTCATCAGAAGCGACGTGAGGAATTGGCTCGAGACGTCGCCGCGCACGCGGATCGGCGCCTCGGCGGAAATCTGCCCGGGGCGGATGCGCAGCGGCGGATAGCCCTCGTTTTCCTCGTAGTCGATTCTCGCGCCGATCTGCCGCAGCCCGTCGACGAGATCGCCGATCGGCCGCTCGTGCATGCGCGGCACGCCGTGGATGCGGTAATTGCCGCCATTCACGGCGAGCGCCGCCGTCAGCGGGCGAACCGCCGTGCCGGCATTGCCGAGAAAGAGATCGGCCGTGCGCGCGGTGAACGCACCGCGCGTGCCGGTCACGACGCACGTATCGCCTTCGCGCTTCAGACGCACGCCGAGCTTCTCGAGCGCGTCGAGCATGACGCGCGTGTCGTCGGAATCGAGCAGGTTCGTGATCGTCGTTTCGCCTTCGGCGAGCGCGGCGAGCAGCAGCACCCGGTTCGAAATGCTTTTCGAGCCAGGCAGACGAACCGTGCCGGACGCACGAGAAAATGGTCCGAGATCGAGGAATTCCATGATTGAGTCCAGTTTCCGGTTATTTCGACGCGGCTATTTCGATGCGTCGCCTTGCGCGGCGCCGCCCGCGCGCTGTTCCTGCCACTCTGTGCGCGCCACGCGCGAGCGCGCGAATACGGCTTCGAGCGCCGCGCCGTCGCCCGCTTCAATCGCCGTGCGCAGCCGCGCGAGCACCGCCGTGTACGCGTCGAGTTCGTCGAGTAGCGCGGCGCGATTCGCGACACAGACGTCGCGCCACATTTCGGGACTCGACGCCGCAATGCGCGTGAAGTCGCGAAAACCGCCCGCGGCAAAAGAAAACCTCAACGCGGCATCGGGCGAATTCAGAATCTGTTCGACGAGCGCGAACGACAACACATGCGGCAAATGACTGACCGACGCAAACACGCGGTCGTGCTGCTCCGGCGCCATGTCGCGCACGAGTGCGCCGGTCGCGCGCCACATCGCCGCCACACGCTCGACGGTATGCGGTGCATTTTCCGGCAACGGACACAGCACGACATTGCGGCCGACGTACAGGTCGGGCAACGCGGCCTCGACGCCGCTCGACTCGCGGCCGGCAATCGGATGCCCCGGCACGAACTGCCCGATGCGCGCGCCGAGCGCGGCACGAGCCGCGGCCACGACGTCGGACTTGGTGCTACCGGCATCGGTCACGATGGTGTTCGCGTCGAGGAACGGCGCGATGCGCTCGAGCAGCGGCTGGGTCTGCGCGACGGGCGCCGCGAGCAGCACCAAGTCGGCGCCCGCGAGCGCGTTGCGCAACGCCGCGTCGTCGTTCAATGCGGCGGCGCCGTCGATCACGCCCAGTTCCAGCGCACGCGCGCTCGACGCAGCCGAACGGCCCACACCGATTACCGTGCGCGCCCCGTCGGCTTCGCCGCGCTCGCGCAGCGCGCGCGCAAGCGATCCGCCGATCAGGCCGACACCGAAAATCACCAGCTTGTCAAAAGAAAACGCGGCCACGTCGGTCACACAAAAAGCGCGCCTCTCATATAGACGGGCGCGCGGGTCAGAATTCGCCGCCTAGACGGTGGCGAGGGTTTTTTCGAGCGCGGCGATGAACGCTTCGTTTTCTTGCGGCAGCCCGATGGTCACGCGCAGCCACTGCGGCAAACCGTAGTTCCCGACTGGACGCACGATCACGCCCTGCTTCAGCAATTCGAGATTCACGCGATTGCCCGCCGCGTCGTCGTTGCCGACGCGCACCAGCACGAAGTTGCCGTCAGACGGCACGTATTCGAGGCCGAGTTTGTCGAACGCTTCTGTCAGACGACGATAGCCCTGCGCGTTCAGCGCCGCGGTCTTTTCGAGGAACGCCTGGTCGTTGAGCGCGGCAATCGCCGCAGCTTGCGCGAGCGTGTTCACATTGAACGGCTGGCGCAGACGGTTCAACAGATCGGTCAACTCGGGCTGCGCGATCGCGAAGCCGACGCGCAAGCCTGCAAGGCCGAACGCCTTCGAGAACGTACGCGACACCAGCAGGTTCGGATATCGGCGCACCCACCCGATCGAGTCGTAGCGCTTTTCTGCCGGCAGATATTCCGTGTACGCCTCGTCCAGCACCACGGCCACGTGGCGCGGCACCTTGTCGAGAAACGCTTCGAGCTTCGGACCTTCGATAAATGTGCCGGTCGGGTTATTCGGATTGGCGACGAAAATCAAACGGGTGTCGTCGGTGATCGCGGCGAGCATCGCGTCCAGATCGTGGCCGTACTTGACGGCCGGCACGACGATCGCGCGCGCGCCAAGACCCTGCGTGGCAAGCGCATAGACCGCGAACGAGTACTGCGCGTAAATAATCGCCTGGCCTTTTTCGACGAACGCGTGCGCGGCAATTTCGAGAATGTCGTTGCTGCCGTTGCCGAGCGTGATCCAGTCCGACGGCACGCCGTAGCGCTCGCTCAACGCGGTCTTCAGTTCGAACGCGTTCGCATCGGGATAGCGGCCCAACTCGCTCGCCGCCTGCGCCATCGCGCGTTGAGCCGACTCGGGCATGCCGAGCGGATTCTCGTTCGACGCCAGTTTCACGATCTTCGCTTCGTCCAGCCCGAACTCGCGCGCGACTTCCGAAATCGGCTTGCCGGCGATGTAAGGCGCTATGGCGCGCACGTAAGAAGGACCGAAGGACGTTGTCATGAAATCTCCGAACGATTATTGGAAAAGTCGCGGCGAGCGCGTCGGCATACTGCCTGACTCGCGCTTGCCCGCCGCGTGGCAGTGTTGTTAGCGGGCGCGCGGATACGAGCCCAGAATCTTCAGGAATGCTGCCTTCTCACCGAGTTCGGTCAGCGCGGCGGCCACTGCGGGATCGTCGCGATGGCCTTCGACGTCGATGTAGAAGTAGTACTCCCACGTGCCCACGCGCGCGGGCCGCGATTCGAAGCGCGTCATCGACACGCTATGGCGCGCGAGCGGCTCCAGCAGCTTGAATACCGCGCCCGGCTCGTTCGGCACCGACACGATCAGCGACGTCTGGTCATTGCCGCTCGCGCCGGTGCGCTCCTTGCCGATCATGACGAAGCGCGTGCGGTTGTGCGGATCGTCCTGAATCAGCGCGTAGGCGACCTGCAAACCGTAGTGAGTCGCCGCGCGATCGCCGGCGATGGCCGCGACGCTCGGATCTTCCGCTGCCATGCGCGCGGCTTCCGCGTTGCTCGACACCGCCTGGCGTTCCAGATGCGGCGCATTCGTCGCGAGCCAGCGCTGACATTGGGCGAGCGCCTGCGCGTGCGCGCAAACGCGCGTGACGCCGGTCAGGCCGCCGTTCAGCGTCAGCAGATTGTGATGAATCGGCAACGCAAGTTCGCCGCCGATGGTCAGTTGCGTTTGCAACAGCAGATCGAGCGTGCGCGACACCGCGCCTTCGGTCGAATTCTCGACGGGCACGACGCCGAATTCGGCAGCGCCCGCCTCGACGGAGCGGAATACTTCGTCGATGGACGGGCATGGCAGACCCTCGATCGACTGGCCGAAGTACTCGTGCATGGCCTGCTCGCTGTACGTGCCGACCGGCCCGAGATACGCCGCCTTGATGGTCTTTTCGAGCGCGCGGCTGGCGGCCATGATCTCGCGCCAGATTGCGCTGATGTGCTCGCTCGCGAGCGGCCCTTCGCTCATGTCCTGCAGACGCGCGATCACCTGCTGTTCGCGCTCGGGCCGAAACACCGGCGCGTTGAAATGCTTCTTGACCTCGCCCACTTCCAGCGCCACCGCGGCGCGCTGATTGAGAAGCGCGATCAACTGCGCGTCGAGCGCGTCGATGCGTTCGCGAAGCGGCTTGAGTCGATTATTGAGTTCGTCGTCCATGCGTGAAAACGGTCCTGCCGGTAGCTGCTGCAAAAATGCATGCTGAAAGGATACGCGCGCCGAATGCCGAAGCACTCAGGCGCTGTGGCGTTCGAATTCCTTCATGTATTCGACAAGCGCTTTGACGCCTTCGAGCGGGACCGCGTTATAAATCGACGCCCGCATGCCGCCGACGGACTTGTGGCCCTTGAGCTGCACCATTCCCCGCGCTTTCGCGCCGGCAAGGAAATCTTCGTTGCGCGACTCGTCGGCGAGGAAAAACGGTACGTTCATCCGCGAGCGCGAGCCACGCTCGACCTTGTTCAGATAGAAGCTGCTCGAGTCGATTGCGTCGTACAACAGCTTCGACTTTTCGACATTGCGCGCTTCCATCGCAGCGAGGCCGCCCTGCTTTTTCAACCACTTGAACACCAGCCCCGCGATGTAGATCGCGTAGGTGGGCGGCGTGTTGTACATCGAATTGTTTTCGGCGACCGTCTTCCATTCGAACGCCGACGGGCAAATGGGCATGGCGCGCTCCAGCATGTCCTCGCGTACGATCACCACCGTCACGCCCGCCATGCCGATGTTCTTCTGCGCGCCGCCGAACAGCACGCCGTATTTGGCGATGTCCATGGGACGCGACAGGATATGCGACGACGCGTCCGCCACTAGCGGGATGTTGCCGAGGTCGGGAATCTCGAATGTCTCGACGCCGTGGATCGTCTCGTTCGTGCACAGATGCACATAAGCCGGGTCGTCCGACAATTGCCACTCGGAAAATGCCGGCGCGCGCGTGAAGCCGTCCGCCGTCTGGCCGCTCGCGGCGACGTGCACGGTGCCGTATTTCTGCGCTTCCTTGAAGGACTTTTGCGACCACGACCCGGTGACGATGAAATCGGCGCGGGGCTTGGAGCCAAGCAGGTTCATCGGCACGATCGCGTTTTCGCCGAGACCGCCGCCTTGCAGAAACAGAATCCGATGGCTCGCCGGCACGGCCAGCAATTCGCGCAGATCGACGAGGGCTTCCTCGTGGATCGACATGAACTCTTTCCCGCGATGGCTCATTTCCATCACGCTCATGCCGCTGCCTTGCCAGTCGAGCATCTCGTCGGCTGCCTGACGCAGCACTTCTTCGGGCATGGCCGCAGGGCCGGCGGAGAAATTAAAGACGCGCATCGTGAGATCCTGAAAGCGGTGCGAACACGAAAAGCCGGGGCGCTGGTCGGCGAGCCGGCGAGTCGGTCGCCGCGAAAACAAACTACCGGAAAGTGGCTACATCTATTGGCCGACGGGAATCGCGGTACTGGACCGCTGCAGCCTGGCAGACCGCTGCAGCGCGAACATTTCCCGCCGAAAAAAGTAATGGCCGTTTGCGCACTCGCGCAAACGGCCATTATCGCATTGTCCCCGCTAACCCGCCAAACGCGGCGGCCTGGAATCAGACCGCCGGGCGACGCGCTAGCGCAGTATCAGTGCAGCTTTCGCGTCGGGCTTACTTAGCCGGCTTGACCGAAGCGACTTCCTTGTCAGCCTGGTCGCGCGTTGCCTTGATCGATTGCGGCATGTACTTCTGCATCAAGCCATTGACGACGTCGCGGCCAACCTGGTCTTGAACCTGGATGAACTTGCGGCCGGTCGGGCTCTTGTAGAACGAAGTCAGATCCTTGATTTCCGACGTGCTGTAGTACTTCGCGTACGCGTCGTACTGAGCTTGCATTGCGTCCTGGCGGAAGCTGTCCGTCGCGAACACCTGGCCCGCGCCGTCAACCAGCTTCGGCACTGCATTCTTTTGCAGCGTCGGGACGGAAGCCTGCTTCTGCTTGTCCGTCAGCGTCTTGTTTTCGCTCAGCGCGTCCGACAGGATTGCCGGAACCAGCTGCTTTGCCTGCATTTGCGCGCTGTTGCCAATTGCGCCGACGAGCTTTTGCGCGTCGATTGCGTCCAGCAGGTCCTTGATGGCAGCCTGCTTGGCCGGATCAACCGGTGCTGCCGCAGCAGCCGGAGCCGACGAACCCGGGCTCTGCAGTGCTTGAGCCATGGCAAAGGTCGGCACGAGGGCAGCCAGCAACATCAGTTGTTTGAATCGTTTTTGCATCATTACTCCCTAATAGAAATTAACTTGAACTGCCAGCCGCGCAAGAAGCGTGTCGGCCCGACACGCTATATGTCCTGCGGAGCTTTCAATCAGTCACCGGGCGTGAAGCGAGAGCACGGTCAGCGGATCCAAATAGGATCAAGCCGCGCCGCCGTCTTCCCCGCCGTTACCACCTTCAGCGGGACCTTCGGCGTCACCTTCGACATCGCCTTCCGCTTCCGCCTCGGCAACCTGTTGCAGACCTGAAAGCTTGGTGCCTTCGTCAAGGCTGATGAGTGTAACACCTTGAGTTGCACGGCCCATTTCTCGAATTTCCGACACGCGCGTACGGATCAGAACGCCCGTGGTCGTGATCAGCATGATCTGCGCTTCCTGGTCGACCAGCGTGGCCGCAACGACCTTGCCGTTACGCTCGGACGTCTGGATTGCGATCATGCCCTTCGTGCCGCGGCCGTGACGGGTGTACTCGGTGATCGGCGTGCGCTTGCCGAAGCCGTTTTCCGTTGCGGTGAGCACCGACTGCTGCTCGTCGCCCGCCACCAGCAACGCAATCACGTTCTGGCCTTCGTCGAGTTGCATGCCGCGCACGCCGCGCGCCTCGCGGCCCATCGGCCGCACGTCGTTTTCGTCGAAGCGAACTGCCTTGCCCGAATCCGAGAACAGCATCACGTCGTGCTGACCGTCTGTGATGGCGGCGCCGATCAGGTAGTCGCCGTCATCCAGACCGACCGCAATAATACCCTTGCGCAACGGCCGGCTGAAGGCTTCCAGCGGCGTCTTCTTTACTGTTCCTAACGCGGTCGCCATAAAGACGAACTTGTCTGCGGAAAATTCCTTAACCGGCAGCACAACATTGATCTTCTCGCCGTCTTGCAGCGGGAACATGTTGACGATCGGGCGGCCGCGCGAATTGCGCGAGCCCTGCGGCACTTCGTAGACCTTGACCCAGTACACGCGGCCGCGGTTCGAGAAGCACAGGATGTGATCGTGCGTGTTCGCGATGAAGAGCGTGTCGATCCAGTCGTCTTCCTTCATGGAAGTCGCCTGTTTGCCGCGACCGCCGCGCTTCTGCGCGCGATATTCCGACAACGGCTGCGATTTCACGTAGCCGGCGTGCGACATGGTCACGACCATCTCTTGCGGCGTAATCAGGTCTTCGGTGTTCAGCTCGGTGGCGTTCAGTTCGATCTTCGAGCGACGGGCGTCGCCGAATTCCGACTTGATCGACGTCAGTTCGTCGACGATGATCGCCGTAATGCGTTCCGGGCGAGCCAGAATGTCCAGCAGGTCGGCGATCTGCGCCATCACGTCGCGGTACTCGCCAATGATCTTGTCCTGCTCGAGACCCGTCAGGCGTTGCAGACGCATCTGCAGAATTTCCTGAGCCTGGGTGTCGGACAAACGGTAAAGGCCGTCGGCCTGCATACCGAAAGACGGATTCAATCCGTCAGGGCGATAGGCTTCGCGGCCACCCGCCGACGCGTTTTCCTGCTCCGCGCGCGACAACATCTCACGAACCAGCGACGAATCCCACGGACGCGCCATCAATTCCTGCTTGGCGATGGGCGGAGTCGGCGCGGCTTTGATAATCGCGATGAACTCGTCGATATTAGCGAGCGCAACGGCCAGACCTTCGAGCACGTGACCGCGCTCACGCGCCTTGCGCAGTTCGTATACCGTGCGCCGCGTCAGCACTTCCCGGCGATGCGACAGGAAGCACGACAACATCTCCTTCAGGTTCAGCAGCTTCGGCTGGCCGTCGACCAGCGCGACCATGTTCATGCCGAAGGTGTCCTGGAGCTGGGTCGCCTTGTACAGATTGTTGAGAACGACTTCAGGCACTTCGCCGCGCTTCAGCTCGATCACGACGCGCATGCCGCTCTTGTCGGACTCGTCGCGGATGTCGGAAATACCTTCGAGCTTCTTCTCGTTGACCAGTTCGGCGATACGCTCGAGCAGCGAGCGCTTGTTCACCTGATACGGCAATTCGTCGACGATGATCGCCATGCGCTGGCCGCGATCGATTTCCTCGAAGTGCGTGAGCGCGCGCATCACCACGCGGCCGCGGCCGGTGCGATAACCGTCGCGCACGCCCGCCACGCCGTAGATGATGCCGGCGGTCGGGAAGTCGGGCGCCGGAACGATCTCGATCAACTCGTCGATCGTGGCTTCGGGGTTCTTGAGCAGATGCTGGCAGGCGTCGACAACCTCATTGAGGTTGTGCGGCGGGATATTCGTCGCCATGCCGACCGCGATGCCGGACGAACCGTTGATCAGCAGATTGGGAATGCGCGCCGGCAGAATGGCCGGCTCGTTTTCGCTGCCGTCGTAGTTCGGCGTGAAGTCGACCGTTTCCTTGTCGATGTCGGCGAGCAGCTCGTGGCCGATCTTGGCCATGCGGATTTCGGTGTAACGCATGGCCGCGGCGTTGTCGCCGTCGACGGAACCGAAATTGCCCTGGCCGTCCACCAGCATGTAGCGCAGCGAAAAGTCCTGCGCCATGCGGACGATGGTGTCGTAAACAGCCGTGTCGCCGTGCGGGTGGTACTTACCGATGACGTCACCGACAATACGCGCCGACTTCTTGTACGCGCGGTTCCAGTCGTTGTTCAGTTCGTGCATCGCGTACAGCACGCGCCGGTGCACCGGCTTCAGGCCATCGCGAACATCGGGAAGCGCACGCCCTACGATCACGCTCATCGCGTAATCGAGATACGAACGGCGCATTTCCTCCTCGAGGGAGATTGGCAGAGTCTCTTTGGCGAATTGATCCATTATCCGTATCTTTTACGTGCGAAGGCGGCGAGAATCCGGCGCCCTCGCGTAAGCATTGCAGGCGCAATGCATCACGCGATTCTAACATGCCGGGAATCCGCGCCCGACCACGTCACGCGACCGACGTATACCTATTAGCAAGCCGCCTCGAAAAAGTTCCGCGCGGCACTTCTTTTGGGCGGATCAGGCTCGATTCATGCGTGGGGCAATTCGCCGCCGAGCCATGACTGGCGGGACGCTGCGGGCGATTGCTTCTGTTGCGCATGCACCACAATTGGAAGGCGATTTGATCGGGGGCGGATTTTTTTATCGTCGGAAGGGAACGATATGGCAAAATGCCAACGCACAAAGAGTCAGACGCTGCTCGAAGTCTACACACAACGTTTTTTGTTCCGCACCAATGTTATACTTCGAGCAATGTATGACTTGTCTTCGTCAACAGGCTCGCAGTAAACCTGCGGTAATCTCAATTTCGAGAGGAGAAATATGAATAAACTTTCAAAGCTCGCGTTCATTGCAGCTACCGCGGTTATGGCTGCATCCGCCATGGCACAGTCGGTGCCGGCGTCGCGACAAGCTACCAATGACAACTGGGTGAATGGTACTGGCGAATACGTGTGGATGAACGGCACGAACGAGCTTTGCTGGCGCGATGCATTCTGGACGCCGGCAACGGCTAACGCAAAGTGCGACGGCGCACTGGTTGCCCAGGCTCCGACGCCGCCGGCTCCGGTCGCACCGGCACCGGCCATCACCAGCCAGAAGATCACCTATCAAGCTGACGCACTGTTCGACTTCGACAAGGCTGTCCTGAAGCCGGCTGGCAAGGAAAAGCTGGACGATCTGGCATCGAAGATTCAAGGCCTGAACCTCGAAGTCGTCGTGGCAACGGGTTACACGGACCGCATCGGTTCGGACAAGTACAACGACCGTCTGTCGCTGCGTCGCGCTCAAGCTGTGAAGGCGTACCTGGTCAGCAAGGGCATCGAATCCAACCGTATCTACACGGAAGGCAAGGGCAAGCGCAACCCGGTCACGACCGGCTGCAACCAGAAGAACCGCAAGCAACTGATCGCCTGCCTCGCACCGGATCGTCGCGTGGAAGTCGAAGTTGTCGGTACTTCGAAGCAGTAAGCTGCAAAACACGCAGTACCAAAAGCCCCGCTTCGGCGGGGCTTTTTTATTGCCGGCCGCATTTTGCCGCTCCGGTCCGTCGCCTATATACTCCGGGTTTATCCTCGAGCGCCCGCTCACCGCTCTCATCGAGGCAGCTTTGCCATGACCAACGCCGATCCCCACGAACTGCAGAAATTCAGCGACCTCGCACATCGTTGGTGGGACCCGAACGCCGAATTCAAACCGTTGCACGAACTCAACCCCGTCCGTCTGAACTGGATCGACGCCCACGCGCATCTGGCCGGCAAGCACGTGCTGGACATCGGCTGCGGCGGGGGCATCCTGTCGGAATCCATGGCAGGCCTCGGCGCGCACGTCAAAGGCATTGACCTGTCGAGCGAGGCACTCGGTGTCGCGGATCTTCACAGCCTTGAAAGTGGTGTAACCGTAAGTTACGAGGAAATCGCGGCCGAAGCGTTGGCCGCCCGCGAGCCGGGCACCTACGACGTCGTCACCTGCATGGAAATGCTCGAGCACGTACCGCAGCCGTCGGCGATCGTCGAAGCGTGCAAGACGCTCGTCAAACCGGGCGGCTGGGTGTTCTTCTCCACGCTCAATCGCAACGTGAAGTCGTACCTGTTCGCCGTGATCGGCGCCGAATACATTGCGCGGATGCTGCCCAAGGGCACGCACGACTACGCGCGGTTCATCCGCCCGTCGGAGCTCGCCGGTTTCGTGCGCGCGGCGGGGCTGCGTACGGCGGACATCAAGGGTATCGTGTACCACCCGCTCAGCAAGCACTTCGCACTGTCCGCCGACACGAGCGTGAACTACATGCTCGCCTGCCGCCGCGACGCGTGATCCCCCACTGCCGACAAGAAAATCAATGAGCGATCCCACGCCCCTGCCCCAGCGCGAAGACAACGAAGATTCGCTCGGTCTTTGCCAAGCCGTGCTGTTCGACCTCGATGGCACGCTGGCCGACACGGCGCCCGACCTGGCCGCCGCCGTCAACAAGATGCGTCACGATCGCGGACTGGAAATGGTGCCGCTCGAAAAGCTGCGTCCGCTGGCGTCGGCCGGCGCGCGCGGGCTGATCTGCGGCGGGTTCGGCATTGGGCCGGACGACCACGAGTTTGCGTCGATGCGCGAGGAGTTTCTCGCCAACTACGAAGCCGACCTGTGCATCGAGACCACGCTGTTTCCCGGCATTCCCGAATTGCTCGACGAACTCGACGCGCGCGGCGTGCGCTGGGGCATCGTCACGAACAAGGTCGCGCGGCTGACGGAACCGCTGGTCGCACAACTCGGTCTGGAGGAGCGCGCAGGCTGCGTGGTGAGCGGCGACACGACGCCTCACTCGAAGCCCCACCCCGCGCCGCTGCTGTACGCGGCAAGGGCGCTCGACATTGCGCCGGAGCGCATCGTCTACGTCGGCGACGACTTGCGCGACGTGCAGGCGGGCTTTGCCGCCGGCATGAAGACCGTGGCCGCGGCATACGGCTATTGCGGCGACGACATCCCGCCCACGCAATGGCATGCGCAGCACGTTGTGCAGTCGCCGGCCGAGTTGCAGCGGCTGTTGCGCGATATCGGCTAACAACCCAATCGATGTGCGGCGCGGGTGGCCGTTACGCGCGGCTCGAACCGCACGGAAACGTCCCAGAAACGTGTCGAAAGCAAGCCGAGACACGGCCGTCAAATTATTGTAAAATCTATTTTGGCTCAACGTTCCGAGCAACGAACCGCGGGGGCGACCTGGTTTCGACAGGGGTTGCGAAGCGGCTAGGGCATGTCGAGGACCCGTCACCTCGTTAATCAATGGGAAAAACGTAACTGCAAACGACGATACGTTCGCACTGGCAGCCTAAGGGCCGCCGTCCTCTGCCTAGTTCACTGACGGGCTAGTGTCGCAAGACCGGTAGCAATACCGACAGAGGTCATATACGTCAGTTAAGCCTTGACGGAGTCACGACGTCCGGGTCGAAAATCTAGTGAATCGCCGTAGTGCAGCGTGTTCGTCCGCGTCACTACGGTTAAATCAAAAGACAGAACTAAACATGTAGAACTGGTCGTAGAGTGCTTCTGGACGCGGGTTCGATTCCCGCCGCCTCCACCACACACCTTGCAGCAAAGCGCACTGCTTTGCGCACCGCTTAAACTAGAACCCCGACGGCGTGAGCCTTTCGGGGTTTTTTGTTTTGCATCGCCGATGCATCGGCGGATAAGCCGCGCCTCCCACCTCCCGCTGCCTGCCTGCTCCAACCGCCTCCCGCTGCCCAGAACTGCCCTTCAGGCCAGCACCGCGCGCGCACGAAACACCCACAGACACCCCCGGAATAAACCCACCTCCCCATCCGTTAATACTCACGCGCCGACGCACGCCGCGTCGCGCGCTAATCCACACAACAAACAGGAGCCGACATCATGCGCAAGACCCTCTTCTGCCTCGCCCTGCTCGCCTTGCAACAGAGCGCTTTCGCCGAGCCTCCGAAAGTAGTCGACGGCCGCTTCGTCAGCGCCGACGGCATGACGCTCTATACCTTCGACAAGGACACCACGCCCGGCGTGAGCGCGTGCACCGGCGGCTGCACGAGCTATTGGCCGGCCGCGGTCGCGAGTCCGTCGGACAAGCCGTCGGGAGACTGGACGCTGATCCCGTCCGCGGACGGCAAGCAGCAATGGGCATACAAAGGTCACCCGCTCTATCGCTACGCGGCCGACAAGCAGGCGGGCGACACCAAGGGAGACGGGTTCAAGGACGTGTGGCACACCGCGAAGCCCTGACCGTCGACACCCGCGAGCCCATAAAAAAACGCCGGCAAATTGCCGGCGTCGTCATCGAGATTCGTGCACTTCGAGCAGGCCGCTAAGCCTGCTATTCCTTCGGACATTGCAGATTGCAGCCGTTCGGATCGCCCAGGTCGCCGCGCTTGCGCATCGCCGATTTCTTGCCGGACTGATACTTGTCCGACGGCGCCGACGCGGCGAACGGCATTTGCGGATGTTCGGCAAGCCGGAACTGCTCCTGCAGAATGCCGCCCGGCACGCCCGGCGAGTTCTGCGCGACAGCGACCGACGCGGTCGCGAGCAGCAAGCCGGCCGACGCGGCCGCGGCACATGCATGTAGAAGAACTTTCATATCGATTCGAAGCGCGGCGACGCGCGGGGTTGGCAAAAACGGAAGCTTAGAGAGTATCGCAAACGAAAGCCATCCGCAGCGGCGAGCACGTGAGATGCGCGGCGGGTTGTTTACCACCGCTTACGCGCCCGCCCCGCTCAATCCCGCCTCGAGATCCACGAGCTTGCCGCAGTCACGCGGATCGTAGCCTTGCAGCCGATCGACGCTCGCATGAAACGCGCTGCTTCGCAGCAGTTCGATGACCGCCGACAGCGGCGCGCGCTCGAGCCGAGCGCGGTCACACGCGAAATAATAGTCTTCGTCGACAGCGGGAATGAAGTCGAGTCCGAAATGATGCGCGGCAGGTTCCACGCCGAAACCCACGTCCGCCATGCCGCTCGCGACGAACGCCGCGATCGCCGAATGCGTGAGTTCCGCCGACGCATAGCCGTTCACGCCATCCGGGTCGATACCCAGCTTGCGCAGCGCCAGATCGAGCAGCATGCGCGTGCCGGAACCATGCTGCCGATTGACGAAGCGAATGTCGTCGCGAGAAAGATCTGAGAGGCCAAGAATCCGTTTCGGATTGCCCTTGCCGAGAAAGAGCCCTTGCTTGCGCCGCGTCAGATGCACGAGCACATGACGCTGTGGATCGAGCCAGCGCCGGTACGTGTCCGCACATGCCGCGCGAAACTCGCCTAGCGGCAAGTGGAAACCGGCCAGCTCGCACTCGCCGCGAGCGAGCGCGCTCACGGCATCGGCGCCATCGCGGTACTTGATGTCGACCGGAAGCTCCTGCGCGACCAAGGCGGTGACGAGCGCGGCCACCGCGTAACCATGCGACGCATGAATGCGCACGTGATCGACGGGCGGCGCAAGCCAGCGGTTCAGATCGCTCGCCACTTCGCTCGCGAGCGCCTGCATGTTGCCGTCGAGCCGTTCGCCGCACAGACGCTGCGCGCGCAGCACGGCTTGACCGAGTTCGGACAGCACGGAGCCGCGGCCGCGCTCCTTCGCGATCAGCGGACCGCCCAGACGCTCCTCGATTGCGCGCAACAAACCCCACGCATGACGGTAGGACAAACCCTTAAGCGTCGCCGCCTGCGCGATGCTGCCGGATTCGTCCACGAGAGCGAGCAGCGGCACGACGTCCGACAGGCTTGCCTCCCGGCCATCCGGGCCCTTCAATACTAGTTGAGCGTGGCACTCGATTCTGATCATATATGTGCAGGTATTTCCTATTGCATCGGCCGTTTCGCCCGCCTATCGTTCGGCTATCCCATATCGAATAGACGAAGCATAAGTGCACGCATTATGAATAACAAGTGCATATATGACTTTGGAGGAGCCCCCACTTGGACGATCTCATCGCCATCGCGCCGGAAGAGCTCGTAGCGCGCCACGCACAACCTGGCAGGTCGCTGCTGGCCGTGCTGCACGCGATTCAGGACGAACTCGGCTACGTGCCGCCCGCCGCCGTTCCACCTCTCGCACGCACGATGAACCTGTCGCGAGCGGAAGTGCACGGCGTCATCACGTACTACCACCATTTCCGCACGCAGCCCGCCGCGCCCGTCACGGTGCAACTGTGCCGCGCGGAAGCCTGCCGCAGCATGGGCACGGAGGCGCTCGCGCAGCACATCGAGTCGCATACGGGCTGCCGCTTCGACGCCGAACACAAGGCCGGCGCCGCGGTGGAACTGGAGTCGGTGTACTGCCTCGGCCAATGCGCGCTTTCGCCCGCGATGATGGTGAACGGCACGCTGCACGCGAAAATCACGCCGCAAAAATTCGACGCGATTTTCGCGGCTGCCAGCAAATGCGTGGAGGTGACGGCATGACGCGTATCTATGTTCCCCGCGATTCGTCGGCACTCGCACTGGGCGCGGACGCGCTCGCCGACGCGATCAAAGCCGAGGCGGCACGCCGCGGCATCACGATCGAACTCGTTCGCAACGGCTCGCGCGGCTTGTTGTGGCTCGAACCGCTCGTCGAAGTGCAAACCGCCGCAGGACGCATCGGTTACGCGAACGTCGACGAAAGCGACGTGGCCGCGCTGTTCGACGCAGGCTTTATCGACGGTGGCGAGCATGCGCGCCGCGTCGGCGTGGTCGACGAGATTCCGTATCTGAAGAAGCAGCAGCGCCTGACGTTCGCGCGCATCGGCATTACCGACCCGCTTTCCACCGACGACTACGTCGCGCACGGCGGCCTCGAAGGTCTGCGCAATGCGCTGCAGACCGACGGCGACGCCGCCTGCGAAGCGCTGATCGAATCCGGCCTGCGCGGACGCGGCGGCGCCGCGTTCCCGGCCGGCATCAAGTGGCGCACCGTGCGCGCCGCGAAGGCCGCGCAGAAGTACATCGTCTGCAATGCCGACGAAGGCGACTCGGGCACCTTCTCCGACCGCCTCGTGATGGAAAGCGATCCGTATGTGCTGATCGAAGGCATGATCATCGCGGGCGTCGTGACCGGCGCGACGGCGGGCTACATCTACGTGCGCAGCGAATATCCGCATTCGATCGCCACGCTCGAAGCGGCAATCGCGAAGGCGCGCGCCGCCGGCTGGCTCGGCGACAGCGTGCTCGGCTCCGCGCATCGCTTCGAACTGTTCGTCGCAAAAGGCGCGGGCTCGTATGTGTGCGGCGAGGAAACGGCGCTGCTCGAATCGCTCGAAGGCAAGCGCGGCATTGTTCGCGCGAAGCCGCCGGTGCCCGCGCTCGTCGGCCTCTACGGTCAGCCGACGGTGATCAACAACGTCATCACGCTGGCAACGGTGCCGATCATCTTCGCGCGCGGCGCGGCGTTCTACAAAGACTTCGGCATGGGTCGCTCGCGCGGCACTCTGCCGTTTCAGCTCGCGGGCAACGTCAAGCAAGGCGGGCTCGTGGAGCTTGCATTCGGCGTGACGCTGCGCGAACTGATTTACGACTATGGCGGCGGCACGGCAAGCGGCCGGCCGGCGCGCGCCGTTCAAGTGGGCGGCCCGCTCGGCACCTATCTGCCGGAAAGCCAGTGGGACATTCCGATGGATTACGAAGCGTATGCGGCGGTCGGCGCCGTGGTCGGTCACGGCGGCCTTGTCGTGCATGACGACACGTCGAATCTCGCCGAACTCGCGCAATACGCGATGCACTTCTGCGCGATCGAATCGTGCGGCAAGTGCACGCCGTGCCGCATCGGTTCGACACGCGGCGTCGAGGTGATCGCGCGCATGCGGAACGGCGATACGTCGACGCGGCAAGTGCAGTTGCTGCGCGATCTGTGCGACACGATGGTGTCCGGATCGCTTTGCGCGATGGGCGGCATGACGCCGTATCCGGTGATGTCTGCGCTCGACCATTTTCCTGAAGACTTCGGCCTCGCCGGCGCTGGCGCCGATGCACCGAAAGCTGCGGCCTGAACGAGGAGCCCAACTATGTCAGACATGCTCAACTCTACTGCCGGCGCCCCGAAGCAAGTCCCCTCGGCGGGCGGCTGCGGATCCGGCAACTGCGCGTGCAAATCGCAAGCGCAGGCTCAAACGCAAGCCCCGCGCTCGTACTTCGACGAAACCGATTTCGGCACGCCCGCGCGTCATGCGGACGTCGACGTGACGCTTGAAATCGACGGCCAGGCGGTCACGGTGCCGGCCGGCACATCGGTGATGCGCGCCGCCGTCGAAGCAGGCGTGAACGTGCCGAAGCTTTGCGCAACCGATTCGCTGGAACCGTTCGGCTCGTGCCGTTTGTGTCTCGTCGAGATCGAAGGCAAGCGCGGTTATCCGGCCTCGTGCACGACGCCGGTCGAAGCCGGCATGAAAGTGCGCACGCAAACCGACCGTCTGCAATCGCTGCGCCGCAATGTGATGGAGCTGTACATCTCCGATCACCCGCTCGATTGCCTGACCTGTCCCGCGAACGGCGACTGCGAACTGCAGGACATGGCGGGCGTGACGGGCCTGCGCGAAGTGCGCTACGGTTTCGACGGCGCGAATCACCTGAACGACAAGAAGGACGAATCGAATCCGTACTTCACCTACGATCCGGCGAAGTGCATCGTCTGCAATCGCTGCGTGCGCGCGTGCGAGGAAACGCAAGGCACGTTCGCGCTGACCATCGCCGGGCGCGGTTTCGAATCGCGCGTGGCCGCGAGCGAAAACCAGCCGTTCATGGATTCGGAGTGCGTGTCGTGCGGCGCGTGCGTGGCCGCTTGCCCGACCGCGACGTTGCAGGAAAAAACCGTGATCATGCTGGGCCAGGCCGAGCATTCGGCCGTCACCACGTGCGCGTATTGCGGCGTCGGCTGCTCGTTCAAGGCGGAGATGAAGGGCAACCAGGTCGTGCGCATGGTGCCGTTCAAGAACGGCCAGGCCAACGAAGGACACGCGTGCGTGAAGGGCCGCTTCGCATGGGGCTACGCAACGCACAAGGACCGCATCACGAAGCCGATGATCCGCGCGAAGATCACCGATCCGTGGCGCGAAGTGAGCTGGGAAGAAGCGATCAATTACGCGGCCTCGGAATTCCGCCGCATTCAGGCGAAACACGGGCGCGATTCGATCGGCGGCATTACGTCGTCGCGTTGCACGAACGAAGAAACCTATCTCGTGCAGAAGCTCGTGCGCGCCGCGTTCGGCAACAACAACGTCGACACCTGCGCACGCGTTTGCCACTCGCCGACCGGCTACGGCCTGAAGACGACGCTCGGCGAATCGGCGGGCACGCAGACGTTCGCCTCGGTCGATAAAGCCGACGTCATCATGGTGATCGGCGCGAATCCGACCGACGGCCATCCGGTGTTCGCCTCGCGTCTGAAGCGCCGCGTGCGCGAAGGCGCGAAGCTGATCGTGGTCGATCCGCGCCGCATCGACATCGTCGATACGCCGCACGTGAAGGCATCGCATCATCTGCAATTGCGCCCCGGCACCAACGTCGCGGTGGTCAACGCGCTCGCTCATGTGATCGTCACCGAAGGGCTGCTGAACGAAGCGTTCATCGCCGAACGCTGCGAAGGCCGCGCGTTCGAGCAATGGCGTGATTTCGTCGCGCTGCCGGAGAATGCGCCCGAAGCAACGGAAGCCGTGACCGGCGTGCCGGCCAAAGACGTGCGTGAAGCCGCGCGCATCTACGCGACGGGCGGCAACGCGGCGATCTACTACGGCTTGGGCGTCACCGAACACGCGCAAGGCTCGACGATGGTGATGGGCATCGCGAACCTTGCGATGGCGACGGGCAACATCGGCCGCGAAGGCGTCGGTGTGAATCCGCTGCGCGGCCAGAACAACGTGCAGGGTTCGTGCGACATGGGCTCGTTCCCGCATGAGTTGCCGGGCTATCGCCACATCAGCGATACGATCGTGCGCTCGCAGTTCGAAGACGCGTGGAATGTCACGCTGCAAACCGAGCCGGGTCTGCGCATTCCGAACATGTTCGAAGCCGCGCTCGACGGCAGCTTCATGGGCCTGTACTGCCAGGGCGAGGACATCGTGCAGTCGGACCCGAACACGCATCATGTGGCCGCGGCGTTGTCGGCGATGGAATGCATCGTCGTGCAGGACATTTTCCTGAACGAGACCGCGAAGTACGCGCATGTGCTGCTGCCCGGCTCGACCTTCCTCGAAAAGGACGGCACCTTCACGAACGCGGAGCGCCGCATCTCGCGCGTGCGCAAGGTCATGCCGCCGGTGCCGGGTTACGCCGACTGGGAAGTCACGCTGCTGCTCTCGCGCGCGCTCGGCTACGAAATGGACTACACGCATCCGTCCGAAATCATGGACGAGATCGCGCGTCTCACGCCGACCTTCCACGGCGTGTCGTACAAGAAGATCGACGAGCTGGGCAGCATCCAGTGGCCGTGCAACGAAGAGGCGCCGGACGGCACGCCGACCATGCACGTCGGCACGTTCGTGCGCGGCAAGGGCAAGTTCGTGATTACGAAGTTCATCGCGTCGCCGGAAAAAGTCACGCGCAAGTTCCCGCTGCTGCTGACGACGGGGCGCATCCTGTCGCAGTACAACGTGGGCGCGCAAACGCGGCGCACCGAGAACTCGCGCTGGCACGACGAGGACCGGCTCGAACTGCATCCGCACGACGCGGAAGAGCGCGGCATCAAGACGGGCGACTGGGTCGGCATCGAATCACGCGCGGGACAAACCGTGCTGCGCGCGAAAGTCACCGAGCGGATGCAGCCGGGCGTCGTTTATACGACGTTCCACTTCCCCGAATCGGGCGCGAACGTGATCACCACCGAGAGTTCGGACTGGGCCACCAACTGTCCGGAATACAAGGTGACCGCCGTGCAGGTGATGCCGGTCGAACAGCCGTCCGAGTGGCAGAAGGAGTATTCGCGCTTCAACGCGGAGCAACTCGAGTTGCTCAAGCAGCGCGAGCTGGCCAACGCGACGTCGGGTAAGTGAGGCGACGATGGACACTCAGAATCTGATCGACATGGCGAACCGCATCGGCGATTTTTTCGATTCGATGCCGGATCGCGAAGAAGCCATCACCGGTGTCGCCGACCATATCCGCCGCTTCTGGGAGCCGCGCATGCGGCGCGCGCTGCTCGCAGCGCTCGATGCGCCGCAGGCGGGCGGCATCGAGATGTCGGCAATCGTGAAGGAAGCGCTCGTGAAGAACCGCGAGCGTCTGACGCCCGCTGAGCCTTCCATCGCGTGATGAGTGCGTGACGGGTGCATGACGGCCGTCTCACACGGCCGTCTGCTCCGGTATCTGTCCATCGACGGTGAACCACGCTTCACAGTGCCGCAGCAGGCCGTTCAGATCGGAGCCTGTGCGTCCGCGCGCGCTGATGTAGCCGTCGGGCCGCAGCAGATAAAACGACGGCCGCGTGCGTCCATACGATTCGGCCAGCGACGGCCCGCCGTCGCCGCTTGTGTCCGTCACGCGCCAGATGCGCACCGCCCCTTCCAATAGCTTCTCCATGTCGGCCGTCAGCCGCTCGAGTTCGGCGTCGGCCGGCGGCGCGTGTTTGGCGTCGGGATCGAGCGGTTTGTCGTCGGCGGGCAACGGCGGCACGAGCAGAAACAGCGAGAAAAACGCCGGGTCGTGCAGATCGTAAATACAGCCAATGCCGGGCGCTCGCCCAAGCGGACCGTCGACCACATGCACGACCGCATCCGGCGCGCGTTCGCCCGCGCGCGGCCCACCGTCGAGCACGCGCTCGAGCGTCAGCGGACTGCGCCGGTACTGGATCGACAACTCGCTGATCGTGAGCCGCGCGGCGTCGCGCAGCGGACCGAGCGCGGCAAGAACCGGCATCACCCGCTCGCGCAGCAGCTTGAGCGGACCGTGATCTGCCTCGGCCATCTGCGTGATAAAGCCGGTTTGCCGCAGCACGTCGCGCTCGATCGGATGCCGCTCGATATGGTAGGTGTCGAGCAGGCGATCGGGCGCGGCACCCTTAAATACGCGCGCGAGCTTCCAGCCGAGATTGAACGCTTCCTGGATGCCCGTGTTCATGCCTTGCGCGCCGGCCGGGCTGTGCACATGCGCGGCGTCGCCGGCAAGGAACACGCGCCCGACGCGCAGGCGCTCCACCATCCGGCTGTTCACATGGAAGTACGAGGACCACGCAAGCTCGGATACGTCGACGCGTTCATGCACGCGCCTCGCAACGAGCGCCTTGCATTCGTCGAGCGACGGCGCGCGCACGCGTGCGAGCGGCGGCTCGCCGAGCACCACCGGCGAGAGCGGCGCGGCAGCGGCCGGCGTCGGCTCGACGGCGTGATCCGCGATCAGACGATGCCGGCCGTGTCCCATCGGAAACAGTGCAACGAGACCTTCGCCTGAAGCGAAGATGTGAAATTCGTCGTCGGGCCAATCGGTTTCGGCATGAACATCGGCGAGCAGAAAGGTCTGCTCCGACGTCTTGCCCACGAAGTTCAGGCCGAGCCCGTGGCGGATCGCGCTGTGCGCGCCATCGGCGGCGATCATGTAGGACGGACGCAGCGTTTCCGTGTGGCCGTCGGCGCGCCGCAGCGTCGCCTGAACGCCGACCGAGCCTTGCGAGAACATCGTGAGTTCGACGCCGCGCTCGATCGTCACGCCGAGCGTCGCGAGATGCTCGGTGAGCAAACGCTCGGTCACCGACTGATCGAGAAACAGCAGATACGGATAGCGCGTGTGCAGCGGATCGAAGTTGAGCTGCGCAAGGCGCATGCCGTTCGAAAACAGATTGGCGACGCGCGCGCGATGGCCGAGTTCGAGAAACCGTTCGGCCAGCCGATGCTGCTCCAGCAGTTCAAGCGTGCGCGCCTGAATGCCGATGGCCCGCGAATACGGGTTCGGCTGCATCGCGCGGTCGATGAGACGCACGGGAATGTGAGCGCGCGCGAGACTCATGGCGGCGGCGAGCCCGGTCGGCCCCGCCCCGACGATCAGCACCGGCGACGCATTATTAGCAGCAGCGTTCATGCGAAACTCCGCAGACCACAGTGCGCTCTAGTGTACAACCCGCGCCCGCGCGCCGGACGGCGGGCTGCATCGGATGCGAGGCGTATCGCGCATAGCGGTCGGGCTCGCGGCGGCCGTCCGCGCTTGCGTGTTCCGCGATGTACGTTGGCGACGCGTGACGCATGAATGCGCGCTTTCGTCGCGTGCTTCAGCGCGCAGTGTGCGGATGCTCCATCGCGCAACGATGATCGGTCGTGCCGAGGTCCACTTGCAGCGTCGCGTGCTGCATCGAAAACCGTTCGCGCAACGCGAGCACGATGCCGTCGAGCCGCTCGTCGCCGGGATGGCCCGCCGGCATCACGAGATGCGCGCTGAGCGCGTTGCCGGTGGTGGACAGCGCCCAGATGTGCAGATCGTGCACGTCCTCGACACCGGGCTGATCCGCGAGATAGTCGCGGATGCGCTCGACATCGACGCCCGAGGGCACCGCATTGAGCGCGAGGCGCACCGAGTCGCGCAACAGACCCCACGTACCGTAGACGACAACCGCGACCACGAGCAGGCTCATCAGCGGGTCGAGCCACGTCCAGTTGGTGTAGAGAATCACGAGGCCGCTGATCGCGACCGCCGCGGACACGCCGGCGTCGGCGGCCATGTGCAGAAAGGCGCCGCGGATGTTGAGGTCTTCCTTCTGCCCGCGCATGAAGAGACACGCGGACAGTCCGTTGACGACCATGCCCACCGCTGCGACGACGAACACCGCGAGGCCCGCGACGGGCGCGGGGTTCATCAGCCGGTCGATGGCCTCCGCGACGATCACGCCGCACGCGAACAGCAGCAGCGCCGCATTCGCCAGCGACGCGAGAATCGACGAACTGCCGTAGCCGAACGTGTAGCGCGCGGAAGGACGGCGTGTCGCGAGCCAGGCGGCGCCCCATGCGAGCAGCAGGCCGAGCACGTCGGAGAGATTGTGGCCGGCGTCGGCGAGCAGCGCGGTCGAATGCGCGAGCACGCCGTACACGGCCTGGATCACGACGATCGCGACGTTCAGCGCGACGGCCAGCGCGAACGCGAAGCCGTGGCCGGCTACGGGCGCGTGGTGATGATGATGGCCGTGGCTGTGGTCGTGGCTGTGTGAGTGCGAGTGGTGTGTGCCGTGGTTGTGGCCGTGGTTGTGGCCGTGGTCGTCGTGGTGGTGGTGTTCGCCGTGACCGTGACTGTGACTGTGCGTGTCCTGTTGCCCATCTTCTCTTTCTTCGATTGTCTTCATGGCAGATCCAATGCGTCGTCACTGGTAGGCTCGGCGACGTGTTCAAGCATGCCGGCCAGCATCGCGCTGATGTGGCGATCGGCGGCGAAATAGAAAACCTGTTTGCCCTGCCGCTGCGCCCGCACGATCCGCGCCGCGCGCAACAGCCGCAAATGATGACTCACAAGCGACGGCGACAAACCGAGCTCGTCGGCAATCGCACCGACCGCGCGCCGGCCGTCGACGCAAGCGAGCACGATGCGCAGCCGCGTCGGATCGCCGAGCAGGCGAAACAGATCGGCGAGCGGCGCGACGCTTTTTGCCGCGTGCGGCTCGAAGCCCGCAGGCGATGGCGCAGAGACCGTAGCAGGAATCATGGCAGCGTACATATGAACAGGTATTCACAGGTTAAGCGAAAGCCGCGCAACGGGTCAAACCGGAGCGAGCCTCCGCGAGTGTGGGAAAATGCGGCCTCTGCCTCACCCGACTACCATCCCCCGTCATGCAACCTGTATTTGACCGCGCTTTCGCGGCGCATCGTGACGGCCGCCTCGACGACGCCGAACGCGGCTACCGCGCGACGCTCGACGGCAATCCCGCGCACGTCGACGCGTTGCATCTGCTGGGCGTGCTGCGCCATCAGCAGGGCCAGCACGCCGAAGCCGCCGAGCTGGTGCGGCGCGCGGTCAACCTGCGCCCGCAAGACGCCGCGCTGCAGCTGAACCTCGGCAACGCGCTGAAGGCCCTCGGCCAGATCGACGAGGCCATCGACCAGTTCCGCAACGCGCTGACGCTCGCGCCGTCGTTCCCGATGGCGCACTACAACCTCGGCAACGCGTATGCGGCGACGGGCCGTCACGAGGACGCCGCGGACGCGTTCCGCCGTTCGTTGCACCTGCAACCGGACGACGCGTCGTCGCACAACAATCTCGGCAACGCGCTGCACGCGCTCGGGCGTCACGAGGAAGCCATCGCGTCGTTCCGGCGCACGCTCGAGCTGCGCCCCGGACACGCGGGCGCGCTGAACAACATGGGCATGTCGCTCAATGCGCTCGGCCGCGCAGACGAAGCGATTCCCTGCTTCAAGGCCGCGTTGGCCGCCGAGCCGCGCTTCGTCGCCGCGCATTTCAACCTCGCCAATACGTTCGACGCCACCGGCCGCCACGCGCAAGCCGTCGCGTCGTTCGAAGCGGCGCTCGCGTTGCAGCCGAACCTGCCGCCCGCCATCTACGGCATGGGCAATGCGCTGGCCGCGCTCGGGCGCCACACGGAGGCGATACCGTATCTCGAACGCTCGGTCGGGCTCGATCCGCAATTCGCGCTCGCCTGGCTGAGTCTCGGCACCGCGCACCAGGCGCTGGGCGCGCACGCCACTGCCCTGCGCGCATTCGATCAGGCGTTGCGCTTGCAGCCCGATCTCGCGTCCGCGCATATGAACCGCGCGCTCGCGTGGCTCGCGTTGGGCGATTTCGCGCGCGGCCTGCCGGAATACGAATGGCGTCTGCAAACCGTCGCCGAACCGGCCATCGAGACCGTGCCGCGCTGGCACGGCGAGCCGGCCGCGCAGCGCACGCTGCTGATCCACGCGGAACAGGGTTTCGGCGATACGCTGCAGTTCGTGCGCTTCGTCCCGCTCGCCGCGCAGCGTGCGGCGCGCGTCGTGCTAGAAGTGCAGCCACCGTTGCTGCCGCTGCTCGCGCCGGTCGCGGAAGCCTGGCGCGTGACGCTCATCGCGCGAGGCGCGCCGCGTCCCGCCGCCGACATCCAATGCCCGTTGCTCAGCTTGCCGCTCGCGCTCGGCACGACGTTCGCCACGATTCCCGAGCGCACGCCTTATTTGAGCGCGCCGCCCGCGTATCGGCGCAAATGGCGCGGTTCGATCGGCGGCCAGGCGAAGCGTAAGATCGGGCTCGCGTGGTCCGGGCGCATCCAGCAAAACGAAACGCGTTCGATGCCGCTCGCCGCGCTCGAGCCGCTTTTCGCGCTCGAAGGCATCGACTGGATTGTGCTGCAGCCTCACCTCAGCGCCGAAGAACGCGCGGCGCTCGACGGGCATCCGCGCGCCGGGTCGATTCATCGGTTCGACGAGCGGATCGGCGACTTCGCGGATACGGCGGCGATCATCGAACGGCTCGATGCAGTGGTGTCGATCGATACGTCGATTGCGCATCTCGCCGGCGCGCTTCGCAAGCCACTGTGGCTGATGCTGCCGTTCGCGCCCGACTGGCGCTGGTGTCACGACGACGCGCGCAGCCCGTGGTACGCCAGCGCGAAGCTGGTGCGCCAGCCGCGGCCGGGTGCCTGGCGGGAAGTGGTGGAAGCCGTCGCGGAAGAACTGCGCCGCGGCTAGCGTCGCGCGGTGAACAAAGCGCTGAACAAGCGTTGAATCCGCGCGAAAATCGCGAGTCAGGCAAACAAACAAAAACCCTGCAGCGAAGCTCGCGTGCAGGGTTTTAATGACCATCTCAATGCGACCCCGCGTTCCGTCGAGCGCGGGGTTTTCTTTTATGCGCCGATGCCGCAGCAGGCGTCAGCGCGCGCCACGCATCACGCGCCCTTGTATTGATTGCGCGATTCAGGCGTGCGGTACAACACGAGCGTCGCGATCAGTCCGCAGATCGCCGCCACGCCGAGGAAGAGACCCGGCGCCGCCTTGTTTTCGGTGGAATGAATCAGCAGCGTCGAAATGGCGGGCGTGAAGCCGCCGATCGTCGTCGCGAGACTGTAGGCCAGCGAAAAGCCCGCAGTGCGCACTTCGACCGGCATCACTTCGGTCAGCGCGACGACCATTGCGCCGTTGTAGCTGCCGTACAGGAACGACAGCCACAGCTCGACCGTGAGCAGACGCGCGAACGACGGCTCGGCGACGAGCCATTGCAGCGCCGGATAAGCGCTCACAATGGTCAGCGCGGTAAAAGCCAGCAGCACCGGACGACGGCCGATGCGATCCGACAGCGCGCCCGCGAGCGGCAACCAGATCAGATTCGACAGGCCGATACACACGGTGACGACGAGCGTGTCGATCGCCGACAGCTTCAGCACTTCCTTGCCGAACGTCGGCGTGTAAGCGGTGATCATGTAGAACGACACCGTCGTCATGATGACCATGCCCATGCCGCCCAGCACCGTGACCCAGTTCGCGGCCATGCTCTTCATGATCTCGCCCATGCCCGGACGATGCTTGCGCGCGGAGAACTCCGCGGTTTCCTTCAGCGAACGGCGGATTATGAACAGGAACGGCACGATCAGGCAGCCGATCAAAAACGGCACGCGCCAGCCCCATGCGCTCATCTGGTCGGCGGGCAGCGTCTTGTTGAGCATCACGCCGATCAGCGCGGCGAACACCACGGCGACCTGCTGGCTGCCCGACTGCCACGCGCAATAGAAGCCCTTGTTTCCCTTGGTGGCAATTTCCGACAGATACACCGACACGCCGCCGAGTTCGACGCCCGCGGAAAAGCCTTGCAGCAGCCGGCCGAACAGCACGAGCACCGGTGCGAGCACGCCGATCGTCGCGTAGCCTGGAATGGACGCCACCGTGAGCGTGCCGAGCGCCATCAGGCCGAGCGTGAGAATGAGCCCCTTGCGCCGGCCATGATGATCGATGTACGCGCCGAGGACGATCGCGCCGAGTGGCCGCATCAGGAAGCCCGCGCCGAACACGGACAGCGAGAGCATCAGCGACGCAAATTCGCTGCCGCTCGGAAAGTAGGTCTTGGCGATCGCGGACGCGTAGTAGCCGTAGACCATGAAGTCGTACATCTCAAGAAAGTTGCCGCTGACCACGCGGAACACTGTCTTGACCTTGGATTCTTCCGACGAAGAAATAGCGTGGGACGCTGTTGACATTGACGTTCTCTGATAAGCCCACGCCGCGCGAACGACGGCGATCTGGCAGTTGAAACGGGCCGCCTTGTCGAACTGGCGGATGCCACAGGCAAACGGCCGCTGCGGATAGCGCCGCGCCGAGGGGCGCAGCATTTTGCAAGCGAAGGCGCTGGAGCGGTATCAGGGTAAACGTTGTGAACCGCCGGGAGCCGCGCCGCCACATGTTACCGTCGATGGCACTGTTGCGTATTCCCTACATTTTCATTACAGCCGGCCCGGCGGCGGGCGGCCGCTAAAATTGCGATTCAGCCATTCCCGTCGATGCCGTTCCCACCCGTCCCACGCTTCCCATGCCTCTCATGCAGACCGCCCCTGCCTTGTCGCTGCGCACCGCCACCGTCGCCGACACCGCGCTCATCGCGTCGATTCACACCACGAGTTGGCGCGCCACTTACCGTGGCCTGCTGCCCGACGCTTTTCTCGACGGCGAGGTCGCGCAGGAACGCGCGGACTGGTGGCAGGCGCGCATGCGCGCGCCGGGCGGCGAGCGCCGCATCGTGCTGATCGCGGTGCTGGACGATAAGCCGATCGGCTTCGTGTGTGTCGAGCGTCAGCCGGAGTCCGCGTGGGGCGTGCTGCTCGACAACCTTCACGCACTGCCGGGCTACCAGGGAATCGGCGTCGGGAAGCTGTTGATGCGCGCCGCCAAAGACTGGGCTCGTACGCAAGGTGAGACGCAGCTGCATCTGTATGTGCTCGAAGGCAATATGCCCGCGATCGGCTTTTATGAGCGGCAAGGCTGGCAGTTCGCCGGCGCGGAACCGGACCGCATGGGCGGCGTGGACATCACCGCGCTGCGTTATGTTTATCGATTGGACGGGGCTGGCGTTTGATCCGCGTTTGATCTGCGTTTGATCGGCGTCTGTCGTGTCCGTTAGCGCGGATCCAGGAAGTATCCGCAGGTACTTTGCGAAGCTTCCGAGCGTTACGGCGTTTCATTCCAGCGCATCATCTTCTCTTCCCGACGATGGCTTTCCACGCACGGCGCCGATGCGTCCTTCCGCATGCGTGCGAGCGCGTGTTGGTGGGTTGCTGCGCCTCTGCGCTGTTGCCCTCGCATGCACGCGCGAGGCGCTTTCGCGTGATGTTTTTGCGTAGCGTTTTTGCGTAGCGCGCCGAGCCCCTCGTCACCGACCCACGGATGCCCAGGCGGCGTCCCTCCCCGAGGCGCTGCAAGAGAGCGATGTCCACCACACCGTTAACCGTAGTCGAAGGCGCGATGGCGTTGCCGCGCTCGCGCCCGTTCAATGATGTGCCGGCGCCATTTGGCCGCGGCTGGACCTTGCTCGCGCCATGCTATTCGCTGGACAGGGGGCTACACGGGCTGTACCGCGCGGTCCTCGAAACGTTTGATTTGAGCCAGCAGCCGATTCGCTCGTTTTGTCGATGGGTGGCGCCGGAGGGTCGGCGTGGGGATGCGGTGGCTGCGATGGGTGCGGGGTCGGTGGGTGGCGAGGGGGCGTCGCGGATTGGCGAAGGGGTGGAGGTAGAGGCGTTGGAGGTTCCGTGGGGGGTGGCTTCGGTGGCTTCGGTGGCTTCGGTGGCTTCGGTGGCTTCTGCGCGCTCGGTGGATTTGGTGCCGCCGGTGGGTCCAGCTTGGACGGATGCGCCGGTGCTCGCCGACGCATTGCCTTTCGCACAAGCTGCCGTTTCGCCGGATGCTTGCGCAACCGAGACAACACATCCTTCAGAAGCCGCACAGCGCGCGCCTCGCGCGCTATTCCCGCCGCGGTGGGCGCTCTCGGGCGGCGTCTGCGCTGTGAGCGGCGCGGCACTGCTTACGTGGATGGCCACCCATGACGGCGCCTCGCATCCGCGCAACGGTCACGACATGAAATCCGCGGAAGGAGCCGTTGCCGTCCCCAACACGATGGCTGCGCAAACTCCGTTGCGCCGCGGCGCCGACAGTTCCAACAAGACCCACGAAGCCGTGCGCGCGAAGCCCGCGAGTGCAGCTTCCGCGACGCAGCTTGCGCACGCCGCGTCGGTGCCGGAAGCGGGCCGAGGCATTGTCGTCGGCGCGACCGCTGGACGCCCGGAAACAGCAAAACCTATCGAGCGGCGCATGTCAGCAGACAGGTCGATCACACGCGCACGCGACCAGCTTGCTGCAAGGAAAGACGGTCGTCATGTGGACATGCAACGGCATCTTGCAGATGGCGCCGCGGTGAGCCATCGGCGGTATGCAGCCGTCGACGCGTCGAGCATCGCAGCGCAAGCGACCGCGCCGCGAACGATCGTCAAGCCGTCCGTTGCGGGTGCATACTCACCGCTTCGGCCGGCGCAGTTGGGCACGCACGATTACGCGTCGATGGACATGAGCGCGGGCGTCGGTAGCAGCGGTCGCGCGCAAGCGGCGCAAATGGCGCAGTCGGCGCAATGGTCGCAAGTAGCGGAAGAAGTCCAACAGGCCCGAGACGCCGAACGCCGCCGAGACGCTCAAGACGCGCAACCCATAGAAAAAGCGCAACGGGGGAAACCGGCGCAACAAACGCAGCAGGCCAAACCAGTGCAACCTGCGCAACAGGCGAAGCCGGCGCAGGACGCCCAACAGGCCCAAGACGCTCAGCACCCGCGAGACGCCCAGGACGCACAACGCATCCAACAAGCGCAGCAGGCGAAACCGATCCAGCAAGCGCAGGAGCCGAAACCGGCGCAGCCTGCGCAACAAGCGAAACCGGCGCAACAAGCGCAACAACCCCAACCACCCTCATCCGCGAATCCATCGCCGAACACCAGCCCGCAATGGATAAACCGACTCTCGCAGCGCCGCGTGACCGAAGTCCCCGACCAATTCACTCGATAGCCCTGCAACGCGCGCCATAAAAAAACCCGGCTATCCAAGCCGGGTTTTTTCGCACTCCAACCGCGCCTTTACTTCTGGCCTGGCAGACCCATCTCCATCTGCCGTTGCAATAGCATGACCTGCCCTTGCACCTGCCGCAGTTGCGCCTGTGCGCGTTCCTTCTCTTCACGCAACGCGGCTGCTTCGTCCTGCGTCTGGCGCTGATAGTCGTTGACCTTCGCCTGCTGTGTGCGCGCGACTTCCAGATCGGCTTGCAGGCGCTTCGCCCGGTCTTCTGACAACGCAATAACGTCTTCGATGTACAGCTTCTGCGCCTGCAACTGCGTGCGGCGAATCTCGACCTCGGCAAGCTGCGCGGTTTGCTGCGCGAAGCCCGCGTAAATCGCCTCGGCCCGGCCCGCATCCGCCGACTTGATCACCCGCCAGAAATGCTTGTTCTGAAACAACGCGACGTAGTACGTCAACTCGCGTGGATAGAAAAACAGGCTCGCGCCATAGCTGCCGTTGTAAGTGGTGCGCAGTTCGCTCAGCTTCGTGTCCTGAATCATCTGCATCAACTCGGCGACATTGCCTTGCACTTCGGCCGACGACGACGCCGAAACCGAAGCCGACGACGACGCCGCCGATGAACCCGACGCCGCATCGCGCAGCGCGTCGGCGACAGGCTGCGGCGTCAGCGTATTGAGAGCCGGCCGCGTGCCGACGATCGGCGCGGCCTCTTCGCCTTGCGCGGCAAGCACAGACCCGCCATGCTGCAACAGCAGACACGACGCCGCGAGCAGCAGGGCGCGCCGTACCAATAAGGGGTGCTTCATATCTGCATGCTCCATGCGGATCCAAAAAACAGCCTTGAATTATCGCGCGGATTTGTGCTTAAGCGAAGCATTGAAGCGTCGCAAAATTGGACTTTAAATCGAGATAAAACTATGGTGTCCGAATTAGTCGACAAAGACGCTTATCGCGAAATCTGAAGAGAGCCGGATGTGAGAAAAGCGCTAATCGCCCGACTCGGGGCGGTCAAAAACAAGATGTGTAAATAACCGTCAACGGCATAAAAAACCGAGGCGCCACCTGGACAGTAGCGCCTCGAAACGAATCAGATTTTCTAGTGGCCGAGCCGCGATCCGATCAGGTCACGTCGCATAGCCGCGCGGCCCAACGGCCAGGATATCCGTCGGCGCGCGGGGCGTGCCGCGTAAGCGGCGACGAGCGCAGACGCGCAGGCTGGATGCAGCTACGGCGCCTCGCCTAAAACCGCGTTTCCCGCGCCACCCGCAAGAAAGTATCGAGCAGCGGCGTGCAATCCAGCAACTCCGGCCCGCCCGCGCGATGAAACTCCGGATGCCACTGCACGCCCATCACGAAAGGCGCGCGCCGATAGCGCACGGCTTCGATGATGCCGTCGGACGCCGACACCGCCTCGATATTCAGATCGCGGCCGAGCGTCTTGACCGCCTGATGGTGGATCGAATTGACGATCACATCGCGCCGCGCGGGGAACATGTTCGCGAGCGTCGACCCGTCCGGGAAATGGATCGCATGGCGGTGCTGATCGTAATCTTCGTTGACGTGCGCGCCCGCGGTCGGCACATCGGTCGCAATGTCCTGATACAGCGTGCCGCCGAACGCCACGTTGATGAGCTGGCAGCCGCGGCACACGCCGAGCACCGGCTTGCCCGACTCGATGAATTCATGCAGCAGTTCCAGCTCGTACATGTCGCGCACGCGGTCGCCGGGCCATTCGGGACGTGTCGCCGCTTCCGCATACGACTGCGGCGACACGTCCGCGCCGCCTTGCAGCAGCAGCCCGTCGAGATGCTTCGCGTAATCGCGCAAACGGATATTGCTCGGATGCAGCATGCCCTGGTGCCCGACCGTCGGAATCATGAATACGAGCACGTCGCGCGACATCACCCAATGTGCAATCGATTCCTCGAGGTATTGCAGCGTCTTGCCGCGCAGCCCTTTCGCGCCGGGCTCGGGGTGAAAGATGCGCGCCGATACGCCGATGCGCAGCGTGCGCTGCGTGATCCGCTGGCCGGCACGGTCGAATAGCTGCCGCGCGCGCGCCGCGATGATGCGGCCGAACACCGACCACGCCGAATCCGTCTGCTTCAGATAGCGCGGCGGCGAAGGCGGCAATGCATTCGGCGGCGGCGGATTGGTCGCGCTGAAGTCGGGCGCCGCGCCGAAGCCCGGCGGCGGCGAGCCGGCGGGACGCGCGGTGGACGCCGTGGTGGCCTCGGCGTCGAGGACTTCGTCGGTCGAGGTGATCAGTTCGCCTTCGATCGGTTCGCTCGTGAGCGGCGCCGCGCCGCGAGGCTGTGAAGACTGCGTGGGCGGCGCGGGAGGAATGGACGACGCGGCGTCGCGGCCGCGCGTCGTGCGCGCATCGCGTTCGTGGACGGCTGCTTCCTGCTTCGCGACCGACGCCGCAGCGGCACTGCGCGCTTCGGCGGCGTCGCGTTGCTGGGCCGTGCGCCTGTCGACGGGCGTCACCGTGGACGCGCTTTCGGGAGCGTCCGTCGACGACCTCGCCGCGGCTTCGGACGAGCCTGGAGGCGCGGAAATCGGCGATGACACCGATGCGCCGCCCCCGGACGAAAGAGCCGCCGCACGCCCCGCCGTCGATGAGGATGACACCGCAGTGGAAGTCACAGGGTCTTTCACCGGCGACTGAATGGCATCTTCATGCGAGAGGGGCAAGGAAGCCGCCGGTTCGGCGGGCGCTTGACCAGGCGTTGTTGTGGTGCCAGGCGTTGCGGACGTCGCGGGCGTTCCCGACGTTGCCGAAGTCCCCGGCGTTCCAGGTGTTCCCGCCATCCCCGCCGTCACCGAAGATGTCGAAGTTCCACCGGCTTGACCGGCGTTTTCAGGTTTGTTTTCGCTCATGACTGTCGGAGGGGCGCCTTCCACGCGAACGAATGAATATGCCCTGATTATCCGCCAGCGTGCCGGACCGGGCAAACGCGCACACAATTGCTCACATTGTCCGGCCGCGCCGCCCACTGCCGTCAAACTTAAGGATCAGGCTGTTCGTCGAAAGTTTCGCGCAGCGCGATTTGCATAGCCGCGTGAATCTTCACGCACCAGCGCCAGACAAGCGCGAGCAGCAGCGCCGCGCAGATCAGCACGACGGCGAGCAGACCGGTCGGCGGCAGAATCCCGCCCGACAGCGCGGCCACGAGCAAAAACACGCCGACCATGCAAACCACCGGCACCAGATCGGAGATCGCATAGCGCAGCGCGCTCGTGAAGCGCCCCGCCGTCGCCGGCTGCACGCTCACTTCCGCAAGCAGCAACGCGAGCGACTTGGTCTTGCGATAAACCGCCACGAGAAACGGCATCGACACAAGCAAGGCGGCGCTCCACAGCACCACACGCTGCATCGGCTCGGCGCTGATCCAGTGCGTCAGCAAGCTGCTGATGTAAGGCGCGCCGTAGGACACCATCAGAAAGATCGCAGCGACCAGTGCCAGATTCACCGCGATCTGCAGGATGATTCGCCGCGTCATGCTGAAAAGCGTCGGCTCCCCGCTTCCGGTGCTCAGGCTGCCGAGCCATTGGCTATACATGCCGAACACGTTGACCAGCGTGCGCGGCATAGCGTGAGCCAAACGGCGCGTCAGCGGATCGGCGGCGCGAATCAGATACGGCGTGAATAACGTGGTGAGCGCCGAGACAGCGACCGCGATCGGATACAGAAACGCGCTCGTCACCTTGAGCGTCAAACCAAGCGACGCGATGATGAACGAGAACTCGCCGATCTGCGAAACAGTCATGCCGACGCGCATCGCCGTGCGTCCGTCCTTGCCCGCGAGAAAAGTGCCGAGCCCGCACGACACGATCTTGCCGACGATCACCGCGACCGTGATCACCGCGATCGGCCACGCGTAGTCGACGAGCACGGCCGGGTTCAGCATCAGGCCGATGGTCACGAAGAAGATCGCGGAAAACGCATCGCGCAGCGGCGCGATCAGATGCTCGATGCGATGCAGATGCCGCGACTCGGCCATGATCGCGCCGATCAGAAACGCGCCCAGCGCAATGCTGTAATCGAGCTTGACGACGAGCAGACAGAAGCCGAAGCAGAAGCCGAGCACGGCGACGAGCAGCATCTCGTCGCTGCGGGCGCGCGCCACGTAGTTGAGCGCCCGCGGCACGACGAGAATGCCGACCACCAGCGACACCGTCATGAACAGCAGCAGCTTGCCGAGCGTGACGACGGCGACGCCCGCGCTCAACTCCCCCGTCTGCGCGATGCCGGAGAGCAGCACCAGCATCGCGATGGCGAGAATGTCCTCGACGATCAGAATGCCGAACACGAGCTGCGCAAAACTCTCGCGCTTCAGGCCGAGTTCGGATAGCGCCTTGACGATGATCGTCGTCGACGAAATCGCGAGTATCGCGCCGAGGAACAGCGAATCCATCGGGCTCCAGCCGAACGCGCTGCCGATCTCATAGCCGAGCCACAACATCAGCACGATTTCGGAAAGCGCCGCAACGATCGCAGTCGCGCCGACCTTGAACAGCTTGCGCAGACTGAATTCGAGACCGAGCGAAAACATCAGGAAAACGACACCGAGTTCGCCGAGCGTCTTGATGGTCTGTTCGTCGTGGATCAACTGAAACGGCGGCGTGTACGGCCCGATGATCACGCCCGCCGCGATATAGCCGAGCACCACCGGCTGCTTCAGGCGATGGAACAGCACCGTGACGACGCCGGCGAGCGCCATCACGACCGCCAGATCCTGAATGAAGCCGATGCCTTCATGCATGCGCCCGATCCCTTACAAAAAGTAATGTCAGCGAAGAGTGTAACAAACGCGCGCTCATCGTCGAACCCGCGCCCAATAAAGCGCGACACCTCGCTCGTCCGAGTTGCAAATGTTTTTGACACGCTGGACGCCTGTGAAATATCACAATAATATTTGCCGCATATTTCTTTGGAGCCAAGTGATGCAGCAGGTGTCTTTTCAAGTTGTAGATCGTTCGGGCGCCGCGCGCACCGCGTCGATCAAAGTGGACCGTCTGACGATTGCCGGTTGGGCCGGCCGCGACCAGGCCGCGATCGAGCATCACATTGCCGAGTTGGCCGAACTGGGCGTGAAGCGCCCGTCCACTACGCCCTGTTTCTATCGACTCGGCTCCGAATTGCTCACGCAAGCCGAACAGATCGACGTGGTCGGCACGAAGTCGAGCGGCGAAGCGGAATGCGTGCTGGTGCAATCGGATGAAGGTCTGCTCGTCACCGTCGGCTCAGACCACACGGACCGCGAAGTGGAAGCCTATGGGGTGACGGTCTCGAAGCAGGTGTGCCCGAAACCCATCGCGCGCGATGCATGGCGTTTCGACGATGTCCGCGACCATTGGGACCAACTCGAATTGCGCGCCTTTGCGCTCGCGAACGGCGAGCGGCGCGTCTATCAGCAAGGCAGCGTCGCGTCGCTGCTGCCCGCCGCCGATCTGCTCGCGCGCGCCCCGCTTAGCGAAGGCGCGGCCATGTTCTGCGGGACGCTCGCGGTGCAAGGCGGCATCGTCGGCATGGCCGACGGCGACGCGCTCGAACTCGAATTGCACGACCCCGTCCTGAACCGCACGCTGCGCCACGCCTATCGCGTGCGCGCGTTGTCCATCGTCGAATGAGGCACTCATGAGCAACCCCTCGCCGTCCGCCGCGCACCCGTCCGCCGACCCGTCCACCGACGCCTCGCTCGAAGCCGCCGCCATCCGCAAGATCACGTGGCGCATCATGCCGTTCCTGTTTCTCGTCTATGTGCTGTCGTATCTGGACCGCGTCAACATCGGTTATGCGAAGCTGCAGTTCACCGGCGACCTCGGGCTCTCCAACGCGGCGTATGGACTCGGCGCGGGGATTTTCTTCTTCGGCTATTTCGTGTTCGAAGTGCCGAGCAATCTGCTGCTGAAGAAGTTCGGCGCTCGCGCCACGATCGCGCGCATCACGATGCTGTGGGGACTGCTCTCGTGCCTGATGATGTTCGTGCGCAGCGAAACGATGTTCTACGTGCTGCGCTTTTTTCTTGGCGTCGCCGAAGCCGGGCTCGTGCCGGGCGTGGTGCTCTATCTGACGTTCTGGTTTCCGTCGGCCCGGCGCGCGCGGATGGTCGCCGTGTTCATGGCCGCGATTCCGGTGGCGGGCATCATCGGCGCGCCGCTGTCGGGCTTTCTGATGTCGGCGCTGCACGAAGCGCACGGCTTGCGCGGCTGGCAGTGGATGTTCCTGATCGAAGGCATTCCGTCGATTCTCGCCGGCTTCTGGGCGCTCGCGGTCTTGCGCAACACGCCCGCCGAAGCCGCCTGGCTCACCGACGATGAAAAGCGCGTGATCCTCGCCCGCCTCTCGCGCGAAAACGCCGCGGCCGCCGCGCAAGGCGCCGAGCATAGCCTCGCGGTCGCGTTGCGCTCGGGCCGCTTCTGGCTGCTCACGCTGATTTACTTTTGCCTCGTCACCGGCAATGCGGGCTTCTCGTTCTGGCTGCCGCAGATCGTCAAGGATCTCGGCGTGACGAACCTCGTCAGCAATGGCTTCGTCACCGCGATTCCGTATCTGGCCGCGGGCATCGGCATGGTTCTGATTGGCCGCTCGTCGGATGTGACGGGCGAGCGCCGCTGGCATTACGCCGTGTGCTGCTTCATCGGCGCGGCGGGGCTGCTCGGCAGCGCGTCGGTCACGAATTCGATTCCGCTTGCGGTCACAGGTTTGTCGATTGCGTATATCGGCATTCTGGCGGGCTTCGGCATTTTCTGGTCGATGTCGACAAGCTTCCTGCAAGGCACGGCCGCGGTCGCGGGCATTGCGGTGATCAACTCGATCGCGAACCTCGCCGGCTATGTGAGCCCGTATGTGCTCGGCATCGTGAAGGACGCGACGCATAGCGTGACGTTCGGGCTCGTGCTGATCGCGGGCGCGCTGATCGTAGGCGGCCTCGTCACGCTGATGATGCCGCGCGTGAAAGTCGAGCACGCAGCGACGGCGGTGCCGGGACGCGCCTGATAGCGCACGGGCCACCCGCACGTGCGCACAAAACCTTGCTCTACAATGCCCGGACGACCTAGTCCGCACTCTTTCACATGACGCTTTTGCAGACCGCCCGCCCTCCGCGCCCCACCCGAGCGACCGCCAACGCGAGTCTCGCCGAACAGGCGTATGCGTTCGTCAAGCGCGAGATCATCACGATGCGTTTGCGGCCGAGCGAGGTGCTCAACGAAGCGGAGCTGATGGCGCTGACCGGCATCGGCAGAACGCCGGTGCACCAGGCGCTGCACCGGCTCGTGCACGAAGGGATGCTGACCATCATGCCGCGCAAGGGCATCATGGTTCGTCCGGTTTCGCTCGACGACGTGCTGTCGATCATCGACGTGCGCCTCGTCAACGAAAGCTATTGTGTCGAACTCGCCGCGCGCCACGCGCAGCAGCACGACTACGACGCGATGCAGGCGCTGCTCGAACGCTCGGCCGTGTGCGTCGCCGCGCACGACATCGAAGGCATGATGGACATCGACCGCGAATTCCATCTGGCCATTTCGGCGGCCTCGCGCAATGCCGTGCTGGCCGACATTCTGCGCGGACTGCACGAGCGCTCGCTGCGCTTCTGGTTCATTTCGCTGTCCGAGCCGCATCATCTCGAAGACGTGCATGACGAACATCTCGAACTGTTCCGCCTGCTGCGCGAGCGCGACGCCGAAGGCGCGCGCCGCTCGGTGCAAAAACATATCGAGGCATTCCGCGCGACGCTTTTCAACCGCATCTGATCGACACGCATTTGACCCAGCCGCTTGCAAGTCACGCTAGCGAAGCGGCTTCATACAGTCCAACCGGATCGAACGACATCATGGCCACCGAATTCACGCCCTTCCCGCCGCTTGCCCAACTCGCCGCCGATCTCGCCGCGGGACGGACCACGAGCCGCGCGCTCGTCGAAACCGCGCTCGAACGGATCGCCGATCCGGCCGGCCAGGGCGCGGTCGCCTTCATGCACGTCGACGCCGGCGGCGCACGCCAGGCCGCCGACGCGCACGACCGTCTGCGCGCCGCCGGTACGGTTCTGTCGCCGCTCGCGGGCATTCCGGTATCGGTGAAGGATCTGTTCGACATCGAAGGCCAGCCGACCCGCGCCGGCTCGACGGTGCTGGCCGACGCGCCCGCCGCCAAGCAGGACGCGGTGGCCGTCGCGCGCCTCAAACGGGCGGGCGCGGTGATCGTCGGACGCACCAATATGAGCGAGTTCGCGTTCTCCGGGCTCGGCCTCAATCCGCACTACGGCAACCCGCTGTCGCCGTACCGCCGCGACGTGAAAGGCGACGAGCGGATTTCGGGCGGCTCGTCGTCGGGTGCGGCGGCGTCCGTTGCGGACGGCATGGCGGCCGTCGCGCTCGGCACCGACACCGGCGGCTCGATCCGCATTCCGTCCGCGCTGTGCGGCCTGACCGGCTTCAAGCCGACGTCGACGCGCATTCCGAAGCAAGGCGGCGTGCCGCTTTCGTCGACGCTCGATTCGTTCGGGCCGATCGGCGTTTCCGTGGCGTGTTGCGCGCTGGTGGACCGCATGCTGGCCGGCCTCGAGCCGCGCGTGCCGGCCGCGCGCCCGCTCGAAGGCGTGCGCCTCGGCGTGCTGACGAACTACGTCACCGACGGCGTCGAGCCCGCGGTCGCCGCCGCCATCGACACCGCGCTCAAGCATCTCGAAGCGGCCGGCGCGATTGTCAGCGAAGTGCGCTTCGCGCCGCTCGACCGTCTGCCGGAGATCAACCGCTTCGGCTTTTCGCCGATCGAGGCGTATGCGTGGCATCGTCCGTTGCTGGAAAAGCATCGCGAACAATACGATCCGCGCGTGCTGGTGCGCATTCTGAAGGGCCAGCCCGCGAGCGCCGCCGACTATCTCGACCTGCTCGCCGAGCGCGACGCAATGCTCGCCGAAGCCGCCCGCACGCTGTGGCAGCGCTTCGACGCGGTGGTCGCGCCGACGGTGCCGGTGGTGCCGCCGCGCGTCGCCGAACTGGTTTCCGACGACGATCTGTTCGGCCGCACCAACGCGCTGATCCTGCGTAACCCCGGCGTGTTTAATTTTCTCGACGCGTGTGCATTGTCGCTGCCGTGCCACCTGCGCGGCGACGCGCCGGTCGGCCTGATGCTGGCCGGCGCGCCCCACGCCGACGACGCGCTGCTCGCTATCGGCCGCGGCGCCGAGGCAGTGCTCAACGCGATTCGCTGACGCGCGCCTGCGGCATCGAAGCGCGCCTGAGTGCGTGGCGCCGTGGGGGCGGGGGTTCGCGCTAGAATCGCGGGCACCTGCCCTTTTCGCTGACAGACGGCCATAACGACCGCCTGACAGCCCACAACAGCCGCACAACACACGCACACAGCCACACGATCCATGAACAACGACAACGCGATGCTGCGCCGCGAGCGCTCCCTGCTGGTCCTGCTAGGCCTGATCTGCGTCGGCCTCGTGGCCGGCGCACTGTACCTGCAATACTTCAAGCACGAAGACCCGTGCCCGCTGTGCATCATCCAGCGCTATTTCTTCCTGCTGATCGCGATCTTCGCATTCCTCGGCGCGCGTTTTAACAGTTGGCGCGGCGTGCGTCTGCTGGAAGTCATGGCTGCGCTGTCGGCGCTGGCCGGCATCGTGACCGCCGTCCGCCACGTGTATGTGCAGGCGAATCCGGGCTTTAGCTGCGGCTTCGACGCGCTCCAGCCGATCGTCGACAGCCTGCCGCCCGCGCACTGGCTGCCGGGCGTGTTCAAGGTCGCGGGGCTGTGCGAAACCGCTTATCCGCCTATCCTCGGGCTCACGCTGCCGATGTGGGCGCTCGTCGGCTTCGTGCTGGCTTTTGTGCCGCTGGCGCTGAGTCTGGTGCGCAATCGTCGACGGATCGCGTAGGCGAGGATTCGCTGGTTGGGGCGGGGTTGGAGCTGCCGCTGGGCTCCGGCCTCGCCCAGGCAGCCCGCTACGCTACCGCACCGCACACTGCCCTACCGAGCAGCGACGCCGCCGTAGCGCGCCGTCCGGCACGGCCCACCGCCGCTCCCCACCGCGTCGCGTGCCGCCACCGCCAGAACCGCGGCGCCGCCGTCAGCGAGTGCGAAAATACCGGCGCTTTCGAAGCCGGGCACACGCACCGCGAGCGCCACAGCCACCGCAGCGCCGCCCACCGCCTGGCAGGCAACACCGCGCCCCAACGCAACTTCCCCGCCCCTCACGAATCCGACACAAATCGGACTTATCTCATTGCTTGTTCCGCATAAGCTTCATGCGGCATCGGAAATATTTTTGGGGCGCGGGAGTGCTATCTTCGGTTCTGGATGGCGATCTACGTGCGCGAGGCCGGCTTTGGCGCGACCCCATGCGTAACGCGCGCCCGGTCCGCACTGTCTTCTGGATTCGCCATGACAACGCAAACCATCCGCTTTTATCGCCAGGGGTCCGTCCAAGAGGTCGCGGGCGTGCCCGCCTCGCGCACCGTGCTCCAGCATCTGCGCGAAGACCTGCATTGCACCGGCACCAAGGAAGGCTGCGCTGAAGGCGACTGCGGCGCCTGCACCGTGGTCATCGGCGAACTCGACGCGCGCGGCGCGCTCGCGCTGAAAGCGGTCAACGCCTGCATCCAGTTTCTGCCGACGCTCGACGGCAAGGCGCTCTTCACCGTCGAAGACCTGCGCGCCGCCGATGGCACGCTGCATCCCGTACAACAGGCGATGGTCGACTGCCACGGTTCGCAGTGCGGCTTCTGCACGCCCGGCTTCGTCATGTCGATGTGGGCGCTGTACGAAAACCAGCCGGTCGCGGCCGGCCTGCCGACGCGCGACGAAATCAACACCGCGCTGTCCGGCAACCTCTGCCGCTGCACGGGCTACCGGCCGATCGTCGACGCCGCGCAGAAAATGTTCGACTACGCGCAATATCCGCGTACGACGCTCGACCGCGAGGCAATTGAAACAGCACTGCGCGAACTGCAACGCAACGACACCTTCGAATACCGCGCCGCCGATGCACGTGGCGCTGCGTTCGGCTCGCCGGCGTTTTACGGGCCCGTCGCACTCGACGCGTTCGCGCAGCTTCGCGCCGAGCATCCGGAAGCGCGGCTCGTCGCGGGCAGCACCGATGTCGGCCTGTGGGTCACGAAGCAATTCCGCGATCTCGGCGACATCCTGTATATCGGCAACGTGCGCGAACTGAAGACGGTCGAGCACGACGCGCAAACGCTGACCATCGGCGCCGCCGTCACGCTCGAAGACGCGTACGCGGCCCTCGCCGCCGACTACCCCGAACTCGCCGAACTGTGGACGCGCTTCGCGTCGCTGCCGATCCGCAACGCCGGCACGCTCGGCGGCAACGTCGCGAACGGCTCGCCCATCGGCGATTCGATGCCCGCGCTGCTCGCGCTCGGCGCCGAAGTCGTGCTGCGTCACGGCGCGAAAACGCGCACGCTGCCGCTCGACGCGTTCTATCTCGGCTATCAGAAGACGGCGCTCGCCGCGGGCGAATTCGTCGCCGCGCTGCGCGTGCCGCGGCCTGGCGGCACGCTGCGCTTTCGCACGTACAAAGTGTCGAAGCGCTACGATCAGGACATCTCCGCGGTGTGCGCGGCATTCGCGCTGCATATCGACGATAGCGGCACGATCCGCGAGGCGCGCGTCGCGTTCGGCGGCATGGCGGCCACGCCTAAGCGCGCCGTGCAAACCGAGGCCGCGCTAACCGGCGCGACATGGGACGAAGCGACGGCGCGGCAGGCCATGAACGTGCTCGCCGCCGACTACCAGCCGCTCACCGACATGCGCGCGTCGAGCGCGTATCGGCTGAAGGTCGCGCGCAACCTGCTGTGGCGCTGCTATCTGGAAACGCGCGACGACGCGCCGCTCGCGCTCTTCGACGTCAATGTGTTCGCGTTCGAAGCCGGCACGCCGGACGCGATTGCGAAGGAGCCGTCGTGATGAACCGCACCGATGCTTTTGTCGAACGCGCCGCGGACGCCGGAGCGCATCCGGCAGAACGTCCGGCCGCCGCGCGCGAAAGCAAAGCCGCGATCGGCGTCGCGCTGCCGCACGAATCGGCCGCGCTGCACGTAAGCGGCGAAGCGACGTATACCGACGACATCGTCGAACTGCACGGCACCTTGCACGCGGCGCTCGGCCTCTCGCGCCACGCGCACGCGCGCATCGTGTCGATGGATCTCGACGCGGTCAGAAAAGCGCCCGGCGTGATCGCCGTGCTGAGCGCCGACGACATCCCCGGTGAAAACAATTGCGGCCCGGTGCTGCACGACGATCCGATCCTCGCCGTGAATGAAGTGCTGTACCTCGGCCAGCCCGTGTTCGCCGTGATCGCGGAAAGCAACGAGCTTGCGCGCCGCGCGGCCGCGCTTGCGAAAAGCGACGACGTGATCCGCTATGAACCGCTCGAAGCGATCCTCACGCCGGCTGACGCGAAGGCCGCGAAGCAGTTCGTGCTGCCGCCGCTGCATCTGAAGCGCGGCGATCCCGATGCAAAGATCGCGGCCGCGCCGCACAGGATCAGCGGCACGTTCGAAGTCGGCGGCCAGGAACAGTTTTATCTGGAAGGCCAGGTCGCGTATGCGGTGCCGAAAGAGATGGACGGCATGCTCGTCTACAGTTCGACGCAGCATCCGAGCGAAATGCAGCAGGTCGTCGCGCATATGCTCGGCTGGCCCGCGCACAACGTGGTGTGCGAATGCCGGCGCATGGGCGGCGGCTTCGGCGGCAAGGAATCGCAGTCGGCGCTGTTCGCGTGCGTGGCCGCGCTCGCGGCAAAGCTGCTGCGCCGTCCGGTGAAGTTGCGCGCCGATCGCGACGACGACTTCATGATTACCGGCAAGCGTCACGACGCGATCTACGAATACGAGGCCGGCTTCGATAACAGCGGCCGCATTCTCGGCGCACGCGTGGAAATCGCGTTGCGCGCGGGCTATTCCGCGGACCTGTCAGGCGCCGTCGCGACACGGGCCGTCTGTCACTTCGACAACGCGTACTACCTGTCCGATGTCGACATCGTCGCGCTCTGCTGCAAGACCAACACGCAGTCGAACACCGCGTTTCGCGGCTTTGGCGGACCGCAAGGCGCACTCGTGATGGAGGTGATGCTCGACAGCATCGCGCGTCAATTGAACCGCGATCCGCTCGACGTGCGCGCGGCCAACTACTACGGCATCGGCGAACGCGATACGACGCCCTACGGACAGCGCGTCGAGGACAACATCCTCGCGCCGTTGACCGACGAGCTACTCGACTCGAGCGACTATCGCGCGCGCCGCGAAGCGATCGCCGCGTTCAACGCGACGAGTCCGGTGCTCAAGCGCGGCCTCGCGTTCTCGCCGGTCAAGTTCGGCATATCGTTCAACGTGCCGTTTCTGAATCAGGCAGGCGCGCTCGTGCATGTCTACAAGGACGGCTCGGTGCTCGTCAATCATGGCGGCACCGAGATGGGCCAAGGGCTCAACACGAAGGTCGCGCAAGTCGTCGCCGGCGAATTCGGCTTGCCGCTCTCGCGCGTGCGTGTGAGCGCAACGGATACGTCGAAGATCGCGAACACATCGGCGACGGCTGCTTCCACCGGCAGCGATCTGAACGGCAAGGCCGCCGAAGCCGCGGCGCGCACGATCCGCGCGAGGCTCGCGGAACTCGCGGCGAAGCAGTTGGGCGGCCATGCCGACGACGTGCGGTTCGCGAGCGGCGAGGTGTCGGTCAACGGCGGCGCAATGCCGTTCGAGCAACTGGTCGGCGCCGCGTATCTCGCGCGCGTGCAGTTGTGGTCGGACGGTTTCTATGCGACGCCGAAAGTGCATTGGGATGCGAAGACGCTCACCGGTCATCCGTTTTATTACTTCGCGTACGGCGCGGCCGTGTCCGAAGTCGCGATCGATACATTGACCGGCGAATGGAAACTGCTGCGCGCCGACGTGCTGCACGACGCCGGTCAGTCGATCAATCCGGCGATCGATCTCGGCCAGGTCGAAGGCGGCTTCATTCAGGGCATGGGCTGGCTCACCACCGAGGAACTCTGGTGGAATCGCGACGGCCGCCTGATGACGCACGCGCCGTCCACCTACAAGATTCCTGCGGTGAGCGACACGCCCGCCGCATTCAATGTGCGGCTCTACGACAATCAGAACGCGGAACCGACGGTGTTCCGCTCGAAGGCGGTCGGCGAACCGCCGTTGTTGCTGCCGTTCTCGGTGTTTCTCGCGATCCGCGATGCGATTGCGGCCGCTGTGCCGAACGCGCGATGCGCGCCGTCATTGCGTGCGCCGGCCACGCCCGAAGCGATTCTCGATGCGTTGGATGCGTTGAGTGCATCGAGTGCCGACGAAGCGAACGAGCCCGCATCGGCGCAACGCACTGCGAATCATGCGACGATCACGCACACCACGGCTTGAGCCGAACCGCACTCAACAAAGCACTGAACAAAACAATGAGTAACGCGATGAACAACGCCACAGCCCGACGCGACCCCAACGCATCGCGCCACGCTCAACCGGCCGCGCGGACACCGCGCGCGGCACTCCACGGAGAATCGCCGGATGCAAGCCTGGCTACCTGACCTGCAACATCTGCTCGCACACGGCGACGCGGCCGTGCTGGTGACGGTCGCGCGCGTCGAAGGCTCGGCGCCGCGCGAAGCCGGCACGAAGATGATCGTCACGCGCGATTCGGCAAAGCATACGATCGGCGGCGGCCACCTCGAATGGAAAGCGATCGAGACCGCGCGCCAGGTGTTGCGCGACGGCATGCGCTCGCCGCATATGCGCCGGCTCGAGCGTTTCGCGCTCGGCCCGAGCCTCGGTCAATGCTGCGGCGGCGCAGTGGTGCTCGCATTCGAACGGTTCGACGTGGGCGACCTCGGCTGGATCACGTCGATTGCGAAGCGCCTCGCGGCCGGTCAATCGACGGTGCGTAGCGTATCATTCGGCCCCGCGCCGGATGCGGTGATGCTGTCCGATCCCGAGCCGGGCGTGGATGCCGCCGACTGCCTGCTGTGGGACGGCGCCGGTTTCGACGACAGCGGCGCGCTGCTCACCGAAACCATCGCGCCAGGCGACTTCCCGGTCGTGCTGTTCGGCGCGGGCCACGTAGGCGCCGCGCTGGTTCGCGTGCTCGCCACGCTGCCTTGCACGGTGCGCTGGGTCGACGAACGCGACGCGCAGTTTCCGCCCGTCGAATCGCTGCACGCGCACAACGTGAAGATCGACGCGAACGACGCGCCCGACGAAGCCGTCGACGAGGCCGCGCCGAATACGTACTTCATCGTGATGACGCACAACCATACGCGCGATCTCGAATTGGCCGAGCGCATTCTGCGGCGCCGCGACTTCGCGTTCTTCGGCATGATCGGCTCGCATAGCAAGCGCAAGCAGTTCGAGCACCGGCTCGCCGCGCGCGGCATCGATCCCGCATGGATTGCGCGGATGAAGTGCCCGCTCGGGGTGGACGGCATCGTCGACAAGTCGCCGGAAATCATTGCGATTTCCGCGGCCGCGCAGTTGCTTCAAGCCGTCGAAGCCAACGCGAGCCTGCATCGCACGGCGCAAACGGTTTGACTGTTTCGACCGACGGCGAGCAACAACACACACACATTCTGACCGACCATGAATAGAACAAGCCCTGCCACTCTCGTTGAAAAAACCCTGCTCGCGCCGAAGGCCGAGTTGCATATCCACATTGAAGGCTCGCTCGAACCCGAACTGATTTTCGCGCTCGCGAAGCGCAACGGCGTGAAGCTCGCGTACGACTCGATTGAAGCGCTGCGCGCGGCGTATGCGTTCACCGACCTGCAATCGTTCCTCGACATCTATTACGCCGGCGCGAGCGTGCTGCTGCACGAGCAGGACTTTTACGACATGACGATGGCGTACGTCGAGCGCTGCCTCGCCGACAACGTGATTCACAGCGAAATCTTTTTCGATCCGCAGACGCATACCGAGCGCGGCGTGCCGATCGCGACGGTCGTGGCCGGCATCGAACGCGCGCTCGCCGACGCGCAACAGCGCGGCATGACGAGCAAGCTGATTCTGTGCTTCCTGCGGCATCTATCCGAGGAAGACGCGCTCGCCACGTTCGAAGAGGCGCGGCCTTTGTTCGAACAGTACAAGCATCGCCTGATCGGCGTGGGACTCGATTCGTCGGAGCGCGGCCATCCGCCGTCGAAGTTCGAGCGTGTGTTCGCGAAGGCGCGTGAACTTGGGCTCAAGCTCGTCGCGCATGCGGGCGAGGAAGGACCGCCGTCGTACATCTATGAAGCGCTCGACGTGCTCAAGGTCGACCGTGTCGATCACGGCGTGCGCAGCATCGAAGACCCGGCGCTCGTCGCGCGTCTTGCCGACACACGCGTCGCGTTGACGGTGTGTCCGCTGTCGAATCTCAAGCTCTGCGTGTTCGACGATCTCACCAAACATACGCTGAAGGATTTGCTCGATCGCGGCGTTGCGGTCACGGTGAATTCGGACGATCCCGCGTATTTCGGCGGCTACGTGAACGCGAACTACGCGGCCACCATCGACGCGTTGAAGCTCGACGACAGCCACGTCTACACGATTATCCGCAACGGCTTCGAGGCGTCGTTCGTGACGCCCGACGAACGCGCCGAACTGATCGCGAAGCTCGACGCGTACTGGAATCAAAACGGCCCGCATTAAAGGCACTAAAAAGCCGATAAAGGCCGATGTATCGCAGCGCGCGCGGCGTCAATCAAGCGCCGCACACGCTGCTTAGCTTTTCATTTCGGAGACGGTTTTCCCATGACTCATTCTGCACAGGCGCCGGCGCAATCGGCATTTCGCGCGCAATTGCTGACCTTTAACGGCGATCCGTCGCGCTCGCCCGATGCGGCGGTCTTCCATGAGGACGGCCTGCTGATCGTCGAAGACGGCCATGTCGTCGCGGCGGGCGCGTATGCCGCGCTCGCGTCGCAACTCGCGCCGGGCGCGTCCGTGCAGGACATGCGCGACAAACTCATCGTGCCGGGCTTCATCGACACGCACATTCACTATCCGCAGACCGACATGATCGCGTCGCCCGCGTCGGGTTTGTTGCCGTGGCTCGACACGTACACGTTTCCGACCGAGCGCCGTTTCACCGACGAAGCCTACGCACGCGACACCGCGGCCTTCTTCCTCGAGGAACTGCTGGCTTGCGGCACGACGACCGCGCTCGTGTATTGCACGGTGCATAAGCAATCCGCCGACGCGCTGTTCGCCGAGAGCGAGGCTCGCAATCTGCGCATGGTCGCGGGCAAGGTGCTGATGGATCGCAACTGTCCGGAGTTTCTGCGCGACACTGCGCAATCCGGTTATGACGACAGCGCCGAACTGATCGGCCGCTGGCACAACCGCGGGCGTCAGATGTATGCGCTCACGCCGCGTTTCGCGCCGACTTCGACGGAAGCGCAACTCGAAGCGTGTGGCGTGCTCGCGCGCGAACATGCGGATGTGTTCGTGCAGAGCCACGTCGCGGAAAATCTGGATGAAGTGAAGTGGGTCAATAGCCTCTTTCCGGGCCACCGCAGCTATCTGGACATCTACGATCACTACGGTCTGCTGCGCCGCCGCGCGGTGTACGGCCATTGCATTCACTTCGACGCGGAAGACCGCAAACGCATGGCGCAAACCGGCACGGTCGCGTCGCATTGCCCGACGTCGAATCTCTTTCTCGGCAGCGGTCTGTTCGATTTCGACAAGGCCGACGAAGCCGGCATGCCCGTTGCGCTCGCAACGGACGTCGGCGGCGGCACGTCGTTCTCCATGCTGCAAACGATGAACGAAGCGCACAAGGTTGCACGCTTGACCGGACATCATCTGACGGCCACGCGGATGTTTTATCTCGCGACCGCGGGCGCCGCACAAGCGCTCGATCTCGCGGATAAAGTCGGCACGTTGAAGCCGAAGTCCGAAGCGGACTTCGTCGTGCTCGATCCGCAAGCGACGCCGCTGCTTGCGCGCCGCACGGCGCGCACCGAATCGCTCGAAGAGTTGCTGTTCGCGTTCGCGCTGCTCGGCGACGACCGCGCGGTGTACGAGACGTATGCGGCGGGCAAGCGCGTGCATCGCCGCGACGATGTGCGCGAGCATGCGCCTCGCGTGGCGCACATGGCACCGGTTGTGGCCTGACGAAGCGCTACAACCAAAGCGCGATCAACGCTGCGTGCACACCTCGTGCAACGCGTTGAGCCTGCGCACCGGATCGGCGACATACGGGTTCGATTCGTCCCATGCGTAGCCTGCGAGCACCGAGCTGATCATGCGGCGAATCGACGGCGTCTGGTCCGGATAGAAAATGATGTCCTGCAACTCGCCCGTATACCAGCGCTCGACAAATGCGCGGAATGTGTCGATGCCCTTGCGCAAAGGCACATCGTATTGCGCGGACCAGTCGACCTGCTCGCCGTCCAGTTGACGGTTCAAGGTCTGCACCGCGAGATGCGCCGAGCGCAGCGCGATCGTCACGCCGGATGAAAACACCGGATCGAGAAACTCGCCCGCGTTGCCGAGCAGCGCATAGCCGGGCCCATGCAAGCGCTCGACATTCGCCGAGTACCCGCCGATGTGACGCACCGGCATCAGGAACGGCGCGTCGCCGATCAGCCGGTTGAACGTCGGCTCCTTCTGGATCAGCGCGCGCAGCATCGCCTCGCGTTCGTTTTCCGGCACATCGAGAAAACTCGACTCCGCGACGCAGCCCACCGACGACCGTCCACCCGCGAGCGGAATCATCCAGAACCACACGTCGCGACGCTCGGGGTGCGTGGCCACGCAGATCTTGTTGCGATCATGCGCGCCGGCCGGCAGACCGTCGTACACATGCGAGAACAGCGCCGCGCGCGTCGGCATGCGCGTGGGCGCTTCGAGATTCAGCAGACGCGGCAGCACGCGGCCGAAGCCGCTCGCGTCGAACACGAAGCGCGCTTCGATCTGATACGCATGACTGGCCTCGTCGGTCACGTCGACGCGCGGCGCAACGCTGTCCGTATGAACCGCCTGCACCGTGTGGCCGAAGCGCACGTCGGCGCCCTGCGCGGCCGCGCAGCGAATCAGGATGTCGTCGAACGCCGCGCGCTCGACCTGATACGTCGTGCCCCATCCCGCCGAATGCTTGTCGCGGAAATCGAACGACGACGACCGGTCGCGATACACGAACTGTGCGCCGTTCTTGTACTGGAACCCTGCTTCGACCACCGCTTGCAGCATCCCTGCTTCCTCGAGATAAGCCATGCTTTGCGGCAACAGGCTCTCTCCAATCGAAAAGCGCGGGAAGTGCTGACGCTCCAGCACGAGCACCGAGCGGCCCGCCTTGCGGAGCAACGCCGCGGCAACTGCCCCGGCCGGCCCCGCGCCGATGATGACGACATCGGCCGCCAAATGCTTCATGACATGTGTACTCAAGTTTGCCTCAATCGTTTGCTTGCTCGACGCAGCATTACGCTGCATCCTTACGCCTTGTTACATTGCATCTCTAACAGAAAGAACCGTTTTTTCCGGGGAGCCCAGCGTGCCGCCGTCTCATCCATCCACCGTGCCCTTCGTGCCGGAAACCGCATTCGGAATCTGGTTCCTGCGCACGCATACGTGGGAACACCACGTGCTGCGTGTCGCGATCGACGACCTCAAGCGTCTGATCGACACACCGTTGCCCGCGGCGCCCGTCATCGTCGACGTGGGCTGCGGACAAGGCATTTCGTTTCGTCTGCTCGCGGATGCGTTCAAGCCGCGCCGCATTGTCGGCATCGACTATCACGAGCCGTCTCTCGCGCTCGCCGCGAATGCGGCTCAAGCCTGCCGCGATAAAGTCGCCGACATCGAGCTGCTGCACGGCGACTGCGCCGAATTGCCGCTGCCCGATGCAAGCGCCGACATCGTGTTCTGCCATCAGACTTTCCATCATCTCGTCGAGCAGGACCGCGCGCTCGCCGAGTTCCGCCGCGTGCTGAAGCCCGGCGGCGTACTGCTGTTCGCCGAATCCACCGACGCGTACATCAGATCGTGGGTGATCCGGCTATTGTTTCGCCATCCTATGCAGATGCAAAAAAGCGCGGATGGCTATCTCGACATGATCCGTCGCGGCGGCTTCAGCTTTACCGAACGCAACGTCTCGCTGCCCTACCTCTGGTGGAGCCGCGCCAAAGACTTCGGTCTGCTGGAACGGCTCGGCCTTTACCGTCCGCAACCCGGCAAGCGCCGCGAGACGCTCGTCAATGTCGCGGCGGTCAAGGCCGATTGAATCAGGTGCTCCGCAGCCCGCTTATTTGGCTTACTTAGCCTGCTTACTTACGCAGCGTGACCACATCGCCCTTCAGCGCGACGCCGGCAATCACGGCGCCCGCGCCGCAGGTGAACTCGGTTGCGCTCTCGCGCACTTCGTTCTTGTAGTTGCTCTTGATGTTGATGACTGCGTTGCCGCCTTCCTTGCGCGCGCGGTCCTGCAACTCGATCACCGCCGACAGGAACACATGCTGGCACGCGTCGGTATCGCTCTTGCCGAACGCGTTGGTCTTCTTGTTGGTGGCGAACTCGCCGATCTTCTTCGCGACGGCCGGATGCCGCTGGCCCGCGAAATACAATGCGATGTCGTCGCTGACCTTGCCCGGCTCGCTGTGCAACGCCGGTTCGATCGGATAGTTTTCCACCGTGTCGCGTGCGAAAGCCGGTGCAGCGCTCAGCATGGCGAACGAAGCGGCGAGTGTGACAGACATCAGATGGCGTTTCATTGATACTCCTTTGCTGGTTGTTATCCGTTTTACGATTGACGTATCTACTATTGCCTCACGAGCGAGCGCGCCTTAGTTCGCCTCGAGCACGACGAGCCTGCCGCTCACTGCAATCGCCGCGGCGCTCTGACTTACGCCGCAGGTGAACTCGCGCGACGAATTGCTCTCGCTGCTGTGAAAGCGCGTCTTGATGTGGATCACCGCATTCGCGCTGCGTTCGCGTGCCGCCGCGCGCAGCTTGCCGATGGCTTCGGTAAGCGCGTCGCGGCATGCGTCGTCGGCATCGGCGACCTTGCGCGCGATGCGCACCGAGTACGACACGTCGCCGAGGTCGCGCTTCACCGCGGGATGGTTCTGCTCGCCGAAATACACCGGCACGGCGCCGCGCGATTCGCCGCCCGCAGCCGCGAGCGGCAGCGATTTGACTTGCGTCGCGCAGCCCGTCAGCGCTGCGGCTGCCATCGTCAATGTGCCCAGCATGAGTGCTGCTTTCACCATTCTCTTCGTTGCTTTTGTCATTCTTATTACCCTCGTTTTTAAAATCGCGGCCGTTTCAGCCGCCCCGCCACGCCTCGAACATCAAGCTCGCGCAACTGCCGCCAAATCCGAACGAGACCGACATCGCCGTATCGATGCGCGCGTCGCGCGTCTCGCGCACGAGCGGCATGCCGTCGATTGCCGGCTCCGCGCTTTCAATCCCCGCGCTTTCAATCCCCGGTGTCCCCGCGATGAAACCGTCGCGCATCATCAGCAGCGTGTAGATCGCCTCGTGCGCGCCGCAAGCGCCAAGCGGATGCCCGGTCATGCCCTTCGTCGATGAAAACGCGGGTATGCCGCGCTCCGAAGCCGCGCCGAACACTTGCGTCAACGCGCGCAGTTCCTCGACGTCGCCAAGCGGCGTGGACGGCGCGTGCGTGTTGATGTAGTCCGGTGCCTTGCCCGCTTCGTTCAGCGCGCCGCGCATCGCCCTCGCGATGCCCGCCGCGCGCGGCGTGACCATGCCGGCGTCGGTGCAATCGCCGAATCCCGTTAGCTCCGCGTAGATGCGTGCGCCGCGCGCCAACGCGTGATCCAGCGCCTCCAGCACGAGCACGCCGCCGCCCGACGCGATCACGAAGCCGTCGCGTTCGCTGTCGTAAGGACGCGACGCACGCTGCGGCGTATCGTTGAAGCGGCGCGACAGCGCGCCCATCGCGTCGAACATCAGCGTCATGTTGTCGTGCAACGACTCGCTGCCGCCCGCGAGCACGATCTGCTGGCGGCCGGTCTGGATCAGTTGCATTGCCTGGCCGATCGCGAGCGCGGACGTCGTGCACGCCGACGACGGCGAATAGCTGACGCCTTCGAGCCCGAACACCTGTGCGACATTCGCCGACGCCGTGCTGCTCATTGCATGCGGCACCGTATACGGCGGCACTTTTTCGACGCCGCGCGTGTTCGCAACGGCCATCGCCGCGTCGTAACTCGACATGGTGCCGACGCCCGAGCCGATCACCGTGCCCGCATGCGGCGAGCGCAACATCGCGGCGTCTAGGCCGGCATCGTGAATCGCTTTCTTCGCGGCGTGACACGCGAAACGCGCGGTATCCCCCATGAAGCGCTCGAGCTTGCGCTCGAACGGCGGCTCGCTATCGACCGATGCGACGCCCGCGACCTGCGAGCCGAAACCACGCTCGCGCCATGCGTCGATCCGCTCGATGCGCGACGTGCCTGCACGCAACGCGGCCGACACTTCGTCGAGCGTATTGCCGAGGCACGACACGATGCCCATGCCCGTGACCACGACGCGTTGCAGCTTCACGCTCATCGAACGCGCCTGAAGATCAGCGACGTATTGATGCCGCCGAACGCGAAGTTGTTGCTCATCACGAGTTCGGCGTCGATCTCGCGGCCCGTGCCAACGATGTAGTCGAGCGGCGCGCAAGCCGGATCGACATTGTTCAGGTTCAGCGTGGGCGCGTACCAGTTGCGCTTCATCATCTCGATGGTCCACCACGCCTCGAGCGCGCCGCACGCGCCGAGCGTATGCCCGACATAGCTCTTGAGCGAACTGATCGGCATGCGCTCGCCGAAGGTCTGCGCAGTCGCGTGGCTTTCGGCGATATCGCCGCGATCCGTCGACGTGCCGTGCGCGTTCACATACCCGATTGCGTCGGGCGGAAGCTGCGCGTCGTTCAGCGCGAGCTGCATTGCGAGCGCCATCGTTTCGGCGGTCGGCTGCGTCATGTGTGCGCCGTCCGAATTGCAGCCGAAGCCGACAATCTCGGCGTGAATCCGCGCGCCGCGCGCCACCGCGTGTTCGTATTCCTCCAGCACGAGCGTGGCCGCGCCTTCGCCGACCACGAGGCCGTCGCGTGCGGCATCGAACGGACGCGGCGTGAGATGCGGCTCGTCGTTGCGCGTGCTCGTTGCGTACAAGGTGTCGAACACGGCGACGGCGGGCCCCGACAATTCTTCGGCGCCGCCTGCGAGCATCAGCGTCTGCTTGCCCGTCTGAATCGCTTCATATGCGTAGCCGATCGCCTGGCTGCCCGACGCGCACGCGCATGAAGTCGGAATGATGCGCCCCTTGAGGTCCCAGAACAGGCTCACGTTGACGGCCGTGGTGTGCGGCATCATCTGCACGTAGCTGTTCGATGTGACGTCGCTCATCGAGCCGGTTTCAAGCATCGTGCCGAACGCGCGGATCGGCTGCACCGAACCCGACGACGAACCGTAGGCGACGCCCATGCGGCCGTCCTTGATGCTGGCGTCGTCGGCGAGGCCCGCATCGGCGAGCGCGAGTTCGCTTGCGCGCACCGAATACAGCGACACGGGGCCCATCGAACGCGTTTTCTTGCGCGGATAATGCGCGGGCGCGACGAAGCCCGGCAACGGACACGCGAGCCGCGTATGCAGCGATTCGAAGTAATTCCACTCGGGCATGCGCCGCACGGCATTCACGCCGCTTTTCAGGCGCGCTTCGATGGCATCCCAACTATCGCCGAGCGCGGTGACGCCGCCCATGCCGGTAATGACGACTCGCTTCATCAGATCATCCCGCCGTTGACGCCGATCACCTGGCGCGTGACATACGAGGCCGCATCCGACATCAGGAAGCTGACCACCGACGCGACTTCCGCAGGCTGCCCGACGCGGTTCATCGGCACCGTCTTCAGCGCGTGTTCGAGCTGCATCTCTTCGAGCATGCCGGTTTCGATCAGACCGGGCGCCACGCAATTGACGGTGATGTTGCGCGTCGCCAGTTCGACCGCGAGCGCCTTGGTCGCGCCGATCAGACCCGCCTTCGCCGCGCTGTAGTTCACCTGGCCGCGATTGCCCATCACGCCCGACACCGATGCGATGGTGACGATGCGCCCGCCCTTGCGCGCGCGGACCATCGGCATCGTCAACGGATGCACGACGTTGTAGAACGAGTCGAGGCCGGTTTCGATCACGATGTCCCAGTCTTCGTCGCTGAGCGCGGGAAACGCGGCGTCGCGCGTGACGCCCGCGCTGCATACGATGCCGTAGTACGGGCCATGCGCCGCGACATCGGCTTCGAGCACTTCGCGGCACACCGCGCGCTCGCGCACGTCGAACTGCAGCACGCGCGCGGTGCCGCCCTGCGCGGCGATGCCCGTCGCGACCGCTTCGGCCTCGGTGCGTCCGGTGCGGCAATGCACGGACACCGCGAAGCCGTCGGCGGCCAACTGGTACGCAATCGCGCGGCCAATGCCGCGGCTTGCGCCGGTAACGAGAACACGCCGGCTCATGAACTGAAACTCCCCTCAATGAATGACTGAAAATCGGCTGGCTGAAACACCTTGATCACGGCCTCGGCGCAGCACACGTCGCCGTCGTGAATCGTGCATTCACACGCACCGTGGCCTTCCTCGCTGCGCAGCAGTTCCGTTGCGTGAACCAGCAGTTGCGCGCCGCCTGCGAAGCTCGGCTGCAACGCCTTGTAGCTGCGTGAACCGAGCAGCACGCCGGGCCGCGCACGGCCGCCGCCGCGCATGGCCAGCAGCGCGACATGCGCGGCAATGGTCTGCGCCATCAGTTCGATGCCGATCCACGCGGGCATCGCGCCTTGCGCGTCGGCGTACCATGCGTCGGCGTGAACGGTCGCGCGCGCGGTCAGCGTCTCTTCGCTGAACGCGTCCACGCCGTTGATCAGCAGCATGGTGCCGCGATGCGGGATGATCGCTTCGATCGGTTGCTGCAGCAGTTCGTCGATAGTTCGCGTGTCGTTCATCGCGCTCATCCTGCAAGAATCAGGCTGACGTTGCTGCCGCCGAATGCAAACGAGTTGCTCATCGCGTATCGGGTGGCTCCCTGCGTGGCCGCCTCGCGCGGCAAGAAACGTTCGGTTTCCACGAGGTCGAGCGCGGGCAGGGCCGGGTCGGCCTCGCCGTCCCACAGATGGCGCGGCAGCGCAACGTCCTGACGCGCGAGCGTGAGCCACACGAAGCCAAGCTCCGTCGCGCCCGCGGCGCCCAGTTGATGACCGGTCAGCGGCTTTGTGCCGCTCGTCGCGACACCTTCGGGAAAGACGCGCGACATCAGGCTCGCTTCCATCTCGTCGTTCTTGCGCGTCGCCGTGGCGTGCAGATTCACATAGCCGATAGACGACGGCGCAATGCCCGCATCGGCCAGCGCCTCGCGCAACGCGAGTTCGCCGCCCACGCCTTGCGGATCGGGCGACGAAATGTGATGCGCGTCGCTCGATTCGCCGACGCCCGCAAGACGCACCGCCGCTTCGTCGCGGCTCATCAGGAACACGGCTGCGCCTTCGCCGACATTGATGCCGCAGCGATTGCGGCTCATCGGATTGCTGCGCGCGCTGCTCGTCGATTCGAGCGACGCAAAGCCTTGCACCGTGAGCTCGCATAACGAATCGACGCCGCCCACCACGACCGCGTCGCATAGTTGCAACTGCAACAAGCGCCGCGCCGATGCGAACGCCTTCGCGCTCGACGTGCAGGCGGTCGAGATCGTATACGCCGGCCCTTTCACCCCGAGCGCCGCGGCCGCGAACGGCGCGGCCGTGCCGATCTCCATCTGCCGGTAATTGAAGCTCGACGGCAGCGCGCCCGCTTGTGCCTGATAGACGAACGCGGCTTCGGCCGCTTCGATGCCCGACGTGCTCGTGCCGAGCACCACGCCGATTCGATGCGCGCCATAGCGCTCGCGCGCTGCGTCGACGGCAGGCGCGATCTGCGCAAGCGCCGCGAGCAGCAAGCGGTTGTTACGGCAGTCGTAGCGCGCAAGATCCGCGGACGGCGCGAGTTCGAGCGGCGTCACGACGCTGCCGACAAACGCGTCGCCGATACCGGTGTGCATGCTTGCCATGCCGCGCGCGTCGCTCGCCGCGAGCGCGGGCACGATGCTGTCGAGGTCGCCGCCGAGCGCGTTGATCATGCCGAGCGCGTGCAAATAAACTGATGGCGCTTTCATGCGGCCCTCCTTGTTTCCGATGGCATGCCGATCGGCGCAAGCAGCACCGATACCGCGATGCCGAGCGCGAGCGTCGCGCCGAAGCTCTTCAACGCGGGCATCGCGCTCATGCCGAGCATGCCGAACGACAGCAGCGTGGTCGCCGCCGACAACAGCACGCCGGTCCACACCGCGCCGAGGTCGGCGTCCGCGCGCAGGCATCCTTCGCGCAGAAACACCGCGTAGTTTGCGCCCACGCCGAGCACGAGCATCAGCGCAAGCCAGTTGAACAGATTGAGCGGCACCCGCGCATAACCGAATGCGGCGAGCGTGACCCCGACAGCGAGCAGCACCGGCAACGTCACCGCGACGCCGCCGCGCACGCGCTCAAGCACAGAGACTGCGCCGCCTGCATTCGGTGACACAGCGCGCCGCGCAGCGTAACGCACGATCAGCAGAACCAGAACGAGCGTCAGCGCGCCGCCGAGCCACCAGCCGCTATCCACGCGATACGCGCCGAACAGCTTCGACACGCTCGCGGCTTTGTCGACGAACGCGACACCCGGCAGCGCCTGCGCGATGGCGATCAACGCGGACTCGTTGCGCGGCGTCACGCCTTGCGGAATCACGACAGCCGCATACGCGTGGCTCGCCGCGTCGACCTGGCCGAGCCACAAATGCCGATACGGTTGCGACCACGGCGCGGCGAGCCATGAGTCGATACTCAACAGCGCTTGCGGCTTCGCTTGAGCGGCGATCCACGCGTCGGCGACTTCGTCTTTGAAGCCTGCTTGCAGCAGCGTCGCGCGCAATGCGGCCGGGTCGTTAAACAGATGTTGCGCGAGCAACGCGCGGTCTTCATTCTGCCGACGCGCGGACGGCACGAATTGCGCAACCGACTGATAACCGCCCGTCTTGTCGGCCGTGCCGTTCAACGCATCGAGTTTCGCGCCGAGCGCTTCGGCCCGCTGCAAGACGAGCTCTGCCGTCTCGCCGCGCACGACGAAAAACTGCGCGCTGTTATCCACGCCGACCGCCTCGCGCACCTTGTCTTCCTGCGCGACGAGCGACGCATCGCGCTGGATCAGCAGATGGATGTCGTCGTCGCTAGTGAGGCGCAGCCAGCCGGGAATCGCGGCAATCAGCAGCAGCGCGGCGACGAACCACGCGCGCTTGCCGCCGATCATGCGATGCCACACGCCGAGCAGGCGCGCGGCGCGCTCGAACAGACGCCGCGGGCTGCGCTTCGGCGCATGCTGCAGCAACGCCGGCAACAGCCACATCACCGAGGCGAACGCCGTCACGATGCCGGCCATCGCAAAGCACGCGATCTGCTTGAGCGCGGGAAACGGCACCCATGTCAGGATCGCGTAGCCGAGCAGGCTTGTGGCAAGCGCGACGCCCAACGCGGGACGCACCGCGCGTGCGCCGCGCCGCGCATCCCAGTCGCGCCCCGCGCCGAGATAGACGACGAAATACTGAATCGAATAATCGACGGCTTCGCCAATCAGGCTCGCGCCGAAGACGAGCGTCAGCAGATGCAGCTTGCCGAAGACGAGCAACGTGACCGCAAGCGCGCAGACAATGCCGAGCGCGGTCGAGACGAAACCGAGCAGCAGCAGGCGCGGCGAGCGGAACACCCACATCATCAGCAACGCAATGCCGACGAGCGACGCGATGCCGATCGCGTGCACTTCGCGCTCCGACGCGCTGCGTGCCGATTCGGCGTAGAACACGGCGCCAGTGCGCGCCACCGACACATCGGGGAACGCGTGCTTCAGCGCGCTTTCGCCTTGCGCCAACGCGCCGAGCACCGCGTGCTGCGTCTTCGTTTCATAGGCCGAGCCGGGCAGCGTCGCGACGATCAGCACGCTTGTCGCATTGCCTCGATGCGAGACGAGCAGACCGTCCTCGAGTTCGAGATTCGACGTGGCAAGCGGCAGATTGCCGAGCCAATGTTCGAGCCAGCCGAACGGGTCGTCCGATAGGGAGGTGGTGAGGCCGCCGCGCAGCGGACTGTAGATGCGCTGAGCCAGCGCATCGCGCAGCGTCGAATCCGCTGCGTTCCCGCCGGCGATTGCCGCACGATCGGCAGGCGTCAGCAAGCCGAAGCGATACGGCATGTACAGCGCCGCGATTTGCGACAGATCGAACGGCGGCAATTCCGCCGTCACCGAAGCGAATGCGCCGCTTGTCCGCAGCGATGCGCCGAGCTGTTTCGCCGCCGCTTTCGCGTGCGCGTCGTCGTGGCTCGTGACGAGAAAAACGGTGCGGTCGCCGAGCGCGCTCGCGAGCATATCGACGGCTTTTTCCGCGACGGGGTCCGCTTCGGTCGCGGGCAACAGCGCGAGCAAATTGGTCTGCAACGGCGACGGTCCCGCGAACCGCCAGCCGCAATACAGCGCCGCGACGAGCGCGAGCGCGAGCCACGCGGCGCGCACGCCCCATGTCTGTCTCGCGGATCGGTGTCGCAGCAAATCCATTACGGCGTCCCGAACAGGCTGCGTTCGGCCGGCGCGAGTTCGCTCACCGCCTCGCTTTTACTGAACTCGAGTTGCGTCGTATCGCCGTTGGCGAGCGCGATGCGCAAGCTCTGCAGATAATCGCCGCCGCTCATCTGCAAGCCTTTGATGGACTGCGCGATTTGCGGCTGGTTCGGCGTGAGCTGCATGCGCCAGTGCGTGGGGCTGCCTTCGGCCTCTACGTCGAATTGCGAATACAGTGCGGACAGATCGCCGCCGAGCATCGCGCGCATCATCTTCGAGACTTGCGCGACGCCGCGCGTGCCCTGCGCGCTGTGCGTGGTGACACGCTGACCGTTGGCGTTGACTTCGGCGACGCCTGCATCGGTAATCACATACGTGGCTTTGTACGGCGTCGCGATTTGCCAGATCACGCCGCGCTCGCGCACGAACAGCAGCGAGCCGGTGCTGACGAGCGGCTGCTTCATCGCGGCGAGTGTCTGCGTCTGCGTGAACTGCGCGCGCACGCCCTTGGCCGCGGCAAGGTGCGATGCGATCTGCGAGACGAGTGCGGGGTTGCCGTCAGTGGATGCCGCCGAAGCCGGCGATGCGGCCACGCTCAACGCGCCCGAAAGCGCGAGAGCGCATAGCGCGTTGCATAGCGCTTTGCTTAGTGGCCCGTAGCAATTCATGCTGCCCATACGCGCTCCAGTTTCTCGAACACGACGGGCGGCGACACGAATTGCAATTCCTGCGTCGCGGCATCGACAGCCACCTGAATCGTGTAGCCCTTCGTGAGCCGCGTGCCCGACGCGCAATCGACGATTTCATAGCCTATTTTCAGGCGGTTTTCGTGTTCGAGCAGTTGCGCGCGCACGTCGAGTTTCTGGCCGTAGGTTGCCGGACGCACGTACTTCAAGTGCGCTTCGACAATCGGCCACAGATAACCCGACGCCTGCATTTCGCGGTAGTCGTAATCGAACGCGCGCAACAGCGCCGCACGGCCGATCTCGAAGTACTTCAGATAATGGCCGTGCCAGCACACGTTCATTGCATCGACGTCGTGAAACGGCACTTCGACCGCCGCGCTCGCGCTCAATACCTTGCGGGCGGCGCTCATGCTTCTGAGCCTCCGCGATAGTCGTGCAGCAACTCGCAGGCGGCGATGCGCGCGGTCAGTGCGCGCAGATCAGATTCGAGCGCGCGGTCATCGTCGACGAAAGGCGATTGTGCGCCGACGTTTTCCACGAACGTTTGCAACGGCGCGGGCACCGGCGTCGCACTGTCGATTCGCAGGCGCAACTGCGCCGCCTGCACGGTGGCAAGCGTATGCGCGGCCGCGACCTGCTCGGTCAATTCGAGCACACGCAGGCAGTCGCGCGCGGCGATCGTGCCCATGCTGACCTTGTCCTGATTGTGAGCTTCGGTCGAACGCGAAAACACGCTGGCGGGCATCGTGTTCTTCAGCGCCTCCGCCGTCCACGCGGACGACGAAATCTGCACGGCCTTGAAGCCGTGATTGATGGCCGCACGCGCGGGCGCTGCGCCGCTCAGGTTGCGCGGCAAACCGTTGTTGAAGTTCACGTCGACGAGCAGCGCCAGTTGCCGGTCCATCAGGTCGGCGAGATTCGCGACGGCCACTTTCAGCGAGTCCATCGCGAACGCAATATGGCCGCCGTAGAAGTTGCCGCCATGCAAAACACGTTCGTTGTCGGGGTCAATCAGCGGGTTGTCGTTCGCACTGTTCAGTTCGTTTTCGATGTCGCGGCGCACCCAGCTCAGCGCATCGCGCGCGACGCCGATCACGTGCGGCGCGCAGCGAATCGAATAGCGGTCCTGCAAGCGGTGACCCGGCGTATCGTCGCGTCCTTCGAGATCGGCGCGAATCCAGGCGGCGGCTTCGGCCTGGCCCGCATGCGGCTTCACTTCGAAGAGCGTCGCGTCGAAATGCGCGGCGCGGCCGTCGAGCGCGACGGTGCACAGCGCGGTCAGGCGCGCGGCGAGCCGCGTCAGATGGTCGGCGCGCGCGAACGCGAGGCACGCGAGTCCGGTCATCACCGCGGTGCCGTTCATCAGCGCAAGGCCTTCTTTGGGCGCGAGCGTGAGCGGCGTGTGTCCGAGTTCGCTCCACACTTCGCGCACGTCGCGCAGGCGTCCTTCGAACATGACTTCGCGTTCGCCCGCGAGTGCGGCGGCCACATACGAAAGCGGCGTGAGATCGCCGCTCGCGCCGACCGAGCCTTCGGCCGGAATGCGCGGCAATACGCGATGATTGACGAGGTCCGCGAGACGTTCGAGCAGCACGGGGCGCACGCCCGAAAAACCGTACGCGAGTGAGTTCAGACGCGCGGCGATGACGGCAAGCGTCTCGCCGTCGTCGAGATACCGGCCCATGCCGCAGCCGTGATAACGCGTGAGTTGCAGCGGCAAGGCTTCGACGAGTTCCATCGGCACGTCGACCACGCAGGCGTCGCCGTAACCGGTGTTGACGCCGTAGACCGTCGCGCCCGCCGCGAGATGGCGGCGCAAGAAATCCGCGCCGCGTTGAATGCGCGCGCGCCACTCGGGGTCCGTATTCAATGCGACCGGCGCGCGATGCTGCGCGATCGCGACGACGTCCTCAATAGTCAGCTTGCGTGCGCCGATCACCACCGGAGCCGCGTTGCCGCCGCGATTTGAAACCGCTTGCACGCCGGCATCCGGCGCGTCGATCAGATCATGTTCGGCCATTCGCGCCTCGCTTGGGGCTGGCCCAGAAATCGAAGAAGTTGAACCATTGATAAGGTGCCTTGCGGCAATAGTGTTCGAGACGCGCGGCATAACGCTGCGCCCACGCGGCGAGATGCTGCGTGCGTTCGCGCCGCGGCAATTCGATGCGCTCCGCGAACGGCTCGAAGTAAAGACGATAACCGCCCTGCTCTTTCAGGCAGAAGAAGAGATACACGGGACAGCCGAGCGCATGCGCGAGCACGTACGGTCCCTGCGCGAAGGGCGCATCGGCGCCGAGAAAGCGCGCCTGGGTGGTGCGGCCCGCTTCGTGCGCGGGCACGCGGTCGCCGACAATCACGAGCAGTTCGCCGGCGTCGACACGCTGCTGCATCAGCATCGCCGTTTCAGGCCCGAAGTCCGCGACTTCGAGCAGATGCCGCGCGAACTCGCTGTTCGCCGACGCGAGCACGCTATTGAAGCGCCGCGCATGTTCCGTATAGACGACAGCCGTGACTTTCGCGTAGGCGCCCTGCGCGGCGAGCGCACGCGTCATCTCCAGATTGCCGAGATGCGCGCCGATCACCAGCGCGCCCTTGCCGCTCGCGACCAATGCTTCGAACGCCGAAGGATCTTCGAACTTGACGTCGGCATTGTTGACGCAGCCGGACCACGCGGCGAGCTTGTCGAAGCCCGATTGCGCGAACGCCAGCATGTGTCGATACGCGGACAGCCAGCCGGGTCGCGGCGTCTCGCCATGCGGCGCGGCCTCGCGCAAACGCGTGAAGTAATTGGCCGAGGCCTCGCGCGCGGCACGTCCCGTCAGCAGAAAATACGCGACGATCGGATGCAGCCATAGCGCGGTGAAACGTCGGCCGAACAGCTTGCAACTGAGCGCGAGCAACGACATGCCGAGGTGACTGCCCCGCTCCGCGATACGCCACCAGTCCTGCGCGTTCGGCTCGCTTTGCACGGCTGCGAGCACGGCGCGGCGCGGCATGAACTTGTGCGCGACGAGCATCGGCAGACGCAGCAGCATGCCGCACACGAGCCGCGTATGACTGCGGCTGATGCGCACGTTGTCCCACAGCACGTCGAAATGCGAGACGCCGTCGCTCGCATACGTGACGCGCGTGGGAATCGCGCGAAACGCGGCGCGCCGCCAATACAGGCGCACCAGAATCTCAATGTCGAAGTCCATGCGTGTGGGCAACTGCACGCTGTCGATCAACTCGCACGCGAGCGCAAGCGGATAGAGGCGAAAGCCGCACATCGAATCGCGGATGGTGAGCGACAGCGTTTCGATCCACACCCACACGTGCGTCAGATAACGGCCGTAGAGTCGCGCTTTCGGCACGCTCTCGTCATACACCGGACGGCCCAGAATGACCGCGCCGGGTTCGGCGCGCGCGGCTTCGACGAAACGCGGCACGTCATTGGCGTCGTGCTGGCCGTCCGCGTCGATCTGCAACGCGTGCGTGTACTTCGCATCGCGCGCGGCGCGCAGGCCCGCCATCACCGCCGCGCCTTTGCCGCCGTTGACCGGCAGACGCAGCAGCGAGACTTGCTGCACGTATTGCTGTGCAAGCTCGGCGAGCACCTGTTGGGTGGCTTCGTCGCTGCCGTCGTCGACGATGAAAATCGGCAAGCCGTGCACCGCGAGATGCGCGACGGTCGCGCCGATCGCGTCCTTGTGGTTGTAGATCGGGATCACGATGCAGGGAGCGAAATTCATCACGCGCTCTCCCGATAAACGATCACGCCCGATGCGCAATCGCGCTCGTTCACGCGGTACGCAAACTGCACGCGCTGACGCGCGCTATCGTGCGCGAGCGTCAGCTTCAACACCGCGCCGGGCGACACCGGCGCCATGAACTTCAACCGGTCGACGGACGCGACGCTGTGCGCGCACGGCAGTTGTTCGGCGGCCAGACGCACAGCCCAATCGACCTGCACGACGCCCGGCAGAATCGGCAGACCGGGAAAATGGCCGGCGAAATGAATCAGCGTGGGCGGCACGCGCAGTTCGTAGTGCAGCGTGTCGCCTGCGCGCGCTTCGGCGAGCAGCTCGAAACCTTCGGCGCGCGGCTCGAACGCCGCGGCAACCGCGGACACCGGCAGCTTGCCGCGCGCGTCGAACGGCAACGCGAGACGGAAGCGCCAATGACGCGGCAACACCACCGCGTCGAAGTAATCGGCGAGATGGCGACGCAGGTTTTGCGCGAGGACCACGCGGCCTTCGTCGCGCAAAGCGTCGTTGCCCGCTCCCGTCAACGCGACGACCGCGCCGACGCGCTCACGCGCGCCGCCTTCGAGCGGCGCGATTGCCGCTTGCATCACATACGGATGCAGCGCGAGACGCGCTTCGAGTTCCGGCAGCGACACACGCTTGCCGTCGAGCTTCAGCACGCGATCGAGACGGCCCTGCAAACGGAAACGGCCTTGCGCGTCGAACGCGATCTTGTCGTCGGTGCGATGCCAGCCGCCATGGTCGAGATGCGGCGAGCGCACGTTGAGCGCGCCGTCTTCGTCGCAACGCACTTCGATGCCGGTCGTCGCTTGCCATGCATCGGTCTGGTCCTGACGACGCCATGCAATGCCGCCCGTTTCCGTGCTGCCGTAGATTTCGAGCGGCGCGGCGCCGTAAGCCGCCGCGTATTGCTGCGCGGCTTCGAGCGCGAGCGGACCGCCCGACGAAAAAACCGCGCGCGGCGCGGGCGTCAACGCGGCGAAGCCTGGCAGCGCGGGCCAGCGCGACAACTGCGCGGGCGTCGATACGATCACGGCTGCGCCGCATTGCGCGATCTGCGTTTGCAGATGCAGCGGTTCGATGCTGATCTCGCGATCGAATGCGCGGCCGGCGGCAAGCGGCCACATCACGCGAAACAGCAGACCGTAGATATGGTGATGCGGCACGCTCGCGAGCATGGTCGCGTCGCCGACGAGCGCGCCCCACTGCTTCTCGAGCGTGTGCACTTCGGCGTTGAACTGCGCGAGCGTTTTGCGGATCGGCTTCGGACGGCCGCTGCTGCCCGAGGTGTAGAGCGTGAGCGGCGCTTGCGGGTCGATGTTTTTGTCGAGCGCGGACGCGGCCGCCTCGGCTTGCGCATCGGCTTGCGCATGCAACTGCAGCGTCGCGTCGGTCAGCACGACGTCGTACGCGTCGGCGAGATCGGCAAGATAGCCGGGCGTCGCGTTCGCCGGAATCACCGGCTCCTTGCCGCACGCGAAGAGCGCGAACAACGCGCACGCGAAATCGAACGGATCGTCGATACACAGTGCATAGCGTTGCGCCGCTTGCGATTGCACCAGCGCAACGAGCGCCGCGACGCGCGCGCGAAACGCGGCGCGATCGAGCAGCGCCGTGCGATCGCGGCAAACGGCAACGCGTGAAGCGGCGGCATCGAGCGGAACGGACAACAGGTCGTGCAACGCGATCATCACGCCGCCTCCGAACGCGCGGCTCGCGGCAGCACGACGAGATAGCGCCACACGACCTCGGCGATCAGCAGCACACCGATCAGCAGATAAGCAATCGCGCCGTTATACAGCGACCAGCTTGCGCGGCTCCAGTAGAGCGCGGTATACGCGGAAAAAGCACCGTTCAGTAGAAAGAACACACACCACACCTGAGTGACGCGCCGCGTGTGGCGCACTGCGCCCGGCGGCAAGTCGGGCTTGCCGAGGCGCGCAAATTTTTCGATCATCGACGGACCGCGCACGAGCGTCGCGCCGAACGCGATCAGGAGCCCGAGATTGACGAGCGACGGATAGAGGCGCAACAGCAGCTCGCTGTTGGTGAGCACGATGGCCGCCGACGCGCAGCTCAGCAAGCCGACCACGGTCCAGTCGATGGCGGAAAGACGCCGCAGCGAAGTCGCGACCGCACCGCTGCCGGCCCAGCGCTGCAGCCACAGAATCGCAAACAGCATGCAGCCGACGTAACGCGGCGTGTCCCAACGCCACGCGCACAGAATCAACGCGGGATACGCGAGCTTCACCAGCACTTGCACGATCGCCTTCAGCCAATGGCGTTCAGCCGCGGACGAAGCGCTTGCGGCGGGCTGATCGGCCGCCCGTGTGCGCGAACGCACTGCCGGCATCAGCCTTGAGCCGCCAGCAGCGATTCGACCGCGCCGATCACGTCGCCGACCGTGCGCACCGATTTGAACTCTTCCGGCTTGATGCGGCGCCCGGTCATTTCCTGGAGCTTGATCGCGAGATCGACCGCGTCGATGCTGTCCAGATCGAGGTCTTCGAACAGATGCGCGTCGGGTGTCACGCGTTCCGGCTCGATTGCGAAGTTCTCTTTAAAGATGGCGCGGATGCGTTCAAGAATCTCTGCCTCGGACACGGTCATTCCCCTTTGCTGTTGGTTTCGTTCGCGGCGTGCGCCGCTTCGCGCTGACTTGCCACCAGCGCGGCCAGCGTGCTGATGGAGCGAAAGTGCTCGCGCGTGCGGTCGTCGTTTGCCGCAATGGTCAATTGATATTGTTTGCGCAGCACGATGCCGATTTCCAGTGCGTCGATCGAATCGAGACCGATACCGTCGGTATCGAACAACGGTGCGTCGTCGTCGATATCGGCGGGGCTCAGGTCTTCCAGATCGAGTGCCTCGATCAGAAGCTGCTTAATTTCCAGTTTTAAAGAATCCATAATCGAACAGGTGCCGGGTAATGTGTGCTTCGACGGCGCTCGTCACGCTGCGCGCAGCGAGAGCCGGTGTTGTGTCGTCTGCCGCGAGCCGCTCGACGCCGAGCGGCTCCAGCACGTTCACGCGCATGCGGAACGCTCGCGCCGGCACGTCGTACCAGCGCATCTGTTTCGTGAACGCGGGCGGATCGCAATCCATCAGCACCGGCACGATCGGCGCGTCCACCTTCAGCGCCATGTGCGCGAAGCCGCGCGAAAACGCATGCAGCCGGTTGCGCGCGGGACTGCGCGTGCCTTCGGGAAAAATGATCATCGTATAGCCTGCCGCGAGCTGCCTTGCGCCTGCTTCGACGAGCTCCGCGGGATCGGCGTTGCTCACGTATTCCGCCGAACGCACGATGCCCCAGAAACACGGGTTGCTCCAATGCGCGTTTTTCACGACGCAGCATGCGTGCGGCGTGAGCGAAAGCAGCACCATCACGTCGAGGTAGGTCGGGTGGTTGGCCACCACGATCGACGGACCGCGCGCGCGCAGCGCCTCGCCGCCCGACACTTCGAGCTTCATCACGCCGATCAGTTGCAACGCGCCGACGAGCGCGCGGAAAAACCAGTGGATGATGCTCGTCACCGCGAACTGCCGCGACGCACGATGCGGCCACAGCCACGCGAGCGGAAACACCAGCACCGAAAACAGCACGCCGCAGATGCCGAACACGACGAAAGCCATGCCCGTGGCGAAGAATCGCCACGTGTAGTCAAGCCGCGCGGTCATGCCACTCCCACTGCCAAAGGACGCCGGCGCCTTGCCAGGCCGCGGGCTCGCCGGTTTCAAGACAATGCAGCAGCGCCTGGCTTTGCGTGGCGAAGCGGGTTGCTGCGGGCTCCGAATCGTGCAGGCCCGGCGATGCGGACCGTGTACAGACCAGATGGCCGAGCGCCGTTTCGTTACTCAAGAGCAGCGCGATCGCGCCGCCCTGCACTTCATCGTCGATCGTTCCGTATGCGGAGTCGACCGGTTCGTCGGCGTAGACCAGCAGCACCGGTGACGCCGATTGCGTTGCGTGTTGCGCATACGCCTCGAGCAGCGCATAGCCGAGCGTTTCCGGGCCCGCCGAAATGGCGCTCGCCGCCGAGCGGTCGCCGCGCGCGATGCCGAATACGCCCGTCATCGCATTGAGCACCGAGAGGCTGAAGGCCGTCGGCGACACCGGCTCGCCGGAGCTGATGGCGCGCAGGATCTCCGTGGTGCGGCGCAGTTCGCCGTGCCGCGACGCGAACACGACGCGCGCCTCGTCGGCCCCGGCGCAATCGTGCGCCACCTTCAGCGCGGCTTTCGAGAGCGTGCTGAGACGCCGCCGCACGATCGGTTCGATAAAACCGATGTCGGGTGCGGCGGTGGTGGCAGCAGGCCAGCTAGACCAGCGAGCGACCGGAATGGTCCAGTGCGGATCGGGCATATCGGTGTTCGCGCGTTGAAGCAAGGAGAGGCTGAAGCGCCTGACGGAATACGCAGCCGTCACAGCGTATGCGCGCCGCGCGGACCGGCAATTTCCAGCCGGGGGACAATCCAGACTTCTTTTGTAGGGTTCAGCGAATTAACGGCACTTTGGCCCGATTATTTAGGCCATTGACGATTGGCCGTGTAGTTTGGCTCAGGCTTCCTTAGTCGCCGGAATCATACTGAATATTCTGAATTAAATCAGCCACAAAAGACGTATCCATCTGTATCCGTCTCGCGTTTACGACGCTAATTTGAGTGCTATGGCGATTTGCAGAAATTTCCCATCTTGGCCTGGGAATATCCCTACGTCTGTAGGTTTTTGGGAATTCGACTGTCAGAAGGTCGCGTTCGCAAAGAGAATCCCCTGGATACTTTCAATTAACTTTCTGCGACGACTGTTGCAGTCGAATACATGCGATCCGATTTCACGCGAATTCTGCTCCGGCAGAACGGCCGCGCGGCGACGCCTGCTATAATCCGTCCCTCATTGGGGAGTAGCCGCCCCGCGCCACGTTCGCCCGGCATCTAGCCGGGCTCGCAACAACGTGCGCTCGCGGGGGCGCCTGTCAACAGACTTGGCCGTCATGGCCGTGGCAGCCGCAGCCTCTGGCCTGGCGAGACCGATGACCCACACCCCGCCGCAATTGGGCCCGGCGTGTCGTGGGTCGTCGCTCGTTCATTTCCCGGCCCGCGGATTCCAACCCACGTGTTCCACGCTTTCCTCATTTCCACCGGAGCGGTCGCGCTCGCCGAAATCGGCGACAAGACGCAGCTGCTGTCGCTCGTGCTCGCCGCGCGTTATCGCAAGCCGATGCCGATCATCCTCGGCGTGCTGGTCGCGACGCTCGTCAATCACGCGGGCGCGGGCGCGCTCGGCGCGTGGCTCGGCTCGCTGCTCACGCCGGCCATCATGCGCTGGGCGCTGGCCATTTCATTCATCGGCATGGGTTTGTGGATTCTCGTGCCCGACAAGCTCGACGACGAAGAAGCCAACACGAACCGCACGCATCTTGGCGTGTTCGGCGCGACTGTCGTGGCCTTCTTCCTCGCGGAAATGGGCGACAAGACGCAGATCGCGACGGTTGCGCTCGCCGCGCGCTTTCACGACTTCTTCGGCGTGGTGGCGGGCACCACGCTCGGCATGATGATCGCCAACGTCCCGGCGATCCTGCTCGGCGACCGCTTCGCGCACCGTCTGCCGACCGGCATCGTGCACGGCATCGCCGCCGTGCTGTTCGTGGTTCTCGGAACGATGGCGCTGTTCGGCGGCGGGCTCTGACGAAGGTGCGCGATGCCGGCATTTGCCGGATCGCGCTCTTGTCACGCTTTTATCGCGCTTGCGGTTGCGTCGCGGTCATTGCACGGCTTTCGCGCCCGACGCTGCAGCCGGCGACGCGGCGGCAGCCGGCGCCGCCGTTTCGTTGGAAGCACCGGCGCTGTTGCCGAGCGGAATCTTGACGGTGCGCACGACGCCGTTGCCGAGCGGGAAGTCGGCAAGCGCACTGCGCGCCAGATACGGCATGGCTCTCACCAGCGACGACTCGCCGCCCGAGTTGCGCGCGGTCACGTTGTAGACCTCCTTGCCCGTCGCGCGCTCGGTGATCCGCACGCCGAGCAGATGCGTGAAGATCGGATAGCTCTGGTTCACGTAGCCGGCGGGAAACGGACCCCACGGGCCCCACGGATCGTACGGACGGCCCCAGCCCCAGTAAGGCGCCGGCCACGGGTTGTAGTAGACCGGCTCGGCCACCGTCACCATGTCCGAGCGGATTCCATACGAGAGCCCGACGAGATAGCGCGCGTCGTTAGGGTCGACCTGACGGAACGCATGCGTGGCGAGTTCGTTGGCGACGATGCGCTCATAGGTCGTCAGCTCGAGATTGTTCCGCTGGTCGGGCTCGCGTGTGAACGCGTAGGTGCGGGCCGCGTCGCTGCCGCTCCAGTCGGAGAACGCGGTGACCTGCGTGGTCACGTAGGTCGTGCAGCCGGACAGCAGCACGCTCAGTGCCGCGAGCAGCAACATGGCGCGGCGCGTCCAGATATTCGTTGTCATGGTCTACCTCGTGAAGCGTTTCTGTTCGTTCGTCTTTCATTGTACGTATGACCGTCGATCGCGCCGCGCCGTTCCGCGCCCTTCCGCTCCCACGCCGCAGGAGCTTGAGCGTGAGCAAGAGCGGTGCGGGCGTCCGAGCGCGCATCGGCCGAACGGCTATCTGAAAAGCGCGCGCCGCACGATTGCCCGAGGCTTTGTACAATGGCTCGACAAGCCCGGCTCGCGTGTCTTCGTGCGCCGGCCGCTCGAGTCCCATCACTACAGAACGCCATGGCCGATACCGCAACGCCCAATGTGATCCGCCGCGCCGATTATGCGCCGCCCGCTTTTCTGATCGACACCGTCGCGCTCGAGTTCGATCTGCTGCCCGAACGCACGGTCGTGAAGAACACGATGCGCGTGCGCCGCAATCCGGACGCCGCGCGCGCGCCGCATCTCGGACTGATGGGCGAACAACTGGAGTTCGTCGGCGCGACGCTCGACGGTCAGCCGTTCGCCAACGCGCATCCGCACGAACACGGCCTGCTGCTCGATAACGTGCCCGACAGCTTCGAGCTCACGCTCACCAGCATCTGCAATCCGGCCGCGAATACGACGCTCTCGGGCCTGTACGTGTCGAGCGGAAACTTCTTTACGCAGTGCGAGGCCGAGGGCTTTCGGCGCATCACCTATTTCCTCGACCGGCCGGACGTGATGTCGACCTACACGGTCACGCTGCGAGCCAGCAAGGCCGATTATCCGGTGCTGCTGTCGAACGGCAATCTGCTCGAGGAAGGCGATCTGCCGGACGGCCGTCATTTCGCGCGCTGGGAAGATCCGTTCAGGAAGCCGAGCTATCTGTTCGCGCTTGTCGCCGGCAAGCTCGTTGCTCTCGAAGAGCGTGTGAAAACCGGCTCGGGCAAGGAAAAGCTGCTGCAGGTGTGGGTCGAGCCGCACGATCTCGACAAGACCCGTCACGCGATGGATTCGCTGATCAATTCGATCCGCTGGGACGAACAACGCTTCGGCCTCGAACTCGATCTCGACCGCTTCATGATCGTCGCGGTGAGCGACTTCAACATGGGCGCGATGGAAAACAAGGGGCTCAACATCTTCAACACGAAGTACGTGCTGGCGAACCCGGAAACGGCGACCGACACGGACTTCGCGAACATCGAGGCGGTGGTCGGCCACGAGTATTTCCATAACTGGACCGGCAACCGCGTGACCTGCCGCGACTGGTTCCAGTTGAGCCTGAAGGAAGGCCTGACCGTGTTCCGCGATCAGGAATTCTCCGCCGACATGGCCGCCGGACTGACCAGCAGCGGCGACGAAGCGGCGCGCGCGACCAAGCGCATTGAAGACGTGCGCGTGCTCCGCCAGATGCAGTTCGCCGAAGACGCCGGCCCGATGGCTCACCCGGTGCGCCCGGAAAGCTACGTCGAGATCAACAACTTCTACACGATGACCGTCTACGAAAAAGGCTCGGAAGTCGTGCGGATGTATCAGACGCTGTTCGGCCGCGACGGTTTTCGCAAGGGCATGGACCTGTACTTCAAGCGTCACGACGGCCAGGCCGTGACGTGCGACGATTTCCGTCATGCGCTCGCCGACGCGAACGGCCGCGACCTCGCGCAGTTCGAGCGCTGGTACAGCCAGGCGGGCACGCCGCGCGTGTCGGTGCGCACCCGTTACGACGCGGCGGCGCGGCGCTATAGCGTGACGCTCACGCAGGGTTATGGCGACGCCGCGCCGGCCGCGCGCGAAACGCAGAAGGGACCACTGCTGATTCCGTTCGCCATCGGCCTGATCGGCAAGGACGGCAACGATCTGCCGCTGCAACTCGAAGGCGAAGCGCGCGCTTCCGACTCGACCACGCGCGTGCTCGAATTGACGCAGACCGAGCAGACGTTCACGTTCGTCAATGTCGAAGACGAGCCGCTGCCGTCGCTGCTGCGTAATTTCTCGGCGCCCGTGATCGTCGAATACGATTATCCGGCCGAACAGCTCGCGTTCCTGCTCGCGCACGACAGCGATCCGTTCAACCGCTGGGAAGCCGGCCAACGCCTTGCCACGCGCGAGTTGCTGACGCTCGCCGGACAGGCGGCGAAAGGCGCGCAACTGCAACTCGACGACTCGGTGGTCGCCGCGTTCGCACGCGTGCTCACGGACGAATCGCTGTCGCCAGCGTTCCGCGAACTCGCGCTGATGCTGCCGTCGGAGGCCTATCTGGCCGAGCAGATGACGGAGTCGAATCCGGCGGCCGTGCATGCGGCGCGGCAGTTCGTGCGCAAGCGTCTCGCGAATGCGCTCAAGGGCGAGTGGCTGAGCATTTACGAGAAGCATCGCACGGCGGGTCCGTACGAAGCCACGCCGACGGCGGCCGGACATCGCGCTCTGAAGAATCTCGCGCTCTCGTATCTGACCGAGCTCGACGATCCGGCCGAAGCCGTGCGGCTCGCGTCGGCGCAATACGAGGCCGCGAACAACATGACCGACCGCGCCGCGGCCTTGTCCGCGCTGCTCAACGCCGCAGCGGCCAATGGCGGCAGCGCCGAGGCTCAACATGCGCTCGACGACTTCTACCGGCGTTTCGAGAAAGAGCCGCTCGTGATCGACAAGTGGTTTGCGTTGCAGGCCACGCAGCGCGGCAGTGCGCAGCGGCCCGTGATCGAAATCGTGCGCAAGCTGATGACGCATCCCGCCTTCAATCTGAAAAACCCGAACCGCGCGCGCTCGCTGATCTTCAGCTTCTGCGCGGCCAACCCCGCGCAGTTCCATGCGCAAGACGGCTCGGGCTACGCGTTCTGGGCCGACCAGGTGATCGCGCTCGACGCAATCAATCCGCAAGTGGCCGCCCGCCTCGCACGCTCGCTCGAATTGTGGCGCCGCTTCACGCCGACGCTGCGCGATGGCATGCGTGCGGCGCTGGAGAAAGTGGCGTCGCAAGTGAAGTCGCGCGACGTGCGCGAAATCGTCGAGAAGGCGCTCGCATGATGCGCGTTTGAGCGGTTCTCAACCCCGAAAGCCGGCACGCGTTGCCGGCTTTTTTTCGCCCTTGTGTTGCGACGACCCGGTGGCAGGTTCACGTCGACGTTAGCCATTTGGCCGACTGTTCTTAAGCGCCGCATTGAGGGAAAGTAAACGCATTCAATTGACGGTTTACGTTTAACGCGATGCGTTATATCATTCCCATGATCACAACATTTGGCGACAAGGCTACGGCAAGAATTTTTCAGGGCAGGTTCGTGCATGCGCTGCCGCGTCATATCCAGGCGCTCGCGTATCGCAAGCTCCTGATGATCGACGCCGCGGACACCGTCCATAGTTTGCATGCGCCGCCCGGCAACCGGCTCGAAGCGTTGCAGGGGCAGCGCAGCGGGCAGTGGAGCATCCGGATCAATGCGCAATGGCGCATCTGTTTTCACTTTATCGACGGCGAGGCGCTGAATGTTGAGATTGTCGACTATCACTGATTATTGGGAGACCGACATGGTCATCAAACGCTCCGATCTGGACAGCACCGATTTCTCCGGCATCGACACCGGAGACAGCATCGAGGAAATCCATCCGGGGGAGATTTTGCGCAGCGAATTCCTCGAACCGCTCGGCATGTCCGTCAATGCGCTCGCGCTTGCGTTGCGCGTACCGGCGCCGCGCATCAACGACGTGGTGCGTGGCAAGCGCGCGATCTCGGCTGACACCGCGCTGCGGCTCGAGCGCTACTTCGGCGCGAGCGCGCAGTTCTGGCTCAATCTGCAAATCGCCTACGACCTGCGCGTCGCCACGGCCGCGGCGGGCGCGCAGATCGAACGCGAGATCGAACCCATGCCGAACGCCGATCGCCCGAAGCTGCCCAAGGTTTCCGCGGAACATGCGCGCGCCGCGGCGCTCGCAGCGAGCGTGAGCGGCAGCGCCGCGGCGGGCAAGGTCCGGCGCAAAGGCTGACCGGCCGGTTGTGGTTTGGGTTGTGCTTTGGCCGCCGGTTATGCTCGTTGCTGCTCACTGGCCGCGTCGCGCGCGTTTTTCATCTCTCCGCCCACAGCAAAAGCACGGGGCAGACACACCGAGCGGTTAAAATCGGGATATTCCTCAAGCCTCCTGGAGTACAGCAATGTCCTTGCAACGTCGTACCACTCTCACGAAGTACCTGATCGAGCAGCAGCGGGAAACCAATAACCTGCCGGCCGATCTGCGCCTTTTGATCGAAGTTGTCGCGCGGGCCTGCAAGGCGATCAGCTATCACGTCAGCAAGGGCGCGTTGGGCGATGCGCTCGGCACCGCGGGCAGCGAAAATGTGCAGGGCGAAGTACAGAAGAAGCTCGATATTCTGTCGAACGAGATCCTGCTCGAAGCGAATGAATGGGGCGGCAACCTGGCAGGCATGGCATCGGAGGAAATGGAGCAGTTCTTTCCTATTCCCGCGAACTATCCGAAGGGCGAATATCTCCTCGTGTTCGATCCGCTCGACGGCTCGTCGAACATCGACGTGAACGTGTCGATCGGCACCATCTTTTCAGTGCTGCGCTGCCCGGACGGCCAGCAGCCTACCGAGCAGTCGTTCCTGCAGCCGGGCACGCAGCAGGTCGCCGCGGGTTATGCGGTGTATGGGCCGCAAACCGTACTGGTACTGACCACTGGTAACGGTGTGAACTGCTTCACGCTCGACCGCGAACTCGGTTCGTGGGTGCTTACGCAAAGCGACATGCGCATTCCGGTCGAGACGCGCGAATATGCGATTAACGCGTCGAATGAGCGGCACTGGTATCCGCCCGTCGAGCAGTACATCGGCGAACTGAAGCAAGGCAAGGAAGGTCCGCGTCAAAGCGACTTCAATATGCGCTGGATCGCGTCGATGGTCGCGGACGTGCATCGTATCCTGAACCGCGGCGGCATCTTCATGTATCCGGCCGACAAGCGCACGCCGGACAAGCCGGGCAAGCTGCGTCTGATGTACGAAGCGAACCCGATGGCGTTTATCGTTGAACAGGCAGGCGGCGCCGCGACCAATGGCGAGAAACGCATTCTCGATATTCAGCCGAAGAGCCTGCATGAGCGCGTCGCGGTGTTCCTCGGCTCGAAGAACGAAGTGGACCGCGTGACCCGCTACCATCTCGAAACAAAAAATTGACCGAGGGGCTTGCCAAGCCAATAAAGAAGTCCCTATAATCTCGCTTCTCCTGATGCCGGAATAGCTCAGACGGTAGAGCAGCGCATTCGTAATGCGAAGGTCGGGGGTTCGATTCCTCTTTCCGGCACCATCAAGATTCAAGCAAAAAGCCCAGTCCTCGCGACTGGGCTTTTTGTTTTGGCGATGCGTTTGTCGAGGTTGGGACAACACGCGTCTTGCGGTTACTAGTTGGCTTTGGCTATCCGCAAAAGTCCGCTCAGTCGCCGTGCAAGCGTGCGATCGTGACGAGGTTGCGCGCGACGACGGAATCGTTTGTCGCGACGCCCTGCTCGACGTCGCTGCGTTCCTCGCCGCAATGCGCAGCGACCGCTTCCTGCGGCGCCGACGGAAACCACGAGATGCGGCCGTCGCATTCGATGCCAACCTGACGTCCCTTCCAGTACACAGCGTTTTCCATGACCCACTCTCTGAAGGCGAAGACGACCATCTTCCGCATCGGCAGACGCGCGTCCGTTGCCCAACGCACTCTCGGTTGACGATACGTCTTCACGTCATAGAAGCCAGGATCGCGGCTGCCGGCGTTGTCATCGAGCGATGATGTTTTGTCGCGAAATGCGCGAGCTGGAATGCAACGCCGGCCCAATGCTTAAACCATTCAGGGAAACGCCTAAAAAGTCTTAAGTCGCGTTTGAAAAAAGAGGCCGTAGATCGTCAACGGCGCGACACGTCGCCCGTTTACAAAGAGGTAAAGCTTTCTCGAGATATAAGGTCCGGCTCGGTAATAAACGAACGTTCGCCTTTTAGCGCGGAAAACGATTCCGATGCGGCGGCGCACAAAAAGCTTTGAATCGGGGAATACCCGGAATGAACACGAGCGGACTCGCGAGACCGAGAGGCAGCAGTGCTTGGGCGGCCCGCCTGACAAGGCGCCAGGGAATCTACCGATGAATTGATACGCTGAACGTACGCAAGCCCACAGAACAACACAAGCTGCGAACCTATAAATTTAATCAGAAGACTCTGCTGAAATGGTGCGCTGTGCCGTTAAAGCAACAAAGAACGCGTGATGTTAATCGGGCACTGGTGCTAATCGGGGCCCGAGGGAATAATGAGTTTGTAAAGGAGAAAGATCATGGATGCCAAACCACCGAAGATTCCGACCCCGGACAAAGTTTTCAGCCCGGATCCGGAACCTGTCGGCGTCGAATTTTTGGGTGCGGAACTGCCGGAGCACGTGCGCGCCTTTTTCGACGAACAACGTAAGTCGTGCGACGCAAAGTAACTGTGCAGTGGCGCAACGCAGCAGCGGTCTTCGTGTCTCGTGCATGAGGTCTGGTGGCTCGCGCGCTCCCCGATCGCTTTCGTTTGGACGCTACCAATAGACGGACTGCCGCCGCGTAGTGCCGGCGCCTGTCGTTGCGCTTGCGCGCTTCCGCTGCGCGAGCATCGGTTGTGCTCTGCTTCCAGCAGCGGCTGCGCCCGGGAGCGCGCCTGTGCGATCGTAGATCGTCTATTCTTCTGGTTTTTCCTTCCGGGCCACCCGGCCGACCGTTGATCCCATGAATCGATTGTTTCGCTTCGCTGCGCCGTGCGCGCTGGCGCTCTTCGCCTGTGCCGCGTTCGCGCCAGCCCCCGCCTTTGCCGATGGCGACGATACCGCGCTAACCAACGTGATCGCGCTTGCGTCGCAACGCCTTGCGCTCGCGGAGCCGGTGGCGCGCTGGAAGTGGGCCAACCATCAAGCGATCACCGACACGCCGCGCGAACAGGCGCTGCTCGCCGATGTGGAAAAGCGAGCCGCGGCGGCCAACGTGGATCCGGCGTTCGCGCGCGCTTTCTTCCAGGATCAGATAGACGCCAGCAAAGAGGTGCAAAACGCGCTGTTCGCGAACTGGCGCGCGACTCAGCCGCCACAAGAACCGGCGCCGGACCTCGCGACGAGCACGCGCCCTCAGTTGGACCGCTTGACGCAGGCGCTCGTCGCCGGCCTCGCCCGCGTGCAACCGCTGCGCGCGGCGCCGGACTGTCCGTCGCGCGTCGCGCAAGCGCTCGCTAACTGGAAGTCGCTGACCCGCTATGACTCGACCCGGTCGAATGCGCTAACTCATGCGCTTGGACACGTGTGCGAAAGCGGCGGCGTCGGCGCGACGGGCTGACGGCGGACGCCAGGAGGAAGGCGTGGACTGATCGCGCTGCGGGGCTTGCACGATCGGGCGGAACGAGCGGGTGAATGTGCAGGCGAAGCGGTCAGGCAACGCCCACGACAGGCTCCGCGTTCACGACCGTCAGCGGCGTCATCCGCAAACCGCGTGCGAGATGGCTTTGCAAAATCCGATACGTCGAAAGCTCAAAGCCGCTGCTATCCAGACGCGACGTGTGCAACTCGGTCGCCTGCTCCAGCGACGGCGCATGGCCGATATAACACCAGCGGTCAACAACATGAAAAGCGCACGCCTCTGACGCTTGTTCCCGCTCCTCGAAAACGACAGGCCCGACAAACGGCCACGGCGCGTCGATGGGATCGCTCTTGGCGACGCGCGGCGCGCGATTGTGCCCCGGCCGCAGCGCCGCAATCCACTGTGCCTCTGTCAGCATTGCGCCCAGCTCGCCGCCCGTCGCGCGCCATTCGACACGCCGAACCTGCTGCGCAAGCCGTATATCCTTCGACGAACGGCGCTCCCCTGTCAGATGCGCGCGAAGCCGCTGACGGACGCGAACGCTTCGTCCGACATACAGCGGCAAGTCGTCGTCTCCATAGAACGCGTAGACGCCGCAGCCCGCAGGCGCCGTGTCGAGCAGATCTTCGGTGATGTTGCCGGCCAGCCGGTAGCGCCGGGTCGTGCGCTCGATGTGCGCCCTTAAAACGTCGAGCGGCACGAGGCCATGCAGGCGCTGCCAGAACTGCCAGATCAGATCGGCGTCGGCGAGCGCGCGGTGGCGATCCGACGGCACGAGCGAATGACGCTCGACCAGCGCATCGAGTCCGTGACGCTTTTCCGACGGAAACAGCGCGCGAGACAGGCGCACGGTGCACAGCACGTCCGGGTCGAATGAAATACCGGCGCGCCGGAATTCGCCACGCAAGAAACCCCGGTCGAAGCTCGCGTTATGCGCGACGAACAGTTTGCCGTTCAGGCGGGCAAAGAGTTCGGGCGCGATGGCGTCGAATGTCGGCGCGCCGCGCACCATCGCATTCGTGATGCCGGTCAGCTGCTGAATGAAGGACGGAATCGGTTGCTGCGGATCGACGAGGCTGCTCCAGCGCGTGACGCCGGCCGGCCCGACTTCGACGACGCCGACCTCGGTAATGCGGTGCTCGCTGGTCGAGCCGCCGGTGGTTTCAAGATCGACAAAGACGATGGGCTCTGCGAAGGCCGGTTCGGCCAAAAACTGTTCGGACATGGAGAGAATGCTTGGACGCGTGACTTTGCGCCAAGTATGCACTAGTTGGCGGCCGCCGACCGTGCGTAGATCTCGCCAGCGGGACCACACGCCCGACCGAAGCGAATAAAAACAAAAGCCCCCGCGATGAATCGCGAGGGCCTTTAGCAGCGGATCCTGCCCCGCGCGCTACGGGGCAGCGGCACTACCGCTTACAGCGGCTGGATATTCGCCGCCTGCTTGCCCTTGGGGCCGGCCTTGACGTCGAAAGATACACGCTGGTTTTCCTTCAGCGATTTAAAGCCTTCGCTGCGAATTTCCGAGAAATGCGCAAAGAGATCTTCGCCACCCGAATCGGACGTAATGAAGCCAAAACCTTTAGCATCGTTAAACCATTTGACGATACCTGTTTCCATATTCCAGTTTCCCTCAACGAATTATCAAATCGGGCAATGCCCTCAACGCCTCAATCCATTGCCATCTTATCCATAAGGAATATCCCTGAGGCATTGCGCACTCGGAGCGGCTACTGAATTCAGCTTTGCCGTTATACGGGGCGCGTTGAATCACCGTCAAGTGAATTTTTAATAGTCCCTAAGTACGACATTGGATAAGCGAAAAGTTAGCCGAATGGCGGAAATAACCGGCGTTTGGATACTCGCGCTCGCGTCAAATTTACTCCTCCTTTAACGCGAGCACAGAAAAAGAGAAAGACTTCCCGAAATGCACGCGACGTTTGTAACGATTTGTGACTTTGGTAAGTGTTTCTCCGGCTTGTTCGCCTCGCCGAGCGAACCGCATCGTGAAGCTATGTATTTGCAGTAATGCGCATCAGGAGATTGCCATGCAGTTCCATACCATCCGCCTCATTCTTGCCCGGCTCATCCCTCATTCCGCTCAATCACCGTCGCAAGCATCTCGCACTTCCAGTGCCGAAGCAGACCGGCAGAACTCGTCGGCCCTCGAATTCGACCCGGTATGGCACGGCGACCATTGGCAAAACCTGCTGTCGTCGCCGATGGACGCCCGGCGCTACGTCATGGAGGACTGGAGTTCCTCGACGGCGACCGAACGGTGGAACACCGACTACGCCGCACCGGCGCATTGAGCGGAAGTCACGCGCCAAATCGGGCTTCGCAGTTCTGAGCGCGCAAAAAAAAGCGCGACTGGGAAGTCGCGCTGACAAAGGTTTGGAGATCTTTTTCGACAACGAAAAAGTCCGCTTCGGAAAGCGGTAATTCAGTATAGCGCTTATTTCCGAGTCCGATTATTCACACAAATAACAATCGGCTATTGCATTAACAACAACAATAACTTCGCATAGCCGCTCTTGTTGTTTTTTTGCATCGGATAAGCGTCGTATATAAGCAACGCCAATTCCTCCGCACCCCTTGCATGAGCCCTTGGTACTCTCGAAAGCCTTAACCGGCGGGGCTTTCAACGCGTCCGCATATCGTTTCGAATGGCGTAATACTCTATTGCGCAAACAGAAACGCCCATTGATTAGACGGTCTCTCTACACTTTGCGTAACCGGAAAACAGCGCCGCATTCAGACGCTCTTCTCGCGGATACGCCTCTCGCAGCGTCCGCGTGAAGGTTTTCCGAAGCAGCATTCACCGCCAATTCTTGCTTTCGGAGTAACAAGATGAAAAAGACTCTCATGGTCGCAGCCCTGACGGGCGTTTTTGCCACCGCGGCGCACGCCCAAAGCAGCGTCACTCTGTACGGCTTGATCGACGCCGGCATCACGTACACCAACAACCAGCACGGTCACAGCAACTGGCAGCAAACCAGCGGCTCGGTGAACGGCAGCCGTTGGGGCTTGCGCGGCGCTGAAGACCTCGGCGGCGGCCTGAAGGCAATCTTCACGTTGGAAAACGGCTTCGGCATCAATGACGGTTCGCTGAAGCAAGGCGGCCGCGAATTCGGCCGTCAGGCATTTGTCGGTCTGTCGAGCAACCAGTTCGGCGCCGTGACCCTCGGCCGTCAATATGACAGCATGGTCGATTTCGTCGGCCCGCTGGCATTGACCGGCACGCAGTACGGCGGCACGCAGTTCGCCCATCCGTTCGACAACGACAACCTGAACAACTCGTTCCGCATCAACAACTCGGTCAAGTACACGAGCGCGAACTACGGCGGCTTCAAGTTCGGCGGCCTGTACGGCTTCTCGAACCAGGCTGACGGCTTCGCCAACAACCGCGCTTACAGCGCCGGCGCATCGTACAACTGGGGCGGCCTGAATGTCGGCGCAGCGTACCTGCAACTGAACAACAACGGCGCGACGGGCGCGGCTGCGGCGTTCAACGCCGGCGGCGCAGTGTCGAGCGACAACACTTTCTTCGCTAGCCGTCAGCAGACGTGGGGCGCGGGCGCGAGCTACGCGTTCGGTCCGGCAACCGTCGGTCTCGTGTACTCGCAGACGAACCTGTCGGGCCTCGCCGGCATCGGCGCAGGCGCGTCGGGCCAGACGGGCGGCGTCGCCTTCGGTGGTGACAGCGCGCACTTCCAGAACTTCGAAGCTAACGCTCGCTACGCTCTGACGCCGGCTGTCAGCATCGCCGGTTCGTACACGTACACGCGCGCCAGCCTCGCCGGCACCCGTCCGCACTGGAACCAGTTCAACCTGCAAACGGCATACGCACTGTCCAAGCGCACGGACGTCTATCTGCAGGGTGAATACCAGCAAGTCAACGAGAACGCGGTTGTTAACGCGGACATCAATGGTCTGGCTGCTTCGAGCAACAACAAGCAGATCGCTGTCACGGCAGGCCTGCGTCACCGCTTCTAAAGCGGCAGGCAGGACTCGCGACATGGAAGGCGCCGCTTGCGGCGCCTTTTTTATTGCCTACGCGGAACGCCGCGCGAAGGCGATGGACGCGGCAGGCTCGAACGGACGCGTCCGGGATGGAAGACTAGCCGCCGTTATCGGGCGGCGGATATTTGACGTCGAGTATGTCGATCGGCTGCGGTCCGGCAGGCGTATACAACGTCACCGTATCGCCGACCTTGGCCTTCAGCAGCGCTCGCGCGATCGGAGAAATCCAGCTCACGTGCCCGATGTCCAGATCGACCTCGTCGATACCGACGATCGTCACCGTATGCTCGTCGCCGTCTTGCGTCGCATATTCGACCGTGGCGCCGAAAAAGACCTGATCGACATTCTCCTGCTTGCTGCTGTCCACGATCTCCGCGAGATCGAGACGCTTCGTCAGAAAACGAATGCGCCGATCAATCTCACGCAGGCGGCGCTTGCCATAAATGTAATCGCCGTTCTCCGAGCGGTCGCCATTCGACGCCGCCCACGACACAAGCTTGACCACTTCCGGCCGCTCGACGTCGATCAGATGCAGCAGTTCGTCGCGCATGCGGCGGTAGCCCGCCGGCGTGATGTAGTTCTTGGTACCCGCTGGGATGTCCGGCTGGGCGACGTCGAGATCGTCGTCGTTATCTTCGCTCGACTCTTTGACAAAGGCCTTGTTCATGATGATCCATAAGCTGCAGCAAACGACTGCCTCACTAGGGTACACGATCATGGCAATGAGACAAATCGCAGTTACACGCTTCCCTTTTTTGAAACCTTTGCTATAATCTCGTTTCTGCGTGCGGCTGTAGCTCAGTTGGATAGAGTACTTGGCTACGAACCAAGGGGTCGTGGGTTCGAATCCTGCCAGCCGCACCACTTTTCAAGGGCCTTCCAATCGGAAGGCCCTTTGTTTTTTCGACGACGTTTTTCGACGCCGCCGTTTTACTCCGATTATTCGATTCGACCAGCCACTCGTGGCCGCGGCGCGCTTATTTACGGCCGCGGCGGCGACTGAATATCGCCGATATGTCCGTCCGGGCTAGGAACGTCTTCGAACGTATCGCCCGCCGTCGCCTCGGCAATGCGCCGCGCGCTAACGCCCATCAGCAACTGCGGTTCATGCAGCACGTCGCCGACGCTATCGCCAAACCGGCTTTCGACAAACGCCCGCAGCAGTGCCACGCGCACCGAGTCCGCGCGCCCTTCCACCGGTCCGCGACCGCCTTCGAATTCCGCGACGCACTGTGCCGGCCCCTCTTCGCTGCGTTCGCGCATTTCGATCCGACGCGCGCGCTCCAGCACCACTGCCGCGGCATCCCACGACTTGCTCGGCGTGAAGCGGCCGTCCCACGGACGACCGCGGTCGTTGCCGCGAATCGAGACGGTTTCGCCGCTGTCGGTGAACTGGATTTCGCGCACGAAGTCGTGCAGGCTGCGGGCCACCCAATAGTCGAGTGCGAGGCCCTCTAGGTCAGCTACTTTCATCAGCGTTCTCCCTGAGTTTTCAGGTCAGACTCGCCTATCGCCGGTGTGTTCCTGCAGAAGAAACGACATTTGCTTCACCAGCACGCGCCGGATCAGTAATCGGCCCGCTCGCGCTCGATCCGCATGCCGCTGCCGCCGTCATGCCGATGATGCCCGTCGTCGCTCGGCCGTTCGCGCGCAATGCGCATCACGTCGGGATTCGTGCGCACGCGGCGCATGACGTTGGCAAGATGGACGCGGTCGCTGACCTGGATCACGAAGCGCAGAACCGTGGATTCCTGCGACAGATCTTCGTCCATCGCGATGTGCACGATGTTGGCGTCCGCCGACGTAATGTCCGCGGCCACGCGGGCGAACACGCCCTTGGTGTTCTTGACCAGCACCTTCACCGCGACGTCGAACAGACGCCCCGGCTGCGGCGCCCAGGCCACGTCGATCCAGCGCGCCGGATCGCGCCGGTGAATGCGCTGGGCAACCCGGCAGTCGGTGGTGTGGATCGCCATGCCGAGGCCGATGCCGATGTAGCCCATGATGTCGTCGCCGGGAATCGGACGGCAGCAGGCGGACAGTTGCACCGACATGCCCTCGGTGCCGGTGATCACGACCGGCGGCGCATGAGGCGCCGAGCCCGAATCGGAGCGCGAGTCGTCGTCGGCGTCGCGGCCGCTCATCAGCACTTCGATGCGCTTGGCCATGACCGCCGCCACGCGCCGGCCGAGACCGATGTCCGCGAAGATTTCCTGGCCGTTCTTGTTGCCGGTCCACTGAACGAGCTTTTCCCATGCCTCGGGCGTCACGTCCGACAGCGCGAGACCGTAGCCCTTCAGCGCCTGATCGACGAGGCGCTCGCCAAGCTGAACCGATTCGTTCAGGCGCATCGTCTTCAGATAATGGCGAATCGCCGAGCGCGCCTTGCCGGTGCGCACGAAACCGAGCCACGCGGGATTCGGCTTCGAATACGGCGCCGTAATGACTTCGACGATGTCGCCGCTCTTCAACTCCGTGCGCAGCGGCAGCAATTCGTTGTTGATCTTGACCGCGACGCACTGGTTGCCCAGGTCGCTGTGGATCGAATACGCGAAGTCGAGCGCGGTGGCGCCGCGCGGCAGCGCCATGATTTTCGACTTCGGCGTGAACACGTAGACCGCATCCGGAAACAGATCGATCTTGACGTGTTCGAGGAATTCGCTCGAATCGCCGGCTTCGCTCTGAATGTCGAGCAGCGACTTCAGCCACTGGTGCGCGCGCTTTTGCACGTCGTTGAGATCGGCGCTGCCGTTCTTGTACAGCCAGTGCGCGGCCACGCCGGCTTCGGCAATTTCGTGCATCTTGCGCGTGCGCACCTGAAACTCGATCGGCGCGCCGAACGGGCCGACGAGCGTGGTGTGCAGCGACTGATAGCCGTTCACCTTCGGAATGGCGATGTAGTCCTTGAACTTGCCCGGCACGGGCTTGTACAACGCATGCAGCGCGCCGATGCAGGTGTAGCACTCGAGCGCGCTGTCGACCACCACGCGAAAGCCGTACACATCCAACACCTGGGAGAACGACAACTGCTTGTCGCGCATCTTCTTATAGATGCTGAAGATGGTTTTCTCGCGGCCGGTGACTTCCGCGTCGATCTTCGCGTCGGCGATGGCGCGCTGCACCGATTCCAGAATCTTCCCGACCACTTCGCGCCGGTTGCCGCGCGCGGCCTTGACGGCTTTTTCGAGCGTGGCGTACCGATGCGGATTGAAGTTCGCAAAGCTCAGGTCTTGCAGCTCGCGATACGTATTGTTCAGACCGAGCCGGTGTGCAATCGGCGCGTAAATATCGAGCGTTTCGCGCGCCACGCGGCGGCGCTTTTCCGGCGGCACCGCGCCGAGCGTGCGCATGTTGTGCAGCCGGTCGGCGAGCTTGACCAGAATCACGCGGACGTCGCGCGCCATTGCGAGCAGCATCTTGCGGAAGTTTTCCGCCTGCGCTTCCTCGCGATTGCGAAACTCCATCTTGTCGAGTTTCGACAAACCGTCGACCAGTTCAGCGACCTTCGCGCCGAAACGCTCGGCGAGCTCGGCCTTGGTCACGCCCTGGTCTTCCATCACGTCATGCAGCAGCGCGGCCATGATGGCCTGGCCGTCCAGATTCCAGCCGGCGCAGATTTCCGCGACGGCAACCGGATGCGTGATGTAAGGCTCGCCGCTCTGGCGATACTGGCCGAGGTGAGCTTCGTCGCTGAAATGGAAGGCCGCCTTGACGTCCTTGATTTCCTCCGGCTGCAGATAGCCGGACAAAGCGGACGTCAGCTTGGCAATGGAAACGACGTCATGCCGGCGCGGTTGCTCCGGCGTGGCGGTCGGGCCGAACAGATGGCGAAACGACTGTTCGAGGACCGCGTCGATGTACTTGCGTGCGGACGAAGGTGAATCGGCGTCGTGCTCCGCTTCCGTGGCGGTGGGCGGGGTGGTGCTCATGTTCGCCTCCGTAGCGGTTAGGAGTGGACGCCGGTCTGCACGTTGATGCAATCAGGTAAAGCAGGTGTGACTGGAAAACGCGCCAGAAACATGTGGCGAATCGATAATCAGAAGCGGGGAAAGCGCGCCTTAAACCGGCACCTTCTTCAGCATTTCGACACCGACCTGGCCGGCAGCGATCTCGCGCAGCGCGACGACCGTGGGCTTGTCGCGGCTTTCGATCTTCGGCGTGTGACCTTGAGCGAGCTGACGCGCGCGATAGGTCGCGGCAAGCGCGAGTTCGAAACGGTTCGGGATCTGTTTGAGACAGTCTTCGACGGTAATGCGGGCCATGTTGGGTTCCTTCTCAGTATGTTGCTTATTCTACCTTATGTGCTCGAATCGCCGCCGCGCTCAGGGGTGCGGAAGGTGAATGCCGAGTTGCACAAAAAGCTGCGTATGACGCGCGTATTGCGAGGCGAAGCGTGAACGCGTCGCGGCCACGAGACACTGCAGTTCGCTGAGCGCGCGATCGAAGTTCTCGTTGATCACCACGTACTCCGCTTCGGCCGCATGCGCCATCTCGCTGCCCGCCGCAAGCAGACGTCGCGTGATGACGTTCGGCTCATCCTGGCCGCGCTTTTTCAGGCGCTCTTCGAGCGCTTCGAGCGACGGCGGCAAGATGAAAATCTCGACCGCGTTATGAAACTGCTTCTTCACCTGCTGCGCGCCCTGCCAGTCGATTTCGAGCAGCACGTCATGGCCGCTTTTCATCTGCTCCTCGATCCACACGCGCGACGTGCCGTAGTAGTTGCCGTGCACTTCTGCGCTTTCGAGAAACTCGCCGGCATCATGACGCTGCATGAAATCGTCGACGGTGGTGAAGTGATAGTGCTCGCCGTCCTGCTCCTTCGGACGCGGCGGGCGCGTCGTGTACGAGATCGACAGACGGATCGCTTCGTCGCGGGCGAGCAGCGCATTCACGAGCGTCGACTTGCCGGCGCCCGAAGGCGCGACGACCATGAACAGGTTGCCGGGATATGCGCCGGCATACGGGTTGCGCGGCGCGCCGCTGTCGCGTGTGTGATGATCGGTCATGTTGTGATGCTCCCGCCTTATTCCAGATTCTGTACCTGCTCGCGCATCTGTTCGATGAGCAGCTTGAGCGTCATCGACGAATCCGCCAGTTCTTTCGCCGCCGCCTTCGAGCCGAGCGTGTTCGCTTCGCGATTCAGCTCCTGCATCATGAAGTCGAGCCGCTTGCCGACCTTGCCGCCCTTCTGGATCACGTGACGCGTTTCGTTCAGGTGAGCCGTGAGGCGCGACAGTTCTTCGGCGATGTCGATGCGGATGCCGTACATCGTCACTTCCTGGCGAATCCGCTCGTTGATCTCTTCGCGCGACACGATGGTCGCGGCCGTATCCGGCGCCGCAATGCCGAGCGCTTCCTGCAAGCGCTCGACGATCTTCTGCTGATGCTTCGTAATCAACTCCGGCACGAGCGGCGTGATCTTCGTGACGATCGCTTCCATTTCCGTGACGTTGGCGAGCAGCATCGTCGCGAGTTGCGCGCCTTCGCGGGCCCGCACGTCGATCAGATCGGTAATCGCCTGCTTGCCGCACGCGAGCACGGCGTCGCGCAACACGTCCGGTGCCACGCCCGTCTCGGCGAGCACGCCCGGCCAGCGCAGAATTTCGCCGCTGCGCAGACGGCCCGCTTCCGGAAACGTCGCGAGCACGGTGCGCTCGAGCAGCGCCAGTTGCGTCAGTGCGTCATGATTGATCGAGCCTGCGTTCGCCGTCTGTTCGCTGCGCTGCAGATTGATGCGAATATCCACCTTGCCGCGCGACAGCTTGTTCATCAGCATTTCGCGCAGCGTGGGTTCGCACACACGCACGTCTTCCGGCATACGGAAGTTGAGGTCGAGAAAGCGCGAATTCACCGTGCGCAGTTCGACCGACACGCTCACGCCGCCCGTGCCCGAAGCCGCGACGAGTTCGCGTGTCGCGCTCGCATAGCCAGTCATGCTGTAGATCATCGTATTTCTCGCGATGGTGGCCTTGCGTAAAAGCATGGCCGAAGAGTCGAATCGCCCGGCGTGTACGAGACGCGAGGCGGTGAACAGGCATTATCCCATTTTTGTCGATGAGACCCCTTGTAGAGCCCCGGCCGACGCGCCCAGCCGCCGGACGCATGCGCGCCCCGATCGGCTGTAAAATCCTGCTTTCCCCTCCCGCTTTCTTCCTGACCCAATCCACATGACCGACACCACTCAACGCCCCAGCGGACGCCTCGCCCATCAGTTGCGCGACGTGCGCATCACGCGCCACTACACGAAGCACGCGGAGGGCTCGGTGCTGGTCGAATTCGGCGACACCAAGGTGATCTGCACGGCGAGCATCGCCGAGACCGTGCCTTCGTTTCTGCGCGATCGCGGCCAGGGCTGGCTCACCGCCGAATACGGCATGCTGCCGCGCGCCACGCATACGCGCAGCGACCGCGAGGCCGCGCGCGGCAAACAGACCGGGCGCACGCAGGAAATCCAGCGTCTGATCGGCCGCGCGCTGCGCTCGGTGTTCGATCTGGAAAAACTCGGCGCACGCACGCTGCATATCGACTGCGACGTGATCCAGGCCGACGGCGGCACGCGCACGGCGAGCATCACCGGCGCTTTCGTCGCCGCACACGACGCGGTGAGCAAACTGCTGGCCGCGGGCCGCATCGAAAGCTCGCCGATCAGCGATTACGTCGCGGCCATTTCGGTCGGAGTGTACGACGGTCTGCCGGTTCTCGATCTCGATTATGACGAAGACTCGCAATGCGACACCGACATGAACGTCGTCATGACCGGCGCGGGCGGCTTCGTGGAAATTCAGGGAACCGCGGAAGGCGTACCTTTTTCGCGCGATGAAATGAACGCGCTGCTCGATCTAGCGAGCGACGGCATTGCCACGTTGATCGCGAAGCAGAAAGAAGCATTGGAGTATCGAGGTGAATGAAGTTCGTGAAGCCAACGGCGCGGCTAGTTCCAGTTCGTCGTTGAACAAGGTCGTGCTCGCGTCGAATAACGCGGGCAAGCTGCGCGAGTTCGCAGCGCTGCTCGACGCGGCCGGCATCGAGTTGATTGCTCAAGGCGCGTTGGGCGTGCCGGAAGCGGAAGAGCCGCATCCCACGTTTGTAGAAAACGCTTTGACCAAGGCGCGGCATGCCGCGAAGCTCACGGGCCTGCCCGCCCTCGCCGACGATTCCGGTCTTTGCGTGCGCGCGCTGCGCGGTGCGCCGGGCGTTTATTCGGCACGTTACGCACAGCTAGCCGGCGGCGAGAAAAGCGACGCGGCGAATAACGCGCGGCTGGTTTCGGCATTGCAAGGCGAGAGCGATCGACGCGCGTATTACTACTGCGTTCTCGCGCTCGTGCGTCACGCGGACGACCCCGAGCCGCTGATCGCCGAAGGCCGCTGGCACGGCGAGATTCTCGATGCGCCGCGCGGCTCGAATGGCTTCGGCTACGACCCGTACTTCTTCCTGCCGTCGCTGAACGCGAGTGCCGCCGAGCTCGAGCCATCGGCGAAGAACGCCAGCAGCCATCGCGCGATTGCGTTGCGCCAACTGCTCGCGCGTCTGACGGAGGAAGCGTGATTCCGATCAAGCCGACGCCCGCCGATGTCGGCAATGGCGTCATCAAGGCATTCACGTCGCCAGGCAGCATACGGCTGACGTCGCTGCCGCCGCTTTCGCTGTATGTGCATTTTCCGTGGTGCGTGCGCAAGTGTCCGTATTGCGATTTCAACTCGCACGAATGGAAGGGCGACACGTTCCCCGAGAACGATTATCTCGATGCGTTGCGCGCCGATCTCGAGATGGCGCTGCCGCTGGTGTGGGGGCGGCAGGTGCATACGGTGTTTATCGGCGGAGGTACGCCGAGCTTGCTGTCGGCGGCGGGGCTCGACCGCATGCTGTCGGACATTCGCGCGCTGCTGCCGCTCGACGCCGATGCCGAGATCACGCTCGAAGCCAATCCCGGCACCTTCGAGGCCGCGAAGTTCGCTCAGTTTCGCGCGAGCGGTGTGAACCGGTTGTCGGTGGGCATTCAGAGTTTTAATGAAGCGCATCTGAAGGCGCTCGGCCGGATTCACGATTCGACGCAAGCGCGTCGTGCCGTCGAGGTGGCCGCGTCTACGTTCGATAACTTCAATCTCGATCTGATGTTCGCGCTTCCGCAGCAGACGCTTGCCGAGTGCCAGGCCGATATCGATACCGCGTTGTCGTTCGCGCCGCCGCATCTTTCGCTTTATCACCTGACGCTCGAACCGAACACGCTGTTCGCAAAGTTTCCGCCCGCCCTGCCCGACGACGATGCATCCGCCGATATGCAGGACTGGATTCAGGAACGCACGTCGGCTGCGGGATATGAGCGCTACGAAGTGTCCGCGTATGCGAAGCCACATCGGCAGAGCAAGCACAACCTGAACTACTGGCGTTTCGGCGACTATCTGGGCATTGGCGCCGGCGCGCATACGAAGCTGTCGTTTCCGAATCGCGTGCTGCGGCAGGCGCGTTATAAGCATCCGGCTACGTTTATCGAGCAGGCCAAAGCCGGCGCGGCGGTGCAGGAAGAACATGAAGTCGGACCGCGCGATCTGCCGTTCGAATTCATGCTGAATGCGCTGCGGCTGGTGGAAGGTTTTCCGGTGCATCGGTTTATCGAACGCACGGGTTTGCCGATGACGTCGATCGAGCCGGCTTTGCAGGAAGCGGAGCGCCGCAAGCTGATCACGCGCGATCACGAGAAGATTGCGCCGACGCCGCTTGGGCAAGCGTTTCTGAACGATCTACAGGCGTTGTTTCTGAAAGATCCGCAGTGAATGCGGATGGCTCGAGCGCCGCAGCGAGGTTTTTTCAGGTTACAATTTGCGGCTTGGAGGTGTGGCCGAGTGGTTTAAGGCACCGGTCTTGAAAACCGGCGAAGGAGTGATCCTTCCGTGAGTTCGAATCTCACCGCCTCCGCCAGGACTTGTCTTATACGAAACGGGCCGCCAGGCCCGTTTTTCGTTTGCGCCGATAAAAGATCTCATTGCCGAATGCATAGCGACTATATCGTTTTCGTTGACGAAAGCGGGGACCACAGCCGTACGTCTATCGACACGGATTACCCACTATTCGTGCTGTGTTTCTGCTCATCAAGAAAAGTGACTATGCAGACATCCTGGTTCCGCGGATCAAGAGGTTGAAGTTCGAGACGTTCGGCCACGATTGCGTCGTTCTGCATGAGTCCGACATTCGCCGCAAGCGCGGGGCGTTTGCCCGACTCAGCAAGGAGCCACGAGAAACGTTCCTTGAACGTTTGACCTCGATAATCGACGACTTACCCTTAACGGTGATTGGTGTCGTTATCGACAAACGTAAATTGAAGGACAGATACACCAATCCGTACAATCCTTATCACATCGGCATTCAGTACGGCCTGGAACGCGTGCGTCAATATCTGCGAATGAAGACTCAGCAAGACTCGTTGACCCATATCGTATGCGAGGCACGCGGCGCCAAGGAAGACACTGATCTCGAACTCGCCTTTCGCAGAGTGTGCGATGGCGCCAATCGCTCTTGCGTGCCTTATATGTTCGACATCGTTATCTGTGACAAGAGGTCGAATTCAGAAGGTCTTCAACTTTGCGATCTGATCGCACGGCCAATCGGCCTGTCAGTACTCAGACCTGGCCAATACAACCGCGCTTTCGAAATTCTCCAGAAGAAGCTGTTCTCCGGAGCTTATGGAGCCGTTCACGGGAACGGTTTGAAAATCTTCCCTTAGAAAAGCGAAAGGCCCCAAGGTAGTCCTTGGAGCCTAGCGCCGGCCGCGTAGTCGCAACCCATTTATGGCATCACTATAGTCGCTGGGAGATACAGCGGTCAAGTCGCTCGGCGAGCGGCTCTAGCAGTCACTTGCTGCACCACCGCCGTCGCCTCCAGCACCCGCCGATCCAACGCGCGTAGATCTGATTGAAGCCGCCTCGCGTCATCCTCGCATCAAACACTCACCGCCTCCACCCTCTCCCGCGCATCCGCACAACGCCGGTTGAGATCGCGATGCATCAACTGGCTGTCGAGCAGCGTCGATACATCGGTCAAGCCATAATCAAAGCGCAATACGTATTCGATGTCCGTGTAATCGTGATAGGCGCCGCTGTCCGCCAGCTTCTGCGCTTCGGCGAATGCCGCATGTTGCCGCTCGCCGTTCATCAAATCTCTGATCGCCATGATTGCCGCTCCGAGGAACAGTGACCTCATCATAGCAATGCAAATTCAAACGCAAGGTCGCGTGCGCGCAACACCTGGTGTTTTCCGCTAGATGCACGCCGCATTCAAACGACAGCCACGGGTGCCTTCGTTCCATGCCATCTGACGACCAGAATGCGGCCGACATAACACAGCGTCCCCGCCACGCCGACCACAATGCCCATGCCCTTCGGCGAGACATCGGTCCAGAGGCCGACCGCGAGACTCGACAGCGCGCCGAGCGCCAGTTGCATCGCGCCGAACACCGCGGCCGCCGCGCCCGCGTTGGCCGGATAGCGATGCATCAGATCGGTCGTGCAATTGGCCGACAGCAAACCCACCACGCCGACCACGAAGAAGAGCCCCGCTACGATCGACCACAACCCGCCCCAGCCCGTCAACGAGACGAGGCAGACGAACAGCGACGCGATGCAACTCACGGTCGCGGCAAACGAAATGATCGGCAATGACCCGAGTTGGCCGACGAGCCGCGTATTCATGAAGTTGCCGAACATGATGCCGACGATGTTCAGCGCAAACAAAAAGCCATAGTGCTGCGCCGACACGTGAAAATATTCGATGTACACAAACGGCGTCGCCGTGATGTACGCGAACATCGACGCGAACGCCATGCCCCCGCACAACATGTGCCCCCACGCGACGGGATCGCGCAACAGTCGGCCATACGCGGCAAACGACTTGTGAAGCACCGAGTGCGCGCGTTTCTCGCGCGGCCAGGTTTCCGGCACCTTGAGGAACGCGGTTATCGCGCAGACGGTGCCGAACAGCGTCAACGCGATAAACACGATGCGCCAGCCGCCAAGCAGCAGCAATTGCCCGCCAATCAGCGGCGCGAGCAACGGACCGATCGACGTGACGATGGCAAGCATCGACAACACGCGTGCCGCGTCGGTCGGACCATATGCATCGCGCGCAATGGCGCGAGCGAGCACGGAGGCCGCGCCTGCTCCGAGCGCCTGCACGAAGCGAAAGATGACCAGCGCGCCGATCGAGAACGACAGCGTGCACGCAATGCTCGCGAGCGCATACATGATGATGCCGCCGAGCAGCACGGGCCGGCGGCCATAGGTATCCGACAGCGGCCCATAAAGCAGCATGCCGATCGAAAAGCCGAACATGAAACTGGTGAGCGTGGTCTGCGCCGCGCTCGTGCCGATCGCAAATGCCTGCGCGATGGTGGGCAAGCTCGGCAGATACATGTCGATCGAAATCGGTCCGCAGGCGGCAAGCGCGCCGAGCAACAGAATCAGCCGGCCATCTGGCCGGCGTCCGGTGACATGAGACATGGGAATCCAGGTGAAGCGCGCGTCCTTAACGAGGCGGCGCGGTGATACGAAAGACCGGCATTGACCGGATGAATTGTACGCGACGCTTACCGCGTGTGCCGCGCCTGGCAAACGAAGCGCGCGGCAATTCGCACTCGACGAAGCCTCGCGGCAAGCGTGCCGCCGATCGGTTAAGCTGCCGCGTGAACCCTTGAGCGTCGTACGAAATTCCCTCGACGCCTTCAAAACGTGACTGATCTGCAACGCTGAAATGACTGCCTTTCTGTTGATCTGGAGCCCCAAAAAATGGCCGTGGCCGGAGTTGCCCGACGTGGCGAAACGCGTCGCCGCGGGCATCGCGGTCGCCGACGTCTGGGGCTGCGGATTTGCCCGCGGCATCCTGCGTGGCGATCGCGTGTTTCTGCATCGCGTCGCGATGGAACCGAAGGGCATTTTCGGCTCGGGCTACGTGACGCGCGCGCCCTACGAGGTCCCCGATTCCGCGACGAAGCGCGGCTATCGTCTGTGCATCGACTTCGTGTATGACTGGCTTGTGGATGCGCATCAGAACGTGGTGATTCCTCGCGACATGTTGCGCGTACATCCATTCTCAGTGCAGACGTGGGACGCGCAAAGTTCCGGCACAGTGATCAAACCGATTGCCGAAGGCGCGCTCGAGAAGCGTTGGGCCGAACTCACGGGAAAGCGCAAGCCGCCTGCAGTCGACGCGCCATCCGGTCCAGTGCGTTCGAGCAAGGTAACGGCGCATGCTGCGCACGCGAAGCTAGCCGGCGCCAACGCGCCGCCTGCCAGCGAGCCTGCCAGGGCGCCGGCCCGTAAGCGCCCGTCGCAGCGCTGAGAGTGCGCCTGAACGCCGCGCCCGCGCGCAAAAGCCGCGCAAAGTCCGCACAGCCGCCCAAAGCCTTCAGACACCGACTCCGGTACAATTTCCTCACCTACTCCGGCGCCGCGCGACTCGCCCGCAAGCAAACCGCGCCGCCGCGCAACCCAATCCAGTCATCGCCATGTCCAAAAATCAAACCCTTTTCGAGCGCGCGCAACGCACCATTCCCGGCGGCGTGAATTCGCCGGTCCGGGCATTCCGCTCCGTCGGCGGCACGCCGCGCTTCATCGAACGCGCGCAAGGGCCTTACTTCTGGGACGCCGACGGCCAGCGTTATATCGACTACATCGGCTCCTGGGGCCCGATGATCCTGGGTCATGTTCACCCGGAAGTGCTCGAAGCCGTGCAGCGCGTGCTGGCCAATGGCTTCTCGTTCGGCGCGCCCACCGAATCGGAAATCGAAATCGCCGAGGAAATCTGCAAGCTCGTGCCGTCGATCGAACAGGTGCGCATGGTGTCGAGCGGCACCGAGGCAACCATGAGCGCACTGCGTCTCGCGCGCGGCTTCACGAATCGCAGCCGCATCGTCAAATTCGAAGGCTGCTATCACGGCCACGCGGACAGCCTGCTCGTGAAAGCCGGCTCGGGCCTTTTGACGTTCGGCAATCCGACGTCGGCGGGCGTGCCGGTGGACATCGCGAAGCACACCACGGTTCTCGAATACAACAACGTCGCGGCGCTCGAAGAAGCGTTCAAGGCGTTCGGCAACGAAATCGCGTCGGTGATCGTCGAGCCGGTCGCGGGCAACATGAACCTCGTGCGCGCGACGCCCGAGTTCCTGCAAGCATTGCGGCGCCTGTGCACAGAGTACGGCTCGGTGCTGATTTTCGACGAAGTGATGTGCGGCTTTCGTGTCGCGCTCGGCGGTGCGCAACAGGTCTACGGCATCACGCCGGACCTGACGTGCCTCGGCAAAGTGATCGGCGGCGGCATGCCGGCGGCGGCCTTCGGCGGACGGCGCGACATCATGGCTCACCTCGCGCCGCTCGGCGGCGTCTATCAGGCGGGCACCTTGTCGGGCAATCCGATCGCGGTGGCCGCGGGCCTGAAAACGCTGCAACTGATCCAGGCGCCGGGCTTCTACGACACGCTCGCCGCGCGCACTGCCCGTCTCGCGCAAGGTCTGACGAAAGTCGCGCGCGAAGCCAATGTGCCGTTCGCGGCGGATTCGCTCGGCGGCATGTTCGGGCTTTACTTCACCGAGTCCATTCCGACGAGCTTCGCCGAAGTCACGAAGAGCGACGTGCCGCGCTTTAACGCGTTCTTCCACAAGATGCTCGACGCGGGCGTCTACTTCGCGCCGTCCGCATATGAGGCGGGCTTCGTTTCGATTGCTCACGACGACGCTATCGTCGACGCCACGATCGAAGCAGCGCGTGGCGCATTTGCGTCGCTGACTGCCTGAGCTGAACGTACTGACCGCACACGCCACCGCCCCGTCACCCGCACTCAACCAGGCACCGATGTTCTCGCAAACCGACTTCGTCCACATGGAACGTGCGCTCGCGCTGGCCAGGCGCGGCATGTACACGACCGACCCGAATCCGCGCGTGGGTTGCGTGATCGTCAAGAACGGCGAAGTCATCGGCGAAGGATTCACGCAGCCGGCCGGCCAGGACCACGCTGAAATCCGCGCGATGAAAGACGCGCGTTCGCGCGGTCACGATCTGCGCGGCGCGACCGCTTACGTCACGCTCGAGCCGTGCAGCCATTTTGGCCGCACGCCGCCTTGCGCGAACGCGCTAATCGAAGCGCAGGTCGCGCGCGTGGTCGCCGCGATGGAAGACCCGAATCCGCAGGTGTCGGGACGCGGCCTCGCGATTTTGCGCGATGCGGGCATCGAGGTGCGCTGCGGCCTGCTCGCCAACGAAGCGCATGAGTTGAACATCGGCTTCGTGTCGCGCATGACGCGCGGCCGGCCGTGGGTGCGCATGAAAGTGGCGGCCTCGCTCGACGGCCGCACCGGCTTGCCTTCCGGCGTCAGCCAGTGGATCACCGGCGAAGCAGCGCGTGCCGACGGCCATGCGTGGCGTGCGCGTGCGTCGGCGATTCTGACGGGCATCGGCACGGTCAGGGAAGACGATCCGCGCATGACGGTGCGCGCCGTCGACACGCCCCGCCAGCCGCAACGCGTGCTGATCGACAGTCAGCTGGAGGTGTCGCCGCACGCGCAGATTCTCGCCGGCGCGCCGACGCTGATTTTCTGCGGCAACCTGGATGAACGGCATCGCGAACGCGCAGAGGCGCTGCGCGAGCGCGGCGCGGAGATCGTCCAGATGGCCAACGCAGCCGGCAAGGTCGATCTGCCCGGCATGCTGAAAGTGCTTGGCGAGCGCCAGGTGAACGAACTGCACGTCGAGGCAGGCTACAAGCTGAACGGCTCGCTGCTGCGCGAAGGCTGCGTCGACGAACTGCTCGTGTATCTCGCGCCGAGCCTGCTCGGCATCGACTCCATGAGCATGTTCAATCTGGGCGCGCCCGAAACCCTGGAAGGCCGCGTCAAGCTGGCGTTTCACAACGTCGAGCGGATCGGCGAGGACCTGCGGATTCTCGCGCGCCTCGTGCCCGCCGGCGCCACGGCAAGCGACACCGACGCCGCGTCCCCACCCGTTTCGTTTTGATCGAGGATTAGTACGATGTTCACAGGAATCGTCGCGGCAGTGGGCCGCATCGAGTCAGTCAAGCCGCTCGGCACGAACGGCGACGCGGGCGTGCGTCTGAGCGTGGAAGCCGGCGGCCTGGACCTCGCCGACGTGCAGCTCGGCGACAGCATCACCATTCAGGGCGCGTGCATGACCGTGGTCGCGAAAACCGACCATTCGTTCGAAGTGGACGTGTCGCGCGAAAGCCTGAACTGCACGGCGGGTCTCGGCGAAGTCGGCGAAGTGAACCTCGAAAAGGCGCTGCGCGCGCATGACCGGCTGGGCGGCCACATCGTCTCCGGCCACGTGGACGGCCTGGGCACGGTCACCCACTTCGCGCCGGTCGGCGAGTCTCACGAACTGCGCGTGCTGGCGCCGCGCGAGATCGGCCGCTATCTGGCGTACAAGGGTTCTATCACTGTCAACGGCGTGAGCCTGACCGTCAACTCGGTTAAAGATCGCGACGATGGCTGCGAGTTCTCGATCAATCTCATTCCCCACACGGTGGAAGTCACCGCGCTCAAGCATCTGCGTGAAGGTACGCCGGTGAATCTGGAAATCGATCTGATTGCGCGGTATGTGGAGCGGATGTTGAACGCGCCGAAGTAAGTGGCAGTGGCGTCATGGATCACGATGAGCACGGCCGGCGAGCACGACGTTGGCTTCGCGCAGCCATACGGCTTTCTAGCCCCACGAGGCTCAAAAGTTCGTCGCCAGCCTTTGTTCACCCGCTCGGCCACTAACTTTGGTGCAGTGCAAAGTCGCGATGAAAGAAGGGCTGCTGGTTGCTACGCGGCGGACCTTGGCCAAGTCGGCATGAGCACCGGGAGCACAACACGTTCGTGTGGGCTACAATGCGCATAAACTCCCACATGAGAGGGACCGACATGCGACACATGACAACGGACACCAGCCCGCGCCGAGCCACCAACATCAGCCTCCCCGAAGACGTCTACAAGGACGCCAAGGAACTGGGCATCAACTTTTCGCAGACATGCGAGCGAGCCATCCGGCAGGCGGTACAGGCCGAAAAGGACCGCCAGTGGGCGATCAAATTTGCGGACTTTATTCAGGCTTATAACGACATGGTCGAGCGCGACGGCCTCCCGCTTGCGCAGTACCGGACGTTCTGATGGCCCGCTTCGACGTCTTCTCAAACCCGAGTGGACACTTGGGTACGCCATATGTCGTCGAGGTCCAGGGAAATCATCTGTCTGGATTGGCGACCCGCGTGGTCGTCCCGCTACGCCGCTTGGACCGGATTGCCCCGGTACCGCTTCCGCCGGATCTGATCCCCGTGTTCATCATCGAGGGTATTGAGTGCATGCTCGATACGCCGACACTCGCTGCAGTCCCACGGAGCGCGCTGACCAAGCCAGTTAGCTCGCTCGTACATCGGCAAGACGAAATCATGTCGGCGCTAGACCGATTATTTGGCGGATGGTGAACCTTTCAGCGTTGGCACCTACGTATGCCTCGCTAAAGAGGGTCCCCAGGACGGTCTTCCATCGTTTCGCCGAGCATAACAACTGTCGACGCCGCATCGCCAGTCGGCCAAACGGCCTATGCCATCCGGCGGAGGCGACTTGGGACCGCGCGTGGCGTAAAATACGCGCTTTCCCGAAAAACTCGCCACCATGACGCTCGCCTCCACTCCAGAGATCATCGCCGAACTCAAAGCCGGCCGTATGGTGATCCTCGTCGACGAAGAAGATCGCGAAAACGAGGGCGACCTCGTGCTCGCCGCTGAATTCGTCACGCCGGAAGCGATCAATTTCATGGCCCGCTACGGCCGCGGCCTGATCTGTCTGACGCTCACGCAGGAACGCTGCAAGTCGCTCAATCTGCCGCTCATGACGTATCGCAACGGCACGCAGTACGGCACCGCGTTCACCGTGAGCATCGAGGCGGCGGAAGGCGTGACGACCGGCATTTCGGCCGCCGACCGCGCCCGCACCATCGCCGCGGCCGTCGCGCCGGACGCGAAGGCCGAGCACATCGTGCAGCCGGGCCACGTGTTCCCGATCATGGCCCAGCCGGGCGGCGTGCTGGTGCGCGCGGGCCACACGGAAGCTGGCTGCGACCTGACCGCGCTGGCCGGTCTCACGCCGGCCGCCGTGATCTGCGAAGTCATTAACGACGACGGCACAATGGCGCGCCTGCCCGACCTGATGGAGTTCGCAAAACAGCACAACCTGAAAGTCGGCACGATCGCGGATCTGATTCACTATCGCAGCCGCACGGAGTCGATCGTCGAGCGCATTTGCGAGCGCACCATGCAGACGGCGCACGGCGCGTTTCGCGCGGTCATGTATCTGGACCAGCCGAGCGGCCAGCCGCACATCGCGCTCGTGCGCGGCACGCCGACGCCCGAGCAGAACACGCCCGTGCGCGTGCATGAGCCGCTTTCGGTGCTCGATCTGCTCGAAGTCGGCGAATCCACGCATTCCTGGACACTCGACGCAGCCATGAAAGAGATCGCCTCGCGCGAACTCGGCGTGATCGTGCTGCTCAATTGCGGCGACTCGAAAGAGCATTTGATCGACGTGTTCAAGGCGTTCGATTCGAAGGAAAAAGCAGACGCGCTCAAACGGCGGCCAGTCGACTTCAAGACATACGGCATCGGCGCGCAGATTTTGCGCGAGCTCGGCGTCGGCAAGATGCAGGTGCTGTCGAACCCGCGCAAGCTGGGCAGCATGTCGGGGTACGGTCTCGAAGTCACCGGTTTCGTACCCATGCCCGGCGGTATCGCAGAGACTCCGCAACAAGGCTGATCCGGCCATTCACGCGCCTCGCGCCCACTCAAACACTACGGAATTCACATGGAAATCGGACAATACCAACCGAACCTCGACGGCGACGGACTGCGCATCGGCATCGTCCAGGCGCGTTTTAACGAACCGGTCTGCAACGGCCTCGCGGACTCGTGCATCGAGGAACTGGAGCGCCTCGGCGTGACGGGCGAAGACGTGCTGCTCGTCACGGTGCCGGGCGCGCTCGAAATCCCGCTCGCGCTTCAGAAGCTCGCCGAGAGCGCGCAGTTCGACGCGCTGATCGCGCTCGGCGCGGTCATTCGCGGCGAGACGTATCACTTCGAACTGGTGTCGAACGAAAGCGGCGCGGGCATCACGCGCATCGGCCTCGACTTCGGCATCCCTGTCGCCAACGCCGTGCTGACCACGGAAAACGACGAACAGGCGGTCGCCCGCATGACCGAAAAGGGCCGTGACGCGGCGCGCGTCGCCGTCGAAATGGCGAATCTGGCGGTCGCGCTCGAACAGTTGGGCGGCGACGACGAAGAAGAAGACGAAGAAGAGGAAGAGGCATGAAGAGCGCACGCCGACGCTCCCGCGAACTGGCCACGCAGGGGCTTTATCAGTGGCTGCTGTCGGGTTCGCCCGGCGGTGAGATCGACGCGCAACTGCGCGGCGCGCAGGGCTTCGACAAAGCGGATCATGAGCATCTGGACGCGATTCTGCATGGCGTGATCCGCGATTCGGAGGCGCTGTCGGCCGACATCGCTCCGTGTCTCGACCGTCCGATCGAGCAGTTGTCGCCGGTCGAACGCGCGGTGCTGCTGGTCGCCGCATTCGAGCTGAAGAATCACGTCGACATTCCTTATCGCGTGGTGATCAACGAAGCCGTCGAGCTCGCCAAGACGTTTGGCGGCGTGGACGGCTACAAGTACGTGAACGGCGTGCTGGACAAGCTGGCTGCCAAGCTGCGCGCGGCGGAGATCGAAGCGGCTCGCAAGCGCTAGGCGTCAGAGTGCGGCGGGCTCAGGTGCGCAACGCCGCTGCCGCAGCCGCGCATCGGCCGGATTGGAACGAATCGCTGTAAGGACGCCGCCGTGCGCATGTGTCAACGCGCAAGGCGCCGTCCGGTTTCTGCTTTTGAACTGGATTTAATCGAATGAACTCCGTGACCGAACCTCTTATGCGGCTCGCCGCACGCGTCGACTCCATTCAGCCTTTCTACGTGATGGAGCTGGCCAAAGAGGCCGCGCTTCTCGAGCGCGAGGGGCGCGACATCATTCACATGGGGATCGGCGAACCGGACTTCACCGCGCCGGAACCGGTCATCGAGGCAGCCGCGAACGCGCTGCGCCGCGGCGTCACGCAATACACCAGCGCGCTCGGCCTGCACACACTGCGTGAAGCGATTTCGGCCCACTACGCGGAGGTCTACGGCGTCAACGTCGATCCTGCGCGAATCGTGGTGACCGCGGGCGCGTCGGCGGCGTTGCTGCTGGCGTGCGCGGCCCTGGTCGATCGCGACGACGAAGTGCTGATGCCCGACCCCTGCTACCCGTGCAACCGCCATTTCGTGATCGCCGCCGAAGGCAAGCCGGTGATGGTGCCGAGCGGCCCTGCCGAACGCTTCCAGTTGACCGCCGCCGACGTCGAACGGCTGTGGAACGAGCGCACGCGCGGCGTGCTGCTCGCGTCGCCGTCCAATCCGACCGGCACTTCGATCGAACCGGCCGAACTCGAGCGCATTGTCAAGGCGGTGCGCACGCGCGGCGGCTTCACGATCGTCGACGAAATCTACCAGGGCTTGAGCTACGACGCGAAGCCAATCTCCGCGCTGTCATACGGCGAGGATGTGATCACCGTCAACAGCTTCTCCAAGTACTTCAACATGACAGGCTGGCGCCTCGGCTGGCTCGTGGTCCCGCCGGGCATGGTGAGCGCGTTCGAGAAGTTGGCGCAGAACCTTTTCATCTGCGCGTCGGCGTTGGCGCAGCACGCGGCGCTCGCGTGCTTCGAACCGCAAACCATCGCGACTTACGAAGCGCGCCGTCTGGAGTTCAAGCGACGCCGCGATTTCATCGCGCCGGCCTTGCAATCGCTCGGCTTCACGGTGCCGGTCATGCCCGACGGCGCGTTCTACGTGTACGCCGACTGCGGGACCGTCAATCACCCTGCCGCCGGCGACAGTTCGGCGCTCACCAAGGCGATGCTGCACGACGCAGGCGTCGTGCTGGTGCCGGGGATGGACTTCGGCACGCATGCGCCGAAGCAATATATCCGGCTGTCGTATGCGACCGCGTATCCGAAGCTCGAGGAAGCGGTCGAGCGCCTTGCGGGGCTTTTTGGGCGAAAGTAGCGAGATGTGGCGGCTGATGTAGGCGCGTCGGTCGCGTAGTTGCGAGGCCAGTGGCAGCAGCCATCTAACCGCCAACCCCACAACCAGCCCTCCAAACGCAAAAAAGGACACTCGCAAGTGTCCTTTTTTCTGCCCTCAGCTTTCGCCGAGAGCTACTTAAGCCGTCAACCCCTCACGCACCCAGCTCCGCATTCGAAGCCACATGCTTAGGCGCATTCACGCTGGCATCGTCCTGCTCCGACGAACCCGGCGTCTTGCCCGGCGGCGTAGCAGCGCTCAAAGGATGGCTTCCTTCGAGCGTCACCTGCACGCGCTTGCCATTGTTGCTATTCGCAGCAGCCGGCGCAGAAGAAGCCGACGCATTGTTCGACGCCGTGATTACCGGAGCCTGCGGCGCATTGATCGGCACCTTGCGGCCACGCGCGACGTCGCGCAGACGCCCGCGCTCGGCCATCACCTTGGCGCCGTAGCCGCCGTCGTCCGGCGAGGTCGAGCCGACATAGAGACGCAGACCGCCCGGCAACGAACCGCCGCGCGCGATGCAGTCCTTCAGCACCAGCGCGCCGACCTTGATGTTCGCGACCGGTTCGAGCGCCGCGCTCTCGCCGCCGAAATACTGGAATTTGTCCGAATGAACCTTGGACATGACCTGCATCAGACCCTGCGCGCCCACGCCGCTCTCGGCGTAAGGATTGAAGCCGGATTCGATCGCCATCACCGACAGCAGCAGCAGCGGGTCGAGACCGACTTCGCGGCCGGTGTCGAAGGCGGCCTTCACGAGCTCGCTGACGGGCTCCTGAGCGACACGGTAGCGCCGGGCAAGGTATGACGCGACGAGCGCCTGTTCACGCGACGAGACCAGCACGCGGTCATCGCGGGCGTCGGCGGAAACGCGTTGCGCCGGAATCAGCCGGGCAAGCGCGGTGACGCTTTGCATCGTGCGCGGATCGAGGCCGTTGAGCGCCGCGATCCCCATGCCGCCGGCCGAGCCGGTGCCGTCGAACGCGCCGTCGTAGCTGGTATTGCTGACGGCCACGCCGGCGTTGCTGGCGCCGTTGCCGTTGGCCGCGTCGGCGGCGTTCGTGTTCGTGTTCGAAGACAGCGTTTCGTCTGACGACGTGCGCCCCGGCGGCCCGAAAGCCGGCAGCGGATTGCCCTGCAGCAGACGCGCGGGTCCGGCCTGGACAGCGGCCGAGAGGACCGGCATCAGTTTGGCCGCGAGCGTGCCGCGCCACGTCGGCATCAGCCACAGCGCGATTGCCAGCACGACGGCCATGCCGCCGACAATGCTGAACAGGTGATGACTCAATTGCGTCCCACGACGCACGGCACCGCGCACGATCTGCGCGATACGTTCATCAGGACGCCACGATAACCAGGCGTTCATTCAGATCTCCCATGTTGCATGATCCGCGAATTCCGCTGAACAAACAGGCGGCAACACACATTCGCAGAGTCAAGACATCGCGCGCTCTGTCTGGTTAGGGCAGCAGCGACGTCGGGAAAACGGCAAATACCGTTGTGGGGAGCCATCTTGAAAGCGGTCCGCGGCAGGCTGCAAAGCATGCGGGCGGTGGCTCCCACGCGAAAAACCAGCGTCAGATGGCGCTGGCGAGGACATCAATAAGACCGACGAATACCGTGCAGGGCTTCGGTAAGCGGTGACGCGTTGCGTCAGATGGGACCGGGGGCGGCGGTAAAAAACTCCACGCCCTGCAACCAATGTGGACGGATTCTAGGGCACGGTTTTATAGATCGTCAACACTACAAACAGGCAAATGTATAACTAATTGTAATAACGACGGCCCTTCGGAGCCCGCGAACCACCGCGCGAAGCGCTTTTCGGGCGATTTTGCCGCGTCCGCGAGTCTTATGACGTTCGGCCGATCTACGTGCGCTAACCAACGCAGGTAAAATCGACAATCGCCTCGGCGCCGCCAATAGCGTCACGCCGTTCCAGCCGTTCCCTTTTTTCGCCGTTCGCGGCACTGAACCGCAAAGATGAAATACAAAGACTTGCGCGACTTCATCGGCCGTCTCGAGACGATCGGCGAACTGCGCCGCATTCCGCAAAAGGTATCGCCGGTCCTGGAAACGACCGAACTGTGCGACCGCGTTCTGAGAGCCGGCGGGCCAGCCTTGCTGTTTGAGAACAAGGGGGCGCATGCGTTCCCGGTGCTAGGCAACCTGTTCGGCACGCCGCGGCGCGTCGCGCTCGGCATGGGCGTCGACGCGCAGGCCGGCGAAGGCGATGGCGCGGCGCTCGAATCGCTGCGCGACGTCGGCCGCTTGCTGTCGGCGCTGAAGGAACCGGAGCCGCCAAAAGGGCTGAAGGACGCGGGCAAGCTGTTCTCGCTGGCGAAGGCGGTCTGGGACATGGCGCCGAAAACCGTGAGCGCGCCGCCCTGCCAGGAAATCGTGTGGGAAGGCAATGACATCGACCTCGGAAAACTCCCGATTCAGACCTGCTGGCCAGGCGACGCCGGCCCGCTGATCACCTGGGGCCTGACCGTCACGAGAGGCCCGAACAAGAGCCGACAAAACCTCGGCATCTATCGCCAGCAGCTAATCGGACGCAACAAGCTGATCATGCGCTGGCTCGCGCATCGCGGCGGCGCGCTCGATTTTCGCGAGTTCGCGCTGAAGAACCCGGGCAAGCCGTATCCGGTCGCCGTCGTGCTCGGCGCGGACCCGGCCACTATCCTCGGCGCAGTCACGCCAGTGCCGGACACGCTCTCCGAATATCAGTTCGCCGGCCTGCTGCGCGGCGGACGAACCGAGCTCGCCAGGTGCCTCACGCCCGGCGTTGATGGCCTGCAGGTCCCCGCGCGCGCGGAGATCGTGCTGGAAGGCTTCATCCACCCGCAGGAAGGCGCGCCCTCGCCTGCTCCTGCTGGCGCGCCGCCGCGGCCAGTGAAGGGCGCGTCGGCGGCTTACGAGCACGCGCTGGAAGGCCCCTACGGCGACCACACCGGCTACTACAACGAACAGGAGTGGTTCCCCGTGTTTACCGTCGAGCGCATCACGATGCGCCGCGACGCGATCTACCACTCCACGTACACCGGCAAACCGCCCGACGAACCGGCCGTGCTCGGCGTCGCGCTCAACGAGGTGTTCGTGCCGCTGCTGCAAAAGCAGTTCGCCGAGATCACCGACTTCTACCTGCCGCCCGAAGGCTGCAGCTACCGCATGGCCATCGTGCAGATGAAGAAGAGCTACGCGGGCCACGCCAAGCGCGTGATGTTCGGCGTCTGGAGCTTCCTGCGGCAGTTCATGTACACGAAGTTCATCGTTGTCGTCGACGAAGACGTCAACATCCGCGACTGGAAGGAAGTGATCTGGGCGATCACGACGCGCGTGGACCCGACGCGCGATACCGTGCTCGTGGATCGCACGCCGATCGACTATCTGGACTTCGCGTCGCCGGTCGCTGGACTCGGCTCGAAGATGGGACTCGACGCGACCAACAAATGGCCCGGCGAAACGGATCGCGAATGGGGCCGCCCGATCGAGATGGACGCGGCGGTCAAGCAGCGCATCGACAGTTTGTGGAACGAGCTGGGCCTCTGAGCGCCGCCCCGCATAACCGAACAACCTACTAACGAGATCGATGGAGCAGTTACTGCGGATGCATGCCTTTTCGATGATGTCCGACGGGTTTTTCCTGTCGTTGTCGCTGTGTCTCGACATCGGCCTCGTGAACGTCGCGATGATTTCTCTGGCGCTGTCGCACGGTTTCAAACCCGGCTTCTGGCTCGGCCTCGGGTCGTGTGTCGGCGATCTGATTTACGCGGCCCTCGCGCTCGCCGGCATGGCAGCGCTGCTGCAGTTCGAGTCGGTGCGGTGGGTCGTGTGGATAGGCGGCGCGGCCATCCTGCTGTTTCTCACATGGAAGATGGCGCGCGAAGCGATGTTCCCGGCGTCGGCGCCGCCGGTCGCCGGCGAGGCCGATGTCAACGCGCCGCATCTTTCGGCGTGGCGCGGCTTCTTGCGCGGCGTGTTGCTCGCCGTGTCGTCGCCGTCGGCGATTCTGTGGTTCGCCGCAGTCGGCGGCGCGTTGATTGCCAAGGCCGGCGCGACCAGTGCGGCCACCGCGCCAGTGTTCCTGGGCGGCTTCTTTCTGGGCGGCTTGTGCTGGACCGTGTTTATTTGCGGTCTGGGCAGTCACGGCCGCAAACGCGCCGGCACCGGTTTGCTGCGCGCCTGCCATGTGCTGTCCGCGCTGCTGTTCGCGTACTTCTCATATAGCGTGATCGTGAACGGCTATCGCGATCTGATATTGCAAACGGCGCAGCACTCGCCCGTTGCGCAAGCAGCGAGCGGATAAAAAACGGCGCGCGCCGGCAACGAGGCGAGGCCGTTTTCGCAAACATCAACGGCGGGCGGGCGCCGCCGGGCGATCAAGCGATCACGCCAGATACTGCGCGAGCTTCTCAAGGTCGACGTTGCCGCCGCTCACGATCACGCCCACCCGCTTACCCTTCACGGGCACGACGCCGTTGAGCACTGCCGCCGCCGCGAGGCAGCCGGTCGGCTCGACCACGATCTTCATGCGCTGAGCGAAAAAGCGCATCGTCTCGATCAATTGCTCGTCGGTGACCGTTTCGATGCGCGCGACCAGCTTGCGGATAATCGCGAACGTGTAGTCGCCAAGATGGGTGGACGCGGCGCCATCGGCGATGGTTCGCGGCGTGTCGATATGCACGACCTCGCCGCGCGCGAGCGATTGCTGACCGTCATTGCCTGCTTGCGGCTCGATGCCGATCACCGCGCACTCCGGGCTCAGTGCCGCCGCCGACAACGCGCTGCCGCCAATCAGCCCGCCGCCGCCCAGGCAGACGAACAACAGGTCGAGCGGGCCGGTTTCGTCGATCAGTTCCTTGGCCGCCGTGCCCTGCCCCGCGATCACATGCGGATGATCGTACGGCGGAATCAGCGTCATGCCGCGCTCCTCGGCAAGCCGCCGGCCGATCTCCTCGCGGTTTTCCTTGTAGCGGTCGTAGGTGATGACTTCGCCGCCGTAGCCCTTGGTCGCGGCAACTTTGGCGGCGGGCGCGTCGTGCGGCATGATGATCGTCGCGCGGATGCCCGCGAGGCGCGCCGACAACGCGATGGCCTGCGCATGATTGCCGGACGAGTAGGTCAGCACGCCGGCCTTGCGCTGCTCGGCGTCGAAATGAGAGATCGCGTTATAGGCGCCGCGAAACTTGAACGCGCCCATCCGCTGAAAGTTCTCGCACTTGAAAAACACCGACGCGCCGGTGCGCTCGTTGAAGGTGCTCGAGGTCAAGACCGGCGTGCGGTGCGCGACGCCTTCGAGGCGCGCGGCGGCGTCGAGTACGTCGTCGAATGTGGGAGCGGGGAGTGGCTGCTTCGGCTGCATCGGCGGAGATTCCTGAGCGGTGGCGAGACGGCCATTCTCCCAGCTTCGCCGCCGCTTTGGAACGCCGGCGAACATTCGCGCGAGGCAATGAAAAAACACGTCGAAAGTTAGTCAAAAAACAAAACGGCGTAACCCGGCAATCAAGCCGGCGTTACGCCGTTCATCGGGCTTCAGCCCGCTAGCCGATTCGCTTAGCGCCGATAGTAGCCGTGTCCGTAGCCATATCCACCGCGGTAGTAGCCGTGGCGATAATACGGTCGGCCATAACCATAGTATCCACCGTATCCGCCGACCACCACCGGCGGCGGCGCATAGACAACGGGCGGAGCATAGACGACGGGCGGCGGCGGCGGGTAGTACACCGGCGGAGGCGCCGCGTAGACCGGGTACGCCGGCGCGACCGGTACCCCGATACCGATACCGACAGAGACGTGCGCTTGCGCGACGGAGGCAAGCCCCACGCCGAGTGCGGCAGCAACAACAAACGGGACGATCTTTTTCACTTTGTTCTCCTGGCGCGGCCCACTCAAGGTCGCCGACTGCGCATGCCTTGCATGCTACGAAATCAATTTATCTAAAAAGCCCGCGCGACGCTGTTCGCATTTGTTGCAAATTGCAATAGGCGAAAAGAAATTGCATTGCCGTCGCGTCGGCGGCGCAGTTGGATATGCGGGAAGGCCGTGCAGAATCAAGCGATTGCGCGTGTCGCGCACGCGGCGAACGGTTTCCACAGGCGCATGCCGGTTCAACGGACGTCACCCCGGTAATCTTTAATTACAAATTAGCTTTAATACCGAGGGCGGCGCGCAACAGGCAATAAAAAGCCCGGCGCGCAGGCCGGGCATTGTCTTGTCCGAGGTTGGGTGCGGCGTCAGCCGACTTTCACGTAGGCAAATTCGCGGGACACATTCGGCGGAACGTATGCGACGCTGATCCGCACGCGCGGACTCAGACGTTTTTTCTGGTCCCACCAGCGACGCCGCTGCGCATGCGTCAGAAACCGCAGATGCTTCCGGTAAGAAAAAATGCTCATCGTGACCTCCCCGAGTTCGATTGCAACATTGCTAAGCGCGTACCCATGAAACAGCCACGGCCACATCGGCCATGCGGAAATTGTGAGCAGTTTTCAAGCCCGCGGGGCCGGCGCGCCGCCATGACCGGCTGTGCGCGTCATATCGCCGGCAAACTCATCTGACGACAGTCGTCGCGAGTTGCTCCACCTGCTTGCTCCACCCGCCGGCCGATGCGCGATACTGCTGCTTTCCCGTCCAAGCCCCGTCTGGAGCCCGCCGACATGTCCCAGTCCCGTCCTCTGCCCCGCCTCGGTTTTATCGGCGCGGGCCGGCTCGCGCGTTGCCTCGCGCTCGGTTTTTCCCACGCGGGCTATCCCGTGACGGCGGTGGCAAGCCGTACCGCGGCATCCGCCGCCCGGCTCGCCAGCCAGATTCCTGGCTGCTTGGCGCTCGACGACCCTCAGCAGGTCATCGACAACGCCGACGTCGTCTTTTTAGCCGTTCCGGACGACAGCATCGGTACGTCAGCGCACATACTGCGTTTTGACCCGGAACAGGGCCAGGACCAGGACCGAGACAAAGCCGGCGGCAAGGCGCTCGTGCATTGCAGCGGCGCATCGCCGGTCGAGCTGCTGGCGCCCGCGCGCGACCAGGGGGCGTCGATCGGCGGGTTTCATCCGCTGTATCTTTTTGGCGGCGAGGCGAGCGACGTCGACCGTATCGCCGGCTGTTCCATAACAATCGAGGCCGACGGCGCCTTGAAGGACACGCTCACCGCGTTGGCCCTCGCGCTGCGCTGCCATCCGCTGTCGATTCCGCCAGGCAGCCGCATGCTGTACCACGGCGCCGCGCACTACGCGGCGAGCTTCGCGCTGTGCAGCCTTGCCGAATGCGTCGCGCTGTGGCGCACGCTCGGTTTCGCCGAAGACGACGCGTTGCGTGCGCTCTTGCCGATGCTCGCGGGCACCATCGAAACCGCACGCGACAAGGGGCTGTCGAACGCGCTCGCCGGACCCATATCGCGTGGCGACACCGGGGTCGTGCAGAAACAGTTGGCGCTGTTCGAGAGCCTCGGCGGCGACCATGCCGCGCTGTACGGCTTGCTGTCGCGGCGCGCGGTCGCGCTGGCGCAACGCCGCGCCACGCCGCCCGCCGCGATCGACGCCATCTCGGACGCCGTCGAAGAATCGTTGGGACGGTCACTCAATCAGGCGGCAGCAGGTGCAAGCGTCAAGTAAGCCGTGATAATGTGACGTCCGGCGCCGCGCGCAATCCGCCGGCGCCTCGCTTCGGGACCAACAGACGAGAACGCACAATGATCAAGGTCAGCATCCTCTATCCGTACCGGGAAAACGGCCACTTCGACGTGGAGTATTACTGCGCCACGCACATGCCGCTTGCGGCGGAGCTGTTCGGCCCGTCGCTGAAGGGCTGGTCCGTCGACGTGGGCATCAACGCCGGGCCGCCGGGCACGCCGCCGCCGTATGTGGCCGCGGGCCATTTCCTGTTCGACAGCACCGAGGATTTCTACAAGGTCTTCAAGCCGGCGTCGGAGCGGCTTCTCGCCGACATTCCGAATTACACCGACGGCGGCAACGGCGCGATTTTCATCAGCGAGATCAAGGTTTCGGTGTAGTGACGCGGACGCGTGACGCGGAGCCGGAGCGGCACTGCTGGCGGCCGATTCGTGCGGCCAGTCGTTGCGCTTACGTCGAGGCAACCGTGTTCCGCATCGCTGCGTCAGCAAGGTTGCACAATGCATGCGGCCGCATCGGCGGCGCATGCGACATGACAAACCGCCGTGCGCCCCACCGAAGCGCCGGCGCCCAGGCCGTTGAACGGCTGCCATCAGAAGCATAAGGACACGAGATGTTTGGCGATATCGCCCGTTTTCTGCTCAATACCCTCTTCACGTTGTTCGGCGCGGCGCTGCTGCTGCGCGCGTGGCTGCAGGTCGTGCGCATGCCGCCGTACAACCCGGTCACGAACGCCGTGCTGCAAGCCACCAACTGGATCGTTCTGCCGCTGCGGCGGATTCTGCCGACCACGCGCAACGTCGACTGGGCGAGTCTCGTCGCAGCGCTGATCGCGGCAATCATCTACGTGGTGTTGATGGTGGTGCTGACCGGCGCCGATCCGCTCACGCTGCTGCCCACGCTGCTGATCGTCGCGGTGCTGACGCTGATCAAGTGGGCGCTGAACCTGATCATCTGGCTGACGATTCTGATGGCGCTCCTGTCCTGGCTCAATCCGCGTTCGCCGGCCATGCCGATTCTGTACCAGTTGACCGCGCCGTTTCTGAACCCGCTGCGGCGAGTGATCCCGCAACTGGGCGGCATCGACCTCTCGCCGATTCTGCTGTTCGTGATCGTGCAGGTTCTGTTGATGGTGGTCACGCGTGCTGCGGTTCAGCTCACTTACTTCGTGATCTGAGGCGCGCTCGCGCGGCCCATGAGCTAAACAAGGCAGCGGCGCAATTTGCGCTTGCTGCCCTTTCGCGAGTAAAATAGCGCGCTCTGCGGGCGTCGTATAATGGTAATACCCTAGCTTCCCAAGCTAGAGCCGTGGGTTCGATTCCCATCGCCCGCTCCAGATACTTTCCGGCAATTGCCCAATCGTTGCCGCTGTTCCGTGGAAAGTATCTGCATTCCCCAAAACTTCAAATCCAGTGATTCGCTTGCCACACCAACCGTGCGGACGCCGCATGGTGATAGCGGCCGAGAATATATCGAATACCGCCGCGGCATTCTTCCACGGCATCGCCGAATGATTCGAGGCCGTCCGGATTCAATTCATATTGCGACGGCAGCAATTGAAAAAGCCCACGCGCGCCCGATTTCGAATTGCGCAGATTGACCGCGCCGCCCGACTCCTGCGCCATCAGCCACAACAGGTCGTTGAATTGCGTTAGCGGCACGCGTTCAATCTGCATCGCTTTACGAAGCGCATTGCGTGAAGTAGCCGGAACTCGGTTCGGCCCAATTGCAATCCAGCCGGTTTTCGCTGCTTTTGCTTCGCGGTGATTGTGTGAGTGCTGACTCATAACGGATATTCGCGTGAATTAATCGTTGGAAAGAAGAAATGGCTTACAGAACGATTAAATCACATAACCGGTGACTTCCGTTATCGAAACGTAATGTCGCCCGGTTCGCCGTTGCTGCCAAGTGGACTCTGTCTGGACGCGCCCTTTTGCGTTGTGCTACCTTACGCGCACTTGCAACGCCCGCTCCACCTGACTGCCGAGCCTTCGGCGGAAATCAAGCACGAGCCGCCTCGACGAAGGCGGCTTTTTTATAGCGACGGCTGGCCGGCGCGGCAACCCGGCGCGATCGCATGGCAGCCGACGCGGCAATCGGCGCGCACAATATGCCGCCGACGCGGCCTACGCGCCGCGGCGGCGTCACAAAGCGCCCAAGCGCCCGATGCCCCATGCCCACGCCAACCGCGACCTTCACCTTGTAGCAGCATCGACCATGATCCACGATACCCACGACGCCGGCTTGCCCGACGAACTCCCGACACCCTCCAGCGACACCGACGCGCACCAAGCCGAGACCGAGGCCAACGCCGACGCCAACGCTCCGCAAGACGAAACCCTGCACCGCCGACGCATCCGCAGCTTCGTCACGCGCGCGGGCCGCGTGTCGACCGGCCAGCGCCGCGCGATGGACGAACTCGGTCCGCGCTTCGTCGTGCCGTTCGCGCCGCAGCAGCCAGACTGGAACAGCGTGTTCGGTCGTGAAGCGCCGCGCGTGCTCGAGATCGGCTTCGGCATGGGCGCGACGACGGCGGAGATCGCCGCACACCGTCCGGCCGACGATTTTCTCGGCGTCGAAGTGCATGAGCCGGGCGTCGGCGCGTTGCTGAAGCTGATGGGCGAGCAGTCGCTCACCAACATCCGCATCATTCAGCACGACGCCGTCGAGGTGCTCGAACAGATGATCGCGCCCGATAGCCTCGACGGCGTGCATATTTTCTTTCCCGACCCGTGGCACAAGGCGCGCCATCACAAGCGCCGCCTGATTCAGCCGAAGTTCGTCGCCCTGCTCGCCTCGCGGCTAAAGCCCGGCGCCTATCTGCATTGCGCGACCGACTGGCAAAACTACGCCGAACAAATGCTCGAAGTGCTGAGCGCCGAGCCGTCGTTGCAGAATACCGTCGACGGCTATGCGCCGCGGCCTGACTATCGTCCGGTGACGAAGTTCGAGCGGCGCGGTCTGCGGCTCGGCCACGGCGTGTGGGATCTCGTGTTCCGCAAGCGCGAGATCGCGTAAAGGCGAAAGCGCTCACGGCCTGGACATCGGCCTCGGCCAATAAAAAAGGTCCGCCAACATAATTGGCGGACCTTCTTTTTTGTCTCGCGCAAAAGAGCGCGCCGGCGTCAATCCGTCCAGCTCAACGCGCCGCTATAGCCGACCAGCAGAATCAGCAATCCGAAGCCGATGCGATACCACGCGAACGCCGTGAAATCGTGCCCGGCAATATAGCGAAGCAGCCAGCGCACGCACAGAAACGCGCTGACAAACGCGGCCACGAAACCGAGCGCGAAGATGCCGAGCGCGTCGACGGACAACAGATGCCAGTCCTTGTACAACTCGTAGGCCGTCGCGCCGAACATGATCGGGATCGCGAGGAAAAACGAAAACTCCGTCGCCACGCGGCGGTCGAGACCAAACAGCATCCCGCCGATGATCGTCGACCCCGAGCGCGACGTGCCGGGAATGAGCGCGAAGCATTGGGCCAGGCCAACTTTCAGCGCGTCCATTGGCGTCATGTCGTCCACGTCGTGCACGCGGGCGGCCTTGCCTTCGCCGCCTTGCCCGCGCTGCCGAGCCTCGGCCCACAAGATGACGACGCCGCCGACGACAAGCGCGAACGCGACCGGCACCGGCGAAAAGAGCGCCGCCTTGATCGACTTTTCGAGCAGCAGTCCGAGCACGATCGCCGGAATGGTTGCGATGATTACATTGAGCGTGAAGCGCCGCGCCTCAGGACAGCTCGGCAAGCCGGTCACGACGCTGGCGATGCGCCGGCGAAACTCCCAGCACACCGCGAGAATCGCGCCGAGTTGAATCACGACGTCGAAGGTCTTCGCGTGTTCGTCGGTGAAGTTGAGCAGACTGCCCGCGACGATCAGATGCCCGGTGCTCGACACCGGCAAAAACTCCGTCAGACCTTCGACGATGCCCAGAATCAACGCCTTGCAAGCCAATAACCAGTCCATCCGTGCCCCTCATCGCTATTGATTGTCGATTGCCGGAACTGGCAGGAGCAGCACGGCGACGCGCGGCCCTGCCGGCCGCGCACAGCGTCATTTCTCGACGATTTGCACGCGTATACCGTTTGTAAGGATCGTGATTGTACCGGGTTCGTAGTTCACTCCGGCAAATTGCAACTGTTCCGGCTTGAACGTGTAGATCGGGTAGTTGCTCAGCAACTGCGTCGCGAGGACGGCGGCGGCAGCATTGATCTGTTGCGTGTACGCCTGCGCCTGGCCGCTCACGCTGACGTTGTCGACGTTCGGCGATTTAAGCACGACGGACCGGCTCGCGGCATCGTACGCGAGTTCGCTCGACAGTGTGAAAACACCGTCGACCGGCTGCGGCATGAAGGGGCTCGCCAGGTGCGCGTCGAGCTTCACCGACACGCGGTTTGCGTCCGGCAGCAAGCCGACCACCGGATGGCTCAACGCGACGTCGAACACCTGGGAAACCGTGCGCTGATACGGAAATTTCCGCTGCACGGCGTCCTGCACCTGCTGCTGCGAGAACGTGTAATGCGACGGAATGAACGGAAAAGTCGACGTCGCGCACGCCGCGAGCGAGACGGCGCCAAGCGCGCTCGCGCCTGCCAGCGCGGCGAATAAAAAACGGCGCCGGGCCGGCGCAACCAATCGAGCCATACGGTTTCTCCAATCGACCACAGTTGAGGGCTTAGCCCTCTGTCAAAGCACTTGTTTCATCGCACTTGTTTGATTCAACGCGCGGGCTGCGTCTGCGCCTCCAGTTGCGTGAGCCACAAAAGCGCTTGCCCTCGATCGTCTGCGCACATCTCCGCTTGCGGCTGCAATCCCGAACAGCACGCGGGGCGCTCGGGCCGTCCGAAGATAGCGCAACGCAAATCGTCGGCAAGCTGCACGCAACGCACGCCTGCCGGCTTACCGTTCGGCATGCCCGGAATCGGGCTCGAAATCGACGGCGCGATGCAGCACGCGCCGCAATCGGGCCGGCACGCATGATCGGTCAGAGACTCGCGTTTTGCAACGCGCCCATATACATCGTTCACGACGAAAATTCCTGGATTCGAGCAACGGCGCCGCAGCGCCAGTCCCGCATTGTGCCACCGTGTCGCGTGCGACCTTTTTACACAATCGCGCGCGAGGCGGCTCCCCTACACTGGCTCTCGATCTGAGGATCTGAACGATCTTAAGGATCTAAATAAAGGCCACGCTCACGAGGCGCCCGAGTACGTCGCACGCAGTTTCCACGCGGTCCGCAAAAAACCATGCGCAACCGGCGCGACTCCCGCCTCTTATCGCGGCCGTCGAACACGAGCCACTCATGACCAACGCCAATTCGCTCTTTCGCCCCGACCTGCTCGCCAAATACAGCGCGAACGGCCCACGCTATACGTCCTATCCAACGGCCCTTCAGTTCCGCGACGACTTCAACTCCGCCGACTATCTGCGCGCGGCAGCCGATCCCGGCGCGTCCGCCGCGGACCTCTCGCTGTACTTCCATATCCCGTTCTGCGACACCGTCTGTTTCTATTGCGGCTGCAACAAGATCGCAACGAAAAACCGCGGGCGCGCGCGCCCGTATCTGGACCAGTTGAAGCGCGAAATCGCCTTGCAGGCAGCGTGTTTCGACACGCGCCGGCCGGTGTCGCAATTACATCTGGGCGGCGGCACGCCGACCTTCATGTCGAACGACGAACTCGCCGAATTGATGAGCGCGGCCCGCGACCACTTTACCTTGCTGCCCGACAGCGAAGCCGAATATTCGATCGAAGTCGATCCGCGCGAGGCCTCGCCGGATACGATCGTGCATCTGCGCAAGCTCGGCTTTAATCGGCTGAGTCTCGGCGTGCAGGATTTCGATCCGCTCGTGCAGCAGGCGATCAACCGCATCCAGCCGCTCGATATGACCGCGTCGGTCATGCAGGCTGCGCGGCACGTGGGCTTTCATTCGATCGGCGTCGATCTGATCTACGGACTGCCGCATCAAACGGTGTCGAGCTTCAGCCGCACGCTCGACACGATGATCGAGCTCGCGCCCGATCGCCTGTCGGTGTTCGCGTACGCGCATATGCCGAAGCTCTTCAAGATGCAGCGTCAGATGGACGCCGCGGCGCTGCCCTCGCCTGCCGAGCGTCTCGCTATCCTGCAACGCGTGGTGGAGCGTCTGACCGCGGCCGGCTACGTGTACATCGGCATGGATCATTTCGCGCTGCCCACCGACGAACTCGCGCGCGCCCAGGCACAGCGGACCTTGCACCGCAATTTCCAGGGCTACAGCACGCGCGCCGAATGCGATCTGATCGGCTTCGGCGCGTCGTCGATCGGCAAGGTCGGCGACGTCTACGCGCAAAACGCAAAAGATCTGCCGGCGTATGGCGCCGCGATCGACGCGGGCCGACTCGCGATCACGCGCGGCGTGCGCCTCACCGCCGACGACCGTTTGCGGCGCGACATCATCACCCAGTTGATGTGCAATCTGGAACTGCGCTTCGACGAATTCGAAGCGATGTACGGTATCCGCTTCGCCGATACGTTCGAGCCCGAATTCGAACGCTTGCGCGGCTTCGAGCAGGACGGCCTCGTGTCGGTCACGGACGGCAAGCTCGAAGTGCGGACGGCCGGACGCATGCTCGTGCGCAACATCGCGATGGTGTTCGACCACTATCTCGGCCAGCAGACGCTCGAACGGTTTTCGCGCACTGTCTGAACGACTGGCGAATGGCGGCGGCTTGCCCGTCGGCGGATTTTCGGCCATAATCTGCGTCTTCGCCGCGCGAGAGTTTTTAACGCGTGTGCCGCAAGATCTGCCCAGGTGGTGAAATTGGTAGACGCAGGGGACTCAAAATCCCCCGCCGCAAGGCGTGCCGGTTCGATTCCGGCCCTGGGCACCATCAAGTTTCCAAGCAATACCCAAGCAACACAAAGAAAACCCGCGCCGGCTGAACGCTTCGCGGGTTTTTCGTTTTTGGTTTCGCAATCTTGTCGCGCGGTTTGCGCCCGCCCGATTCGCTTCGAAAAACGAACCGAGCGCGCCACCACCAACGCAAGCAGCGCGACAGCAACCCGTCGCGCCATCTGATCGTCAACTCTGCCGCCCAACCACCCGCGCAGCACTCCCATGCGCCGCCGCGCGCCTGCGCTTGAACTCATAACCCGCCCACATCACCACGAGCCACACCGGCACGAGCCACACGGACACGGACAAACCGGGCGTCATCGCGAGAATCACGAGGATCAGCGCCATGAACGCGAGGCAGATCCAGTTGCTCACCGGAAACCAGAACGACTTGAAGACGAGCGTCTCGCCCGCGGCAACCATCGCCCGGCGCGACTTCAGATGCGTCAGGCTGATCAGCGCCCAGTTCAGCACCAGCGCGGCAACCACGAGCGCCATCAAGAGGCCGAGCGCTTCCGCGGGAATCAGATAGTTGACGATCACGCACGTGAACGTGGCGAGCGCCGACAGGCCGATCGCCATATACGGCACGCCGCGCCGGTCGACCTTCATCAGCGCGCGCGGCGCATTGCCCTGTTCCGCGAGACCGTACAGCATGCGGCTATTCGCATACACGCCGCTGTTGTACACGGACAGCGCCGCGGTCAGCACCACGACGTTGAGCACGTTGGCGGTCAACGTCGAACCGATCTGCGAAAAGATCATCACGAACGGGCTGCCGCCGGCCGCGACTTCGTTCCACGGATACAGCGAAAGCAGCACGGCAAGCGAGCAGATGTAGAAAATCAGAATCCGGTAGATGACCTGATTCACGGCCTTCGGAATGCTCTTTTGCGGCTCGTCGGCCTCGGCTGCGGTAATGCCGATCAACTCCAGTCCGCCGAACGAAAACATGATGACCGCGAGCATCGTGAAGAGGCCATGAAAACCATGCGGGAAAAATCCGCCGTGGCTCCAGAGATTCGTGATCGACGCCTGCGGTCCGCCGTGGCCGGAAATAAGCAGGTAGCCGCCGAACAGGATCATGCCGATCACGGCCACGACCTTGACGATCGCAAACCAGAACTCGGTTTCGCCGTACGCCTTCACGTTCGCGAGATTGATCGCGTTGATGCCGGCAAAGCAGACGAGCGCCGATACCCACGTCGGCACACTGGGCCACCAGTAGTGGACATAGGTGCCGACCGCCGTCAGCTCAGCCATGCTGACGAGCACGTACAACACCCAGTAATTCCAGCCCGACAGGAAGCCGGGAAAGTCGCCCCAATACTTGTACGCGAAGTGGCTGAACGAGCCCGCCACCGGTTCCTGCGCAACCATCTCGCCCAACTGCCGCATGATCATGAACGCGATGATTCCGCCGATGGCGTAGCCGAGAATCATCGACGGGCCGGCGGCCTGCAACACGCTCGCCGAGCCGAGAAAAAGGCCCGTGCCGATCGCGCCGCCGAGCGCAATGAGTTGAATATGGCGATTCTTGAGCCCGCGCTTCAGGCCCTCTTGCTGTAGTGCATTGTTCAAATTGCGCCCCAGTGTATGGATTTCGATCGCCCGACAGCAGACTTGTGGCCCGCCCCGGCAGAACCGAAAATTTTACCCCGGCCGATATTGCCCAAATACTGGTGTCAACCCGCGCTTCGTGCCGCGCCGCACTTGCCCCCGCCGAATGTGATTGTCACTGCGGCGCCGGTTCGGTATGTTGCCGTAGTCGGGTTGGCCCTCTCCGGAGATTCAGCATGTCGCCCAAAAAACGCCTCGTTTGCGCTGCCGTCTTGTGTCTTTGTTTTGCGAGCCGCGGCGCGTTCGCGCAGACTTACACGCCGGCTCCGGCGCCCGAGCCTGCAACGTCTGCCGCACCGGGCGTGCTGCCCATGCCGGGCCCGGCTGCCGAATCTTCCGCGCCTGCGGTACGGGATCAGATGCCCGGCCAGGCGCCTGCCGCCGAAGCCAGCGCCGCCGCAGTGCCCGCCCCCGCTTCAGGCGCGCCGAGCACACCGCACGCCAAAGCCGCCGCCGCACCGCCCGCCGCCGCGCCCATGACCGGTCCCGTGCGCAACGTCGTGCTGGTCCACGGCGCATTCGTCGACGGTTCGAGCTGGAACGGCGTGGTCGCGAAGCTGCAGCAAAAGGGCTATCACGTAAGCTCGGTGCAGAACCCGCTGACCTCGCTCGCCGACGACGTCGCCGCGACACGCCGCGTGCTGGCTCGCCAGCAAGGGCCGACGATACTCGTCGGTCACTCGTGGGGCGGCGTCGTGATTACCGAAGCGGGCGCGAATGCGCCGAACGTCGCGGGACTCGTCTACGTGGCGGCCGTTGCGCCGGATCTGCACGAGTCGACGACGGACCTGCTGAAGCGCGCCGCGCCGATGCCGGCGGGCGCAGGCATCACGAAGGATGCAAGCGGCTTTCTGTGGCTCGATCGCAGCAAGTATCACGCGGATTTTGCCGCCGACGTCCCCGAGAACGTGACGCGCGTGCTGTCCGCGGCGCAGGTGCCGATCGCCGCGACGGCTTTCGGCGAAACGGTCAGTCAGGTCGCGTGGAAAGAGAAGCCTTCGTGGTACGTGCTGACGACGAAAGACCGCGCCGTGTCGCCGGACGTCGAGCGATTCATGGCCGAGCGGATGGGCGCGAAGATCGTGCCGATTGCGTCGAGCCATCTCGCGCCGGTGTCGCATGCGGGCGCGATTGCGGACGTGATCGACCGCGCCGCGCGCGAATTGAGCCGGCAGCAGTAGGCGTAGGCCCGCAACACACTCGCTACCGCAGCATGAACGACATCGCGGACAGGCAGTTGAGCATGCGCACCACATGTTCCGCCGACGCCGCGCTAAAGCGCAGCGTGACCGCATCGACGCGCGTCATGGTCGGCCACTGACAGAAGAGATCGGCGAGCGCGCTGGTCTGCACGCGCAGTTCGCACTCGACGGGTTTTGCTGCGGCGGCGCGCGTTGCATGCGGCGCGCGTCCTTCGGCGAGATGCTGCTGCACGACCTCGCGCGCCGCGCTCTCTATCGCCGCACGAGCGTTTGCCGGCGATTGCGTGACGCCGCTCGCGTGCCCCGTCGCGCTCTTCGTCACGACAAAACGCGCGCCTGGAAAACGCGGCGCGGTTTCCTCGGCGAATACGTCGTCGCCCGATAAAAGCGCTACCTGTGCGCCATATTCTTCAGCGAGCGCACCGTACAACCCGGCCTCGCCCACCTCCACGCCGTTCAGCGAAACGCGTGCGAACGCAAAGCTGTTGATGGTGTGCGCAAGGATGCCGCGCGTTTGCGACATCGCGTGATAGCCGATCATGAAGACCAGCGACGCGCCATATTCGAGGCCCGCCATCATGCCGAGCGTGCGCGGTTTGCCGAGCACCACCTGGGCGCGCGCGTCGAGCAGATCGGGTAGCAGATTGCGAAAGCCGCCGTGCGAGTCGTTGACCCACACTTGCGTCGCGCCGCCCGCAAAGGCGCCTTCGATTGCGGCGTTCGCTTCGAGCGTCATCCAGCGGCGCGCGGCCTCATATTCGCCGTTGCCCGCACGCGTTTGCTCGGGGTGAAATACGCCGGCTATGCCTTCGATGTCGGCGGAAATAAGGACTTTCATCAGGGACTTTGCTTGAGTAAATGAGCGAGGTCGGGGACGCTCTCGCGCAGCGATAGACGTCGATGGCCATCGCGGCCGGTGACGGATTGCGCGCTCCACAACGCGTCGAGAATCGCCTGCTCGACGCTGTCGGCGCAGGCGCGAAAAAGCGGGTCCATGCATTGATCGGCGACGAGCGGCGGCAGCGCAATGTATTGCGCGAGATGCGGCACCGTGTAGGCCGTCGAAAAGGCGAGCGCTAAGTCGCCGCTGCCGTGGCCATACACCGAACCCGTCCGCGCGAGGCCCGCTGCCGCGCGCAACGAAAGGCGCTTGAGTTGACGCGCGTCGAGCGGTGCATCGGTGGCGACGATCATGATGATCGAGCCTTGCTCGGGCTTTGTTGCATCGGCATCGGCTTTCGCTTTCGCTTTCGCTGCGCGTTCAGCCAGGATGCGCCCGACAGGATGGCCGTCGACAACCAGCATCGGCAAACGTCCAAAGTTAGCGAGCGCGAGCGCACCGACGACGTACTCTCGCCCCGCAACGCTCACCACGCGCGATGCAGTGCCGATGCCGCCCTTCAGATCGAAGCACGACATGCCGCGGCCCGCGCCGACCGAGCCGCGTGCCACCTTAGTTCCGGCTGCCGCGTACGCATCGTTGAAATGCTGTTCGCCGATCGCAAGCGCCTGAATATCGTTGAGATATCCGTCGTTGCATTCGAACACCAGCGGATTGACGGTCGGCCACTCGCGCCCAATGCCTGGGCTCGCGTTAATCGCCGCGCGAATCTGCGCCTGCGCCACCGCGGCCACGCCGAACGTGTTGGTCAACGCAATCGGCGTTTCGAGCGTGCCGAGTTCGTCGATCTGCACGAGCCCGATGCTCTTGCCAAAACCGTTGATCACCGACACAGCCGCGGGCACCTTGTCGATAAACGGATCGCCCGCATGCGGACGAATCACGGTCACGCCGGTTTGCAGCGCGCCTTCAGCGAGCGTGCAATGTCCGACGGTGACGCCCTCTACATCGGCGATCGTGCCCAGCGCACCGCTCGGCAATGTGCCGATATGCGGCGCGTTGTTATCAGCCTGCGAAGGTTGCGATTGCATCGAACTCATGCGCGATCGAGTTTCGGATCGAGCGCATCGCGCAAACCGTCGCCGAGCAGGTTGAACGCCAGCACGGTGAGGAAAATCGCGAGGCTCGGGAACAGCGCGATATGCGGTGCGGTCACCATATCGGCGCGCGCTTCGTTGAGCATCGCGCCCCACTCGGGCGTCGGCGGCTGCGCGCCGAGTCCGAGAAACGACAGGCTCGCGGCCGTGATGATCGACGTGCCGATACGCATCGTGAAGTACACGACGACCGACGAGATCGTGCCCGGCAAGATATGACGCACGATGATGGTCCAGTCCGACGCGCCGATACTGCGCGCCGCTTCGATATACGTGAGCTGCTTAAGCATTAGCGTATTGCCGCGCACGAGCCGCGCGAACGCCGGAATGCTGAAGATCGCCACCGCGCAGATCACGTTGACCATGCCGTTGCCGAGAATCGCGACCACGCCGATCGCGAGCAGAATGCCGGGGAAAGCGAACAGCACATCGGCCACGCGCATCGTGATGCGATCCCACCAGCCTTCGTAGTAACCGGCGAGCAGCCCGAAGAACGTGCCGATCACCGCGCCTATCGCAACGGAAAGAAAGCCTGCTTCGAGCGAGATGCGCGAGCCCGCGAGAATGCGGCTGAAAATATCGCGGCCCAGTGAATCGACGCCGAACCAGTGCGCAGCGGAAGGCCCCGCGTTCAACGCGTCGTAATCGAAGAAATTCTCCGGGTCGTAGGGCACGATATGCGGCGCGGCAATCGCGACCACGACCAGCAGCAGCACGAAAATGCCGGCGGCGAGCGCCACATGCTGCTTGCGGAACTTGCGCCAGAATTCGCTCCACGGCGTGCGGATCGTGCGCTCGGCGCTCGTAGGTTTGGCCGCATTCGGCTCGGTGGCTGTCGTGCTCATGCGGGCCTCACTTGAAACGGATAGTCGGATTGATCACGGCGTACAGCACGTCCACGACCAGGTTGATGATGATGAATTCGAGCGAGAACAACAGCACCTCCGCCTGAATCACCGGATAGTCGCGCATCGACACCGCATCCACCAGCAGGCGCCCGAGGCCCGGCCAGTTGAACACGACCTCGACGACAATCGAGCCGCCGAGCAGAAAGCCGAACTGAAGGCCCATCATCGTGACGACGGGAATCATCGCGTTGCGCAGGCAGTGCTTGACGATCACGAGCCGCTCGGGCACGCCCTTCGCGCGCGCGGTGCGCACGAAGTCTTCGTTCATCACTTCGACGAACGACGCGCGCGTGAAGCGCGCCATCACTGCCGCGACGGCCGCGCCGAGCGTCAGCGAAGGGAGGATGTAGCTCTGCCACGAACCATCGCCGACGATAGGCAGCCAGCCGAGCTTCACCGAGAAGATTTCCATCAGCAGCATGCCGAGCGCGAAGGCAGGAAACGAAATGCCGGACACGGCAAGCGTCATGCCGAGCCGGTCCGGCCAACGGTTACGCCACACCGCCGACACGATGCCGATGCCCATGCCCAGCACCACCGCCCACACCATGCTCGCGAGCGTGAGCAGCAGCGTCGGCATGAAGCGCTCGGCGATCTCCTCGCTCACGGGCCGCTTGCTGCGTGTGGAAATGCCGAAGTCGCCGTGCGCGATCTTCACGAAGAAGCGCGCGAATTGCTGCGGCATCGGCTTGTCGAGCCCGAGGTCGGCGCGCACGAGAGCGACGGTCGCTTCGTCGGCATCGGGACCGGCCGCGAGCCGCGCTGGATCGCCCGGCAGCAGATGCACGAACAGAAAGACCAGCACCGCGACGATCGCGAGCGTCGGCAGCAGACCAAAGAGACGTTTGACGATGAAATTCAGCATTGAAGCTCAATCCGGCAATGATTCGGGCAACGAAATACCATGTACTGCACACGCGAGCGCGCGGCGCCGCGCGTCCTGAAGCGTCCTGATCGACGTGCAGCGCCGCGCGCCCGGCTCGTCACTTGATGGCGATTTCGTCGAAGTTAAACGAACCGTCCGGCGCGACATACGCACCCGACAGACGCTTGCTGCGCGCATACACGACCTTTTCCTTGACAAGGAAAATCCACGGCGCGTCGGCCCAGATGCGCTTTTGCGCGTCCGTGTAGAGCGCGGCCTTCTGCGCGCGGTCGGTGGTTTCGAGCGCCTGCTTCAGATCGTTGTCGACGGTATCGTTCTTGTAGTACGCCGTGTTCATCATCTTCGGCGGGAACGAGACCGTTGCGAGCAGCGGCGTGATCGCCCAGTCGGCTTCGCCCGTCGACGACGACCAGCCCGCGTAATACATGCGCACCGGCGCAGTGGCGGCGTCCTGCGCGCTTTCGACTCGGGCGACGCGCTGACCGGCTTCAAGCGCTTCGACCTGCGCCTTGATGCCGACCTGCGCGAGTTGCTGCTGCACGAACTGAATGACCTTCTGCGCCGTCGAGTAGTTATACGCGGACCACAGCGTAGTTTCGAAGCCGTTCGGATAGCCGGCTTCCTTCAGCAACGCGCGCGCCTTCGCCGGATCGTACGGCCACGGCCCGAGCTTCACCGCATAGTCGACGCCCTGCGGCACCACGCCGTCAGCCGGCGTTGCATAACCGGCGAACACGACCTTCGTCAGCGCTTCCTTGTTGACCGCGTAGTTGAGCGCCTCGCGCACCTTCGGGTTATCGAACGGCTTCTGATTCAGGTTCAGGCTGATATAGCGCTGAATGATCGAAGGCGATGCGATCAGATCGACCTTCGGGCTCGACTGCAATTGCGCAGCCTGCTCGAACGGCACCTGAAACGCGAAGTCCGCTTCGCCGGTGCGCATCAGCGCGGCGCGCGTGTTGTTGTCGACCACCGGCTTCCAGTCGATCGCGTCGATCTTCGGGTAGCCCTTCTTCCAGTAGCCGGCAAACTTCTTCACCGTCAGGTCGCCTGCCGGGTCCCACTTCACGAATTCGAACGGACCTGTGCCGACCGGATGGAACGCGATGTCCTTGCCGTATTTCTTCAGCGCGTCAGGCGAAATCATCACCGCCGACGGATGCGCGAGCACGTTCACGAATGCCGAGAACGGCGCCTTCAGCGTGATCTTCACCGTGTACGGATCGACCACTTCGGTCTTCTCGATACGGTTGAACATGTTGTAGCGCTTGAGCTTGTTCGCCGGATCGGTCACGCGGTCGAAGTTCGCCTTGACAGCGTTGGCGTTGAAGTCCGTGCCGTCCTGGAACTTGACGCCATGACGCAGCTTGAACGTGTAGACGCGCGCATCGGGGCTCGCTTCATAGCTGTCGGCGAGCACGTTGACGAGCTTCATGTCCTTGTCGAAGCCGAAGAGGCCCTGATAGAACGACTTCGCGACGGCTTGCGAGAGCGTGTCGTTGGCATCGTAGGGATCAAGCGTCGTGAAGTTCGTGGCGACGGCCATCACTGCAGTCGTTTCGGCGTGCGCGGCGTTGCCCGCGAGCATGGCGAACACTACTGCGCCGCCGCCGAGCAGCGCGCGCAAACGAAACGGAGAAGACGGGACCAGCAGGTTCATGAGTTGGCTCCAGGCTGCGAGTTGAAACGGTTTAGGTTGTGTTTGACGACTTGCTTCGGCGTGTTGCGCCGAGGCTTTTTTGCTTTGCTTTTTGCTTTGCTGCTTTAATCGTTCGGCTTTGATGACTCGTTCAATACGCACCGCCCACGCGATGCTGCGCGACGAAGTGATCGGGCCCGACCGCGATAAGCGGCGCTACCACGGGCTCATCGTTCAATGCGCGGATCGGGCTCGGGATTTCGTCGGCGGCGAGCATGCGTTTCGCGTGACGGCGCGCCGGATCGGCAACCGGCACCGCGCCCATCAGCTTTCTCGTGTACGGATGCTGCGGCGCCTCGAACACCGCACGACGCGGCCCGATTTCGACGATCTGTCCGAGATACATCACGGCCACGCGATGACTGACGCGCTCGACCACCGCCATGTCGTGCGAAATGAACAGATACGCGACGCCCAGTTCGCGCTGCAAATCGAGCATCAGATTGACGATCTGCGCCTGCACGGAGACATCGAGCGCGGAAACGGATTCGTCTGCGATCACGACTTTCGGATTCAATGCGAGCGCGCGCGCAATTGCAATGCGTTGCCGCTGACCGCCGGAGAATTCATGCGGATAGCGGCGCGCGGCCTCGGGCGGCAAGCCGACTTTTTCGAGCAGCCACGCGACTCGCGCTTGCGCCTCGGCACCTTGCGCGACGCCGTGCACGAGCAGCGGCTCCATGATCGAAAAGCCGACCGTGAGCCGCGGATTGAGCGACGCGAACGGGTCCTGAAAAATGAACTGGATGTCGCGGCGTAATGCCTGTAGTGACGCGCCGGTCAGCGAACTGATTTCGCGGCCGTTGAATTCGATTGAGCCGCTTTGGCTTTGCACCAGTCGCAACAACGAGCGGCCCGTGGTCGACTTGCCGCAGCCCGACTCGCCGACGAGCGCGAGCGTCTCGCCCGGCCGCAAATCGAAGCTGACTTTTTCGACGGCATGCACGCGGCCGGTCAGGCGGCCAAAGAGACCGCTTCGCACCGGAAAGCGCGTGACGAGATCGCGCACACGCAGAATAGGCGGCGTGCTTTCATCGACGCGCGGCTGCTCTTCTTTCGCGACGGCGGCCGCGGGGCGCACGGGTTCATCGGCGCCGCTCAAGCTCGCCTGCTCGACGGTCAGAATCGGAAACTTCGCGGGCTGATCGGTGCCTTGCATTGCGCCGAGACGCGGCACGGCCGCGAGCAGCGCCTTCGTATAAGCATGCGACGGAGCGGCAAAAATCGTATCCGACGCGCCCTCTTCCACTTTTTCTCCGCGATACATCACGAGCACGCGGTCTGCGACTTCCGCGACCACGCCCATGTCGTGCGTGATGAAGATCACGCCCATGTTCATCTCGTCCTGCAAGCCGCGGATCAGTTGCAGAATCTGCGCCTGAATGGTCACGTCGAGCGCGGTGGTGGGTTCGTCGGCGATCAGCAACGCGGGCTTGCACGACAGCGCCATCGCGATCATCACGCGCTGGCGCATGCCGCCCGACAGTTGATGCGGAAAGCGCGCGGCCACGCGCCGCGCCTCGGGAATGCGCACGAGTTCGAGCAGGCGCAACGTCTCGGCGAAGGCCGCGGAACGGCTCTTGCCTTGATGCAGCGAAATGGCCTCGCTGATCTGATCGCCCACCGTGAAGACCGGATTGAGCGACGTCATCGGCTCCTGAAAGATCATCGCGATGTCGGCGCCGCGAATCGAACGCATCGTGCCCGACGACGCTTTCGCGAGGTCGAGCACGTTGCCGTCGCGGCGCCGGAACATGATGCTGCCGCCGGCAAGGCGCCCACCGCCGTGCTCGATCAGCCGCATCAACGCGAGCGATGTCACCGATTTGCCGGACCCCGATTCGCCGACGATCGCGAGCGTCTCGCCGCGCTCGACCGTGAACGACAGATCGCGCACCGCGTTAAACGTGGTCTCGCCGCTGCGAAACGCAACCGACAGGTTGTCGACCGACAGCACGCGCTGCGGCGGCAAGGGTTCAATAAGCGGGCTGGCGGTGTGCGATGAAGTCGGCACGGTGGTTCCTTTAAATTCGAACGCGCGGGCGGTTCTGCAATATTATTCTGGATGACGAACTAACGGTAGATCGCCGTCACCGGCGTTTCGCCGACGCGCGCGAAACCGCGGTACATGCCCTCGGTATTGAACGGCAGCGCAATGTTGCCGCGCGCGTCGACGGCGATCAGGCCGCCGCGGCCGTCGATCTTCGGCAGGCGGTTCATCACAACGTCGTGCGCGGCGTCGTGCAACGACACGTTGCGATAGGCCATTTGCGCGGCGACGTCGTAGGCGGCGACCATGCGCATGAACATTTCCCCCGAGCCGGTTGTCGAGACCGCGCAGGTCGCGTCGTCCGCATAACAGCCCGCGCCGATCAGCGGCGTATCGCCCACGCGTCCCAACTGTTTATTGGTGACGCCGCCCGTCGATGTCGCCGCGGCCACGTGGCCGTGCCGGTCGAGCGCGACCGCGCCGACAGTACCGAACTTGCGGTTCGGATCGATCGGTTCGTGCGGCGTGGGCTCCTGAGCAGCCGTTGACGATGACGACGACGAAGCAGCGAGACTCGCGCCGTCGTGGTCGAGCATCGCACGTTGCTGATCGCGCGCAAGCAGCCATTGACGATGACGCGCCTCGGTATCGAAGTACGCAGGCTCGACGAATTCGAGTCCCTGCGCGGCGGCGAAACTTTCGGCGCCTTCGCCGGTGAAAAGCACATGTTCGCTACGCTCGAGCACACTGCGCGCCGCCAGAACCGGATTGCGCACGCGCTTCACGCAGCAGACCGCGCCGGCTTCGAGCGTGCTGCCGTCCATGATCGCCGCGTCGAGTTCGTGCGTGCCCGCCGCGGTGTACACAGCGCCACGGCCCGCGTTGAACAGCGGACAGTCTTCGAGCAGCCGCACCGCTTCGCTCACCGCGTCGAGCGCGCTGCCGCCGTCCGCGAGTACGCGTTGACCGGCGCTCAGCACCGCGTGCAGCGCCGCGTGATATTCGGCTTCGGCGCTCGGCGTGAGCGACGCGCGCAGGATCGTGCCCGCTCCGCCGTGAATGGCAATGACTGCGTTGGTGTTCATCGTTTGAGTTTGGGTTGGGCTTTGGCAGTGCGATGTTTTGCGACAGCAGCGCCGGCCGCCTGCGCGACCGTACTCGCCGACGCCGACGCGGAGAGCGGATCGGTAAGCCACGGCAGGACGAATTCGGTGACTTCGGCGGCCGCCTTCACCGAGCGTTTGGCGCGATACGCAACCGCGTCGCACAGCGCTTCGATCACCGCGAGAACGGCCGCGTCCGCGTTCGCCGCAAGCCGGCGTTCGGAACGCACATACAACGACAGGTCGGCGAATTGCGCGAGCGGCGAGCGCGGACCGTCGGTGAGCGCAAGCACGCGTGCCCCGCGCGTCGCCGCACGGCGCGCGAGTTCGATGGTGTCGTCGACATAACGCGGGAAGGCGATGCCGATCACCAGGTCGCCTTTATCGCAATTGAACAGACGCCGCGCGGCATGCGACGGTCCGCCGATGAACGCGAGCGACTGCACGTTGTCGTGATAGGCCATCAGGTTGTGCTCCATCAGCCCGGCGAGAAACGCGCTCGTGCCCGCGCCGAGCACGAACACGCGGCGCGCCGCGAGAATGGCTTCGACGACGGCTTCGGCGGCGGCGCTGTCGATCGCGGTGCGCGTCAAATGCAGATTGCTGGCCGCCTGTTCGAGCGAAGCGTCGACGACATCGTCGCCCGCGGCGAGCGACTCTTGCGCGCTGCGTAGCCGCTCGACCGGCGCGAGCGTCGCCTCGAATCCGCGCACGAGCGCCTCACGAAACTGCGGATAGCCGTCGAAGCCGAGCGCGCGCGCGAAGCGATTCGCCGTTGCAACCGACGCGCCGACCACGCTCGCAAGCTCGTCGATCCGCATGGTGGCCGCGCGAAACAGATTGGCCAGCACGTACTCGCCCATGCGCCGATGAATCGGCGTGAGCGTGGGCATGGCTGCCGCGATGCGCGCGGCGATAGCCTGCTCGGCCTGACTGGATGCAACGGACGATTGATGAATCATGCGGGCGATGCAGCGCGGTAGTGTCTTTGCAACAGCGAGTTTTTAGTGGTGTAAGCGGAATGCATGAAAGTATATTTACATGGAATCGGCCTAGAAAAACATTCATTTTCATTTTTACGGGTTTGCCCTGGCGTCCTGCACGCAATGGAATTGATCTTCAGCAAGCGGCGGCATGTTGCTGTTCGGGAATGCGGGCGAGCCGCGCGGCAGGCGACATCGCAATGATCGACGCCTGCACGAGAAACGCCACTGCCGCTACGACGAGGCACGCGTCCACGCTCCAATGCGCGCTGATCAACGCACCCAGCAATGCGCCCGCAGGCCGCGCGCCGTAGGTGGCCGTGCTGTTGAGCGCCGAGACGCGGCCCATCATCCGTTGCGGCGTGATGGCCTGACGCAGCGTGGTCGAGCCGACCACCCAGAGGATCGGCCCAACGCCGAGCAGGAAGAAGCTGAGCAGCGCGAGCCAGAACGACGGCGCGACGAGCGTCGCCACCATCACGAGCGAAGCCAGCAGTCCGCACGACGGCCCGATCATCAGCACGCGCCCGAACGCGAGGCGTCGCGCGATGGCGGGCGCGGCCAGCGCGCCGCACACCATGCCGACGCCATACGCGCCAAGCGTGATGCCAACCGCCGACGCACTGAGCCCGAGCCGATGCACCGCATACGGCACGTACACCGCTTGCAGCACGAAGAAGCCGAGGTTGAAAAAGACCGCGGTTGCGAGCATCGGAAGCAGTAACGCATCGCGCCAAACGAAGCGCGTGCCGTCGCGCAGTTCGTGCATGAAGTGACGCGCGGGCACTGGCGCGCGAGGCGGTTCGCGCAATCCCGCGAGCAAAGCCACGGCCAGCGCCGACAAGCCCGCCGCGCAGCCGTATGCCCAGCCCGCGCCGATCCAGCCGACGAGCAACCCGCCGAGCGCCGGTCCCGCCGAATACGCAACGCTGCGCGCCAGTTCGAGGCGTCCATTGGCGCTCGCATACGCTTCGCGCGAGACGATCGACGGCACCAGTGACGGCGCGGCAACGTTGTAGGCGACCGTGCCCGTCGCGGCAATGAAACCGAGCGCGCCGAGCAAGGGAAGATTGAGTGCATGAGTCAGCAGAAGCATGAGAACGAACAGCATCGCGACGACACGCAGGCTTTCGGCGAGCGCCATCAACGTGCGGCGCGAGCGGCGGTCGGCCCAGACGCCGAGCGGAATCGACAGCAACAGGAACGGCAACGTCTGCGCTGTCTGCAACAGGCCGGTGCCGCGCGCGTCGGCGCCGAGTGCGAACACTGCGACGAGCGGCGCGGCGGCAAGGCTGATCTGCTCGGCCGATTGCGCCACGAGATTCGACCATGCAAGCCGCTGAAAAGCGGCCGGCAAAGCGACACGGGATGAGGACGGCGTGGCGTGCATCGATGGCTCCTGCAACGGATTAGGAAGTGACCATCGTGGCCGCGATCGCCGCGCGGCACGCCCCGCTTCTTGCGGTGTTATTCTTCGCTCGCCATGAATCTCGAAAGCATTCTTTTCTCCCAAGGCTTCGGCTCGCGCCGTCAATGCCGCGCGCTGATTGCGGACGCTCGCGTCGCGATTGGCGGCATCGTATGCACGGACCCGGATGCGGACTTTGCAACCGACGACGCGTCGTTCAGCTTCAGCGTCGACGGTGTGCCGTGGCCGTATCGCGAGCATGCGTATCTGCTGCTCAACAAGCCGGCGGGCTATGAATGCTCGCGCGATCCGCAGCATCATTTGAGCGTGTTCAGTCTGCTGCCGCCGCAATTCGCCGAGCGCGGCGTGCAATGCGTGGGCCGGCTCGATCAGGACACGACCGGCCTGCTGCTGCTCTCCGACGACGGCAAGTTCGTGCACATGTTCACGTCGCCGAAACGCAAGGTGCCGAAGGTGTACGTCGCGACCACGCGCCATGCTATCGACGACCAGCAGTTGAGTGCGTTGCGCGATGGCGTGCTGTTGCACGGCGAGTCGAAAGCGGTGGCCGCGATCGACGCTCAGGCGCGCGGCGAGCGCTCGCTCGCGCTTACCGTGATGGAAGGCAAGTATCACCAGGTCAAGCGGATGATCGCCGCGGCGGGCAACCGTTGCGAAGCGCTGCATCGCGAGCGCGTTGGCGGCCTTGCGTTGCCCGCGACGCTTGCGCCCGGCGCGTGGCAATGGCTCGACGAAACCGAGCTGAAGTTGTTGGGATCTTCACGGACTGGGTAAACGACAACAGCGCCGCTACAGCGCACGCAACTCTCTGACGACGCAGGACATTCGATGCGCGCGGACGCACATTCGCTCGCGCCCTGCATGCGTTGAACGCTGCGCCGCAGCATGCGGTTGCTCATGGCTCGCCCTATACTCGTCTAAACAAAGACTACAAAGAGTTCAAGGAGGCGCCATGATCGTCCATAACGGAATCATGAACTCATATGTGATGGTGGCGTTTGTGTGTCTCGGGGTGCTGCTGATCGGCGGATTGCTGATAGTGATGCGGCGGCGGCACAAGTACGATCCCAATCTGATCGGCGCGTTGGTCGGCGCAATGCTGTGCTTTTTGCTGCTGGAGGCGCTGCCCGCGCTGACCTGAACGGCGAAGCGAGCGGCGCATGGCGCGCAACGGTCGCGCCGGGTTCTCTGTTGTCCGCGGCCACGCGACGTGGCTATCGCGCTTCACAGTTTGGCGTCGTTCATCACTTCGAGCGCTGCTCGCCACGCCCCGCTTCCCGCAAAAAATCCTCGACGCTCGGATAGCGCAAACGCACGCCCAGTTCCTCTTTCAGACGGCGATTCACGAGCCGCCTCGACTCGCGCATGAACGACAGCAAGGTCGGCTCGATCTGCGCTTCGGCTTGCTCCCGCGTGATGCGCGGCGGGCGAGCCAAACCGAATGCATCCGCAACAAGATCGAAGTACTCGCCCATTTTCAGCGATGAGTCGTCGGACGCGTGGATCACGCGCGCGGGCCGGCCGTGTGTCGCGAGACGCACGAGAATCGCGGCGAGGTCGTCGGCGTGAATGTGGTTCGTGTAGACGTCGTCAGTAGCGACGAGCGCGGGCGTGCGTTTTTCGAGCCGCGCGAGCGGCAGGCGATTGCCCGCATAGATGCCGGGAATGCGCGCGATGCTCGCGGCAATCGAGCCGCGCGCGGTTGCGCGCCGCAACTGGCGCTCGGCGGACACGCGGCGCTTCGCGCGCGCATTGGCCGGTTCGACGCTGCGCGTTTCGTCGATCCACGCGCCGCCGCAATCGCCATAGACGCCCGTCGTGCTCGCATAGACCAAGCGCACGGGCGCGCGCGAAGCCGCGGTCCGGCGAAGGCCGTCGGGTACAATATTGGCTGGTTCTGCCGCTGTGCCTGCTGTTGCCCACGAGGCGCGAGCGCGGCGCATGCGCCCGATCGGCGCGGACGTTGCATAGCGTGTTGCGCGTGCCAAAGCAAAGTCGCGGCGCATGCTCAAGGTTGCAAGCAACGCGCGGGTGCGGCGGTCGTCGTCGCCGGTTTTCTGCGGGGGTGCGAGATGCAGCACGGTCGGCGCGAGACCCGCGAGCCGTTTCAGACTGCGGCGCTCGTCGAGATCGCCGACCAGCGGCGAGACGCCCGCGGCGCGCAATTCGGCGCAGCGCCCGGCGTGGCTGGTGAGCGCGAAGACGTGAGCGTGCGGCAGCAGCAGAGGCACGCAGCGCATGCCGACATCGCCGCAACCTACGATCAACACGCGCGGACGGCGGAAGTTTCGTGTCGCTTTCATGGTGCAGGCATTGTAGCCGCCACGCGCCGCGCGCATCGGGCGGCAGTGGGCGCAGCCCTTGCTGCTCCTCGCTGTAGCTTCGCCGTAGCCTCGCCGTGACTTATTAACGATTACCGACTTTCCATTTCCGAACACATATGGCATTTAACGTCACGCTCCGGCAAAGCGGCCGGCAGTTTCAGGTAGAACAGGACGAACCGGTGTTGACCGCGGCCTTGCGTCAGGGCATCGGTCTGCCGTACGGCTGCAAGAACGGCGCATGCGGTTCGTGCAAGGGCGCCGTGGTGAACGGCCAGGTCGAGCAGCGCGCGCACTCGTCGTCGGCGTTGTCGAACGATGAAAAGACTCGCGGCATGGCGCTCTTCTGCTGCGCGACGGCGTGCTCGGATCTGGAAATCGACATCCGCGAAGTGGCCGGCGTGGGCGACGTGCAGGTCAAAAAGCTGCCGTGCCGCGTGAACGCGATCGAGCGCAAGGCCGACGACGTCGTCGTGCTCAAGCTGCAACTTCCCGCGAACGAACGCCTTCAGTATCTGGCTGGCCAGTACCTCGAGTTCATTCTGAAGGACGGCAAGCGCCGCAGCTATTCGATGGCGAACGCGCCGCACGCCGAAGGCCCGATCGAGCTGCATATCCGCCACATGCCCGGCGGCGCCTTCACGGATCACGTATTCAACACGATGAAAGAGCGCGACATTCTGCGCTTCGAAGCGCCGCTCGGCACGTTCTTCCTGCGCGAAGAATCGGACAAGCCGATCGTGCTGCTCGCGTCGGGCACGGGCTTCGCACCGCTGAAGGCCATCGTCGAACATGCGGTGTTCAAGAACCTGGATCGCCCGATGACGCTGTACTGGGGCGCGCGTCGCAAGAAAGACCTGTATCTGCTCGAGCTTGCCGAGCAATGGGCGCGCGAGATTCCGAATTTCAAGTTCGTGCCGGTGCTGTCGGAGCCGGACGCGAGCGATGCGTGGACCGGCCGCGTCGGCTTCGTGCATCGCGCGGTGATCGAGGATCTGCCCGATCTGTCCGCGTATCAGGTGTATGCGTGCGGCGCGCCGGTCATGGTCGAATCGGCGCAGCGCGATTTCACGCAACATCATCGCCTGCCCGAAGACGAGTTCTACGCGGATTCGTTCACGAGCGCGGCGGATCTCGCCAACGCCGTCTAAGCAAAACGCCGACGCGACGCGCTGTCTGCAAATTCATGGTTTACACCGGCGCTTGCCTTGTCGTATTCTTTCGCGCATGAACCGCATCCAGTCCGAACTTCGACGTCGCCGCTCGCCGCTTCCCTAGGGACGCCGCCGGCTTCATCACGGATTCGCGCTACAACAGAGCGCAAGCTGTTCGAATCATGAAAGCCACGGCATGCCGTGGCTTTTTTGTTTTTCCCTTACCCACTTGTTACCCGCTGCCTGGAGCCTGCCGTCATGAACTTCAATGAGTATCCGATCGAGTCGCTGATGTACATCACGAACCGGCCCGACATCGTTTTCACGCACGGCAAGGGCTCGTGGATCTACGACAACAACGGCAAGCGCTATCTCGACTTCATTCAGGGCTGGGCCGTGAACTCGCTCGGGCACTGCAACGAAGGCATGATCGAAGCGTTGAACAAGCAGGCGCAACTGCTCATCAATCCGTCGCCGGCTTTCTATAACGAGCCGATGGCGAAGCTCGCCGGCCTGCTCACGCAACATAGCTGCTTCGACAAGGTGTTCTTCGCGAACAGCGGCGCGGAAGCGAACGAAGGCGCGATCAAGCTCGCGCGCAAGTGGGGCAAAAAGAACAAGGACGGCGCGTTCGAAATCATCACGTTCGATCACAGCTTCCACGGCCGCACGCTCGCCACCATGTCGGCGAGCGGCAAGCCGGGCTGGGACACGATCTACGCGCCGCAAGTGCCGGGCTTCCCGAAAGCGGATCTGAACGACATCGCGTCAGTGGAAAAACTGATCAACGCGAAGACGGTCGCGGTGATGCTCGAACCCATTCAGGGCGAAGGCGGCGTGATTCCCGCCACGCGCGAATTCATGCAGCAACTGCGCGAGCTGACCCGCAAGCACAACCTGCTGCTGATCGTCGACGAAGTGCAAAGCGGCTGCGGTCGCGCCGGCACGCTGTTCGCGTATGAGCTGTCGGGCATCGAGCCGGACATCATGACGCTCGGCAAGGGTATCGGCGGCGGCGTGCCGCTGGCTGCGCTGCTTTCGAAAGCCGAAGTTGCGATCTTCGAAGCGGGCGATCAGGGCGGCACCTACAACGGCAATCCGTTGATGACGGCCGTCGGCTATTCGGTGATCTCGCAACTGACCGCGCCGGGTTTCCTCGAAGGCGTGCGCGCGCGCGGCGACTATCTGCGCGCGAAGCTGCTGGAGTTGTCGGAAGAGCGCGGCTTCAAGGGCGAGCGCGGCGAAGGTCTGCTGCGCGCGCTGCTGCTCGGCAAGGACATCGGTAACCAGATCGTCGAAAAGGCGCGCGACATGCAGCCCGATGGCCTGCTGCTGAACGCGGCGCGTCCGAACCTGCTGCGCTTCATGCCGGCGCTGAACGTCACGAACGAAGAGATCGACCAGATGATGGCGATGCTGCGTTCGATCCTCGACACGCTGTAATCGAAGCGGGCCACGCATGATGAGCACAATCGCCGCGCTTTCGATCCGCCGTTTCGACGCACGCGACACCGACGCCGTGATCGCGTTGTGGCAACAGGCGTTTCCCGAGTACCGGGACGCGACGAAGCCGCAACGCAACCCGCGTCTGTCGATCGCAAACAAGCTCGCGACGCAGCCCGAATTGTTCTTCGTGGCCGTGCTGGGTGAACGCGTGGTCGGCACGGTGATGGGCGGCTACGACGGCCATCGCGGCTGGCTCTACTCGCTCGCCGTCGATGAGTCGTTGCGGCGGCATGGCATCGGCTCGCGTCTGGTCGCGCACGTCGAAGCGGCGCTGACCGCGCTGGGCTGCCCGAAGCTGAATCTGCAAGTGCTGTCCGCGAAGAACGACGTGCGCGCGTTTTATGAGGCGCTCGGTTATCGCGCGGATGAAGTCGTGAGTTTCGGCAAACGTCTTGGCGAGCTGGCGGATTCTTCGCGGGGGTGAGTGCTTCGTGGTGCGCTGTGCTGCGCCGCGCCGCGCCGCGCAAAGACAAAGGCCGCATGCGTTAGTTACGCATGCGGCCTTTGTTATTGAGGCTTTAGTTTGCGAGGCTTATTCGCCCAACTCATTCACCCAGCTCATTCACCCAGCTCATTCACCCAGATAAGCCGCCCGCACCTTCGGATCGTCCAGCATCTGCTTCGCATCCCCCGACATCGTGACGAGACCCGAGTCCATCACATAGCCGCGATTCGCGGCCTGCAACGCGAGACGGGCGTTCTGCTCGACCAGCAGCACGGTCATGCCTTCACCCGAAATCGCGCGCACCACTTCGAAGATCTTCTCGACCATGATCGGCGACAGACCCATCGACGGCTCGTCGAGCAGCAGCAGCTTGGGACGCGAGATGATCGCGCGCGCCATCGCCAGCATCTGCTGTTCGCCGCCCGACAGCGTGCCCGCGTATTGCGTGGCGCGCTCTTTGAGACGCGGGAAAAAGCCGAACATGCGATCGACGTCGGCCTTGATGCCGTCGGTGTCGGTGCGCAGATAAGCGCCCATCTGCATGTTCTCGACAATCGACATGCGCGCGAAAATGCCGCGGCCTTCCGGCACCATCGCGAGGCCGCGCTTCAAAAGCTCGTGCGGCGGCACGCCCTTGATCGACTGGCCCATATACTCGATGTCGCCTGCTGCGTAAGGCTTGAGACCCGTGATCGCCTTCATCGTCGTGGTCTTGCCCGCGCCGTTCGCGCC
>NZ_JBFUPM010000029.1:0-72873 GCF_041355255.1 Paraburkholderia sp. RCC_158 | reverse complement strand
ATCCACGAAGCGTTCATGAAGATCGCCACCTGCCTCATCTGTTGGCGGCAACTTCAACCTTCATTGTGTTAGCGTTTTTAAGTCAACACCGCGTGTAGTGCGATTCAGCGACTCATGTTGATATGGACTCCCTCGCTTATATGCCGCATTACGCCACCAGACTGGACTGTCCGTTTCGCAATGCGATCTCGGCGATTCTCAAGCCGGTCTTTGTCGTCGTCGATGGGTAAAGAGAGAACATCTTTTCTTCATGTACAGCTAATATCCTCTTGTAATCCTTTGCCACAATTTGCATCATAGCTTCGCTTGCCAACAGCAGATTTCGTTGACTTCCCATAGCGTATCCTATCGGAATGTACTTCGGATCCTCGGGCGTGCCTCCGTGAAGATTCTCGTGCACATATACAAGGTCTCCTGCGCACACGTAAGCATCCTTGCTATTGTGAAGTCCGTCGTTCCTTACGACGCAGTATTGAGATCCAGCAGTATGGCTGTCCGCCGCAAGGCGCAAGTCTAATCCTGGGACGAAATCTTCGAGATCGCCCCTAACCAAAACCAATCGCTTTTCCGCGGCGAGTTCTGCCGCGTACATTACGTCGGCTGGATCTGTAGCCGACATCAACCAGTCAAAGGATCGCGGGAGGGAAATCGTCGATATCCACTCTGACAGTTCGGCTTCCTGCAAGTAGAACGTCGCGTTTGTGAAAAACCTCATCCCTCCCATGTGATCGTAATGTGCGTGAGTGATCACTACGTGGTCAACATGTTCGGGCTTTAGCCCGCATTCCGCCAGCACCGCTCTTGGCGGATACCATCGACGTGCTCCGCTTTTCCTTCCAAGCACTTCACCGTGAGCTCTGTTGTCATACCCGCAGTCGACAAGAATTGTCGTGTCCGGACCTTTTATCAAGACGTAACCGAACGGAACCTTCGCCGATCCTTCATTATGCTTACCGTAAACAAGTGTACCCATAGGGCAACTTTCCGTATAAGCGTATTCAAGCAGCCAGATCGAATAGGCAGTCATATTGGCTCCGTTTGGCTTTAGGCCGTTCTGATTTGTTGGGAATTAATGCATCCACAGCAGCTTTGCGATAGATCGACCGTATCGAATCCAGGAAGGGCGTGCGAGGTATGCAACATTTCTCGCCACGCGCTACGCAGTGTGCGCAACGCCTCCTCGGAGCCGTTGACCGAAGGCCTCATCCTTCGTAGGTCTGCGATTGTCTCCCCGAACCGAGCAACCGCAAGAACCAAGTGTCGATGATGATGCGCGCTAAGTGGCGACGGTCTCAGTGCGGCCAATCGGTCCTGTGCAGTGAACCAGCGCTGCTCCGCGGTCAGCACCAAGGGATTGTCCCCGACGCGAATTAGTCCGCACTCAGCGAATAGCACCACAGTTGCAAGCTGACCGGCGACCTCTCTTAGATCGTTGAAAACAGATTGCGCGGAATCAATGTACCGTCGAGTGGCCTCGACGTCGCGCCATACGCTAAGATGGCAACCATCGTAGGGGGGGGCCGAACGAAGCATCTCGTCACCTTTACTGCGAAAAGAGAGTCTTCAACTTATCCGCCGGCAGTGCAGAAGAGAAATCCGCGTCGGGAGGGGCGGAAGGGTCACATTTCGGATCGATTCCGGCTCCGCTGTCAGCGTATACATACTCGATCACACTCGTGGGCTCGCTATTGGGCATGCCTTGGAATTCCGAAACTCCGCGACGCGCCGCAAAGCGCACAATCGATGTAGTTCCGTCTAGCGACGTATAGGCGAAAGGCTTTCCAGATTTCGTCGTCTCTGTGTACTTACAGCTAAGTTCGTTGTTACTACCTGCCGTGGCAACCGCCGGAACTGGAAGGTGTGATTGCTCAAATGCCTTAACAGCAGCCAAAGCTGTAACGCCGTAGTCGGTCACCACCCCATCGATCTTCGGATATTTAGCGATCACGCCCTGGACTGCCTTAGCTGCATCTACCGGATTTAGGTTGGTCACCACAAAATCGTTTTGGAGCAGTCTCAAACCCGGATATCGGTCTAGGCGGGACTTGAAGCCATCGAGCGCCGCTTGAGACGTCGGCGAGCCTGCGAGGCCGCCCAAAAAAATGATGTTGCCACTTTTCAGGTTCTTACCGAACCAGTCAGCCTGCGTGGCACCTCTCGCGAACAGGTCATCGGTGACATTACTCGTATAGTCTTTCCCCGCCCGACCGGGCAAAGTACTCAAATAGGGGATCACAGTGACGCCAGCCTTGGTCGCGGCGCGCAAAGCCGGGATTTGCGCTGCTCCAAAGTCAGGAAGGATGATAAGCACATTCACTCCTTGGGCTACCATGCTATTGACATCTGTATTTGCTTTTTGCTGATCACCGTTCGCATTGGTGTAAATGAGTCGCTTTACATTGCTACAGCGACCAAGCTCATCTCTCAGCTCAGCGAGTGTTGTCTTCCGCCATGTGTTTCCGCCATATCCATCGGCGAGACCGACGACCATCGGCTTGCTGCCGCACATGGGCTTTATATCTCCTTGTTTTGTCACAAGCGCGCCCGATGTCGCAACTGCCGCCGACGCCATAGCACTAGTACACATCGTTAAAGCGATCACCACTTTTTTGTAACAGCGTCTCATGTCTCCAACCCCTTTTATATCTACGTTTGCAAATTCATCCGCTGCCTTTCCAACACCTTTACAGGCATAGATAGCGCCTTTGTCGACGAACACGACACCAAACGTTGTCTCCCCCGCCGAGGGAATCACTACGCATGCGCAACGGGCTTTTCCGACTTCCGATATCCATAATCACTCGTGTGACCGACCATCAATTGCCGGCCCAGCTTTTCGCCGATCATCATGCACACTCCATTGGTATTGCCGCTGATTTGGTCCGGCATAATAGAGGCATCTGCAATGTAAAGATTATCGACTCCCCGCACACGGAGATCCGGCGTCACGACAGCTTGAGAATCCACTCCCATGCGGCAAGTGCCGACCGGGTGGTAGGCAAGGCCTGTGCGCGCCCGCACGTATTCAGCGATCGATTCAAACGTGTTGATCGGAGCACCCGGCTCAACTTCGTCGATAATCATCTGGTTAAGCGGGCAGCGCGACACGATACGACGCACAAGCTGGATTGCATTAACCAGTGTCGCCACATCCCGCTCGTCTGCTAGTAGATTAGGGTTAATTATGGGCGCGTCATTGGGATCGCCGCTCGCTAGGCTTAGCGTTCCTCGACTCTCGGGATAATTTTTGTTGACGAAGACTGAAAAAGACGGATAAGGAAGTATAGTTTGACCTTTGTAAACCGCTGGGTCATTCGAGTAAATGATTCCCAGGGGAAAGAAATGCAGTTGTATATCCGGGTAGGCCAGTTCAGGGGAAGTTTTCAGGAAAGCATTCGCTTCCATCGGCGTCGCGATGGGTCCTTGACCAGTAAACGTGAATTTCGCCATAAAGCCGAGTTTCTGCAACAGGCCGCCCGTCGGGTTATAAGTCGGCACTTTGGTCCGAAATGTCGGCCTAATAATCGGGTGTTCGATAAGGTTCTTACCTACTGCGGGCCGGTCCACTATTACGTCGATGCCATGTTGTATGAGTTCGTTGGCGTCGCCGATTCCCGACAGCATAAGTACTTTCGGCGTGTTAATTGCCCCCCCGGACAACACTACGCTGTCGCCCTTCGCCACTCGGATTTGACCCGCATGCTCGTACTCAATCCCAATGGCACGATTTCGTTCGAAAAGCACTCGTCGAACGGTGGCTTCAGCCAACACATGGAGGTTTTTGCGTCTCAGAGCTGGCTTTAGGAATGCGTCAGCCGAGCTGCATCGCATTCCGTGACGCTGGTTGAATTGCATGTATCCGACCCCCGCTTGATCTTCCGCGTTGTAATCACGGTTGTAAGGGAAGCCGTCAGCTTGTGTTGCCGCGATAAATGCCTCAGTTAAAGGGTGGCAGCGTCGTGCTTGTCTTATCGAAAGGGGCCCGGACGCACCGCGCACTTCGAAATCAGGAGACTCACGAAAGTCAGATTTGCAGCGTTCAAGCGCCTTGAAGATAGGCATAACGTCGTCCGCCGCCCAGCCGAAATTGCCCATAGCGGCCCAGCGGTCGAAATCGCATCGCGCGCCTCGGACATATTGCATACCATTGATGCTGCTGGATCCGCCAATTACTCGCCCCCTTCGCCACTGCTCGCTTCGCATGTTTCGCGACGCGTCCGGGCGGGACCAATACCCCCATTCGTAACGCGAGAGATTGACATACCAACTCAATCCGAGCGGTTTCATGAGCAGCGTGTCGCCCGGCCCTGCTTCGAGAAGCAACACGTTACGTGAGCCCGATTCACTTAGTCGATCGGCGACGACGCATCCAGCGCTACCAGCTCCCACAACGATATGATCCCAGACATACTCTTCGGATGGCATTTCGGATGGCATAGGTAATCTCTAACGCGAAGCGGATCCCGGCTTTGCCGGACGTTGGCCGCCTGCTTGGTTGTCTTTATGTTAGTCCCGGTTTTTCACGACGGCGGTAACGAAGAAGTCGTCGTCGGAGAACTATAGAGCGACAAACGTATGCCTTCCTGATTCCACACGTCATTTTTGATTGACCCTATACGCCAGCCTGTGCCGAGCATAAGGGTGGCTTGTTCTGGCGGCTTCCCACCCGGCGATAAGTAGCTTCTCAAGGCACGGTCTTGATGCTACGGCGCGACGCTACGATACTTTGTGTCCATATTCCAAACTGTATTACAGGAGGCGTGGATGAAAACGTACCAGCATTGGATCGATGGCGCGTACGTCGACCCCAGCGATGGTCAATGGCTGGATACGACGGACCCATACCGTGGTGAGGTATGGGCGAAGATTCCGCGTGGAAGCTCGGAGGACGCGGCTCTTGCGGTCAAGGCGGCAAAGCGGACGATGGCCGACGGGCCTTGGGCCACTATGACAGCGACAGAGCGTGGAAAGGTACTGCGTCGTATCGGAGATGCAATAAGCAAAAATGCGACGAGGCTCGCGGAGATCGAAACACGAGACAACGGCAAGTTGTACTCCGAAATGCTCGGACAATTGCGTACCATTCCAGAATACTGGTACTACTACGGTGGGCTTGCCGACAAGACTGAGGGCTCTGTCATGCCCATCGATCGCCCCAACATGGTCGCATACACAACGCATGAGCCAATTGGGGTGGTCGTCGCGTTGACTGCATGGAATTCGCCCCTCCAGTTCATCGCGCTCAAGTGTGCGCCCGCGTTGGCCGCGGGATGTGCCGTTGTCATTAAACCATCCGAATTTGCGTCTGCGAGTTCCCTCGAATTCGCCGCTCTCACCAAAGAAGCCGGTCTTCCGAACGGCGTTCTTAATGTTGTGACGGGCTTCGGTCAAGAAATCGGCGCTGCGCTTGTCGAGCATCCGGACGTCGCGAAAATATCGTTCACTGGGGCAGATTCAACAGGCCTTAAGATCTACGAGACGGCTGCGAGGACGATGAAACGGGTGTCTCTTGAACTTGGGGGCAAGTCGCCGAATATCGTCTTTGACGACGCGGAACTCGACGCTGCTGCCGTAGGCGTAGTTTCCGGAATTTTTGGAGCCGCTGGTCAGATGTGCATTGCGGGCTCGCGCCTACTTGTGCAGAACTCTATCAAAGAGGAGTTCACCGAGCGGCTTGTTTCTTTGGCTCGCGAGGTCAAGCTCGGTGATCCGATGAGTTCGGAGACGAGCGTTGGGCCCATTGCAACGCACCCCCAGTACGAAAAGGTACTTCGGTATATCGACGTGGCGCGATCTGAGGGCGCTCGCTGCGTCATGGGCGGTCAACCTGCGACTGGACCTGGGTTAATCGGCGGCCAGTTCGTTGAGCCTACGATCTTCGCCGATGTCACCAACGACATGCGCATAGCCCAAGAGGAAGTGTTCGGCCCAATCCTCTCTATTATCGGCTTTGATGACGAAGAGGAAGCAGTACGTCTGGGCAACGACGTAATCTACGGTTTGGTCGCGGGAGTTTGGACAAATGACATTGGGAGAGCGATCCGAATGACCAAGTCGCTGAAGGTGGGGACCGTTTGGGTCAACACTTATCGGGCTTACAGTTTCTTGATGCCATTTGGCGGCACCAAGCAATCGGGTCTGGGTCGAGAGAATGGCCAAGAGGCTCTCTACGAATACCTTGAAACGAAGAGTGTCTTCTTGTCTGCGGCCGCGAAGGCTCCGCCGAATCCCTTTATTCAACGCTGGCTTTGAATAAGTGATCTTCTCAGTAGTGTCGAGCGGACTCTTTCTCGTCCCGACTGGGTGCCACCGAGCAAAAAGTGGCCGCCGCTGATTTCGAGTGTCAGTCTGGTCTGCGGCACCCACCGTAAGCAAATAAGTGCATTGGGTTGCGCAAGCCCGCTTGCTCCGCCGAACCGGCCCGATTCTGAAGTGAAGAGCCGCTAGGCTAAGCCTCCGGACTGAAATCAGTTGTCGCCATCCTTCTGGGGTGCACTGTTGTTAATGGAGTTTTCAGAATGAGTGTTGCTGCAAGTGACGGCGAGGCTATGCGCAGACAGGTGATGGGCGAGGATTACGTCGATCTCGCCATGGGCTCGGCCGACTGCTTTTCGAGACCGTTGCAAGAATTCCTGAACGAACACGCGTGGGGCAGTACCTGGTTGCGCAGTGGCTTGCCGCTGAAAACGCGCAGCCTTTGCACATGTGCGATGCTCGCTGCGCTCGGGAAAAGCGCGGAGCTCAAAGGCCACATTCGAGGCGCCGTTAGAAATGGCGCGACGGTCGCCGAAATCCAGGAGGTCCTACTACATAGTGCGGTCTATGCAGGCGCCCCCGCTGCAGTCGCGGCTTTCAGGAGCGCCAGTGAAGCATTGAAAGAGCTGTCGCTTGATATTTCGAAGTAGTTGCGGATGCGTTCAACGTGCGCGACACGCGGAGGGCGGTGCAGCTTTTCTGCGACTGTTCGCGGCGGCAGGCAGATGCGAGCGAGATGGGCGCAGACCGTCGCAGCGCTTTTCGGAGCCGGATTTAGATCGGGCCACTCAAGCCGCAGGGCATGACCGCCGGCTTAGGCTTTGAACCTCGACTGAAGCCGACCAGAACTAACGGAAAAACCGCTCCAGCGCGCCTGTTCGATTCTGGCCGTTGGTGAGACGCCGGGCGGATGTCTTGTGTCATTGCTCATCGTGCGACCGGTCGCGTGTTACTGAATCGAGCCCCATAATTTCCTACTTGACGATTGGTGAACATTGATGGATGACCAAACGCTTTTTTCGCACGTGAAGCCTTCGGATACGGATTTCACAGAAGGCGGCCTGCGCGACTTTTTTATCTACCGCGACCTTGGCATCTCCGCGGCGACGAAGGGCAAAGTAATTGCGCAACTCGTTCGCGCCAATGCCGAACCCAAAGCCGGCACCGGATGGCATGTTCACGCCGCTCAGTTCCACATCGTTTACATGCTCAAAGGGTGGGCGCGCTTCATGTACGAGGAGAACGAGACTCTTGTTGCGGCGGGCGACTGCGTACATCAGAGGCCAGGGATTAGGCACTTCTTGTTTGACTACTCGCCTGATATGGAATATCTCGAAATCGTCGGTCCAGCTGATTTTACGTCCGTTGGCGTTGAGGGGCCTTGCGCCGTCCCGGCTCCCTTGGGTTGGGCGACCAACCAATAGAGGCGGTTGACCAAGTACCCGGACCGTATTGCGCCGTATCAACCGCCGCTTCTCTAGGTCGGCCGGCCGCAGTAGAAGCCGACGAACTGAAATGCGTTGGCTTCATCCAACTTCCATTGCGACCGTCCAGTCTGCCCTCTCCGACCATTCAGATCCGGGGTCACGCTCTGCCACGGCAAGCTCGTGAATCGTCTTCAGAGCGATGGTCTGCATCGCTCGGGCTGACGCCGAAACAAAACAGTTCAGGGGGCAAGGAGCGGCTGCTCGGGATAAGTAAACGGGGCGATGCTTACGTGCGTTGCCTGCTGATTCACGGTGCACGGGCGATGATCCAGATGGCCAGACGACGCACCGATGCACTCAGTCTGTGGGTCATGTCTATCGCCGCCAAGCGACATCCAAACGTGGCCGCCGTAGCGCTCGCAAACAAGACTGCCCGCATCGCCTGGGCGATGATCACGCGGGGAACGGACTATCAACCGGAACCTTCAGCATATTGAAGTTACGAGTACCCGCAGTACCTTGCTTAACGATTGCAAACAAGCCGCACGATGGCCAACAGGTCGAACCGGCGCTGGTCAAACCCGCGAATGACCGAGGCTTGGAGCCCGTACAACCGATATGTTGGGCATCGCTAATTCTGCTAGCGGTGCCCATAAGGGCGCTAATGGTGTCCATTAATTCTGCTAGCGTGGCTTTTGCAGCGGTACACGAACACTCTGCCCGGAACCACTAACTAGGCGCACCGCGACACTTCAGTTGTCGCCGCCCAAGCACGCACTTAATAAGTAACCCGATATAAAAAAAGTCGAGCCCCGTATAGCGTTTTCGTTCACCTCAAAAGATTCCCACCGCCTGAATATCGAAATAAACGACCTTCATCAATCTCCCTTGCGGCCGCCTGTGGCTCGCGGACCTGTCGCGTCGATCGGCAGCCACATTAGCCGAATTAGAGAACATGCCGAACGCGCTAGCAGAATTAACGAACATCCTTCTGCTCACCCGTTGGGGCCTGGGCCTCGCCGCTTTTGCGCACCGGGCGAATTGAGCGCCGAACTTGTCTACATGAACGGCCCCCTTTGCGCCAGGTGTTCGTGTGTTTTGATGAACAGGGTGGGTTGCAGCTCTACATTCGGCCTGTTTTGCAGCCTGTTTCGCTGCGGGCCCCTATGAAATTCGCTGACTCACGCCTCATTCGCACCGCGAGATCGTTAGTCTCTGACAAGTTTTCAGGCTTGGTGAGTCCCGGTCCGACCTGTATCGTCATCACACTCGAATGCCAACGCAACCTTGATATTACTTTCCATGCACTGATGCTGTCTGCCGTGGAAGATTATCTGGCCGGGGCTGGTGGAACGCTCCCGTAGTCTTTCTGATACGGTCTTTGATGTGCCAGCATCGCCCAGATCGTTCGGGCCATCTTGTTAGCGAGCGCCACGACTACCACGTTCAGAGGTCGACGTTTTTTCAACTGTTCAAGCCACGCGCCGGCGTCTTTCGCGTGGAATATCACGCTGCGAGCGCCATGAATGAGCAGCGTCCTCAAATATCTATCGCCGCGTTTGCTTATTCCCAATAACTCCACCTTGCCGCCGGAACCGGTTTGCCCGGGTACCAGACCGAGCCACGCTGCGAACTCGCGGCCAGACCTGAACGACTTCGCGTGTCCCATCGTCGCTACGGCAGCTGTTGCAGACAGAAGACCTACGCCTGGTATTGCTGCTATCGCCTTGCTTGCGTCATCCTGTTTCATCCATGCCTGCAAGCGGCGCTCGATCTGGGCAATCTGCTGGTCCAGTGCCTCCAGGCCATTCCACTGTTCGCGAAGCGTATCAATCAGTATCGCCGGCAGACGTCCGGATAACCTCTCCAGCACCCCTGCGATAGCCCGGTCCAGCGCGGCACGACCTGTGCCCATTACCTCACCGTATTCGGTCAGCAGCCCGCGCAGGCTGTTGATCTGCATCGTGCGAAACTTCACCAGTTGTTGCCGCATCCGGTGCAACGCCAGAACCGCCTGCTGCGCTTCGGTTTTCACGGCCACTTCCTTGCTGGGCATCTGCGTGGCCATCCAGATTGCCCTTGCGTCCGCGGCATCGTTCTTGTTTCCGGTAACGAAGGCCTTGACGAACTTCGCTGGCATCAGCTTCACCTGATGACCCATTTCGATCAACCGTCTGGCCCAATGCTGGGATCCTCCACAGGATTCCATGCCGACCAGACAGGGAGGACGATTGACAAAATACTCGAGAAATACCGCTCTTTTGATGGGTTTGTTCACGATCTCGCCGCTGTCCGCGTCGACCCAGTGAACCTGCATCACATTCTTCGCGATATCCACACCTACGATCGTATGCTTCATGATGGCCCCTCCGGTTTGCCTGGGAAGATCCTTATGATCCTCCAGCCTTGGCAACTCGATTCCGTGGGCCCGTATGCAAGGACCTACATCCTGCATATCCTCATCGTTGGCGGGGGCCGTTCATTCCATTCGCACCAGCAACGAATCGTTTCGTAAGTGAGCACGACACCACTCTCGAGCAACAACTCCTCGACGTCGCGCAGGCTGAGGCCGAACCGAAAATACCACCGAATTCGCAGCTGATGACGACGGCAGGGAAGCGGTGACCGTGACGAAGTGATTTTGTCTTCTTCATCACTTCATGTTACCCCGCATCTCATCAACCTGACAGTGCCTACATAAAGGCTCCGTTGTGTTGAGACGCGCACAGCGCCGTAAAATTGCATCCTAGGGACGACCTATTCCGCAAGTCGTATGCCCGGCGCGAGTCACGCGCCCAACCGCGCGGCGCCATCTACGATGGTGGTGTCGCAGATCAAACGCCTATCCCATGTTCTCTGACCAGCCCTCGCTTCTAGTTGCTATGGCATCAATCGTCGGGATCCCCGCAATCCGATCTTCCGCCTCTAGCTAACCGCCACACCGTCGGAACCGCGTCGCTTTTCTGACATTGAAATGGAGTCGAGCAGCGCGGAAGGGTCGGCGGGTTTCACCAGATAATGGTCGACGCCGGCCTCGGTCGCCCGGCGGATATGTTCCTCTTGTCCATAACCGCTCAGCGCCACGATCAGACACTGCCCACAGGTTGGATCCTGCCGCAATCGCCGAGCGACCTCATGGCCGCTCATGCCCGGCAGACCGATATCGAGGATAACCACGTCGGGCCGCATTTCGCCCGCAAGGCGCAAGGCTGACTCACCGTCACCCGTGCATTTCACGATGTACCCATGGATGGTGAGCAGCGCCTCAAGGCTTTCTGCTGATGCAACGAGGTCGTCGACGATGAGTACCCGCATCGCCGGCTTGCGGTGAAGATGCAAGACCGGGGCAAGCGTCGCGGGGCTGCGGTCGACCACGGTCGCCGGCAGGCGAATCACAAATTCTGCTCCCTTGCCGCGGCCCGCGCTCCTGCATTCGACCGATCCGTGGTGCAACTCCGTGAGATGGCGCACAAGGGTCAGGCCGATGCCTAGGCCGCCTTGCGGCCGGTGCAATGAAGTATCCGCCTGAGCGAACAGCTCAAACACATGGGGGACGAAATCGGGGTCAATGCCTTCTCCGTCGTCGGAGACCGTAATCGACGCAATACCGTCGGCGAAACGTGTGGTGAGGGTTATGTGACCGCCTTGCGGGGTGAACTTCGACGCGTTGTTCAACAGGTTCGACACAATCTGTGCAAGCCGCACGACATCGCCGTCGACAACCGCGTCGGCCGCGCCCTCGTCGCAGTTGAGCGTTTGCGCCCGCCGGATGAAATGAGGACGGCTGGTTTCGACCGCCCGGCCGATCACCGTGGATAGGGATACCGTTTCCGGCCGCAAAACAACCGCCCCTCTGGCAATACGGGACACGTCCAGTAGGTCTTCTATGATCCGCACCATATGCTCGACCTGGGTACCGACGATCTCGCCCGCCCAACGAAGCACATCGGTATCGCCCGCCTTCGCGCTGCGCATCACCGCGGCTGCGTTCGCAATCGGTGCGAGCGGATTGCGCAACTCGTGAGCCAGCATCGCCAGGAATTCATCCTTGCGGCGATTGCCGTCCTGAATGGCGGAGAAAAGCAGTGCATTTTCCAATGCAATCGCCGCCCTGCTGACGAACTCCCGGCTGAGCAGAGTCTGCTCGTCCGGAATGGGATTCGCATACGTGCAAAGCAGGATCACCCCCTTCTGGTTGCCGGTGAGCATCGGAAACGCGGTGACGCTCTGCACGCCGAGCGCCGGCGCCTCCACAGCGGCGGTCTCGGTGAAACAGTCATTCGGCTCAACGCCGTCGTCCCCGCTACCGCCATGCATCAGCCGTTGGACAAAGCGGTTCACTGCCGGAAATGCCACGGACAGGGTTGCAGCCTGGAACTCGGCCAGATCCGGCGCATCCTCTCCGTCGCGCCGCGCCGAGCGCGACGCGACGCTGGTGGCGATCGCGCCAATGCCTACGACCGCGGCGAATGCGATATCGGCCAGTTCGGCCGACGCGAGTTCGACGATGCGCTGAAGCGTCGCATCGAGTTCGAGCGAACGGGTCAATACGTGGCTCGCGTTGGCAAGAAAGTGGGCACGTTGTCGCGCTCGCTCCGCTAACATGCGACCCGCCTCGGCAAGCAAAAACGCCTCGCGTTCCGCTGCACGCGTCAGAAGTTCATTGTGCATGCGGTGCATTTCGACAAACACTTTGACCTTGGAGCGCAATATCTCCGGGACGACCGGCGACAAAATGTAATCGACAGCGCCCAGCGAATAGCCCCGCTTCATTTCCTCCTCGTCGATATATGCGGTAACGAAAATGATCGGAGTATTGGTGGTCCGCCGGTACGCACGCAACAGCGAAGCCGTTTCAAGTCCATCCATGCCGGGCATGTTCACGTCGAGAAGAATGACGGCGAAGGTCTGCTCCAGCACCGCTTTCAGCGCCTCGCGCCCCGAGCCGACGGCGATGACGTTCTGCCCGAGTTCCTCAAGAATGGTACGCATGACCACGTGCTTTTCCGGCAAATCGTCAACCACCAGAATGTTGACGGGTTGCCGCGGGCCAGAGACGGAGATATCCATGCCTGTCTCCTAGCGGTGCAGCCACGCGTGCAGCACGGCAAGCAGATCTTCCCGGTTGACCGGCTTCGAAAGATAGTCCCACGCGCCCGCTTCGATGCAACGCTCGCGGTCGCCTTTCATCGCCTTTGCCGTGACTGCGATGATAGGCAGCGTACGCCCGACCGGCCGCTTGCGGATTTCCCTTGTCGTCGTAAGACCATCCATCTCTGGCATCATGATGTCCATCAGCACGATATCGATCTCCGGATCCGTCTCGGCCAGCTTTATCGCGTCATGGCCATTGTCCGCCCAGACGTGGCGCATTCCGTGGTCTTCAAGGACCGTTGCGAGCGCGAAAATGTTGCGCATATCGTCATCGACGATCAACGCCTTGCGTCCGGCCAGATCGGCGTCCGAGCGGTGCAAATCGTCGATGAGTTCACGTGCCTGATCGGACAAACGTTTCGGACTCAGGTGCAGCAACGCGGCAGCCGAGTCCAGCAGACGGCTCATGTCCGACGCCACGTAGCTGACGAAGCGTTCGCCGGCTCGAATGCCCTGCGCGGGCATATCCCCATCAGGTGCATAGACGATCACAGGCAGCGGTGCAAAGGACCTGCGCTTACCGAGCGCGGCCTCTATTTCATGGGGGCTTTTCTCCATCAACTCAGGCCCGACGATTAACGCAAAAAGATCTTCCTCGGCCAGCGCTTGGGTCAGTTGTTCGCCTGTCACAGCGAAACTCAACGCGACGTGGTCGCTCGGCAGCAATTGCGTCAATTGCTCGCGGTCGGGCCCTTCGGGCAGCGCGATCAGAACCTTGCGCTCCATTCTGTCGACGTAGCCCGCGATTGCCCGCAGCGCGTCGTCCAGGACTTCACGCGACTGGATTGGTTTGGCCAGGAAGGCGAACGCGCCAGCCTGCAAAGCACGGTCGCGCGACTCGTCCGTCGAGATCACGCAGACGGGAATATGCCGGGTCGCCATATCGTGCTTGAGCCGGGCAAGCACCCGCCAACCGTCCATGTCCGGCAGAAACAGATCGAGCGTGACGATGTCCGGTTTGAACTGATCGGCGAGGGTCAAAGCAGCGGCGCCGAACGGTGTGACAAGTCCCTTGAAGCCATGCTCGCGGGCCGCGTCGAGCAGGAAATGCGCGAAGGCCAGATCATTTTCGACGATCAACAACACCCGCTCTCCGGGCACGATGTTCAAACGGTCGTCATCAGACGTCTGGGACAGTTCGCTCGTCTCGCTGACTACCGTGCTGACGAACTCCTGGGCAGCCAGGGCGTCGGCCCGCTCCGCTGCATCCATGGCAGCGGACGGTTCGCGATCGAGCGTCGCCCCGCCCGTGTCCTCCCCGGTCACGGCGACGCTTCGGCGCGCCACCCAGCCTGTCTCTCCTGACAAGGGGAGATAGAGCGTGAACGTGCTCCCTTTGTTCGGCGAACTCACGAGGCGGATCTCGCCGCCCAACAGCTTCGACAACTCACGACTGATGGCAAGACCCAGACCGGTCCCGCCGTATTTACGGCTCGTGCTGCCGTCCGCCTGTTGGAACGCTTCGAAGATGATCTGCTGTTTGTCCGCCGAAATACCGATCCCGGTATCGGATACCGAGAACGCGATGACGTCCTGCGCCCGGTTAAGTCCTTCGTTATCCGCGCTCCAACCGCCGAACACTTCTTCGATGGACAGCGTGACATGCCCGTGGTGCGTGAACTTGAACGCATTCGACAACAGGTTCTTCAGAATCTGCTGCAGCCGCTTAAGATCGGTGTGAATCGACGCAGGAAGACGGGCGCCCGCATGGATGACAAAATCGACGCTGCGCGATTCCGCGACGTGCCGGAAGGTACGCTCGACGTAGGACGTGAGGTCCGCGAGCCGATGTGCAGCGAAATCCATCACGACGGTACCGGACTCGATCTTCGACAGGTCGAGGATGTCGTTGATCAACATCAGCAGATCGTTGCCGGACGAGTGAATCGTTCTCGAGAACTCGATCTGCCTGGTCGAAAGATTGCCTTCCGGGTTCTTGCACAACTGGTCAGAAAGAATGAGCAGGCTATTGAGCGGCGTGCGCAGTTCGTGGGACATGTTGGCGAGGAATTCCGACTTGTACTTCGAGGTCAGCGCGAGCTGTTTCGCCTTTTCTTCCAGTGCTTGACGGGCCTGCTCGACTTCGGCGTTCTTGCGCTCGACTTCCTGATTCTGGTGCGCAAGAAGCCGTGCCTTTTCCTGCAGTTCCTGATTGGTCTGCTGCAATTCCTCCTGACGACTTTGCAGTTCGTGGGCGAGGGACTGCGACTGCTTGAGCAGATCTTCCGTCCGTGTATTAGCCTCAATCGTGTTGATGACAATTCCGATACTTTCGGTCAGCTGATCGAGGAACGCCAGGTGAGTCGGATTGAACCGTTCGACTGACGCCAGCTCGATGACGCCTTTGACCTGCCCTTCGAAGATGATGGGCAGGACCAGTACGTTATGCGGGACGACGCTGATCAGCCCGGACGTGATCCGGAAACTGTCGACGGCGGACGGCTCAAGCAGAATCTTGCGCCGCTCGACCGCGCATTGGCCGAGAAGTCCCTCGCCGAGTTGCACACGCTTGCCGTGCGACGGATGTCCACTCGATGCATAACTCGCCCTCAGGCGCAGGGCCGTTGCATCAGCGGTGGCGTCGAGCACGAAAAACTCCGCCTGCTGAACGCCGACCACAGGCGCGAGTTCGGACAGAATGAGTTGCCCGACCGCAACGAGATCTTTCTGTCCCTGCAGCATGCGGCTGAACTTGGCGAGGTTGGTCTTGAGCCAGTCCTGCTCGGTATTGACCTGGGTCGTATCCTTCAGGTTGCGGATCATCTCGTTGATCGTATCCTTGAGCGCCGCGACCTCACCCAATGCCTCGACGGTAATCGATCGTGTCAGATCACCTTGGGTGACGGCTGTTGCCACCTCCGCGATCGCTCGCACCTGCGTGGTCAGGTTGGCGGCGAGCTGGTTGACGTTCTCGGTCAACCCCTTCCACGTGCCGGAGGCGCCAGGCACCTTGGCCTGACCACCGAGCTTCCCTTCCACGCCGACTTCACGCGCAACGGTCGTCACCTGGTCGGCGAAGGTCGCGAGCGTATCGGTCATGCTGTTGATCGTGTCTGCGAGCGCTGCGATTTCACCTTTCGCCTCGACCGTCAGCTTGCGCGCCAGGTCGCCGTTCGCGACGGCTGTCACGACCTTGGCGATGCCGCGCACCTGGCTCGTCAGATTGCCCGCCATGAAGTTGACGTTGTCCGTGAGATCCTTCCACGTGCCCGCCACACCCTGCACGTCGGCCTGGCCGCCCAGCTTGCCTTCGGTGCCCACTTCGCGTGCGACGCGGGTGACTTCGGAGGCAAACGAACGCAACTGGTCCACCATCGTATTGATGGTGTTCTTCAGTTCCAGGATTTCGCCCTTGACGTCGACCGTGATTTTTTTCGACAGATCACCGGCCGCCACGGCTTTGGTCACGTCCGCGATGTTGCGGACCTGACTCGTCAGGTTGCCCGCCATGAAATTGACGTTGTCTGTCAGGTCCTTCCAGGTACCCGCCACGCCCTGCACGTCCGCCTGCCCGCCGAGCTTGCCCAGCGTGCCGACTTCCCGCGCGACCCGGGTCACTTCCGATGCGAAGGAGCTAAGCTGGTCCACCATCGTATTGATGGTGTTCTTCAGTTCGAGGATTTCGCCCTTGACGTCCACCGTGATCTTTTTCGAAAGGTCGCCCGCCGCCACGGCTTTCGTCACGTCCGCGATGTTGCGGACCTGACTGGTCAGATTGCCGGCCATGAAGTTCACGTTATCGGTCAGGTCCTTCCACGTGCCGGCCACACCTTGCACATCCGCTTGGCCGCCCAGCTTGCCTTCGGTACCGACCTCACGTGCCACCCGCGTGACTTCAGACGCGAAGGAGCGCAACTGGTCCACCATCGTGTTGATGGTGTTCTTCAGTTCCAGAATTTCGCCCTTGACGTCGACGGTAATCTTCTTTGAGAGATCGCCCGCCGCCACCGCAGTCGTCACGTCCGCGATATTGCGGACCTGAACCGTGAGGTTACTGCCCATCGAATTGACCGAATCGGTCAGATCCTTCCAAGTCCCAGCGACACCTTGCACATCCGCCTGACCGCCAAGCTTGCCCTCGGTACCCACTTCGCGCGCAACGCGGGTGACCTCCGATGCGAAAGAACTAAGCTGGTCCACCATTGTATTGATGGTGTTTTTGAGTTCCAGAATCTCGCCCTTTACGTCCACCGTGATCTTCTTCGACAGGTCACCTGCGGCGACCGCCGTCGTTACCTCGGCAATGTTGCGCACCTGGGCGGTCAGGTTACTCCCCATCGAGTTGACCGAATCCGTGAGGTCCTTCCAGGTGCCGGCGACACCCTGCACATCGGCCTGGCCCCCAAGTTTCCCTTCAGTACCGACTTCCCGCGCGACCCGCGTCACTTCGGAAGCGAAGGAGCGCAACTGGTCCACCATCGTGTTGATGGTGTTCTTCAGTTCGAGAATTTCGCCCTTGACGTCGACCGTGATCTTCTTCGAAAGATCGCCTGCCGCCACCGCCGTGGTCACGTCTGCAATGTTGCGCACCTGCGCCGTCAGGTTGCCGCCCATCGAGTTCACGGAGTCGGTCAGATCCTTCCATGTGCCGGCCACGCCTTGCACGTCCGCCTGGCCGCCAAGCTTGCCTTCCGTACCGACTTCCCGCGCGACGCGTGTAACTTCGGATGCGAACGAGCGCAACTGATCCACCATGGTGTTAATGGTGTTCTTCAGTTCGAGGATCTCACCTTTGACGTCTACGGTGATTTTCTTGGAGAGGTCACCAGCCGCGACCGCCTTGGTCACCTCCGCGATGTTGCGCACCTGACTGGTCAGGTTGCCGGCCATGAAGTTGACGTTATCGGTCAGGTCTTTCCATGTGCCCGCCACTCCCTGCACATCAGCCTGGCCGCCAAGCTTGCCCTCTGTGCCGACCTCGCGTGCCACCCGTGTGACTTCAGATGCAAACGAGCGCAACTGGTCCACCATCGTGTTGATGGTGTTCTTCAGTTCAAGAATTTCGCCCTTGACGTCGACCGTGATTTTCTTGGAGAGGTCACCGGCCGCAACCGCTTTGGTCACCTCCGCGATGTTGCGCACCTGGCTGGTCAGATTGCCCGCCATTGAATTAACAGAGTCGGTCAGGTCTTTCCAGGTTCCCGCGACGCCTTGCACGTCGGCCTGCCCGCCGAGCTTCCCTTCAGTGCCGACCTCGCGTGCGACGCGCGTGACTTCCGCGGCAAAGGTGCCGAGTTGCTCGACCATCGTATTGATGGTCTTCGCAGTTCGAAGGAACTCTCCCTGCAGCGCCCTGCCCTCTGCCTCGAGCGCCATGCTCTTCGAAAGATCGCCCTGTGCGACTGCGCCGATCACGCGCGCGACTTCACTCGTCGGGTGGACCAGGTCTGCAATCAGGGAATTGATCGCCTCTATCGAGTCCCCCCAGAATCCGCGGGCGTAGGGAAGTGCCGCACGCTCCTTCAGGCGTCCTTCCTTGCCGACCACCCTGCTAAGGCGGCCGAGTTCTTCCGACATCCTGACGTTCTGCTCAACGACATCGTTGAATACATGAGAGACCTTGCCATGCATGCCGGTCCAGTCGGGCGGCAACGCCGCCACCTCGCCTTTCTGCAATGCGGTCAGCCCGGCCAGGATGGCCTTTGTGCATTCGTGTCCGGTTTTCGCACTCTCGAAAAGCGTGTTGACATGAGTCGCACTGTCAAGCCACGCGCCTGCGAGCGATTCACAGTTGACGGCTGCGCCCTGAGCGTCCGCCCCGAGGCCGGGCAAACGCTGCGCCATCCGCCCGAGGTCCTGCGACATATGTGCCGTCTGTACCGCCAGCGTGTTGAATTCGGACGCGACCTTCCCCTGTTCACCCTGCCAGCTGTCAGGTAGACGAAAGGACGTGTCGCCTCGGCGCAGCGCGCTAAGGGCGCTCGCGATAAGCGTATATTGGTCATGGGATTGTTGCGATGATCCGACCGCGAACGTGTCCATGCATTCCTCAACTGTCGTTATATAAGCAAATTTATTATTGGTACGCCTTGTCGAACTCGCGAGCTTCGACTGCGTTGAGCCTCGCAAGCTCGTCGTAGCTGCTGCGTCAGCGCATCGCTAATCCAACTTCGTTGTCGAGTCTCCGCGAGTGTTTGCATCAATCCGGCGGTTGCCAGGTTGGCCTGTCCGTGCTCGTCAACCATGGTCTAGCGACGGCCCGCTCTCGTACGCGCCGCTTCTCAGAAACATAGCGACGGCAGCTCGGTACCTGCAGGCCTCCGTAGACGCCGAGTGCGAAGGTCTTGGTAAGCGTTATCTGATTGAGATCGATAACGCCGACGCCCTTCGTCTCGCTCGTCACGTTAGCGGTCGGCGCCGCAGCCAGCGCCAGACTCCGCCAAGCGTCGTTACCGATGCGAGCGCCAAATGCGCCGCCGCTCTATCAGCGTGCGGCGTTGGCGTCGTCGGCGAGACGATCGACCAGCGCCTTGACGCCGCGACGCCACGACAAATCCGTGTTACCGCGAATATCCATAGAACGCTGGAACACGGCGATCCCGGTCGTGACATCCTCCACGCGCAGGTTGATGTTGATGATCAGGTTGCTGACCTTTTGCACCCAGCACACGCCGATGCGCTCAACACCCAGTTTGCGGCCGACCTGCAGTTCGCAACCGTTACAGCTGTTCATGTCTTGCGTCGCCGTGAGCTGCGCGATCATGCTGCTCGCCGGCGCGTTGTCTGCCACATGAAACAACTGGCGGTCGCGCAACTGGGCACGCAGATCGTCGCTGATCATGCCGATGCGAGTTTGCTGGGTACGGTTGGTATCGGCGTCGTTGTAGGAAGCGTTATCGTCGATTAGGGTGCAGTCCATGATGGCAATAGATCGCGCCGCGACTACCTGCGAACTGACAGTGGCAACTACCAGACACAGCACAAGATCGAAAAGAAGACGCGATGAGCGCCCCGCCCGGGCGTGAGGCAAAACCCTTCGTAACTGCAGCATGACTGAATATCTCCCATGAGCCGATTGTCCCGCGGTGAATATGGATCTGCAGGGCATGGTGGTCGAACGCAGGCAAGGACCACGCCCGGAATGGGGATAGGCTGAAGGCCGGCTACGCAAGTTCGGGCGCTATTTCACCGCTGCGACGGGTTCAGTCTGGATCGATAGATTTTCCCCTCACGCGCGTCCTGCCGTTCAAGCTGCCGCACGCTCCAGCCACCCCAAAGGGCTTCCGTTTCGTAAAACGCCCGTTCTTCAGCTGAGCGCGTCCGCCGCATGAGCCTCACGTAATGCGTCCACGGCAGCGGAAACCGTTCGGCCAGTTGTCGTAGAGCGAAGCGGGTAAGGACGCGCCGTTACCGGCGCGTCCTCCCCTAAGAACTGTACGTGCGAGTTTCCCCGCATACAGCTCAAGCCCCCGCGAAACTGCACAGGCGTGCAGCCGGTCCGCTCAGCTTCAAACGAACCTACGCTTCGTTCAAAGTCGTTGTTCCGCGCAAAAGCGCAGAGGGCGCAGACACCGTAGCCGGTGCTCTCTCATGCTCTCCCTCAATGGACTCAGATCATGACTCTGCGTCCAGGGACCGAGCGGAAGTCTGCTCGCTTTCGCGCGAGGCAATGTTGCAGCCTCTATCCGTGCCATTACAGTACGGCCTTCGCTTTTTCCGCCTTCTCATACCCGCACGACCAACAGCGTCCCTTGCGGTTCGCCTGCCACGAGGGCAGTCGTTCGGGCTTCCACGTTCCCATTCCATCACACGACCGGTTCAGGGTTCGCCTTTTCGCCGGTGGACACATGCGACGACGTGCTCTGAATTACTAGCAGGGCAACCGTCCACCTACCTTTTGGTCAATGCCTATCAGCAGCTTTGGCATCTCTGACATGACGACGTTTATCAGCGATTCACTACGTTACCCATGCCGGCCAGCCTAGCGTCTCAGCCCCATCGCTGCCCGGAGCGTCTATGCCACGTCTCGCGAAGGGGCACACTTTCGGACTACGTTGTCGGAAGGGCTTCAACCAACGTCGTTACCAACGATGATTGCCTTCCTAGGCTACCGCTGGTCGTACAGCGGGTTCACTGTCATGCAAATCCTCCTGCATGATCGAACAATGATGCAATGATGCAATGAGCATGCACTGCGCTCGGCGACGCCGAGCCTCATGCTTCGTGTCGCACAGTAAAGTTGTCACCGGAAACGAAGTAATGTTGTCAACATCTGCCTTTTTGCGTATTTTCCCACGGGCTCAAGGTTCAGGGCGATCTGGTTTTCGACGATCGCGTGTAGTGCAGCGTGTGCCGTGACGTTGGGAAGCTTGATCCGGGCGACCCGGTGATACGTTTCGACGAGAGCAATTCGCTCCTGTTCGTCGAGTTCGAGCCATGATTCAGGTTCGGGCGCACACCCGGGGTTGTACTCTTCCATGACGCAAGTCCTGTGCTGACTTCTGCCTGTCGTAAAACTCCCATTTCGAGCCACTTTGCGCTTGAGTCCAGTCATCGGCGGCAAAACGGGCGCCCGTCCCACACGACCGGGAGGGACCCGTTGATGACAACACGCCGGGGCTCGGGCCGTGCAAAAACCGTCCATCCCGTAACAGGGATGCATCGAGACGTTATGCGACCCAGTGATGCGCCAGCACCGTGGCGACGAACGAATGCCCCGGAATGGCCGCAAACTGCTCAAGCAGACGCCTGTTGAGCTGGTCACGTTCCATGCCGGAAGCAAGGGCCGCATCCGCCAGCGCGCCGTAGGCATCCAGCACATCGCTCCTCGTGATTTCGTAACCGAAGCCTGCGGCCATCCAGTGCAGCGCTGCCGTGCCACACGCCACCGCGAATTCAGGCTTGCGCTGCGCGAAATCGCGTGCGGCCCGCGTCAGGGTTCGCGGGTCGGTGGGGCCGCGCATCGCAAGCGACGCCGCCAGATCGAGCAGGCCGGCGTCCTTCGCGGCCGCGAACCATTTCCCCTCGGCGCCCGGACTGCTCGCGACGAGATCGTGGAGGATGTTGTCGGAACTCCTGTCCGGGTATTTTTTCGCGATGGCACGGAATGTTGCGAGATGCGTGGTGGCCTGATTGGCCTCGATCGCGTAGCGCCGATAGGCCTCGTCCATCATGCCCGACGACAGGAGGATCGCTTCGCATTTGCGGGCAATGGCGACAGTGGGCGCATTCAGCCCCCTCGACGCTTCCGCGTAACGCAGTGCTTCAGCCGAACGATTTAATGCGATCAGCGCATCCACCCCGTACTGGCGATACCCCCACCAGTTCAGGCGCGCGCCATTCAAGAGAGCGAGCAGTTCCTCATGGCGCCGTGCGGCATTGAGCGCACTCAGGCAGGCGGTGGCACCTGCGAAATGCTCTCCCAGCCCTTCAGCGCCCATCACGCGCGCTGTAATCGGCAACAACCTGTCTGCCCATAAGGACGCGATGTCGGGCGACGTGCACAGGTCACCCCAGCGATCGCCCAGCTGTTCGATATACGGCATCGGGTCATCCTGGAGCGCGTCAAACAGGCGTTCCAGCCAACGCATCCGGACAGAAGCAGGCACGTCCACCCCGGCGATGACCGGCACAAGCGCATCGATTGCGCGATTCACGGCAGTGCCCATCGCGCCGGAAGAACTGTCCACGTGCTCAAGCGCCGGCGAGAGCTTTTCGAGCAAAGCGACCGCGCCGTCCGCGGCGAGAACAGGATCGGCACGGGCGATCTGCCGGATCTCCACCAGCGCTTCTTTCAGACGCTGGATCGGCAACGCGGATTTCCAGCCGAAGGCGCCACGTCGGAACCGTGCGGCGAAAGCCCATCTGTGAGAGGTTGTGCGTGTCATGCTCCGGGGCACCTTCTCAGCGTAAATTGCCTGTCGTGCTCGTCGACTGACCCGACGATTGCGCGCCGACCGCTCGGGTCGGTGCCGCGGTGCGCGCGCGTCATCAGTGGTCGTGTTCCGCCGGATCGGCGAAAGACGGTTCCCAGGCCTGTCCGCCGTAGAACACGCCAACGATTGACACCACCTCGGGATCCACAAGGTAGGCAATGACTGCGCGCTGCCGGTAGTGGGTCACGCGCAGGCCAGGCAACAGATCATCGCGCGGGACGCCGCGCTCAGGGAACGTCTGCAGGCGCAGGCAGAAACTAATGATGGCGTCGACGTATTGGGCCGCCGTGACCGGCGAACCCGCTTCACTGATGAACCGTTCGATGTCCTCCAGCTGGTCCCGCGCTTCCGGGGCAAACTGCACCCGATGGTTCATGCGGCGCTCGAGCGCTTCTTCGCCAGGTGAGCGCGCACCTGCTCGGGCGTGAGCGCGCGCGCGGGCTCCGTGCGCAACGCTTCGGCCGCAGGCACCACCTCGTCACGCAGCCAGGCCTCGATGGCCCTGTCCCGGGCAGCGAGGGTGCGTAGCCCGTCGCGGATCACCTCGCTTTCAGAAGCATATTCGCCGCTGGCGACCTTGGTGCGGATGAGCTCGGCCATCTCGTTGGGCAGGGTAATGCTGAACTGCTGTGTGGTACGCATGGCGCTCTCCAGGCTGACAGGATTTAATCCTACTCCCTCGACGGGGGGCTGGCAAGGCGCGCCAGCCTTGCACCGATGACGATAGCAGCTGCGCGGGACGGGACGGGACGGGACGGGACGGGACGGGACGGGACGGCGCACAGCTTGACGGATCTTCCTGCGGCGAATCATTTCGATGGAAAAGCTGGATGCGTCTGTCAGGGGCGCGCTTAATATCCGCCCGCCGGCGCCAGCATCGAACCGGTACACCGCTTCGCGCCACAGCGGCATGCATAGTCGGCGGCCAGTTCGGGAGTCATCGCCTCACCGGTAGTGAGTCCATAGGTGATGAAAAGCTCATCGCCGGGCTTTAAGTCCCTGACGGTCTCGATAAAAATCCGCCCGCGCTCATCCTCGATCGCCTCACAGTTCGGCTGGCACGAGTGGTTCAGCCAGCGGGCGCTGTTGCCGCCGACGCTTCCGTCGATCACGCGCCCGTCAGCCAGCCCGAAAATAAATGTATGGCCGGGCACGCCGGAGCGCCAGTACCGGGCAGACGCCCGCCGCCACGACGTCACCTCACCGCGGTATTCGAGGATCCGCTGGCCGGCAGGAATCGCCTGCAGCGCGAACACGCCTCGCCCGTGAACCGATGATTTTCTGACCGTGACGCGCCGCACTCCACCACTCCTGATTCGTTAAGGGTGGGAGCATAGCGAGCGGCGCGTTGCGCGGCAACCCGTCCCTTCAGAACAACGGGATCTGTCGGGGATCGCGCGCCGGGGGTCGCGATACATCGGTCCGGCGGGTACGCCGGTTCCCACCCTTCCTGCTTCCAAGCCGCTGTAGCCGCGCCAGCATCAGCCATTCGCCTGCGCCATCGTGGAAGCGCAACTCGAACACGCCGGTTTCACCGGACAGACATGGCGCCGTTGCGCGAAACGACAGGCGCAAACCTCGTAGTTTCCCGCGGCCAATCATCTGCGCGCGGCTCATGCCTGGCCAGCAATCCGACATGAAGCGCGTCACGGTCCCGGGCAGGGATTCATGTGCGACGCCTTGTGGAAGCGTCAGTCCCGTGAGCAGGTAGATATCAGCCATGCAGCCCATTTCCCTGGTCGCAAGTACCTTGACGTTTATACCGCTTTTTTGCAACGCGTTCCTGGTATGGCGGTCGGCTCGGCGCGGGAAGAACGGGTAGAACGCGATGTCTTCCGGACTGCAGCGGGGGCACCCGACTGCCTCGCGTCCCGCGCGCGCGTCGTTGTCGAACTGAAAACGACGCCGTTCAAACCGGAGTACGCAGGCCAGCTGAACTTCTACCTTTCGGCGATCGACGCGCAGGTGAAGGCAAAAGAGGACCAGCCGACCATCGGTCTGCTGCAGTGCAAGGAAAAGAACCGGCTCGTGGCGGAATATGCGTTGCGCGGCGTAGCGAAGCCAATGGGTGTCGCTGAATACCAGTTTATGCGCGAAGTACCGGAATCACTGGAGACCGATCCACCCACCATTGACCAGATAGAGGCGGAATTACGCCCCGATTCCTGACCCAGGCACCTCGGATTTTTCAGCGCCCCCTCCTCTCGATCAACCGCGAGGCGACCGTCCGTTACTTGGCCATAAAGTCGTTCGCGCTCAGCCACAGCGGCTCATCAGGTCGCGCCAGTAATGTTCTTTGTGCAACTGCGACGATGCGCTTGCGACCGTTTTCAAATGCTCTGAGCGTATGCGCCGGGTCGACGCTACGCGGCAACCAGAAATGATCTTCGAGTGCGTCACGCGCAATCGCGCCTTCGACCTCACGGCCGCGATTCGACAGCATGAAAACCACGGCGCGTCCGTTCGGCGAGACGGCGGGCGCCCGATCTAGCACTTCCATGACGTACCTCGACTATATAATTCGCGGTCTTTTCATATGTATGGCGCCGCTCAGCAATCAACCTACCAGAAGTTGAAAGCAGCGCAATCGTCTATTTGGCAACGGTGCAGCCTAACGGTTACCCACCATCAGCTAAGCTGAGTGGCAACGTTCGTTTGGATAACTTTCGAAGCGCCCCGCGCTTCGAAGACGGCGGTGGGTTTGGGATGCGGTAACTGGTGCAGACGGAGTTGCACATTGGAGCCCGACCTTCTTTTCTATAGTGAGCTTTTTCGGGAACGAGCATATACCACAGCGTGACGGGCGTCCCGTTTTTGCAAATCCCTACTTTCGTGGCGTGTGCCTGCGTCGCTTCCGCAACGTAATCTGCGATCCTGAACGCTGTCCGGGACACGCGCCGTAAATGACACGCTGCGGAAACCGGCCCAGACAGGTGACGCACATCAACTCGGTGATGAGTTGTGCGTTAGCGTCAACGCGCCGACACGCAACCGGCGTAAGATGATTCGCGAGGGACTGTTCGCTTGCCGACGCCTGATTCATCGGCAACTGGGGCATCTCGGGAGCCGGCCTGCCGGCGCGGGCGGCGAACGTCGTACCTTGTCCATTGGCGGCACCGGAACATGCTGACAAGATGTGCGGCCCGTGGATGCGGCTCCATACTGGTTCGTCGAAGAACATCTCTCACGTGTCCCCACCAGTTGCAGAGCATGCGGTTTGATTGGCTACGGGGACTCGAAGCGAACTGACCGTTAGTTGCATTTGGAAAAAGGCTTCACCAAAAATTTGCCCTGCTCCACCGGCACGGTAAGCGACACGTGAGTATCATTGTCGGCAGCCTCCTCCGGTTCTCGGTGCGCTGAGTCCCAAGTTGGTCTCTCGCTGAAGCTGTGAACCGTCCAGGCACCTTGGGCATCATCCAAGCCGCCGTCCGGTTGCCGAATGCGTACAGCGCGAATTAGCTCTAGGAACCGGCGCTGCAGCCCCAAATGCTTGATAACGCGGTCGCGCAGTGCCCAAGCCCGAATGTCGCCGCTTTGAACGTAAAAAATACACTAAAAACGTATCAAACATTACAAGGAAGCGGCCGATGAGCTGGAAAAGCTGTAGCGCCGAGTATTTGCGCTAAAACTGCACGTCACCAGCTCCCAGACAGTCGATTTGCCGTGAAACATCGGATGAGCGAAGGTAAATAGTTCTGCCCGAACAGGGACTTGGCACCAAATCCAAGCACTTCCGCGTTGTTTCACGGGCGATTCCATTGTGATTCCCTTCATGACCTTTGATTAGTTGTCCTAGATAACTTCGGACGCGTCCGTTGCCCCTCGGCTTGACGGGCGCTCCAACCTGCCATCATTTCTTCTTGGCAGGGGTCAGCTCCGGCGCCAGCACGCGATCATTGTGGTGGCTGGGGCGCCACCGGCTCCCGTTTCTGACTGCAGCGATGTGACAGACCACCTCGGGACGCAACGAGCAACTGGATTTGATGCATTTCTATCGACGCCGGGCGGACCCCACGTGCCGAAGCCTTCGATGTGTCATCGGTGAGTGGGACGACGCGTCGAGGGTGCCAGCCGGGATGACTGTAGTGCGACCTTACAGCCCGGCAGTCGCCGTGCGGCAATCTGCGGGTGTGACAAACTCGGGAAGGTGCACGGCAGGCTAATCCGCGTCTCCGATGTTCCGCTGCCGCGTCGAATGAGTACGTCTAGTAGATGCTGCGGCGGCAAGCTTGAGGCCGGGCGACATTCGCAACACTGCCGTGGGAGAGCGGTAGGTTGGCGGCCCGTCGTTCGCCACTGCCCGGCGGGCCTCGCGACGGCACCACTGGTCGCTGTCTGCTGTGGCGTCAGCTAACGTGCCCGACGCGCCGCCGACGCCGCTAGCCAGGCGGATCGCTTTGCGGAGAAGACCTCAGTCATATCTTGACTGCGAAGCTTTGTGCCCAAGCCGCCAGCTTGCAGGCCGGTACGGTCCACCCTCCTGTTCTGCGCGGGGAGATCGGCACTGCGGTACTAGGTCCCGGCATATGTTAATTTCGATCGTCGGCGGGGGTAACACTAGCCGTTAGCTGGCGCGCCCACCTAGCGGGTCAGGAAGAGTCAAGCGTCGCACCCAACGCTCCTGCACGTCCAGCACAGACTACTCGCGATGTGTCGGTCGTCGCGACGTGGTTTCCAGCCTCCAGCCTTTCCGGCGCCGACGCGTACAGCAGTTGCAGTGGCCGTTGCGTGGGCCGCACTCCACCGCGTGGGACTGATACTGAACATTTAGGAAGTCAGCGCTATCGTTGCACTCAGGCAGAACGCTCCGGCATCCGACCGCTGCAACCCCAAGGGCGAGGAACCCAGTGTCCCGCTCGCGCGAACGCACTGCGGCTGGCTAGTAACTTCTTGAACACCGCCGCTTTCACGGGCGGTGCCGTCGAGCAGTACCCAGATGGAGGTCCGTTCTTGCTCAGAACCGTCGTACTGTTGCCCACGCCACAAAACCGACCAAGGCTGAGCTGACGCGCAGAAGCGCTGGTGACACTCGCCGTCGGCCAGAGACGGCCGCCTTAACAAAGCCCAGTACGGTTATCCGAGTCGATGCCGCGGCAATTACGCGTGCGCATACCACTGACGCGCTTTCGAGCGCAGTCGGTGGCGGTGGTAGCGGGAGCTTTCCCTCACGGCCAAGACCGTTCAACTCAACTTTAGCGTGGCCCGAACGCCGAGCCACCACGCGCGGACCTTGTCTCGGTGAAGGCACGGATCCGCAGGCGGAAAGCCGCGCGAATGAAAGTTCGTTGCGCGCCGCACTGCGCTGCCAAACGGGCTGCCCAATAGCGCGGTAGACAGAGGCGGAGGAAGGAAGCGGAGAGGGAAGGAGCCGAACTTGCGGTGACGTCGGACCGGTCTGGATAGGTAATACACGACGACCAGGAGCGCGCGAATCGAAAGACGGATCCTGCGCCGGGAGGTCAGTTTCTTTCGCTAAGCGGCGCGCTGCCGCAGCTAGCGGTGCCAACGCTTGCACCGTCCGCACTTTCTGTCGGGGATAAAAACATGTGAAGGCATCTGTTACGAAACAGGCGGCCTGCCTGCGATACGGCGGACGCCGCATTTGTGAGGAGGATTTGCCTGAGCACCAACGGGAACGAGCCGCCTCTGACGCGAGTCCACAGAGATCTTCAAGCCAATCAGCGGCGAAGCCGTGTCCCCACTGGGGACACGAGCGCCTTTCTTTGCGACAACGCCGGCCTGCGTCGCAGGTCATGCAAATGAGGTGCCGCGCGACGGGTCGACAGCAACTGCCCTGCAAAAAGATGTCAACCGATGGCGACAGCCGGGCAAGCTTTCTGGTCGCTAGTTAGCTGGCTTACATCGGGGCGACGTGTCCCCACTGGGGACACGTCTGTGAGCATTAGGCTCCGCGCGGCGCGGCAGACGGAGCCTTCGCGCGCTCAATACCTCTAGCGGACACAGGGAGAGTCACTCAAGACCGCCTTGGGCATTCGAGAAAAGTTCCGAGATAAGCGCTCGGATCCTTTGCTCCTTGTCGGTCGACATCATGCCCGCCTTGATCTTTACGGTAAACCCGAGCGCATCTTTGGTAATGGACCCCGCTTGATTCTTGCCTGAAAAAATCTTTTCGATCGTTCTGTCAGTCACTCCAACGGCCGACCTACTGTCCCCGTCTATTTGTGCTTTGATTGACCGTGCAAGCTTGGTTTGGTCGAGCTCGCCGTTGACAACCTTTTTCCAAAGGGTCCGCGCGATCTCGAATGCCCGTGCGTTTTTGTTACGCAGTGCCGATACGACGCCTTCGGCTGCATGCGCGCCCATCAGCCGCGGCTGAACGTCTAGATCCTGCGTGATGAAATCCGGTAACTCGCCGAACGCAAGGAACCGATACAACTCAGATCGAGACATCCCCAACGCCTCCGCCATACGCTTCCGGTTTGGAAACTCGGTCTCCGCGCGCCGGATCGAACGCGCGACTTCGTAGTCGGACAAATCCTCTCGGGCGACATTCTCGACCAGAGCCAACATCGCCATCTCTTCGTCGGAGAGTTCGATGATGACAACCTTGATCGACTCCTTGCCGATCATTTTGTGCGCCCGCCAGCGCCGCTCGCCAGCCACGATCTGATAGCCGTTCGTAGCCCGTCGGACCACAATGGGCTGGACAAGCCCTGCCTCACGTATGGATTCCGCAAGCTGCGTAAGTTTTGCTTCGTTGAAGACCTGCCTAGGCTGCCAAGGGTTGGGCACAATGTCGCCAACCGGGAGCTCAGAAGCCGCACCTGATTTCTCTAGTTCGACGATGCGCTGCTGTGCGGCGGCTAACGCGCCAGCCATTCCCGGCGCCGTGCGGGGGCTAGACGGCTTGTCCTGTTGCACAATCTTTATGTCTTTCGCTGCTCGGACCTCAGCCGTCTTGCTCATCATGCGGTCGCGTAAGTTACTCATTGCCCAGCCCTCCATTGCGCAACGTATTGGTCGTCGATCCATTTGCAGTACTCCATCAACGGTGACTTAACACGCGCCAAAGTCTTGGCAACCGAATCGGCTCGCGACAAGTCGAACACGGTGGAAAACGCGAGCGCACCGTTACTCATCACCGAACTAGCCGGAACCTCCGTAGTGTGTAGCCAATCGCCGTATGCACGTTGCGCCCACGAGCGCACCACCGGCGCAGAGGACGTCGTTCCATAATCCACACGCGATAGAAGCACCGAAATGAAGTCATATGTCTTGTCGACCTCATGCTCAACAAAGCCGTTTGCGACCTCGGCAAACAGTGACCAAAAAGATACTGACGAAATAAAGTCCAAGCTTTCTGGCACCAAAGGCATCACCATCGAATCCGCCGCCATTAAGCCATTGAGCGTCATGTACGAAAGAGAGGGCGCCGTGTCCAAAATGATGTAGTCGTACTGGGACCGCAGAGGCTCGATACCCTTGCGAAGCACAGACCAGAATTCGAAACCCGGACTAGTCTTTTGTGCCGTGGGAAGATGGAACTCCGCGTCGTGCAAATAGTTATGCGCCGGGATAACGTCGAGTCCGTCCCAATAGGTGCGTTGGACCTTGGCACCGAGCCCGCCTTCGATATTCGGGTCATAGATGTATGGAAGCACAGTGTCTTCCCAAGTCACATCTTTTTCCGCGTATAGACCACACAGCTCTGAAAGCGACGCCTGTGGGTCCAGGTCGATCACCAGTACTTTCCGACCACGCAGACTGAGGCCCTGTCCGATACACATGGTCGTTGTTGTCTTACAGGAACCGCCCTTGAAGTTGGCCGTTATCAAAACCCGTCCTTGGTGCTCACGCGTGCCGGTAACCAAGGGAGTTTGGTAAATGTCAGATACCTGCTGAACCCATTTGCGTACGTCCTTCAGCGAAAATATTCGTGCTCGACCGGTCCCAGGCGTTTCGCCGGGCGGTAGATCGCCACCTTCTTTAGTCGCCAGATAGTTGATTTTTTGGCGATCGATCCCGCACAGTTCCGACAGCTCGCCGATGGTAAATGAGGGGGGTGTCTTTCGCGGACGCGGCGCTAGTATTTGATCGCGCAGTTCGTTCGTCATGACCGACAGGCGTTCAGCGAACTCTCCAAGGTGAGAGAGCTTGACGCTTCGGTCAATGCCAGGCAACTCGCTGAAGTTCATTAGCGTTTCCTTCTAAATTTGACGGTGAGGCGTTTTCTGCACGCTCACCGGATGTTTATACGGTTTGACATTCAAATAGCGCCGAACCGTAGAATACCTGCGGCACCGAAGAATAGCTACAGCAACGCCTTGCTGAGGCGGACCAGATGGGCAACCGCAACACCTTAACTTTCAGGTACTTAGCCCATATACCCGCGACAATCCCGACCATTGTCCGTCGGTGCGTTGCATTTCAGTCCATCAGCTATCACAAAAACCCTCACCTTACGGACGCCAAACCGGGCATAAGCGCGCGTCTTTTCAGCCCTTTGCACAAATCACCTCACCTTTCTTGAGCTGCTCGGGCAGGCTCTGTTGGCGTCTCGCTGTTTTTAAAGGGCCTCTGGGCGACTTTCAATCGTTGAGTAGAGCCACGGCTTGCTGCTAGGAAGTGATCTCGGACGCGACATCTTGATCACGTCGGATGTCGCGGTCATCCACATTCGGTTGTTTGTATTTTTAGGAAAAAGAAAACCAACCGACCACCAACAGGTAGCAGCGAAGGCTTAAGATTCAATGCCTTATCTTTCTGAGGTGAGGTGTTCTGTGCCGAAGGTGCTGTGGATTGAGCCGACAGGTGAGGTTAACTGGCGGGAAAGGTGAGACGGCGTGGGCGCGAAGGTGAGGTTTGCTAGCGCGGCAAGGTGAGGTGTTTTGAGCGCGGATTTTTTTAAGGTGAGGCTAATTGTGATTTCAGACGTCGCAAGGTGAGGTCATCTGTGTTGACACCCCACCTTGGTGTCGGTACGGTACGGTTCCGTGGCAACTAGAGAACAACGACCGGAGGCCGAATGGCGATAGCAGGGCAAGTGGCCACGTCTAGGCAACTAGCACTGGCCTTATTCGACGATGCAAGCGCTGAGGACTTGCCGCTCGACGCCGCCCGCTCAGACATTGGATTTGCTCGAAAGAACGTTCTCATACGCATCATCGATCTGGGGGTGGCTGCTCGGCGTTTAATTGACGCGGCCTACTTCATCGTCGCACAGGAAGAGCAGCCACGGGATCTGTATGACGTTGAATTGGACTACTTTAAGTGGCTTATGCGCTACTCAAGCCGTAACAACGCGCACCTTGAGCAAGTTATCACTGAAGCGCAAAGAGCTTTGATACAAGCCACCACTGCACCAGAAGCCGACGGAAGCAAGCCATTTGGCTCAGTGCAGTTAATCGGTCGAATCTCTTATCAGGGCGGACGCTTCCAGTTCAGAGTCCCGCCGGACCTCATAGGGATAATACGCGGTCCAGGGAAGTCGCACTGGCTAAGCCTACGTATCACATCGCTGTTCACGCTCAGCTACGCCCGAGTGATGTACGATCACCTGTTGCCATACGCGGACGATGGGATAACCGATTGGCTGGAGCTCGAGGAGCTTCGCTCTTGGCAGGGGGCAATGGGCGCCAAGGCGTACGAGTTCAAATATTTCAAGCGGGACTGGTTGGCGCCGGCCGTGGAGCAGATCAACGAAGTTTCGGATCTGAACATTTCCTATGAGACGCGCAATGAGCCCGGCTCCCGAAAGATCGGACGCCTGCGCTTTCGCATTGAGCGGAAGGAGTTGGCGGAGCGGGTCTTGCACACGCATGAACAGGCGCAAGCCCTATATAGGACGTTGAAGCAGGAACTAGGACTGTCGAGCGCCCAGCTGAATCAGATCGCGGCAGATCGGGACAAATACACCGACGAACGCCTGGAGCAGGCGATTGAGCGCACGCGTTTTAGCCTAAAGCTCGGCAACATCTCGAAGAGCCCCGCCGGGTTCTTCATGAAGGCTCTGAAAGAGCAGTGGATTGTTTCCGACGCTGAACGCCAGATGGTGCAAATCCAAGAGAATCTTGCACAGACAGAGAAACGCGAGTTGCAAGAGAAGCAGCAGGTCCAAACACGTATGGCTTTGCGGATCGCTGCGCAAGAAGTGCACGCACAAGACCGAATGGTCGAGGAGGTCCGCCTCGGTTGGGCAGCATACGAAGGCGCGACGATTAAGCAGCAGGAAGATTGGCGACGAACCTATAAAGGGACGCCGGCGGGAAAACTGACGTTGCGGCGGTTAGGCATCGATCCCAGTGCGGACTTGTCGGATGCAATGATAGCGAAATACCCGGATCTCAAGGACGGATTCGCCGGCTATGTATTCAATAGATCGCGGAACGGTAAGGGGCGCTAACCGGATCGTGGACCTGGTCTTGAGCCTGTCAGATTTAATGAGATGGTCACTCCCACCCTACATGCGAGTTACGCTGTAGGGTGCTTTGTTTCTGGAGACCCATCATGCAAAGTGTGACGTTGGTTGGAGTTGATCTGGGCAAACACTCGTTTCACCTCCACGGTCAGGATCAGCTCGGTCGAGCGGTGTCTCGCAAGAAGGTAAGCCGCAAGCAGCTCGTCGAGTTTTTCGCTCTTGCAACGCTGATGCTAACGGCGTTATGCGGAGGACGTCGTCCCGTGTTCAGAAAGGCGAAGATGTCCGCCGTCGTGCTTCCAGGCGGAAGACTTGCGGCGCGCTCCGAGATCAGCTTCTCTCCGACCTGCTGCATGAGAGCGTGGAGTGTGGCCACTTGTGCGGCAGACAACGGCTTGTCGGCGATTGCGTCCAACAGGACTTCGGGCAACCGCGCGACGGCCAACATCCGTGACGTGCGAGCCGTCGAAACGCCGAGTCCCGCGGCCAACTCCTTTTGCCTTACCCAGACCGCGCTCAATCATTGCCGAATAGAACCGACCCATAACCACCACGGGCGCCTTCGCGGCACCGGAGCCGGTTGTGCATTGAGACTGCGGTCAGCTAGTTGGGAATCTGACGCACACTAAAGTCGTACTGCATGTTCGGGGCCTCATCTATTCGTTCGAATCTTTACGTCCAGAGCTTATCGTGCCGATGGTGCTGTCAAGAAGGCAATCGCTTGCGAAGCTCGTTATGCAACGCGCTGAGCGGCTCCGCCGTCAACCGGCCACTCGGTGTCCTTGCGGGGATTTTACGGATACGAGGCAAATATCTAGCGTCAATGGATAACCTTGGTAGCGGCCATTGGCTTGATAACCAAGCGCCAAGCTCGCTTGGGGACGGAAACTGCTCTACTTTACGGCGCTGAACAGGGGGCGCCGACCGTAAAAGCTCCAATTATTTACCGTCATTCCGGGTTAAGGCCGTGAGCCGGCTCGTCCCAATCGCGGGACATCGGCCGTGTCTCCAATGCGGCTGCAAATCACACCTCTTTTGCATGACTAGCTTCCTGCTGGCGCTGATTCAATTGAGTCGGCACAAATGGACCGACCGTCATGCGTTTATTCCGCAGTAAAAAACAGGTAGCGCTCTCCACAGCGCCAGGTGGTTATTCGGAAGAGGACCCAGAAGGGCTCATCTTCGATATGGGTGCGCGTCTGCGCACGGAAGCAAATCACTGGAAGCTTTTCGCCTTCTTCCTGGCGTTCGTTGCGGGTGGGGCGGTGTACACGCGAAATCCACCGCCGTCGGTGGTCAAGGCTTACGGCGTCTCGTCCGACGCTAATGGCCATGCGGTTGTCCGACAGTTGACAGCCTACAAGCCAGACGATCAGGCGATTCGCACCGCACTGAAAGAAACAGTAGAGAGCTGGTTCACGATCGAGCCGGTCCTCACAGACGACATCCAGGCTTCGCGGATGGCGCGCAACATCAACGCCGTCAAGGCGATGATGGTCGGCAACGCACGTAACCAGTTCGCTGACTGGATCAAGGCCGACGCGCCGTTCCAGGCCATTACGCTCAATCCGAAGCTCGTGCGCGAGCCGCGCGTCTTCAACGTCGCATTGCTCGAAGACTCGACGGCTGTCGTTGAGTTCACAACCAGCACCACCCAGTCACCGACCGACAAGCCGGTCGTCCAGAAATACGCCCTGACTTTCCGCTACCAGGTCGTCCCTCCGACTGCCGAAGACGCGCTCGGCCGCAACCCGTTCGGGCTCTTCTATCCGTTGTTCTCCATGCAGAAGACCCAATGATGAATTCGAACCCTACGTTTGCCGCGTTGATGGTCGCCGTGTTGTGCGTCGGCGCGATGTGTCAGCCGGCCAGTGCCGCGAGAAAGCGCGAAGCGCCATCGGGCGCGTCGTTCGATATCGCGAGCGCCATGAGCGATCCAATGAGCCCGGTTAATCCCTACAACGCTGGCACCGATCCCGTCACGATGCCTGGCGACGCGCGGATGGCGGTGTTTCCGTACAGCCGCGACCAGATCTACCGGATCATGACCGCACCGTTGAAGAACACGACAATCGAGCTCGCGCCCGGCGAGCGGCTGACCACGGATCCAGCGATGGGCGACTCGGTGCAATGGATCGTGGACACCGACGGGGCTAACCATGTCTTCGTAAAGCCGATCAAGCCCGGACTCGTCAACACGTTGCATCTGACGACGAACCTGCGCGAATACGACATGACGCTCGTCTCTTCTCCGATGGGCGGACTGTTCTATCAAACCGTGCGCTTCAACTACCCCGGCTCGTTGATGGCAAAGGTGCGTGCACGCGAAGAGGCGGGCTACGATCCGCGCGACGGCCAGAGTTCGCCGAATGACTCGGGCCCCATTGGCGTGTCGCCGGACAAGCTGAACTTCGATTACACGGTTTCCGGCTCCGCGTCGTTCAAGCCTGAAACCGTGTTCGACGACGGCAAGTCCGTCTGGCTGCGGCTGCCGGCCGACGCTCCGTTCGCCGTTCCGATCGTGAAAGATCATGGCGACGTCGTGAGTCCAAACTTCATTCGCCGGGGGCAGTACATCGTCATCCAGGAGATGGCGAAGGAAATCGTCTTGCGTGCGCCGAATGAGGAAGTGACCGTCAGGCGCCGGCGTCCTGGCCTGTTCGGATTCTGAGTCGAACTATGGCTATGCAAAACGGACAACCTGACAGCGACCGGGCGACGATCGTCAAAGGCAAGTCGCCCCGCAATGTGCTGATCAGCGCAGGCGTGGTCGTCGCCGTCATTATTGGCGCGCTGGGCTTTTACTATCAGGTGAAGGAAGGCAACAAGGCCGAAGAAGAGGCGAAGCTCCAGAAGAAGGCGAAGCAGGCGGAGGTTGTCGACAAGTCGAACAATACCCAGGACCTGAACAAGACCATCGACGACCAGATGGCTGCGGCGCGGCGTCAGGCAGCTTCGGAAGCGCGTGCGGCGGCCGCGCCGGGCGCGCAGGCGGCTGCGGGGGCTAGCTCGACGCCTGCTTTGAATGCGGATAATTTTCTTGGGGACCAGCACACGCAGCAGATCAAGTCACAGGCAGATTCGGACGCAGTTTTCGCTTCGCCGATCTTCCGCGCTGGCCTGAAAGTGAAAGACACCGCCCCGCAGCAGGCAGGGCAAATCCCGGGCATTCTCACGCCCGCGCAGGTTGCCGCGCAACAGGCCGCCGCACAGCAGGCAGCAGGCGCGTCGGTGGGTGACCGCGTGGCCGCCGCCTTGTCGGCTGCCGGCGTCGGCGGACAGCAGGGGCCCCGGCCCTATTCAAGCCAGGACCACGATGGCGCCTTCATCAAGAACGTCGCGAATCAGTCTGGGAATGGCCAGGACTTCGCCCGTACGGGTTTTGTCGGGCAGGCGCGCGGCTGCGTCCTGTCGCCCCCGCATCACATTCCGGTGTTGTCGATCGAAGGTCTGAATTCAGACAGGCCAGGTACTGCTGCGCTGGTTGTCGAAAAGGACGTGTACGACAGCATCCGCGGCGACTGCCTGATGATTCCGAAGGGGAGCATGATCACCGCGCCCTACAGTTCGGACATTCAACCCGGTCAGGAAAGCATTCTCGTTGCAGCAACCGAGATGCGTCTGCCAAACGGCAAACACGTACCGCTATTCGGTGCGCAGGGCGCCGATGCCGATGGGAAGGCCGGGTTCTCCGGGGATGTCAACAATCACTTCCTGAAGATCTTCGGTACATCGTTTCTCGTTGCGGTTCTGCTTCGAAAGTTCGACGGTGGTGACACCTCGACAACGACCGGACCGCTTGGTGTCACGCAGGTCGGGAGTACGGCTGGACAGGTCGCGGCAACTACCGCGCAGTCCGTGCTCGACCGGTACAAAAACATTCCGCCGACTATCACGGACGAACCGGGCGAGCGTCGCTTCATGCTGAAAGTGAATCGCGACATCTACATGGAGCCGTACCGTGATCAGTAAGCGATTGCTCCCCGCCTTGCTGGTCGCTATGTTTGTGCCGGTGGCGCATGCCGCAACGATTGAAGAGGTCATCAGTCCGACAAGCGTCGTGCTAGCGCAAGGCACCGCGCGCACGATCGCAAAGATCGATGGAAAACCCGTGTTCTATTGCGGGCTTTCTGCCTTTGGATCGTGGGCCGCGCATCTGGTCGGCCAACCGGTAGGCAGCAACCCCGAGAGCGGGATCACCGTGGCTGTGGATGGGCGCGATGTTGCGCTGGCCGGGTTGCTCGTCAGTAAGGGCTGGCTCCAGCCCCCGATGCTTGACGACGAAGCACAGGCAGCTATCACGGAGAGACGCGGAGGCTGGGCTTGCGCGAGCGCGGTCACCCCTTTCGAGCTCATGCATAGCAGTGTCGATCCGAAGGTTCTGGCGGGCATTGCGCTGAACGAGTCAGGGCTCAATGGGCATGCGTGGCCATGGACGCTGAATATCGCGGGACAGGGCTATTTCTTCAAATCGCGCGAGGACGCCTATCGCGTTGTGCAGTCACTGATCGCGCGTGGTCGCAGCGACTTCGATGTCGGCATCATGCAGATCAACTGGGGGTACCACGCCCGCCGTTTTGCGTCGCCCTGGGATGCGCTCGCGCCCGCGACGAGCATCCGCGTTGCTGAAGACATTCTCAACGAGAACTACAGCAAGACCCATTCGGTTACAAAGGCGATCGCCTATTACCACAGCGCCAATCCGGTCCCGGGCCAGGCGTATCTCGCGCGCTTTGCGCGGCTCCTCAACCAGATCCAGGCCGGACTATGAAGCACACTGTTTCCCGCATCGCCGTCGCGTGCGCCATGCTCTTCGTGGCGATGGCGTCGCATGCTGCGAACACCGACCCGTTCGACTTCGATTACGAGATCGCGGGTGGGATCGCCGAGCGCCCGGCGCTCATCTTCAATGACGGCTCCAAAACATACATCCAGCCGCGCGCGGGGCAGGTCATCACAGCCGCTGGCGGTCATCAGGAAGGGCCCTACGTCGTTGTGGACGGCACGCCCGAGACGATCACCTACACGGTGGCCGGTCGCTCGGCCAGCGCGCGCTGGACGAGGGCCAATGCCTTTATAGGAGCCGGCGCGCGCGGTCCGCTCGCGTCGTTGCGCGACGACCAGCCGGCTGCATTCGACGGCTTCACGAACCGACTGGTGCTGATCGGCGCCCACGGGTCGCTCGAGCCCGTTCGTGTACTGAGCGGTTCAATGCCGGTGGCCGCCGTCGTGAAGGCGCTCGTCCCCCAAGGCTGGACGGGGTCCGCCCAGAAGGATGTGGACCTGACTGAAAACACCGGCTTCGCCACCCGCGCGGGCGAGAACTGGATGCAGGCGCTTGATCGCCTGATGACGCAAAGCGGTCTATACGCTGACGTGGATTTCACGTCACGTCACATCAGGGTGCATCGTGACGCGCCCAAGTCCGGCGCACTGAACTACGCTGCTGGCCAGAAGTCGCCCACCGATGCGATCACGCAGACGGTCGCAATGAAGGAGGGCGCAGCAGGCGGATCCGCCCCCGTGACGCCGCAAGCGTCGCTACTCGCGCAGTACTTTGGCGCTCAGGCGATCCGCGATGGCGACGACACACACACGCAGATCCGCTTCGCATCAAAGCCCGCAACGGAGCTGACGTTCAGGACGCCGGACGGTCGATCGCTGCACCCGAAGTGGGATAACGACACCGCTGTCATGACGGTTGAGCGTGCCGAACGCATGCTGGTTTCGGACGGAACGCGCACCGTTGAGCTGGGCCGCTCGGCAGGCACGGTGTACGACTTCGACGCGGGCAGCGCCGCGCATCTTGAGGCGGTGTTCGATCGGGATGGCCAGACCTTCTTCAAGTTCGCAGACTCTGTCGTGCAGGTCCATGTGAGCGACGTGAAACACCTGGGCTCCGGCGAGCAGAAGGGTCGCTACTACATGTTCAACGGCACGGCGGACCAGTTCATTGCGACAGCCGATGGCGCAACCGTGAATGTCACGCGCCGTCACGACGTGAAGTATTTCGAACGTCCTGCAGTGGCCACACCGGCTACGGCATCGACTGCATCCGGAGCGGCGAAATCATGAGGCGCGTGATTCCTGCTCTCATCGCTACGGTGCCTGCACTGTGCGGGCCGCTCGCGCACGCGGACTGTCTTGACGACGCTGCGGCGTTCCAGCACGTGAGTACGCAGCTTGTGCATGCGATAGCGCAACACGAATCCGGGATGCGTGCGAACGCCGTGAACCTGAACAGCAACGGCACCGAAGACATCGGTCTGATGCAGATCAATTCGTCGTGGCTGCCAAAGCTCGCGCGCTACGGCATCCGGCGTCAGGATCTTTTCAACCCATGTGTGAACGGCTACGTCGGCACATGGATTCTTGCGTCGAACATCCGGCAGTTCGGCCCGACGTGGAAGGCGGTCGGCGCCTATAACGCGGTCTCGACGCAGAAGCAGCTGATTTACGCAAACGCCATTTATCGCCGCCTGCAGCGGCTGGGGCAACAACAATGAATGTGACCATCGAACGTAACGACCGGGCGCGCGTGGTGGCGCGTGTTCTCGCCGTAATCCTGCTCATCGCCGGCCCCGCATGGACGCGCGCAGCGACCGATCCGGGCCCGTCGCGCATCGCCGCGCCGGCAGGCGACGGCTGGCAGGTTCTTTCAGGCGCGCCGGCCGGCAATGTGCCCGTCGAGCCGCCCGTTGCGGCTGTGAGTGGTCCGGCGTTGCCTCTCTCCACCGCCCCCGTTTCGATGACTGTGGCTCCGGTTGTTCTCCCAGCGACAACGGCACCTACTGCGGCTGCTGGCGGTGTACTCACGTTTTCGGTATCGCCATCGGACCGCAATCTGCGCAACGCACTCGACCGCTGGTTGCAGACCCAAGGGTGGCAACTCGCGTGGAAGGTCGACGATGACCTCCCACTTGAATTTAACGCGACCTTCACCGGCGACTTCACGTCCGTCCTTGTTCAGGTCATGAAAGCGACCAACCACATGCGCGTTCCAACCCGCGTCTGCCGCCATTCGAACAACGTCATCCGCGTGGTGGCACGCGCGGCCAACTGCCAGGAGTAACGATGCGCCACGCCCAGATTCTGAGGACTTCAATTGCTGCTGCGTGCCTGCTCGTCATCGCTGGCTGTGCCGTCACGCAAGGCGACGTGAATTCGGCCTACGACGCGGCCAATAGCAGCGCGAGCGCTGCCATGAACAATCTGCCGGGCTCAATGGCGCTCGTTGAAGATGTACCGACAGCGTTCCTCGGCGATCGCCTCGTGCCGGTCGCCTATGAGGCAACGCTGCCTGCGACGTTTCGCGAGAAGCGCATCACGATGCCGGCGAATCTCGATATCAACCAGATCGCGAACCTGGTGTCCGGCGCGACCGGCTACGCCGTTCATCTCAGCCCTGACGTGTTTGTGCCGCGCAGTTCGCTGGTGCCGCGCGAGGGCGCGTCGTCCGACGGCAAGTCGTCTGGAGCATCTGGCGGCGGCAACGCGAACAATTACGAAAAACCTCGCTATGCGCAGGTCTTTGACGGAACGGCGGGCGAGTACCTGACGCGCATGACGGAGGATCTGGGGCTCGACTGGTCTTTCGATGGTTCGACCATCAACATCACGCGCTTCGTGACCCGCATGTATCAGATCGCCGCCATCCCGGGCAAGGTCTCCATCAAGTCGACGATGTCCAAGGGTATGGACACGTCCACGGGCAATCAGGCGAACGGCAGCGGCGGGGGCAGCGGAGATACGGGTTCTTTCTCTGCGCAAACCTCGACCGGTCGTCAGGGCGAGTTCGACCAGATCCAGTCGATCACGGACGCACTGAACAAGCTTCGCTCGCCGATGGGGCGCGTTAATGTGAATCCCCAGAGCCGCCTTGTCATGGTCCATGACACGCGCGAGGCCGCCGATGCGATGGGCAAGCTGCTCGCCCAGGAAAACGCGGTATCGACGCGTCAGGTGGCAATCCGTGTACGCACGTTGCAGATTGCGTTGAACCGCGGCAGCCAGGCCGGCGTGAACGGGGATGTCGTGTTCAACGCGATTCAGGGCGGTCTCGCAAAGTACGCGATCAGCTTCGTGTCGCCCACGTCGCTGTCGTCCGGGGGCGGTACGCTCGGCCTGTCCGTGTTGCGCCCGAACACGCCTTTCTCGGGCACGAATGCGGTCATCAATGCGCTGAACCAGTTCGGTCGCACGGTGCAGGACAACACGCAGACCAAACTGACGCTCAACGGCCTGCCGGTGTCGATCGCTTCGTTCCAGAGCGACGATTACCTTAGATCGACGACTTCCTCGGCCGGCAGCCTCACGGCAACGTCAGGTGGTGTACCTGGGCTGAACCCGGGCACCGTGACGACCGGCGACTTCGTCAACATCCTGCCGTCGGTGAACGATCACAACCAGATCGTGCTGGCCTACTGGAGTGACAGTTCGAAGCTGAACGGCCCCTTCACCGAAAAGTCGGTCGGCTCCGGGCAGACGCAGCAGACGATCCAGCTGGCGCACACGGTCGGCAGCAAGGACGACCAGATCGTCGCGCTGTCCGACGGCCAGACGGTGGTGCTCTACGGCGAGATGACCGATCACGCTGACAGCACGACCAACGGCGGCATCGCCGGTATCACGGGCCTGTGGAACAAGGCGAGAACCTTCCAGGTCATCATGCTGACGGCTTCTGTCGTCCCGTCGATGTGAGCACGGCTATGCACATTACCGATCCGCTGCCGCGCGAGAAAAACGCGCGCCTTGTTTTCGGACTCGAGTGGCGCGCCTATCCGTCAAAGCAGATGCGGGCAGAGCGCCGTCGCTATGCCGACGATTTCGGCGCGACCCATTATGTCGAGTACAGGACCGGCAAGGATGTCATCGGTGGCTTCTGCGCGCCTGAAGTGGCCGAACTCAAGGGCTCAAAGCTTTACTCGGGAGCGGCTCGCATCGCCCAGCACGCCCGGGTCAAGGGCAAGGCGGCCGCGGTGATTCTCCTGCAGGACGATCAGCGCGTACACGTGGTCTTTGTTGTGCGCGGTGTTGTGCGCAGCGATGAGGTTCTCACGGTACCGCAGGCCCACGAGCGGAAGCTTGCGATCGAGCAGGAATGTCTGAAGCTGAACCTGCGGCTGACGACGCTTGGCTCCGGGCCGGCCGTCAGGGACGTAGACGAGAGCTTTGGCCCGGATGCACTGCTCGACGCGCGCAAGAGCGCCCGCGTGGCCAAGGTGCCCGCCGCTGTTCCATCCATCGTGCCCATCGTCGTGATAGGTGCCGCGCTGGTATTTGGCGGCATTGAACTGGCCGATATCCTTAATCCGCCGCCGCCCCCGGCGCCGCGCGAGCCATCGTTCGAACAGAAATACGCGCTGCAGGTGCGTCAGACGTTTGCCGCGAAGATGCCGCGGGCGAATCTGCTTGCGCCGGCACTGCTGGAACGCCTTGGCGACAGTGAAACCGTCGTTGCAGGTTTCGTCTTCGAGAAAGCGGTGTGTGGCACGCAGGGGTATTGCGCTGAGACTCTTCGCCGCCACGGCGGCAGCTTCGATGATCTTCGCCAGTTGGCCCCCGAGTCGATGCGACCGCTGCATTTCGATGCCGACGGTCTGCATGCGGGTGCGCGCGGACCGCAGGTACCCACGGTCGCCTTCGTGGCAGCGCGGGATCAGAAAGCCTGGCCCACGGAGCAGGGCCTGATCGACGCCTTGCAGACGCCGCCACAGAAGCTTTCGTCGAAGCCTTTTGATCTCGACAGCTACGGCTACACGGTCCATCTCGATCCCCCAAAGCCACTTCTCGCGATTCCAGTGGGCACCAACGATTCGCGACCCGCGCAGATGATCCGTGTGGGCGAGTGGACGATCAACGGCTATCGGTGGCAGTCGCCATTACTGGCGCGACTGCCGTCGAACATGACCCTGGACACGATCACCGTCGAACTGAAGCTGGGAGACCCCGGCGCCAGCAAAACGCAGGACGGTGGCGTGCAGGTCCAGAACGGTATCCATTTCACTGCGAGGGGCAAATACTATGTGCTCAACTAAAGTCCTGTCGGCGCTCGCGTGCGCGTTGATGATTGCTTCTGTCGCCGTCCACGCCCAGCCAAAGCCGCGAGCGTCGCATCCGCAAGCAGCCGGTTCACAGGTGCCATCGGCAGACCTCGACCTGACCACAGAATCGACGGCGGCCAGTGCGGCCGCCCATACAAGCGCGGCCTCACAGCCTGCTGTTGCCCAGTCCGCAGCCGCAACACCCGTGTCCATTGCGCCCGCGTCTGCACCCGTGCCGTCAGAGTCGCGCCTGTCCATCGAGGACGTGGACCGGATCGCCCGCTCGTCTATTGCGCGGCAACTGGCGGGCAATGGGAGCGGGTTGCCTACCGGTGTGGCTCTCAATGGAGTGGTTCCCGCGGCGCCCACCAACGCGCCTGCACCTCCCCCCAGCATCAAACCGGCGTCTGTCCGTTATCGCGCGGAGCCTGTGCGCTTCGTCGGTGCCTTCAGTGACGTGAGCGGACAGTCGGTCCTCTACGAATACCGCAATGCTTCGTACCCCGCGCATGTAGGCGCAAAACTGCTCAACGGATGGACCGTTAAGCGTGTCGACGGTTTCGTTGTCACCGTTGCAGAAGGGACGGGTAAGGGTGCGCGGACCTGGACAGAGACGATCAGCGGCGGCACGCCCGCGCAGGATAACCAGCAAACGGCAGCAACAAACCTGGCGGCTCGTGGTGTGCCGGATCTGTCCGGGCCGCTACCCCCTAACTTGCCTCTTTCCGCTGTCGGTCGGTAATAGTAAGGACGCTAACCATGAGCATGTTTTCTGGCATTGAGAAGAATGAGCCGTCCACTGGCGGCATCTTTGGGCGCCTGCGCGCGTTGCGCGCAGGCTTCTCGGAAGACTCACCTGCGTCGATGCCCATCGCCGGAACGGCCACGGGCAGTACCGAAGACCGCGAACCGCGCTTCAGGAAGAAAAGTACCAAGGTCAAAGCCGAGCCAGTTGAGGCGAAGCCCGGTCAGCCCATGACGTTGGGTATGCGACTGCGGATGGCCGACATCAGCGACGCAGACGTGCACGATGAGAGTGATTTTGATTTTCCGCGCTCCGCGGACTCACCGCCGTTCCTGCAGCATGTCGATGTGGCGCCGGAGGCACGAGGCGAGCCAGCAGCATATGACGGCAGCGCGCTGTTCCCGCCGACTGCGGCTGAACCCGCGACGGCAAGATCCACAGAGGGCAGCAAGGCCGCGGCCGAAGTCGTGGACGGGCAGACGCATGCTCCGGGGTATCCAGAGGCCGACAGCAATGCGAAGCGGGAACTACCGGCGACAAGCGATCACGATACGACGGCGCCCGTGCCGGACAACGTGCATGAAGTTCATGCGCATGCTGGGCCGGTTGTGCAGCCGGAGCCGGAACTGATCGCGGTCGGACTGCCACAACTTCCGTCGGCTGACGCGCTTTCATTCAAACGCATCCTGAGCGAGCGCGGTGCCGATGCAACGTTGCGCATCACTGATGCGGCTCGTCGTGAGTTCGTGGCGGTGGAGGTCCAGGCGGGCATGGCGATCGTCGTCACCACCCAATCGTTTCATGAATCTGCACTTTATCCGACGTACCTGAAGGATCTCGAACGCGCCGATATCAAGGTACATGAAGAGATGATTGCGGGCGAGGCGGTCATCGACGCGATCTACGCTCGTGAGCGTAACCGCTCTGCGGCAATCGTCCCGGAAACGTCGCGCGCGATTGGAACGTTTCGCGACGTGGCTGAAGCCGCTCACGAATACGGCGCCGGCGACGTCCATTACGAGTACCGCGACTTCAACGATGATGTCGAAGTGCGTTTCCGGGTAAACGGCGACCTTTACACCTATCGCAAGCTGTCCAAGTCGCTGGTGCGTCGCGCACTGTCCGCGTCCTATCAGGACCTGGTCGCACGCAACACAAACTCAGGCGAGACGTTCCAGCCGAGCGCGCCGCAGTCGGCCATGATCCCGCTCGTTGTGCACACGGACATTCTCAACATCCGCTGGCAGAGTTCGCCGCTCGTCGGCGGGTTCGATGTCGCGCTGCGTCTGCTCGACGGCAACTTCCGGAATCTGAAGTTACTGATGCCGGACCAGATGGGCCTCACACGCAGCCAGCTGAAAACACTCGGTTCACTGTGCAACGTCAGTGGCGGTGTTTCCATCTTTACGGGGGAAACCGGATCTGCCAAATCGACATTGCTGCGGGCGCTCTCCTACATGCTCTCTTCGCGCGACCTGCGCAAACAGTATGTGGTCAGCGAGCCGTCGGAGTTTCCGCATCCCTGGTTGTCGGAGATATCGATTCCCCGCCGTCCGGATGAGTCCGACGACGATGCGAGCCGCAAAGGCGCTGAGGTGATTCGCACACTGATGCGGATGGACCCGGATGATCTGACGGTCAACGAGATCCGCGACCGCGTGATGGCAGCCCTCGTTGCGGAACTGGCGCTGACCGGTCACCCGGTCAGAACAACCCTGCACGCGGACAGCGCGATTGGCGCGTTCATGCGGCTCGCAGGTGGCCGTCTGCAGTTGCCGATGGATGAGGTCTCGTCGGAGAAGTTTGTCAACGCTGTTGCCAACCAGAAGCTGATTCCGCTGCTGTGCCCGCATTGCAAGGTGCCGGCGCGCGACATTCTGAGCGCGGCACAGGTCCACACGCTGGAAAAGAAGTTCGGGCTCGATACGTCGACGATGGCATGCCGTGACGAAGCCGGTTGTGAGCACTGCCGTTTGAAGGGCCTCTTCACCCGCGCAGGCAAAGTAGCCGCCGGCACCAAGGGGCAGACGCTAGCGATGGAGATTTTCCGGCCGACGCTGGAATTTCTTGACTTCGTGGCGGTACGCGACTGGCGCAACGCGGAGAAGGTGTGGCGTTCGACACGCGTGTCCGGTTTTGACGATGACGATATGACGGGCAAAACGATCTACGAGCACGCCCTTTACAAGGCCTCGCAGGGCATCATCGACCCGCGCTTCATCGACACGGCGATGCGCCCCTTCGACGAGTACCGGATTTTTGCGGACCGTGACGGGAGGATGCCGTCGTGATCAGGGGACTCGTCTATGCGGTCTTCATGATGCTCCCGCAGAAAGAACGCATGCGCGTGGCGACGTGGCGCTTCAGCAAGCTGCGCGAGAACTTCTACCGTGAGACGCGGCTCGATGTCGCTGCGAAGGGCCTGCGCAACCGCGAGACGCTTCTTGAGCAGCTGACCACGCTCGAGAAGCGCCACCGCAGTCGAAAGGGACTGGCATGGCCCGTCTTCCAGGCTATCGCCAAACGAATGGTGGCGGGCGATAACTTTGCCAATGCGATCCGGCCGTACATCTCGAACGACGAGTACGCGCTTCTTGAGATCGCCGGCGCATCGACGCAACAGGACGCGGCGGTTCGCGGCCTCGAGCTCGCGGAGATGGCAGCGAATGCAAAAGGGATCCTCGCGACGACAACATCGTTGCAGATGGCGTATCCGGCTCTACTCATTGTCTATATGTACCTGTACGCGATGCTGTTCGGCGGCACGATCTTTCCCGCTGTCGCTGATACGAAGCCGGTCTCGGAATGGTCGCCATTCGCCCAGGCGCTGTATGCGTTCGACAGCTTCGCGTACCACTACTGGTGGATCAGCGGTTCCGTCGTCGGAGGTGTCGTCTTCGGGTACTTTCACACGCTCAAGCGCTGGAATGGTCATCTGCGCAACAAGGTCGATTCAATGCCACTGATGTGGCGCAACCGTCGTGATTTGCGCGCCGCTTTGCTCATCGTGTCGCTGGCGGGGCTCTTCGATTCGAATCTCACACTGCGCGCGTCGCTCGACCGGCTCACGAAGACAGCGGATCCGTGGCTCAAATGGCACTTGCAAAGGATGGGTCGCAGGCTCACCCAGCATCCGGACCAGACAATGCGCGCTCTGGACACCGGGATCTTTTCTGAAACGGTGATGGACACGATTGCGGATGCGGCTGGTCGCGACCAGTTCGTACAGGCCATCAAGTCGCTCGGGCGCAATTCGCTGGATCGCGTCGTGGCGACCGTCCGTCGGAATGCGCGAATCACGCACTACGTGCTGCTCGGATTCGCCGTCGCCCTATTTTTCGTTTTCGGCATCGGTTCGTACGTCGCGACCGGTGCTGTCAGCTTCGACTCGTCATCGACGGCTGGCGCCAATTACTGAGGACCAGAAATGACCAACAATACCTCGAACCTGAAGACCAATTCGCCGACGCCTGTAGCCGTGCCCGCACCGGCGGACCGTAAAACGTCGCTTCTCAGGATGGCACGGCGACGCAGGCAGTCGGGCGAGCTGTCACTCATCGAAGGAGCGGCGGTCATGGCCGGTGCAGCGCTGCTCGCACTCGTCGTGTATCAGGGCCGCAGCTTCGTCATGGATCGCATTCACGCGCACCAGTTCAAGAGCGAGGCGCAACTGTTTCGTAGCGGCATTCAGGACGCCACCTCGAGCGACGTCGACTTCTCCACCGAGACGCAGCAGACTCTCGCGAAGAACCACGCGTTTGATTCGGCGAATTCCCGCGTGAATACCTCCACCGGGGCGCTTACCGGCATTTTTGGCGGTGCGGTGACCGCGGTGCCGGGCACGATCGCGTCGACTGACGACGCCATGATCGTGACCTATCCGGTGCCGAGCACGGTTTGCTCCCTGTCGATCGGCGCGGTCGCCGGGGCTTATGCGAAGGTCACCGTCAACGGCACAACTGTGTACGACCCGAACACGCCGTTCAGCGGTGCAACCGCAGGTACGGCTTGCGCTTCGGCAGGTGCGACGGCCAGCATCGGCATGTACGCCACGCACAACAACTGAGGAAGCCGGGGCATGTTCAGCATCGTTGAGATGGTGGTTGTGCTGGTCGCTGCGGCATTGATGACGGTCGTCGGTATCAAGGAGGATGCAGCGAAGCGGCGCAACCAGGTGCTGACGGCTGAAGGACAGAACGAGGCCGTCATCAACGCCGCGCTCGGCAACTGGGTAACCAAGCATTACTCGACCCTCACACAGAACGGGCCGGTGGCTGTTCTGCCCGCGACTGACCTGCCCACGCTCAACGATCTGTTCACCGAGGGCAACCTGCAGCAGCCCCATGCAAATGGTCCGTTCTGGGGCGGGGCATACGTGATCAGCATGAGCGTCGGACCGTCGACATGTTCCGCGAGTGCAGGGGACTGTCACGTCACCTACGTGCTGTACCCGTCAAAGCCCGTAATGCGTGCTGGCAATCCGGATGTGATCGGCGCTTCCATCATCGCGCAGGCAGGCGGTAACGCGTTCGGTTTTTCGAAGACGCAGAACTCCGGGAGTATTACCGGCATCAACGGTGCCTGGAATGCGACGAATCCGTTATCAGGCAACCCGGCCGCGGCGGTTCTCGCCACGAACGGGCCGACGTCGGATGGTAACTCGGTGTACATCCGGCGAGACGGGGCACTGACGTGGACCGGTGACCAGAACGTCAATCACGTCAGCCTTCACAACGTGCATAACCTCGATGCTGAAGGTACGGTCAGTGCGGCCAACATAGGCGCAACTGGCGCGGTAGCTGCGAGCGGCGCGGTGTCCGCTGGCACGACCGTCTCTACGGGCAGTATCGGTTGGCCGCGAGTGGCGTGCACGAAGATCAACCAGATGACAGGTGCGAGCGACAACTCGGGCCTGATGCTCTCATGCCAGAAGGTGTCGGGTGTCCTGCAGTGGATGCCGATCGGCGGTCCGAAGCTCTGGTACGGCTACACAAACGTACCAAACGGCAACGGCACGTTCGTGCCGAATCCGAACTGTCCTGCGGGCGGCACCCCCCTACTGGTAGTGACGGGCCAGAGCATGTACACCGACCCGACTGCCGTCGTCAGTTACCCAACGGCCGGAACCGGGCCGTGGACGGTCTATATCACGGATGGCAGCGGAAACATCATACCCGGTAGTGCCGTCGCGACGAGCTTCTGTACATATTGAAAAGGATGGGAAATGAGTTTCACCAGGATTCTTACGCGGATAGCTGTGCTTACGGGGATGGTGACGGCCAGCAGCGCAACAATGGCAGGACCGGTTCGATGCTCCGTGAGCAACCAGGACTCCACTTGCGTCGGGCATCTGACGACTGCATGGCAGACGCCGCCAACGTGTCCTAATCAACCTGGATGGACGACGGCCGCACCGGCGCAGTGGATCGGGTCGCGATACTCCGCGCCGCAGTGCAACTATCAGGCGCCGCCGACCTGCCCGAATGGTTTCAACCAGACCTCTGCCCCGTCATGGAATGGCTCCAGCTGGGTCGGGCTGGGCTGCGCCGCATCGCCTCCTGCTCTACCCGGGACGGCACAGCTCGCATCGGTTTGTGAGTCAGCGATAGCAGCAGAGATGGCAAGAGCTGGGTTCAACGGAACAAATGGCACGTATCGCGGCGTCTGGGGGACTTTGCAGGGGCCATACACACTCGGAGGCGGCCAGGTATATCCGCCTGGAATGTTCGCTGGCATGGGAGGCAGCATGCGAGGTGGCCAAGGTCCGGGGGACTTTTACTATGTTCGTGACCTCGGTAACCCGTCCGCAGGCGGTGCCACCGGAGGCAACGGCATCGGGGTGTGCTGGTTTCAAAATGGCACTGCCAATCTTACCGGCTATGACTACTTAGAGGACTCGAGCTATGACGGTGGCTGATCCGCCTGTGACCTGAACAAAAAAAGCGCCCGCAGGGCGCTTTTATTATTCCGCGGATATGGCGTTACGCTCCAGTCGTATAAGCCCACGTCTTGCTGACCGGCTTCCCGTCACGCTGACCCGAGAAGGAAGCCGTGTAAGTGGTGTTAGCCGCGAGTGGAGAGAGGGGAAGGAACGCCACGACGCCGTTGTAAAGCGCATTATTCACATCGGCTATTGCACCCGTCGATCCTGTCATTGCCGCCGAGGGAACGATGATGCGGCCAGGCACCGACGATCCATCCGGGGCTTTCAGCGTAAAGCTCGAAACCGTAACCACATCGCCAGCACTAGAAACTGTCATGCGGGCAAATACCGGGCGGCCGGGCGACGCAAGATCAGGCGCGGGGTTCGGAGTTTCCGCAACCATCGCGCGTGCGACGTTCGTTTCGTTCGGGTATGGCGATACTGCAATCGCATCCGTTGCCATCTGCTGACCACCACCGGGATAGAACCCGTTGCCGATCGGCGTGCCCGTCACATTGGTCGTTTCACCGAAGTCCAGCACGCAACCATAGGTTCCTTGACCAGCGTTCGTCTCGAAGCCGACGCCGATTGTTTCCTGAATCAAGGTCGCGGCCACTGCGTGATAGAGAGTGTTGAGGTACTGACCGACGCAGCTTGCCGCGTTTGCGTCACCCGTCGCGAGGCTAAGACCGACCGCCGCGTTTTCGCCAACCCATTCCGTCGCCGGAGCGCCAGCCTTGCGGGCGCGGCTCAGTGGCGTTGCTTCGTAGTAGTTCGCAAACGTCGAGACTTCATTGTGCGTAACGCTTGTGATGTTGCTGTTCGCGAAATTGTTGACAAGATACAGCGCGTGAGCCGACGCCGAGGTATCGAGCACCGAATCCTGTTTCAGCGGACCGACGCCCATTGCCGAACGGTAGGCATTCAGCTGCGAAAAGATTGCGGCTTGAGCGGTGCTGCCCGCGTAGGTCGGTGCCGGTACCGACGTTTGCAGGTTGCCGGCGCCAGACGGTGTCGTCGCTGGTCCAGCCGCTCCCGAGCCACTACTTCCGCTACCGCCGCCGCATGCCGACAGCGCTACTGCCGCGGCGAACGAAAAGGCGGTGAGTGCCGAGATCTTCTTGTGATTCATTGTTCTGCTTCCTCGATTGTCATATGGCCGTGCCCCTTGCGCGACCTTGATTTCATCTTATGGAGCGGCAACGAAAGTCAAGTCGCCGCCGGTTGCGGTACCCAGTGGGCGGGTTAGCGCCGACGCCAAATTTCGGCCGTCATCCTTTGGGTTAACGGAAATTTTCTGCCAAGGTTGAGCCCAATGCGCCCAAACGAAAAAAAGCGCCTGCGGCGGGTTCTCAGTGACGCTTGCGCCGTCGGTGGAATATGCGAAGACCGACGAAGGCGACCACCAAGGCCAGGCCCGTAGCTTCGGGCATTGCCTTGGCGAACCCGGGTACCAGGCGGCAGCCCATGCACAAGCTGAACAGAGCGATGGCGACGCGACCGAACCATGGTGCGCTCAAAGCAGAGAGGAGTCGCGACGGCCGGGCTGCTGACCAATCGAGATACGCCTCATTGACCTTCTCGAGATCGAATTGGTCTGCCGTCTGATCCCACTCACTCCGATAGAACTGCTCGTAGCGGTCAAACCGACCGTCTCCGCGTCCATCAAGCCATGCCGCGTTACTTTCCCGCGCAAGGTAGTCAAAGTCTTGCATTTTCATTGGGCCCATCCTCTTCGCCTTAGTGCGAGATCACGGCATGCCACGCAACGGCGCCGACAGCGTTCACGATTACGTGTCCATCGTCTTCGGCGTGGAAAACTCCGGTCTCAGAATTTTGCCAACCGAACTGAGCCTTGCCGTCGGTACTGAAAATAACGAGCCCCGCAGGCAAATCGTTTAGAGCGGTGTCAGGCGTCATGGGCTTTGCGCCGCGCGGCGCGCCGTTTCATACCAAGCTGTTGCTGGCACGAGGGGCAACTGAACCGGTTATGCATTTCGATCTTCACGTCGTTATTCGAGACGACATAGTGTGTGCTGCACGTCCGGCAAGGCGCGATCGTGAGGCGCGTGTCGGCCGCCATTGACCGGATAAGGTTCCAGCCGCGATCCGCAGAGATCACGCGGTTACCATTAAACAGGCGATCGTAGACGTCATTAGTCGCGATCAAGGCTTCGGGCGGCAAGGCACCCATTGCAATCGCTGAACGATAGAGCCATGCATAGACCGTGGCATGCAGTCGGTGTTGCGGAGTTTCGACGAACCAAGGCAGGGAATTGGCTGTGTTGCCACAGGGTGAGCTTTTGCCATGGATCTTGAAATACAGCCCGCGCGTATGATTCTGCGTGAGGTTGAAGAGAGCGGTGGCCGTCGATGCGCGCAGTCCATGAGCGAGCAGGGCTCCCGCGAAAGCTTCGTTCTTTGCGCGGCCCAGTCGAAGCTCGCCCCATCGCGCGTCGCTTGGAAGTTCACCCACCCGCTCGGGCGAGGTGAACATGAGCTGATGCGCGATCATCTCGTCGGTCAACGTGCTTCCCACGAACTCATACCAGAACGACTGGCTATTAAAGCGCCAGCGGAACAAAGGCAGGCCGTTCATTCGCTGCAAGGCCAGATTCAGCCGATATGGCGGGACGTTGAGCAGATACTTCGCCACCTCACTCGTAATGCCGAGCATTGGCGCGGCCACGATGCTCATATTGAGAATCTGCGTCGCAAGCGAAAGGAACGCCACGTTCTGGTGCCCGACAGCATACGATGCCAAAGCATCAAGTTCCGGCGTCTTCCGTCGCAGAATGTCTACCGCCACAGTCGTCGCGGTATCGTCGACAAAGCAGCGCCAGTCCTCGACCGTTTGAAGAGTCGGTTCGACCATCAGGAACGGTGCACGCAACAAATTGCGCAGCGACAACTGATTCAACTGGAGCTGATCAAGGTCTTTTTGTTCGACGTTGAAGACTTCGCAGAAGCGGCTGTCCTGTTGCAGCAGCCACTTAATGTGATCAACCATGTTGAAGTTCGCCACCTGGATCTGTTCGGTGAGCCAATCCGGGACGTAAAGGCGGCCGATGGCACGATAATTTTCTTTATTTTCCATATCTACAACCTGTATCTCTCGTTGTTGGGCGGGCGGGGAATCACACGGCGTTGGCGGCGGTAAGTAACTCCTGGTGGAAGCTGCCGACATGATCTGCAAAGGCTGCGAAAAGATTGGCGAAGGGTGCGACCGAACCGCCGGCCGTGACGAGCAACTGGGCCGTCTTGTATTTCTGCATGAACGAACCAAACTCGTTCATGAGTTCCCGGATGTGTCGCTCGATAGCCTCTTTCGATTCGATCTCGGCCAGTTGCTGCTTGCGCCGTTCTTCCAGCAAAGCGACCTCGGCCTGTAGGTTTTCCATCTGCGAAGTTGCTTCCTTCACCTGTGCCATGAGGCCGTCCGCCGCTTCCTGCAGGTGCTTGATGTTCTCGGACGGTCCACTGACAATGACTTCCTTCGTCTGAACTCGGTTGACCGCCTCGGCAAGTTGACGGAGCAAGGTGTCGCGCTCCCGCTCAAGCCTGGATATCTCGGTGTGCATCGTGCTGACGGAACGATTCGCGCCGTCGAGATCGACCATCGTTTTTTTGTTCTTTTCCTTGTCCTGCTCGATCTGCAGACGCAGGTGCCTTGTTTCTTCGGTGAGGTACTGGTTTTCATTGCGAACGTCGTCGAGTTGGCCGACGATCTCGGACAATTGGCTTTTCACCACATCAAGGCTCGCGTCTTTCTCGGCGAGTTTGGCCCTGTAGCTCTCGATGATTTTCTTGACTTCGCGCTTAGACAGGTCAGGGTTCTCTTTCTTTGCCGCCAGCACCGCGTCGATTACTTCATCATCTTGGCTTACAAGCATCTGCATGTCAGTGATCGTCAGCATTTCGACGGCGCCGGCGTTAGTGCTGAAGCGTAGGTAGGAACGGATGTAGACCTTGACGGTGTCCTGTTTTTTCCGGAATGCCTTCTCTACGTAGCGGTAGAACAGTTGTGCTGCCTTGTTGCGTACGTGCCGCGTGTCGCCCTGCGATGCAGCGAAGTGGCTCTCGATCCGGCTGCGCAAATTGAAGAGGATGCCCCCAATGCGCATATGTTCTTCGAGAATCTTTCTGGTTGAGTGCGCGATTTCATTGCTTTCGGACGCGATGATCGCCCGCAGCGACTCCGGGATCTCGTTGCCGAAAAACTGGCGTACCGTATGCGAAATTTCGGACTCGTCCGGTACGTGAGCGAACGCCAGCGGTGTGGACTCATCGGCCGACAGGTCGGCGCCATTTTCGTCCCCCTCAGGCACGGTCGGGTCGAACTCTGGCTCATTGGTGTTTTGCAGTGGTTGGGGATGGCTCATGTTCATTTCCCGCAATATGTTTTCGATGCTGCATGACGCCGTGCGCGGTGGACGCAATTGGACGTAATGACCGGAGAAGATGCCCTTTCGGCCAGAAATCGTTCGGTCTGGGGAGGGCGAAGGTATTTCTCATTTCTCATTGCGGAAGCCTTTAGTTGATCGTTCTTTGGACGCGAATCCGATCGGGCGTTCGACTCTTAACGTGCGAGTCTCTTGGAGTTCCCGGAACTCCAGCCAGATTACGCTTCGTTTCCTGCCGGTCATTCCGGAAAGCGGCAGAAAAACAGCCGTCTTTGACGGATACATCAGACAAATATGCCGAAGCAAACGGTTAGATTCGGCAAAACCGACTGAAACTTTAGGAAAGATTCGAATATTTTTTAGGGTTAACCCTCAGTTTCTCGCGGTGCTTTCCAACGGCCGCATTGTCTGCGGTGGCAATTCGCTGGATGGCATGCCATGCGGCCGCTACGTTTATCGGAATCGCTGTGCTCGCAGCATGCCGCGCACGCTTGTCCCTTAGCCACTGGCGCAAGTCGGCGCGGCGTACGATGTTGACGGGCAGTTCCGGCGATAGGACACAACTGTCGCTGGCGAATACGCCCGCGCCTTCTATGGACCACACCGGCGGCAATATCCCGCGCAGGAACGCAAGTTTCGAGCGGTTCTGACTGAGCGGGGACTTGCGCGCCTGCGGCTCACCATCGGCGCCGATACGTATCAACACATCTGCACTCGGTCCTGGCTTGATCGGACCCGTCCAGTTCTTCGTCTCGAAGACGAAAATCCCGAAGGGCGTGATTGCAAGATGATCGATCTCGGCGGTGGGAAACGCTGTGCCGGGCGCATGGTTGAGCAGGAGAGGGCCGCAGTGCAGGTAGAAATTCCGGCCGCAAAGCCAGGTGAGGATCTCCACCAACTCGGCCTGAACGCGCGCCTCGCCTTCGTCGCCACTGCGGTCGTTGCGCATTTTCGGGAGGGGCGACTCCTTGCTGGCGCGTTGGTTGCGTGCACGTAAGGTCCGCCATGCAAGAAAGGCAACCGCGGCCAGAATCCACAGGCTTGTACTCATGAGTCACTCCAAATATCAGACGATGAGTCAAGCTTGCCAGGAGAATGACAAAGTCAAGCGTCCGCTTCCGAGGGGCGGAGCTTCCCACGCCTTCACACTGCAGCCCAGAAAGCTCCAGTTTTTCTGGAGCTTTCCGGGTTAAGACCGTGAGCCGGCTCGTCCCTAGGTCCGACGATGGTGGGCGGCGAAAAGGCGTAAGCCGCATGAAGTTCGTGAGCATTCCGGGCTCCCAGTAACGCCGGGACCGGTAACCTCGGTCTATCTCCCGCGTCGGCTCGACGCATCGAAAGTAGCGTGCAGGTTCTCGCGCGCCTATCCCTTACCTTCTCCGCCCGACGTGACAACACGCCAGCCCTTCCGTGCGCGCCCTCCACAAGACCGGGCGCGGACGAAAGCGCATGGCGCCGAGTTTCCTTGCTCGTTGAGCATCGAAACCCCCGGACGTTGTCCGGACATTCCCTTGTGAATTTTTCTGGAGAGAAAAATGCTGAAAGTTCTGTTTAGAAACGCTATCACCTCGCCTGGCAAGCTGGTCGCCCTGTGCTTCGTCGTGTATTTCGCGACGATCTCTTTTGTCGTCGCGGGATTCCTTCTTCTGCTCAGCGCACGCTGGGTGATCGTGGAGATGAAGAAAAAGGCGAAGGCAATCGAAGCAGCGGAAGCCGAAGCTGAGGCTGCACGTGCAGAAGCGCAAAAGCTTGCATCCCGTCAGATGGCAGCAAGCGGAAGCGTCGAGAACGTAACCGCTCCGGCCGCAGCGAATGACAGCGTTGCGGCACCTGCGCCGGCAAAGCAATACGCCAAGTCGGCCGTCGTCATTCCTTTCAAGACCGGTACCCAGTAAGTCGGGTCACCGCAAGAACCTACCGTCACCTCGGCCTTCCGCCCTGGTGACGGCACCTTACCCCGCCGGGAATCCCATTCCCGGTCATGGGACATGAGATTGCCGGCATCACCGGAGCAATCTCATGGAAATGCATGTGGCTGCCTGGCAGCTCGACATGTTCGGCGAGTCATCGCCGGTTGTCGTTATCCCTCCCAAGCCTGAGCCTTTGCCTGACCCCCATCTGTGGGCCGACGCGGTCCGCGAAAAGATGATCGATGCGCTGATCTCTCTCGCGAGCGACAGCCGCCGCGGCGACAGCATGCCGGAGTCGCTGATGGATTGCGCGGCGCTGCTTTCCGAGCGGCTTCGCAATCGCAAGATCGACATCGACGACTATCACGCAACCCTCGGATGGATCATGGGTTACTGGCAGGGCGCCTTGCCCTATGTCTATGTGTGCAAGGTCAACGGCGTTGACCCCGAGACAATGCAGGACGTGATCCTGACCACGCCGCTGCTCGAGCGTGATCTTCGCGAACTGCGCCGCATGTGCTTCGGCACCCTGCTATAGGAGGCATCGTGCGAAACACTGCGACACTCTTCACCCGCGTCCTCGCGGACCTCTTCCCCGGCAAATCTGCCACTCACCCTCCGCACCAGCAGTCATCAGCAGACTCATCCGCGTCGCCAATGACTTCGACGGCATCCGTTGCTCCCGCTCCCGAAAACAGTTCAGCGCCAAAAGTCGTGGGGCAGGGCGCCGAGAATGAAACGGTAGTAACGATCGGTGACACGCCGCATCTGTTCGTCGACGAAGGAGATCACATCGTCCAGTTCGTGCCGGCCTTTGACGACCACACGGAAGAGACCGAGTTCGGCCTGAAGATCGTGCCTGACCTCGAGCCTCACTGGTCGAAGTTGACCATCCATCGTTGCCCGCTCAAGGCTGCGATCGCTTCCGCCATACGCGAAGGAAACAACGCTGTCATGGCCGCCTCTCCGGCTGCAGCGCCTGATGCGTCCCGCAAGGAAGCGCAACCGCCGCAGCAGGAAGAAGCAGAACGTTTCGATGCCGGCGATGTTGGTACGGTCCGCCAGCGTCGCGAACAGCCGGTTGACGCATCAACGGTGATTGGCCGGATCGCGTCCTGGGGCGAAGAGAAGTTTCCCGACCGGAAGAAGCCCGGGCGGTTCTACAAGTCGTTTGCTATCCATATCGACACTTCGTCCGGCGAGCGGACGCTGCAGGGCGAGGGCCTGAAGGAGGCCATAGCTGAATGCAGGTGTGTCGTCGGTGATGTTGTGTCTGTCAGGCGCCTACGCAAGATCAAGGTTCCGGCAATCAGGGCTGATGGCTCCGCAATGGTCAAGGATGGCAAGCCGGTCATGTGGGACAAATGGCTTTGGTCAATTACTAAATAGAGGTAAATGAAATGGCATCTGTAAACAAGGTGATCCTCGTCGGCAACCTCGGCGCTGATCCTGAAGTGCGCTATCTGCCCAGCGGGGACGCTGTGGCTAATATCCGACTCGCGACCACTGACCGCTACAAGGACAAGGCGTCGGGCGAAATGAAGGAAGCAACGGAATGGCATCGTGTTTCCTTCTTTGGACGGCTCGCCGAGATCGTTTCGGAATATCTGAAAAAGGGCTCGGCGGTTTATCTCGAAGGCCGTATTCGCACGCGCAAATGGCAGGCGCAGGACGGCACTGACCGTTACTCGACAGAGATCGTGGCCGAGCAGATGCAGATGCTTGGCGGTCGTCGCAGCGATGACGATGGCGATGGCGGCTTCGAGCAGCGAGCCAGCGGTCGCTCTCAACGAGCCGCGCCGGCGTCCCGGTCGAACGGATCGGCCGCAGCTGACAACGTCGGCTCCCGTGCTCATCCGCCCCAGCCTTCTCATGGTGGCGGAGGCGGTATGCGGGCACCGGCCGGAGGTGGTTTCGAGGACATGTCCGACGACATCCCCTTCGGCCCCGCCTACGCACGTGCGGCGTGGTCTGTCATCTGATCCCGTAAAGGCTCACCAGTCTTTCATTCGCTCCCGTATCTCCTCACCTTCGCAACGGCACACCCTCGGGTGTGTCGTGCGACGGATCTTCCGCCTGGCTGTTTGCGCCAACTCCCTTTGTCAGATAGCACGTCTGCTGAAAAAAGCCGCCCGCTCCCGCGCGGACCGCTTTTTTGAGCACGCGTTTTTACGCCTGTCTCAGGCACCGACCCAACCCACTCACTTCAAGGAGAGTGACTCATGACTGTAAGAGGCAAAGAGCTGTCGCCCGAGCAGTACGCGTGGCTTCAGCGGAAGCTCGCTGGCTTCGAGCGTTCCCCGGAGCAATGGATTTCGCTCCTTGTGAGCTATGGCGTGCCTGCAGACCGTCTCACCGGCGACGCATGCGCTTGCCCTGTATGTGGCGGAGACGATCGCTTCACCTACGACAACAAGCGTGGGCGTGGCGATTGGGTATGCCGTAAATGCGATAACGGAAGGGCCATGGCAGGTGATGGCCTCCAGTTGATCACCCGCCTGAACAGCATCGGGCTATATCGGCTGATGCGTCAACTGGACGGGGGACCTGCACCGCGTGCGCTCACCGGCGCTCCAGTGGCCAAGGCACCCCGGCCGAAACGCAAGCCGGACGCGACCTTTATCGCAAACCGCCTCAGTTCGATGTGGGATTCAGCAAAGCCCGTGTCGAGTGGCGATCTCGCGATGCGTTACCTCGGCGCACGTGTACCGGGATTGCGGATGGCATCATCGCCGGCATTGCGGCTTGGCATGCTCGAGTACCGGCATGAGAAGAAGCCTATCGGCAGCTGGCCGGGCATCCTCGCCCGCTTCGAATTGCCCGATGGCCGGCTTGGTACGTTGCACCGAACCTTTCTGGAGCGGTCTACACCAGCTAAAGCGCGGATCGTGTCGGCCGACGGCGAGATTCTCGACAACAAGCTGAACGACATGACGCTCAATCCGCTCCGGGGTGGCGCCGTGCGACTGATGGAGCCTGTAGACGGCGAAATCGGGGTGGCTGAGGGACTGGAGACGGCCTGTGCTGCATATATGGAGTCCGGTGTCCCAATGTGGTACTGCCTGAATATCGGACTGCTACGTCAGTTTGTGGTGCCGGACGGATTGGGTATCCGCGTTGTCCATATTTTCGTCGACTTTGACGACATCGACCCGAAGACGGGAAAGTCGATAGGTGTTGCAGGTGGGCTCGAACTCGCGAAGCGCCTCAAGACAGAGGGTTTTACTGTCTTTGTGCATCGTCCTCGCGTTCGAGGAACCGATTTCACCGACCAATGGTGTGCGCGTCTCGCCAATGTTGTTCTGGCGGACATATCTCGCGCGTCGAGATCCGATACACAACGCCTCGCTGCCGTCTGACGAGCATCGATCTTCAATCGCGGCTTCGGCCGTATTTCTTCAGTTCCGCCCGGTGGGGATATTCTCCCCATCGGGGAGTGTCTCGTCGGGCCAATTTCTTTGGAGTGGAAAATGGCTTCGTTCCAGGTTCTCGTGGGTGGGTTTGCAATCGTCGCAACGAACGGCGCAGAAGGTGGCCGCCAGCGCGTGGGCAAGTCGGAGGCGGTCGCGTTTGATGTGATCGACCGCAAGAATCGCGGCAACGTGCAATACGCATGTCGTGATCAGTCTTTTTTCGATGCGTGGGACTTTTGCGCACGCCGTCTTCTTGTTACCGCGGCCCCCGGGTCGCACTGATCATGTAAAGCAAAGCGGCTCCACCAGGTATGGTGGAGCCGCTTTTTTTTCTTCATCGCAAGCATTCATTTCATGATCGCGATGCACACAACTACAAGATAAAAGAAGGGTTTCCAGAGCCGCCAGAGCTCGGTTGACCACAAGGCGCCCACACCGCCCGCGATAAGAATCAGGGCGCAGAAGTCGGTGTTGACATGCAGGTTCACCAGCCCCGCGCCAACGATCCAGACGAAGACCGAGAGTGCGAAGATGATCGCGCGGCGCGCCAGAAAAGAAAGAGCGGTGAACTTCCTGTAGTACGGTACCAGCAGGTCGATAGCATCCATCACTTACCGTCCTTGTTCCGGTTTGCATACCACGCTGCGACGTCGCCGCTGTACCAGCCCGCGACACACGCTGCAGCGACCGTGGCGATCAGCAGCCATGAGCGTGGCTCGCTCAGTGGCAGACCGTTGTGCAGAATTTCCATCAGTTCAAGCATAACTCCTCCTCATCACTGTGTTGCACCGGTGCGCGGCGCGGCGCGCCGCGTGTCCCGATGTCATGACCTATCTTCGCATCCCGGCAGAGAAGTCAAGGCGCGCTCAGCCGAATGCACCGAACGCCTCGCCGATTCCGTGGACGTCGTAAGCATGAGCTTCGCTACTTTCGTCGGGCACCGACGGAGGCGTGGACTCTGAGCTCAAAGCTGTGCCTGTCTCAACGCTGGGCCGCGTGTCCCGTTGACGTTGCGGCTCCGCTGGAATTCCGTCGCGGGACGAAATGGCCGCTGACGTCGCCACCGGATAGGTCGATTTGCCCATCGAAGCGACGCTTTCCCGCAAGGCGGCTTCCGCGAGAGACCGAAGAAGCGCCGCGCGCTCCCGGTATGAGCTGGCCTGACTCAACCGGGCGTGCAGGAGAGGCGTAGTCACCGCGTCGATGACCAGCTTCATGTCGAACTTGCCGTTCATGCTTTCGCGGCTGCGCGCTCGCGGGCGAGGCCTGCTTCGCCAACAATGAGGAAGCCCTTCGCGTTGGCGGTGCAAGGCCCATCGACCATCTCAATTGGCACGCGCGGGAAGCCCTTTCGTATTGCGGGCGCGTACAGCGAAGCGCCCCCGCCTGACAGCACGATCGAACGCGCACTGGACAACGAGCCAACCTTGCTCTTGATTTCTTCGACCACACCGTTGATGAGGGGCTGCGACTTTTGAAGATACGGGTCGAGATCAATGGGCTGGCCGAAAAGGTAATACGGCGTTTTCTCGCGCAGTGCCTTGTCGATAAGCTCGATCTCCTCCACCTTGTCGTCCTGATCCTTGCCGATGAGATCTGCGATGCGTTGATAGACGTGCGAAGCGCCGCCTGGCATACCATTGCTGCGCTTATCGTCCATAGTGAAGCCGGTGGCGTAGACCCAGTCCGTCGTGAAATAGCCAACGTCGACGACCAGGTGCGCATGGTCGCGGCCGAACTCGCTTTGACGGTTCGCTGATGCCGCTACGAGAGAGCCGAGCGGCTGCGGGATTACCACGACCTTGTCGATCGTCACCTCACCGGGGCCGTAATCGAAGGTCCCGGTGAACTGGTCACGCAACGCGCCAGAATATTTACTCATAGTGTGCACAGGCAACCCTAGCAGCAGCCGTTCGACATGAGTTACGCCCGCGAATTTGATTGCGCCAAAGAGCAGGGCGTCATAGTTATTCGAAGCGACGAAATCGTTCGAAAGCGTGCGGCCCGTGTTGCCATAGGCGGCTGAGAGAGATACGTCGGGGCCGACCTCGTATTCGATCTCATCGATCACGATCGTAGCAACGTTGCGCGCGGTGAGCATGCGATCGTCTTGTCGCGAAAGCGCGTGGCTTGCGGCGAGCGGTGCGAGTGAGGGAAACATACCGGTAGCGATGGTGCCGCTTGCAGCGCGGTAAGCGTATTTGGTGTTGCCGTAGCCGACGTCGATTGCGAAGACGGAAGTTTTCAAAATGACTCCATTCAGTAGGTGGTCCACGCGTCGAAGTGATAGATAGCTGACAGATCAGTGCCAGCGGGTTCGCCTTCGGCGCAAGGGGCCGGCGATCTATCAGATAACTGATACTTAAGTGTCAGTTCGCAGCGATGCGCCGGGACTATCGATAGAACCGACACTTTTCTATCAGTTCTGCCTGGTTTCCAGTCTATCCAGAGGCTGGCGAAGTCAAGTCGGCGAAAGCCGACTGGTTCCGCCCAGCTTTTGACGGAGAAGTTGCGACGTTCCGGGTCTATGCTAGGCACACCTACCGCGTCCCTGACGCATCGAAAAAGAGTGCGAGGCACTCGCTCGTCCATACACCCAGGCCCGCAACGGGCCATAAAACACCAGACTGACCGGGTCGCACACTGATGCGGCCTTTTTCTGAATCAGATCAAGTCCATAGTGGTCCACGTTGAGGACCCCTGGACAGTGCGATATCCATACGATTGGCGGCGGTTTGCCGCGTTGTGACGCGTTGAGGACATGTGGAGAGACCGGACACCGGACACTTCCACGTCTCAGCGACGTCTGAACACGCCCTTACAGCTACGGCTGGGTGCGCTCACGAAACCCGATACACCGCGGTGGAGATGAGTGACTTGGGGGCGGGGGAAGCCTTGCGGACCGGCAAAGACCGGATCACCGCGATTCCCTGACGGAAGAAGAAACGGCGTACCGCGGCCGTACAAGAACGCGTAACGGGATTTGCCCGGCAGGAGCACAAGGCTGAACACGCCCCGGTGCTGGCCAAGGGTAGCCACGAAGCTGCACACCGCGGAGCGATCCGCAAAGCGCAAGCGCCGACAGGCGCCGCGCGAAACGTCAGAGGTGGATTGCGCGAAGCGCTATTCATGCTGGCAGGCAGCAGGTTGGACGGTCGGACGCATGCTCTTCCCATGTGTCTGGTCGATCGGATGGAATCGCTAAAGGATTGGAAGGCAGGACCCCGCGCCGGGGATACGGCGCAGCCGCCGAGAGGGCGGGAAAAGAAGAGCAAGCCCGTGCGGGCGGATGACAGCATCAGGTAGGGATGCTGCGACCATCGGGTCACCTAACTTTACGAAGATGCAGCGCGGCAGCGTTGCAAAGGATTTCGGATGGCGGCAATTCTCAACGTAAGGGCAATCGTCAACAGCTATGGTTTTGGTCCCGAACTCCGGGATGCGTTGCTCAAGCTTTTTGATGAGAACGTGGCACGCGTTCATAGCACCACGCGCATAAGCGGCCGCGCGTTGTCGATCAAGACGCAGGAATATCGCGTCGCCAAACTCTGCAAGGCTTTCAGGGAACTACTGGACGGCGGCTTTTTCCTGCGGACGCCCTGGTCTCTCAAACACAAGCATGTAGCGTTTCTTGTGAGTTCGTGGGTCGCGGCCGGACAGACTGGCGGCACCATTGAAAACAAGCTGACCTATCTTCGCGCGCTAGCGCAATGGATGGGCAAGACGAATCTGGTCGGCTCGCTTGACGACTATGCGGACCGCGATGCTCTCGGTCTCAAGCGAAGTTATGTGGCCACGGAGGACAAGTCATGGATAGCACATGGCGTCGACGCTGCGGCGAAGATCGAGCAGATTGCGCAAACGTGCCCGCATACGGCTGTCCAGCTTAAGTTGCAGGCGGCATTTGGCTTGCGCATCGAGGAGAGTTTCATGCTTAGGCCAGCTGAGGCTGCGCGCAATCCACGGTTGCTTGCTGTGACGCGCGGCACGAAGGGCGGCCGGCCGCGCGAGGTGCCGATAGAGACGAAAATCGGAATCCTGGAAGAAGCGGCGACGCTCAGCAACGGGCTGACGGGCTCGACAGTGCCGGCCGACAGGACCCTACGCCAATGGCGAGACTGGTATTACTACGTTCTCGAGAAACATGGCATCACCAAGCGGGGGATGGGGATAACGAGTCACGGCTTGCGCCATGAGTATCTGCAGACGCTTTATAAAGAGACCACTGGTGTGCCGGCGGCGATTAAAGGCTTGGATGCGAGACCAGATCCGAAACTGCACGAGGAGGCGATGCGGAGGGTTGTCGAAGCCGCGGGGCATAGCCGCGTAACAAAAGCGAACGCGTACCTGTCCACTTTCGCGAAGCAGGACCGGCTGCAGAAGAAGCTGCCATCAGTGGACGAGGTGCGCTCGGCGCTGGTGAAAACCGACGGAAACAAGAGTCATGCGGCGGCCGCTTTGGGCATCTCCAGGCAAGCGCTGTATCGCATTCTGGGGGCGCATGCTGCTCTCGCGGTGGCCGATTCCCAACGCCACGAATGACACCCGAAAGAGGGCTTCATACGCCCTCCGGGTGCGGCGGTGGAACAGGCACAATAAATCATCTCTCTGGTTCTGGTAGCGGGCCCCCCCGGGAACGCCAGAACCATTTTCAAAGCCGGCTCTTGCAGCCGGCTCTTTTTTTGCCGTCCACGGAGTTCGCGTGCTATCAAGCGATCAGTAACGGGAGAGAGATTGCGCGGGCCCGACACCGCTGCCGCTTGATGCTAAAGAATCGGCGCCGATTTGCCGTAATCCGGGGCACCAGGTAGCTGATCCCTACCCGGTGTGTGTTTAAAGGTCTTGGGCCAACGCCTGTTACTGGGCGTTGGCTTTTTTTTTATGGCTCGCCTTGAAATAGTCGCCCTTGACCAGAGCCGCGGCATCCGGGCATATGCGCTACCAGCGGTCGCGGTCTGGCATGCCGTCAACCGCAAGTGCGATCCGGTCTTCAAACAGGCAATCGTCGTGTTCCGGTGGCGTTGGGATCTTCGGGAACTGGACGTAGCGCTCGCCGTCGATATCAAGCCATTTCGCAAGCTGGACAAGCTTGCGGTATCGGGCGGCGTCCTGCAAAACCGGGTCTATGGGCCAGCTCTCGATCGTTGAAACGCTGGCGTCGACCAGCCGTTGTGCGAGCATCGCGAAGATGGGGCCGCGCGTCTCCCAGTCTTCAGTATTGCGGGCAAGCATGTCGATGACCATCTGCATGTCGCACGCACCCAGTTCCTTCTCAATCAGATCGCGCAGGTCGCCTTCCGTGACTTTCGGTCGCGCGAGGCGCCTGTTCCAGATCCGCGCTGCCTCGTCCAGGGCAGCGGATTCGTCCGAGCCTATCGGTATCCAGGGCGTCGACATTCCGCAATCGGCGCAGTGAATGCACGCGAGCTTCTCGGTTTGGGGGGCGAATGGGGGCCGCGGTGTGACGTCTCCGATTTTGGGCGGTCCGGCCTCGCGGCCAAACTGTCCATAGTGGAAGCCGGGCTGGCCAATCTCGGCGACGACACGTTGGGAGAATCCAATCGTGCCGCGGCCACCGCAGTGGTCGCAGGGGTAGAGCTGTTCGTACATTTTGGGGGCGCGTCGGTGTTTGGCTTGAATTATCGTTGTACACCGCGCGCGAGAGAAGCCGAATTTACATTTGGAAAGGACCTTTCCCGGCGGCGGCGCTGATATCTGGGAAGTCGTCGTGCAGGCGGCCGTCGAGATGACGACCGGCGGCCTTTTTTCCGATCCTGTCCATCGTCTGACGAAATGCGTTCGGCCCCAATAAATTCCAGCCGCCGTTGTAATCGAAGAATCCGCTGGCAATATTGCGCCGGTCCCGATCGATCAGGTCGTTGCCCGCGCAACTATTTCCCGGTGCCCACTCGCCCCATTGTTTGAAGTGAAAGGCGACGCCGGCGTTGTCACACTGATCACGCAGGGAGCGTGCCCAGGACGGATGCATCGGGCGCGCTCCGCGGCCGCTCTCTCCGCCAACGAAAACGCCGTCAATCATCGGTGGCGCCTGCAATTGCCCCGGCTTACCCCACGGCCCTATCCAGTCGTAGAGGCTTACTTCTCCGAGCAGCGGCTCCATCGATAGAAACCGGACGCTGGCAGGCGCGTCTATGAGTTTGGGAATGTCGCGGTCTGCTTCGTCCTGGTTGACAATCGTCGCGCCGAGCCACACGTTCTCAGGCGTCCCATCGGGAAACATCGCTTTCAGCATAGGCCCTGCGTTGCCGATACGCTTGGTCAGCAGTAACCATATGAGATGGGGAGTACTCCGGATGAGTTCGGCGAAACGTTGACGTTCGCCTTCCGGTGCGGCATTGTCAAACGGGTCGCAAACGCTCGGGAAAACCTTCCTGTGACGGCCGGTTCTGGCGGCGTCGGCGTTCCATCGAAGCGGTTTTTTCCAGTGCGTCTCGCTGTAAGTCCGTCGCGGTGCGCCGGGGCCCCAGTTGCTTCCGCTACGCAGCCATCGGTTCATCGACTCGGCGTAGCAGTGATCGCAGCCCGGGCCTACCTTCTGGCAGCCCTCCCATGGACTCCACGTGCTGTCGGTCCATTCAATCGCGGTGCTGGTTCCCATATCCGGTTATCCTCAGGCCGTTTCGAATTCCAGACGTGAAGCTGCGAGCGTGCCGCAGCGCCGGGCGCGTGCTTCGAGACCATCAAGCCATCTCAGATAAGCCTCGTCGTTCGCAGCGTCGTGAAGGGAGGGAGCGATCATATGGTCCAGTGCGCCCGCGGTGACGTTTATTCTGGCAAGCGTCCGTTCGTCAGGAACAATCCAGAAATACCAGCGCTGGACGAAATACCACCACGTCTTTGCCCGTTCAAGTTCGGCCCATGTGGCCGAGAAATCGAGCACCGATCCGACGGCGCTGAAGAAGACGCAGCGTACGCCATCCCCGTGCAGAGAGGCCACGACCACCTGCCGACCACTGGAAATGGATTGCGGATCATGCGATGCACAACCAAGCGCCGGAAATCGCGCGACCCAGTCCAGTGAGCGCGAGGTTGCGCGGTCCAGAAAAAACGACTTGCCTTGCATACGAACTCCGATGTTATGTCGCCCGCTCAGGGGCGGGTATGAAGTGAGTGTGCGCGCTTCATTGGGAAGTCAAGTGAGCGGGGCACGCTGTTGCCGCTACCGGTCTTTGCTTGCCGGCGGGAGCCTGACGGCTTCCAGCACCTCGCGATCGACGTTCCATTCGACGACCGGGATCTGCCGTGCCGATCGCAGTGCGCGTTTCTGTTCCTTGCGAGCTTCGTATTGCTCGACACCGTTCATTCCGTAAACCTCGACGTGAGTGTCGGTGGGCGTGTCACGCAACACGAAATCGGGCAGCATGTCGTCGCCGTCGTTCAGACGAACCGGTTTCTGAAAATCCCGGCCCTCCGCGACCAACCGGTTTGCCATGGCAACTTCGGGCATGGAGTCGCATGGCAGGAAAGCGCGGGAGCACAGCATGGCCGCCAGATCGACGAGCTTCAGGTGCCCCTTTGGTGTGCGCTCAACGAGAAGGAGGGCAATGACCCGCGCAGCGCGATCGCCGAGCGCACGCCATGTGTGCGGATACGTCCGCGCCGCGTGATCGATCAGGGTTGTGCTGGCGTAGTACTTACGTGCGCTTTGTCGGAGGCTCGATGAGTGCCCATACTGAGTGCGCGAAACTTCGTTGATCTCGCCGATGACCAGTCCTCGTTTCGTCCTCCCATTGTTGGCGTCCAAGCGACTGATAAAGGCGTCGAATTCAGCGTTGATTGCCGCCCGATCGGCTTCGTCATACCGGCGCATGATGTGCAGAACGTCCTGCGCGTTGGCGCCATTGATGAGCGCGGTGCCGATCTCGGCGAGGAGCTGAGCATTGCATTGCCCCCAATGGCGGGACGTCGCGGTCCCTGACCACTGGTTGAGGCCAGCTTCAGCCCATAGCGTCTGCAGGAATGCGAGCAGGCTGGCCGAGCGACGGTTCGTGCGGTTGGACGGCGTCGCCGGCGAGCCGCGTGACCCGGTCGTCGATTCACGCAGGGTAAGCGAGGCGTCGAGTTTGACATTCAGGCCGGTGGGCGTCGTGAGTATTGCTGCCTTCGCGTCCGAGCCACTCACCGGCCTGGGGACGTCGGGATCCTTGAAAAAAGAGCAGTCTCGCTGATGACGGTGGCCGTCGTCCGGCCACCCAGCCAGATGCAGCAGAGAGCCATAGCGTCTGATCACGAGCTGAAGCGGCGGGGAACAAGTCACGCATTCACAGGTAGCGTAGCCGGGTGTGACCTTGGCGCGTTCAAGACGCCTCACGTAGCGCGCCGGGTTTTCCTGGACGTCGGTCAGCGGGAATGTGCCGCCGTCGAAACTCACGTTGAACATAATGGACCGCCATAGAAAATGGCCGCAACCGCGGCCATGGCTTTGAAGGAATATGTGACCGGTCTACGTCACCGGTTGGAGCGGCTCTCATCGGAGGCGCGCAGATCTTCGGAGACAAGCTCCAGCCATCTGCTCGAGCCGTCGCGCGTGCTGCCCAATGTGAACGAGTGGTGGGCTTCTTCGGGCGGCTGGTACTCGCGGCCCGTAGATCTGTCCGTCAGAAACCACTTGCCGCTCGGCAGTCGGATCACGTGGCAGCCGGGGTAGCGCTGCTCCATTGCGAACTGTTCCCTGCGTTCGCGACGCGTGCGAACCTCTTCCTGAAGCGAGCGCAGTAGCCCGAGTCCCAGCAGGGTTGCTGCGACAACCGCGATAGCAGCCGATATAACAGCCGCCGGCATCCACGATGACCAGTGCAGGGCATCCCCCAGAGCGCTCAACGCGCGCCACGCGGCGGTCAGGAGCAGGATGCAACCGGCGATTGGCACGATGACGAATTCAATGAACATGGACGCCTCACGCTGGCTGGATACGACCGGCAGTGCGGGTCGCAGGAACGAAATGCAGCGTGCCGTCGCTGGGGCAATTGATCTTGCGTCGGATGCGGCGGTGAACGGCGTTGCGAAAGACGTTGGCCAGCCCGAGGTCAATGCCGAAGCTGAGGCTGCTTCCGATCACGAGCATGAACACAATCTGCGCGATATAGAGAATCTGAAGGGCCACTCGCGCGAGGTCTGCCGGTTGTAGACGGGCGATCATCGATGTCGCCGCCTGCAGGCTTGCGGGGGAAATCCAGGCCGAGACCACATACGCCCAGAAAAGCATCAGCGGCACCAATATGAGTGCGGCAAGCGTGCCGCGACCTGCGACCCCGACGATGTTCACGAACTGGGCCGCGTAGTTTCGCGGATCACGGAGTGCGTCGAGCTTCAGCGAAATGACGTCGATCGACGCGATCGTGCCGACCTGCGCACCGTTGATATAAACATCAAGAAACGCGTGGGCGTCTGTCGCGTTAAGGCTCGCGACGAGCTTGCGAATCGCGTGGCGCCGCGACATCTCAGCTAAGATGCCGGCGAGGACGGCAACAACAGCCGGTTCAATGACGCCATCTGCGCTGCAGATCGGCACAAGAAATGCAAAAACAAATGCTGAAACGGTCGCGGCGAATGCAGCGCTGCCGACTGGGTTCACAGGGTAGTTAGCGTTTGACATAGGGTATCCAGTGGTCTGTATCTGATTGGGCTTCAGTAAGGAACCGCACGCTCACACGATGACTTCAACGTCAGCGTCCGGCCCGCGCCAGAACGTGCCGTTGAGATCGTCTAGCACGACCACCATCCGGGTGATCGGGTCATGTCCGGTGACACAGCCTTCCCGGAGCCGCGCGTTCCCAGCCGGGTAACGCACGCGTTGCTTCGAGAGCCACGTGATCACCTTCGACTTGAATAAGGCCTGCTGCATCAGGTCGGGGCTTCACAATCACTTCGGCGTGCCAGGGTGCAGGTCATTCTCCCGCCGCATACGTCGGTTCTCATTGAGTCGTGCGCAGCGGATGCAGCGTCAGCTTGTACTGGTCCCGCAGAGCAATGGTGATGGAGTCTCCGGTCGTGACCTTTACCGTTTTACTGTCGCTCCAGCCGTGCCAAAGCGGACGCTGTGTAGCGAAGCCGACGTGCTGGATCGTCTGCATGCCGTCCAGCGTCTCGCGGTTGACCCATGCGGTCAGCGAGACTGTCTCGGGCGTTGCATCGTCCAGAGCAAGCTGAAGGGTGTTTCCGATATCGACCGTGTCGAGGTCGCACTTTGGCTCGTTAGTGACGAGAGCCGAGTCCGGGCGGCAGGACGCGACGTAGCTCACGCGCACATAGCTGGTCATCATCTGGACGGGATTGTGTCGTGACAGCGTTGTACGCCCCGTTTCTACTACCTGGCCGGTCGGGTCAGCCAGCCGGTACTCGAGCGTGTAGGTGTTCGACGCTGCGTCGGCGGCGACGGCGGCGCTTGCACCAGAAAAGAGGGCCGCGGTCATCGAACAGGCGAGCAATGTTTTGAGCATCTGGGGTTCTCCAATAAGTAAGCGTCGGGGCAATCGCGCCCATACCGATTCTGTTGCGGTGGCAGGGAAGTCAAGCGCCTGAAAGCGATAGGGATTTACGCGTCTTTGCGGCGCACGGCCGTCGCTTGCCGGTTTCCGTCTCCGGCTGAAAGCTATATGGTTTTCTGGAGCTTTTGCAGTTAAGACCGTGAGCCGGCTCACGGGGGCGGCGCTCCTGCCCGCGTTAGCCTTGGACTGTTAGCATCGCCCTATGGGCGGGACGAGAAGGGGTCGCAGGGCCATGTAATCCACAGGGTTATCAAACGAATCTGTGGATATCTTCGCCCCGATCCGTGCGCGAGTGCGGGCGAAAGCCACCCTAAAGTCGTGCTCATTCGAGCGTGCATGGCAGGCTCGCCCCGATACCATCGTTGCATCTCTCGCGTCTCTGACGCATCGACCACCCGCCAGCGACAAGCCGGCGGTCTTCATTTATCCCGACGGGCTCCACACCCGTTGCGGGCGTGCTCCCGTCCAATCGTTGGAGCTCGCATGAATCGTCAACGTCTCTTCTCTTTCGGACTGATGGTCTGGCAGACGCATGGTCTTTCTCATGACCAGCTGCTGCGGATCGTTAGCGCGAAAAAGCGCTACTCGCCACAGTTCCGCGCGGCAGCGCTTCGCCATCTGGTGGCTGCGGCTCCGGTGTCGATAACCGGCGGCCGTCCTTTCGCGGAGCGGCGCCGTCGCGTGCGCGCTCACTACCGCGTCTAGCCAGCAGTATTCACTCACCCAACGGGGCCGCCCCGTTGGGGATGCGCCCCGGATCACCTATGGAATCCGGCATGTACAACCACTTTATCCAGACCTTTATCGACGCCCAGACTGCTGCATGGCGTCATTACAGTGCGGTCGCAGCGACAGAAAAGCGCCTGTTTCGCGAAGGCCAAGACCCCGCCGTGCGCGTGCCGACTACCGCACAGGTGGTCGACGAGCTACGGCGTACGTATGAGACGCTGGCCACGCGAATTATCTGGAAAGCGCGCGAGCAATTTGCCTGCGACGGAAAGCGACCGTTAGTCGATCGCGCCGCGATTTTCAAGGCGGCCGGTTTCGATGTCGAGCGCTCGCTCGCGCTGGGCGAAGTTCCTGACTTCGACCTGCTGTGGACGGTGCTCGAAGCACAATTGGGCACTATCGGCGCGCCGGCAGGGGAACGCTGATGGGCCGCCAGCAGAGGAAGGAGCGTGCCGCTAGCAGTGGCGATCCGCACAAGGCTGCGATTATCAAGCTGATGCGCGAGTTCACACATTCGCACGATCCGTACACCGTGTTCGCGGATTTCGTTGAAGTAAGTGCGATCGCCATTAGCAGCAAGGTTGATCAGTCGCAGTTCGAAGCACGCGAGAAGCGTTACCTCGAAATCGTCGGTAAGTACAAGCGGGAAGAAGTCAACCGGTTCGCCGCGATGTTTGCGGAACTGCAAATGTGCTACAGGACCCGCATCGACGCCATTGGCGACCCGGGCTCAGGCCATGAGCCCGCCGGTGGGCTTGGAGACGTGCTCGGCGAGATTTTCATGGCGCTGGAACTCGGAAACGCTCGCGCGGGGCAGTTCTTCACCCCGTACAGCGTGTCATTGCTGATGGCGATGATGACGGTGGGCGATGGTGCATCGATCCGTGAGCGGGGCTTCGTTACCTTGCAGGAGCCAGCCTGCGGGTCGGCCGGCATGGTGGTGGCAACGGCACAGGCGATGCATCAGGCGGGCCTGAATTATCCCGAGACCCTCCATGCGACCTGCGTCGACATCGATCAACGGTGCGTGCACATGGCGTACGTCCAGCTGTCGTTGATGGGCATTCCCGCCGTGGTCGTGCACGGCAATGCGCTGTCGCTTGAGGTCTGGTCGGTGTGGTACACGCCAGCCCATATTTTCGTGGGCTGGGACAGGAAACTCAGGCGTGGCAGGCAGCAGTTGCCGGTTGAGCCCGGCGCGTCCCCCGCAAAGGATGCGGGATTGCAGGAATCCTGTATGGAGTCACCTGAGGCGGCGACGACAGGTGATGTCGAAACAGACCCAGGCTCTTGCCGGCAGCACGGTGGCCATCCCATCGCTTGTGAAGAGAGAGAAGCCGATCTCGCATTCGCGGTAGAGGAGGTAGCCGACAGTGGCGAGCCCTTGACGGTGGCGACGTCGCTGGCGGACCTCTTTGAGGAGGTGGCTCAGGAGCCGGAGGCAAAGCGCGCTGGGTTCACGATCTTCGACCGTATCGACCAGATGACATTGTTTTGATGGATCACTATTCTTTCACGGCGATCCGGGTGGCATCACCGGTTATGCGATGCATGCAGAAAGCCCGGTCTAGCGACCGGGCTTTTTTTTGTCCGTTGGAGGCCTAAGGCGATACGATTTCTGCACCTTTTCAGTCCAGTGACGCGCGTCACTGGCGGTATCGTTCAAATACTTACCGCGTCTCTGACGCATCGACCTGGCCGGCTTTACGCGGCTTCTCATCTTTGACCCCATCGGGAACCACTCCCGACCGGGGGCAGGTTCCCTCTCTGGAGAACCTGCAATGCAACAGCAACTTACTGCTCCCCTCAAGCGCATCAGAATCGGTCGTAACCCGCGCATATACTTCGATCCGAAGGCGCTCGCGGAACTGACTGAGTCGATCCGTCAGCACGGCGTGGACACACCGATCATCGTGCGTCCGGTCGTTGACGACAATTTCGACTATGAAGTGATCGCGGGCGGCCGCCGTTACCGCGGCGCCATGGAAGCCCACGGAGAAGACTTCGCGATGCCCATCGTTGTAAAGGACTGACCTTGCCCCCGAAAAACGAATCCCTTGCTGAGTGTGTAAACTCAAGCAAGGAGAAGAAACGATGACGGTCAAGG